>CAJUKP010000020.1 GCA_910587165.1 uncultured Duncaniella sp.
ACGCAAGATTTTCATTCTTGAAAGAGGAGTTCGATTCTCCTATGGGCTACAAGTTAGCAACTTAATCAAGAACAACAAAGAAATTAAAGAGATTTAATAAAGATGGCAAATCATAAATCATCACTTAAAAGAATCCGTCAGACAGAAGCACGTCGTCTCCGCAACCGTTACTACGCCAAGACAGCCCGCAACGCTGTCCGCAACCTTCGCAAGATGACCAACAAGGCTGAGGCAGAGGCCGCATTCCGTAAGATCGGCGCCATGCTCGACCGTCTCGCTTCCAAGAACGCGATCTCTAAGAACAAAGCTGCCAACCTCAAGAGCAAGCTGGCCCATCACATCGCCAAGCTCGCTGCCTGATAAAAGCATTCCATCCCGTTAAAACAGGGTGGCTTTCTTGGTTAAGCCGGCCCATTCGTCTATCGGTTAGGACGCAAGATTTTCATTCTTGAAAGAGGAGTTCGATTCTCCTATGGGCTACTCCTTTTGTCACACCTTTGCAAAGTATGGTCCCGACGACTTAATTGTCGCCGGGACATACTTTTTTTACCGGTCAGGGAAAGGATACAAATGGACAGAAAAGCTTTGTATCCTTTCTCTAAACGGTAACTTGTTGCGAGTAAAGGTAGACCATATAACCGATATAGGCGAGGAAAAGTACTGCTCCCTCGGCGCGGGTGATGGTGCGGAGACGGAAGAACCATCCGAATATCCAGAACAGGCATGAGGCTGCCACGAGCACACCGAGGTCGACGATGGTGATGTTGCCGAACTGCAGAGGCATAATAGTTGACGTAGCTCCGAGAACGAAGAAAATATTGAATATACATGAGCCTATGACATTGCCGAGGCAGATGCCTGAGAAGCCTCTCATGGCTGCTACGGCCGATGTGGCCAGCTCCGGCAGAGATGTGCCCGCGGCGAGTATGGTGAGGCCTATGAGAGCTTCGGACCATCCGAGTCCGCGGGCTATGCCGGCTGCACCATCCACAAACCATTGACCCCCGAAGATCAGGGCGGCGAGACCGCCGGATAGAAAGACCAGGGCTTTCCACGTGGGTAGAGGCTTCTGTCTCTGACCATCCTCGGCCACAGGATCGGTGGCAGGTGCCTTGTGTGCCGACGCTATGGTGTAGCGCATGAATATCACGAAGAAGAGCAGGAGGAGTATGCCGTCGACCCGTGTGAGCACCATTGGCGTCCCGTCGATATATGGCGAGCATCCCATCACGAAGAGCACTGCCGACGAGAGTATCACAAGGGGGATCTCGTTGATGAGCACTCCGCGTGTCACCTCTATAGGCCTTATCATGGCCACCACACCGATGATGACAAGGATGTTGAATATGTTCGAACCCACGATATTGCCGATGGCCATGTCAGTCGAGGCATTTGAGGCACTCATTATGGATACCACCAGCTCGGGTGCGCTGGTCATCATCGAAACGATGGTCAGACCTACGATGAAGTCGGACATACCGAGCTTTTTGGCGATGGCGGCCGAACCGTCGGTCATATAGTTCGCACCGCCGAGTATCAGCACCAGTCCGACTGTCAGGAGGAGGATATTGATGATCATATACGTATGCTTTTTGTGGTTTCAGAGGATTCCGACCGAGCGGAAGAGGGTGGCATAATACTCGGCTTTCTTTTCGGGGGCGAGGGGGTAGGCCCTGCTCGTCGACGGCATACGCCAGATGGTCAGTCCGTCGCCGCTCACCACATTTTTCCCCATCGCGGGCACCTCGGTGCCGGTGAGGGTGGCTGTGATTCCGGCGGCTTTCTCGCCGGTGGTGGCTATGGTGTGACACATCGGAATCTCAGCGAGCAGACCGGCGAGGGGAACCGGGGTCACGATCTCGAGATACTTGTCCGAGGCATTGTCGCGCAGTCGGCGCACTTCGCGTCCGGTGTCGTGGAGAGCGATCCCTTTGTCGGTGAGAAAACGTTCTATCTCATCGCGTCGGAATCCTCCGGTGGCAGGGTCACGGAAACGGGTGGCATCGCCGTAGAATATGATGCCCATGACTTTCCAGAAGTCGTTGGTTTTGTTGGGATAGTAGAAGTCCATGCTCCATCTCACGGGCTTGGGTGGAAATGTGCCCATGATGAGCACTTTTGCTCCGTGAGGCAGAAACGGGGGGAAAGGATGTGTCTCTATCGGGAGCGGAGGTGTGAAATCTGTTGTCATGTGTGTCTGGGAGAATAGTGAAACGGGATTCTGCACATGATAGATAAACAACGGAGCGCCCGGGAGTGTTGAGTCTCAACCTCTCCCGGGCGCCTGTGCATTGATCTGTATGTGTGTCGTGTGACGGATATTACTTCACGCGCTCCTTGTAGGAACCGTCGCGGGTATCCACCACGATCTTGTCGCCGATGTTGCAGAAGAGGGGCACGCGCACCTCGGCTCCGGTCTCCACGGTTGCGGGCTTGAGGGTGTTGGTGGCGGTGTCGCCCTTGATGCCGGGCTCGGTGTATGTGATCTCGAGGGTCACGGTGGTGGGCATCTCGCAGGTGAGGATGGTGTCTGACTCGGCGTGTACCATAGCCTCGCAGATATCGCCGTCCTTGAGGAACTGTACGCCCTCGATGCTCTCGCCGGGGATGATCACCTCTTCCCAGGTCTCGGTGTGGAGGAAGTGATAGCCCATGTCATCCTTGTAGGAGTACTGGTAGGGGCGACGCTCGATGCGAACCTCGTTGACCTTCACGCCGGAGTTCCAGGTCTTGTCGAGCACACGTCCGGTCTGGACATTCTTGAGTTTTGTGCGCACGAAAGCCGGGCCTTTGCCGGGTTTCACGTGGAGGAATTCAACGATGAAGAAGTACTGGCCGTCGATGTCGAGGCACATTCCGTTTTTAAAGTCTGCAGTTGTTGCCATTGGTTGGTATGTACTGTATGTTTCTGATTTTAGATTATGTTGCTTAGTTACATCCTCCGCAGCATCCGCCATCGCCGCAGTCACCGCCGCCGCATGAGCCGCCGCCACAACCGCCGCCGCCGCAGCCGCAGGTGGGATGGAGCTCCTGCTCCGTGGCATCGCGGACTGTCACCACATTGCCCTTGAAACGCAGGTCCTTGCCTACGAGGGGGTGGTTGAAGTCCATCTTGACATGGGCCGGGGTGATCTCGAGCACCTTTCCGGCTATCTGGTAGCCGTCGGCTGTGATCATGGGCACACGGGCGCCGACAAATATTTTCTCGGAGTCGAAGTTGCCCTTGTCGTCGATGAAGATATCGCGGTCCAGTGTGGCCACGTCGTCGGGATTGTAGGGGAATCCCTGTGATGCGGGCACGACTACATCGAAATCACGTCCCTGCTCCAGGCCTTCCAGCGCATGGGCCAGAGGCTTGATGAGTCCGGGTGTGATGCCGAAGATGAAACGTTCGGCGTCCTTGGGTTCTACTGTGTGGACAAGGTCTTCCTTGCCGTCGGGGTGGATTTCGTAGAGTTCGTATGCGATCTCCACATATTTTCCTGGGAGGATTTTTTCCATATTGTTCTGAGGGGAGTTAATTTACTGGGCGGAGAAATCGGGTGTCACGCCTGCAAGTTCGGGGTCGATCATGATGCGTCCGCAATATTCGCAGACGATGATTTTCTTGTGCATCTTGATCTCCATCTGCTTCTGGGGCGGGATGCGGTTGAAGCATCCGCCGCAGGCATTGCGCTGCACATAGACCACGCCGAGGCCGTTGCGGGCGTTCTTGCGGATACGCTTGAAGGCATTGAGCAGACGCTGGTCGTCGATCTTTGCCTCGAGATCCTTGGCCTGCATACGCAGACGTTCCTCGTCTTTCTTGGTCTCGGAGACGATCTCCTCGAGGTCGTGGCGCTTGTCGGCAAGGATGTGGTTGCGGTCGATGAGTGTCTCCTCGGCGGCGGCGATGTCGTTGTTGCGGGCTTCGGTCTCGCGGGCAAACTGGCCTATGCGCTTCTCGGAGAGCTGGATCTCAAGGGTCTGGAATTCTATCTCTTTCGAGAGAAGATCAAACTCGCGGTTGTTTCTCACATTGTCGAGCTGGGTCTTGTAGGTGGCTATCTGAGCCTGGGCAGCCTCGATCTTGTGATGCTCCTGAGCCGACTTGGAGCGGAGCTCTTCGATCTCCGCACGGTATTTGTCGATTCGGGTGTGGAGCCCCTCGATCTGGTCTTCGAGGTCGCGCACCTCGTCGGGAAGCTCACCGCGGATAGTGCGGATGCCGTCAATCTTGGAGAGAATGGTCTGCAGCTCGTAGAGAGCGCGGAGGCGCTGCTCCACCGAGAGGGTCTGGTCGTTTTTAGTCTCTTTTGCCATATTTCGTGTTTATCTTTTTGACGCTGTCAGACGTATGCTACGGGGTTTTGCTCGCTCTGCGACATACGGACTGCAAAGTTAGGAAATTTTTCGGAAATTATCCGTGAAAAAATTGATTTAGTGCATTTTTCGCTCTCAAAATGACCGGTGTCGACTATGAGTATGTCGCGCCCGTAGTCAAGAAAGTCGTGATAACGCACGTCGGAAGTGATATAGGCGTCTGCTCCTGATCTGATGGCGAGCGGTATGAACTCACCGCCCGAACCGCTGCAGAGCGCCACACGGCCTATCGTTGCCCCCTCCCTGCCACGGGTGACACGCACCATAGGCGACCCGTAGACCTCCTTGACGCGGTCGATCAGTTCGGCGGGGGATAGCGGCGGGTCAAATGTACCGGTCACACCAAGACCTTCATCTGGGTTGGCTCCCGGCGACAGGACGCTCATGCCGGTGAGGCCGAGACACTTCCCGAGCTCATGGCTCACCCCCTGCGAGGCACTGTCGAGGGCTGTATGGGAGGAATAGACCGCTATTCCGGCCGACAACGCTCCTATCACCGCGCGCTCGGCCGGAGTGGCGCCTGTGATTGATTTCAGTCCCTTGAAGATCAGGGGATGGTGGGAGATGATGAGGTTGCAGCCTTCGGCGGCAGCCTCGTCGACGCTTTGGGGAGTCACGTCAAGACACACCAACACCCCCGTGCACTCAGTGGTGGCGGGGGATGTCGGTGCCAGTTGCCATCCTGTGTTATCCCAGGGTTCCTGGAGTCCCGGACGGGCAAATGACTCTATGGCGCCTACAATATCCTGTAGTGTGGGCAAGTAGGTTCTGTGGGTTAGAGGTTATTTCTTGGTCTGTGGCTACTTTTCCTTCAGATCGAGGCGGATCTGCAGCTCGTCGAGCTGTGACTCGTCGATGGCTGAGGGGGCGTCGATCATCATGTCGCGGCCTGAGTTGTTCTTGGGGAAGGCGATAACGTCGCGGATCGAGTCAAGACCGGCCAGGATGCTGACGAAACGGTCAAAACCGAAGGCGAGGCCGCCGTGAGGGGGTGCGCCATACTTGAAGGCATTCATCAGGAAGCCGAACTTATACTGTGCGTCCTCCTCGCTGAGTCCGAGCAGACGGAACATCTTGTCCTGCAGCTCTGCCTCGTGGATTCGGATCGAGCCGCCACCCAGCTCGTTGCCGTTGACCACCATATCGTATGCGGTGGCGCGCACGGCTCCGGTGTCGCTGTCAAGAAGATGGATATCCTCGGGATTGGGAGCGGTGAAGGGATGGTGCATCGCATAGTAACGCTGGGTCTCGTCGTCCCACTCGAAGAGGGGGAAGTCGATCACCCACAGGCAGGAGAATTTCTGCGGATCGCGGAGTCCCAGGCGTGAACCCATCTCAAGACGGAGCTCACACAGCTGCTTGCGGGTCTTCATGGTCTCGCCGGCCAGGATGAGCATAAGGTCACCCTTGCCTGCTCCGGCGCGCTCGGTCCACTTGCGGAGGTCATCCTCGGAGTAGAATTTGCCAACTGACGATTTGATGGAACCGTCCTCCTCGACCTTGACCCACATCATCCCTTTCGCGCCTATCTGGGGACGCTTCACGAAGTCGGTGAGCTGGTCGAGCTGCTTGCGGGTATAGCCTGCACAGCCGGGGGCCACGATGGCTCCCACGTATGGTGCGTCGTCGAGCACGGCGAAACCGTGACCCTCGGTGAGATCCTTGAGCTCCACAAACTCCATGCCGAAACGGGTGTCGGGCTTGTCGGAGCCGTAAAGACGCATCGCATCGGCCCAGGTCATACGGGGGAAAGGCTCGGTGAAGTCAATATCCTTGACATAACGGAAAATATGTTTCACCAGACCCTCGAACATATTGAGCACATCTTCCTGCTCGACAAACGACATCTCGCAGTCGATCTGGGTGAACTCCGGCTGACGGTCGGCGCGGAGATCCTCGTCACGGAAACACTTCACAATCTGGAAGTAACGGTCGAAACCGCTCACCATGAGAAGCTGCTTGAAAGTCTGGGGTGACTGGGGCAGGGCATAGAACTCGCCGGGATTCATGCGCGAGGGCACCACGAAATCGCGCGCTCCCTCGGGGGTCGATTTGATGAGCACCGGGGTCTCCACCTCAAGGAAGCCTTTCGAGTCGAGATAGCGGCGTATCTCGAAGGCCATACGGTGGCGAAGCTCCAGATTGGCGCGCACACAGCCGCGGCGAAGGTCGAGATAACGGTATTTCATGCGCAGGTCATCTCCGCCGTCGGTCTCATCCTCGATGGTGAACGGAGGCACATCGCTGCGGTTGAGCACCTTGAGATCTGTGGCGATGATCTCTATATCGCCGGTGGGAAGATGGGGATTCTTGCTGGTACGCTCGGCAACGTTGCCGGTCACCTGCACAACAAACTCGCGTCCGAGCTTGTTGGCGCTCTCGCACAGCGAGGCGTCGGTATCGTTGTCAAACACCACTTGAGTGATTCCATATCGGTCGCGGACATCGACAAAAGTCATGCCGCCCATCTTGCGGGCGCGCTGCACCCATCCGGCCAAGGTCACTGTCTTGCCGGCGTCACTGAGGCGGAGTTCTCCGCAGGTATTAGTCCTGTACATACTATATCTTAGAGGGTAATTTTTGGCAAAATTACGAAGAAATCCCCTAATAGGATAAAAAAATCAGAGAAAAAATTCCATCAGGCCTGCCGGTTTCCCGCCGCTGTATCCGGATTGGAATCATCATTTGCCATCCTGGACTATGCTGACGGTATTCATATACGGATAATGACCTACGTGTATTTCAGCCACGCGTCTGTCCGGAGCGTCCAACGGGGCAATCCGGATCTCGTAGGCATACGGTTCCATCCGGGCGCTTATCTGTTTGATCGTCCCCCAGCTCCATGAATACTCCCCGGAAGGAGTTCCCTCCGGATGTCCTATCTCTGCTCTGAAGACGGTTTTGCCGTCAGCTACAAGCATATCAAACTCTCCGCTGCCTTTAAAGTAGGGGAGACTGTCTGACGAGAATGAAAAACTTCCCCCCTGTTTGCCGAATTCCACAAAATAACCATGCTTCCCTTTGTTCGTGTAGTCCGCTCCCTTTATGTCAAGCTCTATATAAACCGGTTTATCATCCACATTGGGTTCGTCATCGCATGACACAAGTGTGAGCACCTGGATGAATATGGAGAGAAACAGAATAATTTTAATCTTTGCCATAACAATACTCTTTTATTTGACCTCCTGGACTATAGTGATGTAGTTTATCCAAGGATACTGACCTACTTCTATTGCAGCGCTACGTCTTGATGGCCCGTCTGACGGGACAATCCGGATCTCGTAGGCATACGGCTCATCCGGGGCGCTTGTCTGTCTGATAGTCCCCCAGCTCCATGAATATTGCTCGAAGGGAGTTCCCTCCGCATATTCGATCATATCCCGGTAGACCGTTGATCCATCGTGGACAATCTTATAGAATTCACAGCTATTGTTGCTGTCGGCAGAGGTGAGGGTGAAATTCCCTCCATCTTTGCCAAACTCGACGAAATATCCGTGTTTCCCCTTGTCCTTGTATTCTGCGCCGGTTATGTTAAGTTTTATATATATCGGCTCGCAACCATCAGGATCATCACCGCACGACACTATGCCGAGAACCGGAATCAATAGCATGATGAGCAAAATGTTTTTTATCTTTCCCATAATAGCATAACTAATGTGTGTTTTTTATATTTCTACAAATATATATGAAAAGTTGCACATTTACAAATAATTAGAACTCTTTTTTATAAGAAAGAGGGAAAACTTCCATCCTTGCCGTACCCTTCGGCTTGGAGTGGAAATTTTCCCTATCGGAATCAATTATGAAAAAAGTATCTTGACAGGTTTACTTCACCACCACTTTCTTTACGCGTGATGTTCCGTCGGACATCTTTTCGGCCTTGAGATAGAAGCCTGAGGCAGGCTTGAAGATGCGGCGTCCCTGGAGGTCGAAGTAGTCGGTGCGCTTGACATCCGAGCCGTTGGCGCTGATATTGCCGAGCGCCGAGAAGGGATTGCCGTCGGCATAGTCGGAGGTATTGGCGTTGATGGCTTCGTCGGTATAATAGTCATAGAGGAATGCTATCACCCTCAGTTTGCCGGGATCCTGGATCACCGGTTCGCCGTCAAGATTCACCACGGCGTCCGTGTCGAAGCTGAAAGTGTGGGTGTAAGGGGTATCGGCCTTGATCTCGGCGGGAACGGAGCCCTCGACACCATATATACCCTCGGGGCTGAGCACTACGTCGTTGTAGACAAGTCCGTAGACATAGTCTCCGCCATTGATGAAGAGATCGGCACACTCCCCTTCAAGAGTGTCATCGCCGGAGAGATAGTTGCTCTGCTTCCATTCCGGGTTGGTGAGACCGTCGGCTATGAGTATGTAGCCCACCATCAGGTCTGAGCCGTCCATATCCTTGGTGAAGCGGACGGTGGAGGTGGCTGTGAGGCGTGACTGCTCGGCGTTGGTCCATTCGACGGTCACGTCGATGTCGGCCACGGGCACGGTTTTGCGGAACAGCTGCCATTCGGTGGGGATGTCGGCCGGATAGACCTCATTCTCTCCGCGGTTCATGTAGCTTGAGGGGAAACCGTCGATATATGATGGAAACTCCTCCACGGTGGCGACCTCGTCGCTGTCATGATAGGCTGCGGCGATGAACGAGCCGCCGAACTCCTTGCGCATGGTCTCGAGTGCGATATAGCCGACCGGGCAGTAGCCACACCACATTCCCGTGTATTCCTCGACAAGAGGACGGTTGACAGGCACGAACGGGAGCACCTCAGCCTTGGCCTCGGCGGTGCGGGCTATGTCGGCGTTCTCCGAGCCGTTCACCTTGTCGATGGTGAGTGTGAGATCATAGACACCGAGCTGCTGGATGGCATTAACTGGGAGCGGTGCGGATACGGTGGCTCCGAAGCTGGCGCGGACGGGGGTGGGGAATCTGTATTCTCCCGTGCCCTCCACGTCGCCGATCTTGTAGCTGTAGTTTATGGTTGAGATCTCCTTGGCTCCATGATTGGTGATATTGGCTTCTATTGTCGAGGCTTTGCCGACGGGGAGATAGGCCATGTCGGCCATGGACACCCTCGCGGCATCGTCGCGGAAATCACCCTCGAGGAGCACCGACATGGTGCTGACAGCCCCGAGACGCTCGGAATATTCCACCCATTTCAGACGGCTGCGGGAGGTGTGAAGGTAGAGACCGTTCACATCCGTGCCTTCCACCACAGAGATGGGATAGGCGTCAAACTCATCCATGAGCTTGTCGACGGTGAGTGAGTAGCCCACATAGACACCTTCTTCGGTGATGGTGTACGGCTCATCGAACATGATGCGCAGGTAGCCGTCCTGGTCCACCGATCCTGCCTTTGAGGCAACGTTGGGCTTGTTGACCTTCTTTTCGAGCTTTAGTTCGGTCGAGATCCAGCCCGAGTGGCCGGATGTTCCGGTCGAGGGGGCAAGGACTTCAAATCCTTTCACTTTGCTCCCCACCAGCGACGGGTCGTCGATACGGATGGCGATGTCGTATGTCTCCATTTTGGCAAAGCCATAGATGTCAAGCTCATTGCCTGAGTTGTTGTAGCTGAAATCCAGCTCAGCTCCGGTGGCCTGGGTGGTCATTGCCAGCCACGCGGCCATTGATATGATGGTTCGTGTAAGTTTCATCTTGGTGATCGGGGGATTAGCGTTTTACGACTTTGGAGTTTTTCACACGGCCGTCGGCGAAGGTGACGGAACGGATATAGAGTCCGGCGGAAGGATTCTCCACCACGCGGCCCTGCAGGTCATAGTAGCGTACAGCCTTGATCTCGGTGGAGCCTATGGTGACATCTCTGAGTGCTGACTCAAATCCGGGCACCCACATGATGTCGGAGGTCACGGTGTTGTCACCGTCCACGTAGACTGACCGCACGCCGAGATTCTCATACCCTTCGGGATAGATGAGCACCCAGCAGGAGCCGTCCTCACATTCGAAGTCATTCCCATCGTTGAATGTATAGGGCACATTCGTCATATTGTCATCGAGCGAGAAATACTCGTCGGGCATGAACACGAACACTTCATCGTCCATGATGAGATTCCAGTAGAGCTTGGATGTATCCAGCACCTGATCATCGGCGTCGATATTGGGGAGTGTGAACGACAGTTCGCCATAGTAGCCGTATTCGGGCTCTTCCGGATAATAAATGTCGTAGATCGGGGTGATAAGCGATGTCACCTTTACGTTGTCGACCGACTGATACCGTATAAACGGCTTGCGCTGGACAGTGATATAATAGATCCTGTCTTTGGTCACGGATATGGCGTATGAGTTGATGCTCTTGAGCGATTTTGCCTGTGGATCGTAGTCAAACACGAGATCATCGCGCATCGTATAGCTGTATTTCCATGTCTGTGTGTCAAGCTTGGCATTGGCGGCAATGAAATAGGTTGTCATTGCCATATCCCAGTATTCACCGAGGTATTGTCCTGACTTGACGGTCACTTTGTTTGTCGTCTCATCGAGGTCACCCTCTACGGCGGCATCGGGCATATCATTGAAAAGACCCTTGATGTAGACCTTACGGCCGTCGATGCTTACCGAGACACCTCTGGCCGTATAGCTTTCAGCTCCGGTCAGCCACCAGTTCTCGAATACAGCAGTTGCAGGAACAGCCACGGGTTTGTCTGTGAGTGGTGTGAATGCCAGTCCCAGATCTCCGTTTCCCTGCCATGACCATTCGCCGTCAACCAATGCGCAGTGACCGATCATTATGGATTGGTCGGCCTCCGTCAGAATGCCGCTGTCATTGACTTTCAATGTGAACGTCTGGTTCTCGCATGGATAGTACCATCCGGCAGTCGGATCCTCCTCATCGGCGATGAATTCGAGACACATCACGAAGTCCTCGTAGATTGTTCCCATATAATCCTCCCTGAGGACAAGCTGGGGAAGCTGGAATGTGATCTCATCCCCGCTGCGGGTTCCCTTGATCCAGCCGTCGGTGGTATATTGCGACAATGGACGGCTCATATAGACCGTGACTCCGTCGGGTGCGGTGATGATTTCCGAAAGGGAGCCTTCGAGCTGCTCGGAGTAGAGTCCTACAAACCAGTTGTAGCCATAGCCGATGCCGGTCTTGGTGTAGAGCTGGGCATCACCCTCGGGGCGGTCGGTTATGTATGGGGGATTCTCGGGCAGTACGGGAGCCGCCTTCATCACCTGTGACAATCTTGTCTCGTCAAGCTGCCTTTCGCGGGTGAGCACCTTGCGGGCCTTGTGAGCTTTGCGCTCCGGCTTGAGGGTGCGTGTCACCTGCGCTCCATCATCAGCGGAAATCACTCGTGAGGGCGCCCCCACACTTTGGGCTGCCAGGACGGCACATCCCATCAGAACAGCGAAAAGCGATGTGTAGAATTTTTTCATAAACAGTTTCGGTTATATATTTTTAGGATTCCGTATTGAATTTTTGGCAAATTTACAGCTTTTAAAACGAAATGCAAGCAAATTTCAATAAAAAATTAAAAAATTAAACAAAATAGTTGTCCGGCGCTCCAAAATGTAAACACCACCCTCCGGGAATTATTATTTTGCCCCCTTGAATCAAATCACTATCTTTGCAACAAAAACGAGTAACACAAACTCAATAAAAACGAGTAATACAAACTCAACAAAAACGAGTAACACTGACTCAACATTATTAATATCATTATGGCGACTATCGAACAGCTTATGGCTGACTCACTTGAACAGCTGCATATTCTGCAACAACAGAATCCGAATCTTGTACTTAAAG
This sequence comes from uncultured Duncaniella sp., assembly GCA_910587165.1. GTDB lineage: Bacteria > Bacteroidota > Bacteroidia > Bacteroidales > Muribaculaceae > Duncaniella. The sequence goes on from CAJUKP010000020.1 coordinate 12,123, forward strand.
GTACAGAGCAATTATCTCGCGTTCATCTTAAACGATTATTGGACAACGGGTGGTTGCAGGAGGTTATGAAAGGGTGGTACATACCTTCTCGCCCGGGCAGCGAGGGAGATACCACTGTATGGTACACGTCATATTGGCATTTTATAAAAGTCTATCTCAATTCCAGATTCGGTGATGATTGGATTCTGATGCCGGATCAGTCCCTTGATATTCTTTCCGGAAAGACTACTGTTCCAACACAACTGGTTATAAAAGCTCCTGAAGCATCAAACAATACCGTAAACCTGCCTTATGGTCATTCCATACTGTCTGTCAGGAGTGAGATTCCTGCCGTCTCTTATGTTGAACCTCAATATGGGTTAAGGCTTTATTCGTTAGAGGAAGCCTTGATCTATGCTTCACCGGCATATTTTGAGCGTGACGAGATTTCTGCCAGGACTTGTCTCTCAATGGTCAAAGATGCGTCAGAAGTTTTGCGTTATCTTGTGGAGATCGGAGCGACTACACGCGCCGGACGGATGGCCGGAGCTTTCCGAAATAACGTTCAGGCTGATTTTGCCGATGAAATACTTGGGACAATGAAAGAATTTGGGTATAAAGTCACGGAGACTGACCCATTTATCTCGGCCCGGACAACTCCCTACAGACCTGAAATATCCCCTTATGCAACGAGGATACGGCAGATGTGGGCAAATATGCGCGGGCAGGTAATTGAAAATTTCCCTTTTAAGCCTGAAAATTCAGTTGATTTGCAGAACTATATCCGCAATGTTGATGAAAAATATCTGGAAGATGCCTACCATTCCCTGTCAATAGAAGGTTATCAGATATCAAAGGAACTTGTCGAGAAAGTCCGTTCCGGAAACTGGCAACCTGATAAAGAAGACAAGGAGCATAAGCGTGCCCTTGTAGCGCGTGGATACTATCAGGCGTTCAATGCTGTAAAGGAATCAATAAGGAAAATTCTTGAAGGAGACAATGCCGGCGAGGTCGTCAGCAGTGATCATGGCTCTTGGTACAGGCAGATGTGGATGCCGTTTGTAACCACAGGTATTTTGAAAGCCTCGGACCTTATAGGGTATCGCAGGAGTCAGGTATATATCAGGGGGTCGAAACATATTCCGCTCAACCCTGAGGCGGTGGCTGATACAATGCCGGTGCTTTTTAATCTGATGGCTGAAGAGCCGGACGCGCGTGTTCGTGCGATACTTGGTCATTTCATATTTGTCTTCATACACCCGTATATGGATGGAAACGGAAGAATGGGTCGTTTTATCCTTAATGCCATGCTCGCATCCGGCGGTTATCCCTGGACTATCGTCCCTGTGGAAATGAGAGAGGATTATATGAAGGCTCTTGAAAATGCCAGTGTAAACGGAGATATCTCTCAATTCACACAAGTTATCGCAAACCTTGTAAAAAAGCAGCTTGAATAACAGGTTGTCACAATTGCCGGAACATTCTTTCACGGCACGGATATAGCCGGGATCTTCTGCCTATCCAATATGTTTGCTAAAAAATTTCGGGGAAACAGTGTATATTCTTAGAAATTGTATGTACATTTGTAGAGACCAATAAAGAACCTATTTAAACACATCCGCATGAAACCCTACGTAGTCGGTATCGACATAGGTGGTACCAACACTGTTTTCGGCATCGTAGATGCCCGTGGCGCCGTGATCGCCAGCTCGTCTATAAAGACACTCAAGCATAACAACGTCGAGGATTATCTCAACGATCTCCACGATGGACTCACCCGTCTGATGGAGGCTAACGATGCCGTTGACAAGATCCACGGTATCGGCATAGGCGCGCCGAACGCCAATTTCTACACCGGTATGATAGAGCGTCTGGTCAATATCCCCTGGCCCACTCCGCTCCCCCTGGCCGAGATGGTGAGCGAGAAGTTCGGCATTCCGGTGGCAATCACCAACGATGCCAATGCCGCCGCCATTGGCGAGATGACCTACGGTGCCGCCCGCGGTCTCAAGAATTTCATCATGATCACCCTCGGCACCGGTGTCGGCTCGGGTATAGTTATCAACGGTCAGCTCGTTTACGGCCACGATGGCTTCGCGGGTGAGCTGGGTCACGTGATAATGAAGCGCAACAATGGACGTCTGTGCGGATGTGGCCGCACCGGTTGTCTGGAGACCTACTGCTCGGCTTCAGGAGTGGCACGTACCGCCCGTGAGTTCATTGAGCTGCGCAAGGATGAATCCGTGCTCCGCAATCTTCCCATCGAGGAGATCACCTCCAAGGATGTCTATGACGCGGCTGTATCCGGCGATAAGCTCGCTCAGGAGATCTTCGAATACACCGGCAATATTCTTGGCGAGGCGTTTGCCGATTTCACCACATTCTCCTCACCCGAGGCCATTATCCTCTTCGGTGGTCTGGCCAAGTCCGGTGAGCTGCTGCTCCGCCCCATCCGTGAGTCGATGGAGCGCAACATGATGCCGCAGTTCAAGGGTAAGGTGAAACTTCTCCTCTCCGAGCTCAAGGAGGCCGACGCGGCTGTGCTCGGAGCAAGCGCCCTCGGCTGGGAGGCGAAGGCCCAGGACAAGTAAGCCCGGAAGAAAGAAATGACAAGATAAAAAAAGAGGACGGATCCACGGATCCGTCCTCTTTTTTATCTTGTTATCGGATTACATCTCGATGAGCTGCTTGATGCGCTCCTCAAGTGTGGCCTTGGGCTGTGCGCCGGCAAGACGGAGTGAGCTCACCTGCTCGCCGTTCTTGAAGAAGAGGATAGTGGGGATTGACATGATGCGGTATTTTGCGGCAAGGTCGTTCTCCTCCTCGATATTGTATTTTCCTATGATGGCTTTGCCCTCATATTCCTTGGCGAGTTCCTCGACGATAGGGCTCATTCTCACGCAGGGACCACACCAGGTGGCCCAGAAGTCGATTACTACGGGCTGGCCTGAGGCGATGAGCTCGTGGACGTTCTGATCTGTCAGTGTCATGGTTTTGAAATTGATGTTGTTTTTATGATTTTGATATGTCAGTCGTTTATGCTGAAACTGTAGTTTTCATCGTTGAGCGCGTCGATGAGACGGCGTGTGATCGGCACTCTCCGCGATGAGTGGAGCTTGAGGGAACGGTTGATCCCGGGATCGAACAGACGGAAGGCGAGTTCTCCGCCTTCGCGTCCGCCGCCGGATGTCATCTCCTCCTCAAGTATATCCTTGAGCTGGCGGGTGAGGCGGGGGGTGTCGAGCTCGATGGTGATGGAGTGGACAAGCGAGCCCTTCACCTCGTCGAGCAGTTTGATATTCTTGATATTGAACCGCAGGTCGGAGTCGGCGAAACGTCTCTGATACTGTCCGGTGATGAGGATAGGGGTGCCGGGTATTCCGAAATTGCGGAAATCAATGAAAGTCTGGCCGAACATCATGAACTCCACCGACCCGGTATAGTCTTCGATCTTCAGTATTCCGAACATACCTTTCTTTCCCTGCCGTTGCTGGAAGTCCACCACCATTCCTCCGAGAGTGATGTCGGCGCCCTCCACGGGTTCGGCTTCGTTGAACCCCTTGATGGTCCGTGTGCCGTAGTTGAGATCCATATAGTAGGGGTCGAGCGGATGGGCCGAGAGATACATCCCCACAAGTTCGCGCTCTTTCTCGAGCCGCTGGGCCGGGATTCCGTCGGGGGCGGGGGTGACGGGCGGACGCCCGGCTGTCGACATCTCGGCATCGTCGCCGAAGAGCGACATGGCCGACGACATACGGTCGTTCTGGAAAGCCTGTCCGTAGCGCACCACCGATTCGGCGAAGGTCTCGCCTCTGGCATTCTCGTAGAAGAAATCCTCACGTTTCATATCCTTGAAGCTGTCCAGGGCTCCGGCATTGACGAGGTTTTCGAGCGTGCGGCGGTTGATGCTTCCCGCGGGCACTCGTTCTACGAGATCGTAGACGCTTTCAAACGGGCCGTTGGCGGTGCGTTCGTCTATGATGGCTTTGACCACGCTCTCGCCCACACCCTTGATGGCCGCGAGTCCGAAGCGTATGTCGCCGTGGGAGTTCACACCGAATTCCATGAACGACTCGTTGATGTCGGGGCCGAGTACCTTGATCTTCATGCGTTTGCACTCGTCCATGAATCCGGTGAGCTTGGTGATGTCCGAGCGGTTGCGCGTGAGGATGGCCGCCATGTATTCGGGCGGATAGTTGGCCTTCAGCCAGGCTGTCTGGTAGGCCACCCATGAATAGCAGGTGGCGTGGCTCTTGTTGAAGGCGTATGATGCGAACTTTTTCCAGTCCTCCCATATCTTCGAGAGCACTTTCGGATCATGGCCGTTCTCCTGGCCACCTTTGATGAAGAGCCCCTCCAGTTCGTTCATCTTGTCGATGAGCTTCTTGCCCATCGCCTTTCTCAGCGTGTCGCTCTGGCCGCGGGTGAAGTTGGCCAGCAATCTCGACAGGAGCATGACCTGCTCCTGATAGACCGTCACCCCGTATGTGTCCTTGAGATATTTCTCCATGATGGGAATATCGTAGGTGATGGGGCTGCGGCCATGCTTGCGCGCGATGAAGTCGGGGATATAGTCCATGGGCCCCGGACGGTAGAGGGCGTTCATGGCTATGAGATCCTCGAATGTGGAGGGCTGGAGCTCCCGCAGGTATTTTTGCATTCCGGCAGACTCGAACTGGAATGTTCCGGTGGTGTTGCCGGCGCAATATAGCTCGTAGGTCTTGGGATCGGATATGTCTATGGTGTCGATATCGACGTCGATACCTTTGGTCAGTTTTATGTTGTGGATGGCCTCCTTGATGATCGAGAGGGTCTTTAGACCGAGGAAGTCCATCTTGATCAGACCGGTGTCCTCGATTATCGAGCCTTCATATTGCGTGACTATGATTTTGTCGTTGCCCGATGCGCCGGGGTTTTTGTCGACAGCCGTCGCCACAGGTACCCAGTCGGTGATCGGATCACGGCAGATGATCACGCCGCAGGCATGGACTCCGGTGTTGCGCACGTTTCCCTCAAGCCTCCGGGCATATTCGAGGGTTTCGGTGATGAGAGGATTCGATGAGTTGAGTTCCGGAGAGAATTCCGGCACATACTTGTAGCAGTTGCCCAGATTTGTCTTGAGGGTCTTGCCGTCCGGCCCGTCGGGCATACGCTTCGGCACGAGGTTGGCCAGGCGGTTGGCCTCGGGGAGAGGGAGCTGCTCCACACGGGCCACATCCTTGATGGCGCTCTTGGCGGCCATGGTGCCGAAGGTGATGATGTGGGCCACCTTCTCCTCGCCGTAGCGCTGGGTCACGTAGTGGAGCACGTCGGCGCGGCCGTCATCGTCAAAGTCAACGTCGATATCGGGGAGCGAGATTCGGTCAGGGTTGAGGAATCGTTCGAACAGAAGGTCATATTTGATGGGATCCACCTGTGTGATGCCGAGGCAATATGCCACCACGCTTCCGGCCGCCGATCCACGTCCGGGACCCACCGAGACGCCCAGTTTGCTGCGGGCCACATTGATGAAGTCCTGCACGATGAGGAAGTAGCCCGGGAAACCCATGGTCTTCATGATGTAGAGCTCGAACTTTATCCGCTCCTCCAGCTCGGCGGTCAGCGGGGAGCCATAGCGGCGTTCCGCGCCCTCGTAGGCGAGTTTCGACAGGTAGTCGGCCTCGAACTTTATGCGGTAGAGCTTGTCATATCCCCCGAGTTTGTCAATCTTCTTCTGCGCGTCCTCGGGCGACAGCACTACATTGCCGTTCTCGTCGCGGGTGAACTCGTCAAACAGTTCCTGCTCTGTGATCCGCGAGCGGTATTCCTCCTCGGTGCCGAAATCCTCGGGTATCTCGAAGAACGGCATGATAGGGGAGTGGTCTATCGAATAGGTCTCGCACTTGCCGAGAATCTCCAGTGTGTTCTCCAGCGCCTCCGGCAGATCGGGAAACACCTCGGCCATCTCCTTCTGCGACTTGAACCATTCCTGCTTCGTGTAGCGCATACGGTCCGGATCCACCAGATAATTGTTGGTGGAGATGCAGATGAGGCGGTCATGCGCTTCGGCATCCTCGGCGTTGATGAAGTGGGAGTCGTTGGTGCAGATGATCTTTATGCCGTTGCGGCGCGCGAGGTCGATGAGCACGGGGTTGACCCGCTCCTGCTCCTGGAATGTCTCGCGGTTGGCTCCCGGGACATCCGTGCGGTGGCGCTGCAGCTCTATGTAATAGTCGTCGCCGAACACACTCTTGAACCACTGCACCTGTTTCTCAGCCTCCTCTATCTGGCCCGTGGCGATAAGGCGCGGAATCTCCCCGCCAAGACAGGCCGAGCACACTATCAGACCTTCTCTGTGGGCGGCAAGAGCCTCCTTGTCGGTTCGGGGGTGGTGATAGAACCCGTCCGTATGGGCCTGTGACACTATCTTGATCAGATTCTTGTAGCCCGTAAGATTCTTGGCCAGCACCACAAGGTGGCGACCCTTGTCGGTCTTGTCGGAGCGGTCGGTGAGCTTCCCCTTGGCCACATACATCTCGCAGCCGAATATGGGTTTGAAGCGCAACACCTCCTCATAGTGGGCTATATCAGCCTCCACCTCGGGCCGGATCTTCTCGGCTTCTTCAGGAGATGCTTCCTCCAGACGCTTGCGCGCGTCGGCGATTTTCCCCTTATACTTTCCCTTGAGCTTGCCGACATAATTTGACAGCTCCTTCACCCCGAACATATTTCCATGATCGGTGAGGGCGAAACCGGGCATACCGAGCGCGATGGCCTTGTCGACAAGGCCGGTCACTGACGCCTGCCCGTCGAGAAGCGAATACTGGCTATGGACGTGGAGATGAACGAACTGTGGAGTATCTGACTGACTCATGGTAAACGGAGGGGTGGATTATGAGTGAAAAACAGAGCCAAAGTTACTCAAAAAACCTCATATCCACCCCCTAAAAAATGCTAAAAAACAGATCGGGCCTTTCTGTCGGTCTACTTCTCCTCCCTGACATTCCTGACACCCTCGCCGCGGGTGATTTTCTCGCCGGGGGTGGTGACGGTGACGTTGCGCAGGGTCAGGCCGTCGACATGGTTGAGCTCGATCCCTTTGTCGGCACGGAACATTGAATTGGTGATCACCACATTCTTCATGGGCATCTCCGGGAGGCCGTTGAAGAGGGCCGCGCGTCCGGCGTGGCGGCAGGTCACATCGTTGATGTAGATATTACGGAACGAAGGGGTCTCCTCGCTGACGGGAGGTACCGGCGCTCCCGGCTTTATTCCATAATAGAGGTCGAATATGAGTGCATCGCCGGGGATGTCGGTCATCTTGATGTTGTCCACGTAGATATCCTCCACGATGCCTCCGCGTCCGCGGGTCGACTTGAAACGCAGGCCCACGTCGGTGCCGATGAACACACAGTTTCTCACGGCTATGTCCTTGCATCCGCCTGACATTTCCGAGCCGATCACGAATCCTCCGTGACCGTGATAGACGGTGCAGCCTTCGATGAGCACATTGGAGCATGGGATGCCGCGGTCACGGCCGTCCTTGTCCTTTCCCGATTTGATGCAGATGGCGTCGTCGCCCACATCGAAGCGGCTGTTGACCACCAGGACATCCGTACACGACTCGATGTCCACGCCGTCGCCGTTCTGGGCAAACCAGGGATTGCGCACGTTCACATTGTCGATGATGAGGTTCTCGCACAGCAGAGGGTGGAGATTCCATGCCGGGGAGTTCTCGAACGTGGCGTCCTTGAGCATGACGTTGCGGCATCTCACGAACGAGAGCAGCACGGGGCGGAGGTAGTCGTGGGCATACTCCACGGTAGCCTTGTCGCCGTGGTGGACGGCTGCCTGCTTCTCCTTGTCGCCATATATCTCGCGTATCCTTTCGTTGGGAAACCAGATGTCACCCTTCTCGTTGACACATCCTGTCTTTAGGAGCGCTTTCCATTGTCCTTCGGTCATCTTCCCCTTCTTCACGGGACGCCATTTCTGACCGTTGCCGTTGAAGGTTCCGTCGCCGGTGATGGCTATGTCGTGTTTCCCGATGGCATAGAGCGGCGACATGGCGCGGTGGGTGGTCAGTCCCTCCCAGTCGGAGGCCACGACCGGATAGTCGGCCAGATTCTCGCTGAAAAGCACGAGCGCTCCACGCTCCAGATGCAGCTCTATGTTGCTCTCGAACTGTATGGGGCCTGTGTACCATATTCCCTCGGGCACTGTCAGGCGTCCACCTCCTTTGGCGGCGAGATGGCTCATGGCCTTGGCGAAGGCTTCGGTGTTGAGGGTCACTCCGTCGCTGCATCCGCCGAAATCGGCTATCGAGACTTCATGTCCGGGTATGGACGGGGCTGTGACAGTCTTGAGCTTGATGGGCAGACGGGTGTAGAAACTGCTGTAGTCGGTGGTGTGTGCCAGGGCCGGAATGAGGGCCAGACACATTGCTGCTGCCGCGATTATGGAGCGGAACGTTGGGATTTTCATGACAATGGATTATTGGTTGTTGGGTAATTCAGCCTCAAATTTACATACTTTTTCTGATAATGGCAAAAAGAACGGTCTTGACAGGTCTGTGCGCCATGATGCGCGGGGCAGCATGAAAAACTTTTTGACCCTTGTGCCAACTTTTGCTCGTTTGTTTCCCTTTTACTCCTCCTTAATTTGTAATTTTGCGGAATGAATCAGGAAAACAATCAGGTGAAACTTGGCTTCTGGGGTCTGACCGCCATCACGTTCGGCATGATGGTAGGGGCCGGTATCTATAATATCCCTCAGAATATGTCGGCCGGAGCCGGCCTCGGAGCGGTGATGATAGCATGGCTGATAACGGCCGTGGGGATGCTGCTGCTTGTGGCGACGTTCAAGACTCTTGCCGACCGACGCCCTGATCTCAATGCCGGCATCTATCAGTATGCCCAGGCCGGATGGGGCAATTTCGCAGGATTCAGCATCGCGTGGGGCTACTGGCTGTGCACCTGTTTCGCCAACATTGCCTATGCCGTGATGCTCAACGACGCCTTCGGTGCATTCTTCCCGGTGATGATCGACAACGGAGCCTCGGAGATCCTCTTCGGCTCGTTGCTGATATGGATCATGTTTCTGATCGTGCGCAACGGGATGCGCACAGCCAAGAATGTCAACAACATACTCGCCGCCGTCAAGGTGGTGGTGATCCTCGCCATCATAGCCCTCCTTGCCGTCAATGTGAGGATGGGTATGTTCACGCGCGACTTCTGGGGCTCGCCGGGGATGGACGGCAATCTCGGCGATCAGATAAGGAGCACCATGCTCGTCACCCTGTGGTGCTTCATCGGCATCGAGGGAGCCGTGATGATGTCGGCGCGGGCCCGCAGGGCCGCTGATGTCGGACGCGCGGGAATCATGGGCTTCTTCATCGCGTGGCTCATGTATATATTGGTGTCCGTACTGTGTTTCGGCATAATGAACCAGAGGGAGCTTGCCGGTCTCGACAACCCTTCTGTAGCCTACGTGCTCAGGGAGTCCATCGGTCCGTGGGCCTATTGGCTGGTGATCGGAGCCGTGATCGTGTCGCTGCTCGGCGGATGGGTATCGTGGACTCTTGTCACGGCCCAGATACCCTATGAGGCCGCCTCGGTCGGCATCCTTCCGCGTCGCTTCCTTCGTCTCAACAGTCATGGTATGCCCACGGCCGGACTCGTGGTCTCTTCCGTGATCATGCAGCTCTTCCTCCTTCTCGTGGTCGCTGCCAAGGATGTCTATCTGGCCGCTTTGAGCATCACGGGCATGATGGTGCTTCCGGCCTACCTGATGAGTGCCGTCTATCTGTGGAAATCCACCCTCGGACACTCGCGTCTGGGCCAGCTCTCGCGCCGCCGCAACATGAGATTCCGCATCACCGCCATCGCCTGCACTTTCTTCTGTCTGTGGATGATCTATGCCGGAGGCCTGGGCCTTCTCCTGCTCACCTCCATCTTCTATCTTTGCGGGCTTCCATTCTTCGTCAGTGCGCGGCGGGAATCCGGCGGCCCCATGTTCACACCTCGCGAGAGGCTTCTGGCCGCCGGCCTGCTCCTCTGTGCCATAATCTCGGTCATCCTCCTCGCCACCGGCAGCATCGAAGGCATATAGGGAAAAGATCCTGCCGGGGACTTCACTTCTGATGACTATGCCAAAAAAAGTTTTGCCGTCTCGGATAAAATGCCTACCTTTGCGCCATCGAAAGATAAGTGGACAAATTTGGCTGCTTGCAACCACTTCAAAAAATGCTAAAACTGCCCTTTGCCTCCTTTTGATGGACGGTTGAGGTTTTCACCGGTTTTCCCCCTTCATTCCGCCTTGCGCGTGGCCGGGGAAATGTGTGATTGGTTTTTTAGAGGTTTACATTCCCGCCGTGCTCCGCCTGAAAGCCGGGGTATTCCGGAGGGGGAATGGGAAATGTTGAGGCAGCCGTGTCCGTTATCTCCGACACCTGTTTCGATATTTTTTTATACCCAGAAAGATCATGAATACCTATCTCTTCACATCCGAATCAGTATCGGAAGGCCATCCCGACAAAGTGGCCGACCAGATTTCCGACGCCGTACTCGACGAATTTCTCGCCCGCGACCCTTCATCGAAGGTTGCTTGTGAGACTCTTGTCACCACCGGTCAGGTCATAATTGCCGGAGAGGTCAAGAGCAACGCTTATATCGACCTCATGGATGTCACCCGTGAGGTCATCAAGAACATCGGCTATGACCGCTCGGAGCTTAAATTTGACGGTGAGGCCTGCGGCGTGTTCTCAGCCCTTCACGAGCAGAGTGCCGACATCAACCGCGGCGTGGAGCGCGAGCAGCTCGAAGGACAGGGTGCCGGCGACCAGGGCATGATGTTCGGCTATGCCTGTGCCGAGACCCCCGACTATATGCCCCTCACCCTTGACCTGTCACACCGCCTCCTGCGCGAGCTCGCCCACATACGCCGCGAGGGCGCCGTGATGACATACGAGGTTGATGGTCGTCCACGCACATATCTGCGGCCCGACTCAAAGAGTCAGGTGACGGTGGAATATGACTCCGACAACCGCCCCCTGCGTGTCGACACCATCGTGATCTCCACCCAGCACGACGAATTCATAACCCCCGCCGAGGGGCAGACCCAGGCCGAGGCTGATGAGCAGATGCGTCTCCGCATCGAGCAGGATGTCCGTGACATCCTCGTGCCGCGTGTCAAGGCCCAGCTCCCGGCCGAAGTGGCCGCCCTCATAGGCGATGATTACAGACTTCTGGTCAACCCCACCGGAAAGTTCGTGATCGGCGGCCCGCACGGCGACACCGGCCTGACCGGCCGGAAAATCATTGTCGACACCTACGGAGGCCGCGGTGCACATGGTGGCGGTGCCTTCTCCGGAAAGGATCCCTCCAAGGTCGACCGTTCGGCTGCCTATGCTGCCCGTCACATAGCCAAAAATCTTGTCGCTGCCGGTGTGGCCCGCGAGGTGTTGGTGCAGGTGGCCTATGCCATCGGTAAAGCCGAGCCCGTGAGTCTGTGCATAAACACCTACGGCACTTCACGGGTGTCTCTCACCGACCGTGAGATTGCCGACAAGGTTCTCTCCATGCCATGCTTCGACATGACCCCTTATGCTATAGAAAAGCGTTTCAACCTGCGCCAGCCAATCTACCGCGAGACCGCAAGCTATGGTCACATGGGCCGTCAGCCCCGAGTAGTCACCAAACGCTTCCATTCAAAGTATGAGCCGGAGGTGGTGAAGGAGGTCGAACTCTTCACCTGGGAGAAGCTTGACGCTGTGGATGAGGTGAAGAAAGCCTTCGGAATTGCATAATGTGTTAAAATAGTGTTAAAACAGCGGGCGGCTATTGCATGGTTTCAGAAATCGTCGTAACTTTGCATCGCAAAACAAGGGAAGCTCCCTTGATAAATAGAATGCAAGGCGATTTAGTGTAGAGGCCTAGCACGCCGCCCTCTCACGGCGGAAACCCGGGTTCGAATCCCGGATTCGCTACACAAGCAGAAGAGGAGGTATCGACAAGATACCTCCTCTTCTGCTTTTTCAGTAATCAAGTTACCCTTCAGGACAAGGATACAGAAGACCAAAAGGAAAAAAGAAACAGATTTTTTATTTTTTGTTCAGATATAATCAGTCTGATGAATCTGAATCAAAAAAATATTTTGTTCCTTTTTTCCTTTTGGTCTTCTGTACCCTTGTCCTGAAAGGTAATTTTGCCCCGAAAGGTAATCTATTTTATTTCCCCGGCTCCATCTGTATGCGCAGCTTGTCCTCAAGCACTTCGAGCTGCTGCAGACCGGAGGCGCGCCACTGGGGCATTCCGTTCTTGAAGATGATCAGGGTGGGGACGCTACGGATCTGATACTCGGCCGAAAGATCGGGATTGCGGTCTACGTCGATTTTCACGATTGTGGCATCGTCGCCCACTTTATTCTTGAGTTGCTCGAGGATGGGACCCTGCATCTTGCACGGACCACACCATGTGGCGAAAAAGTCGACAAGGGTCGGCTTATCGCTGCTGATTATTTCTTTGAAATCACTCATATCGGTTCTTGTTATTGATTATTCGTGATTTTATAACACGCGCGGAGCTTGGAATGTTTAGAGAAGTATGCCGTTGGCGATATTCTGTGCGGTGCCGGGGCCGGCTATGGTCTTGACAAGCTCGAGGGCGAACGGGATGGCCGACGACGGGCCGTTGGCGGTGATGATGTTTCCGTCGGTCACTACGCGTCCATCCTGATGGATGGCACCCCCTTCGGCCATTTTAGGCTCGAAGCCGGGATAGCAGGTGGCGTGTTTGCCGTTGAGGATGCCGAGTTGTCCGAGCAGCACTGCCGGAGCGGCACAGATGGCGGCGATGTAGCCGCCGCGGGCGGCCTGGGCCTCGAATGCCTTGCACACACCTGCCGATTCGTAGAGATTCTGTGCCCCGGGCATTCCGCCGGGAGCGATCAGCATGAGGGCATTCTCGGTATGCGCGTCGGTGAGCAGGCTGTCAGCCTTGACGGTCACGCCGTGGGCGCTTGTCACCTCGAGGGTGGAATTGATCGAGACGGTGGTGACATCGAGTCCGGCCCTGCGGAGGAAATCCACAGGGGTGAGAGCCTCGATATCTTCGAAGCCATCGGCCAGAAATAGAAAGATTTTTGCCATATTGAGATTTTGAATTGATGAGTTACATGGCAAATATAACATCTTTAAGGGGGATTTTTATTAATTTTGTGTGTCAAAAATACTTAATATGCAGAAATCAGCCATATATCTTATCCTTCTCCTGCTCCTGGCCTCATGTGGCGGCGCGAAGTCCTACCGCTCGGCCGAGGGGTGTGTGTGGAACACCACCTATCACATCACCTATCGTGCCGACCGGGATCTGCGCGACTCCGTGACAGCCGTTTTCAGACAGGTGGAGCGCTCGCTCTCCCCATTTGCCGAAGGCTCGCTGATAAGCCGCATCAACGCCGGCGAGGATGTCGCTGCCGACTCGCTCATACGCCGGGTATTCATTGCCTCACGGGAGGTCAACCGCCGTAGCCACGGGATGTTCGACCCCACCGTGGCCCCACTCATCAACCTCTGGGGATTCGGCTACCGGCAGACCGGGATTGAGCCTACACGCGAGGCCATTGACTCCATGCTGGCGATGGTCGGGATCGACAGCTGCCGCCTGGATGCCGGCTCACGCATTGTGAGAAAGCATCCCGCCACCGAGTTCAACTTCTCGGCCATCACCAAGGGCTACGGCTGCGACCTCGTGGGGGAGATGTTGAAGCGCAACGGCGCAACGGATTTCATGGTCGAGATCGGCGGCGAGATAGTGGTGGCCGGACGGTCGCCACGCGGGACCGACTGGCGCATCATGGTCGACGCTCCGGTCGACTGTGACACCGCCGTGGTCCACGAGGCCCTCACGGTCATCTCTGTCACCGGATGCGGCATAGCCACCTCCGGCAACTACCGCAACTATCGCGAGACCCCCGACGGCAAGGTGTGGCACACGGTCAGCCCCGTTACCGGACGCCCCGCCGTGACCGATATGCTATCTGGTACCGTAATCGCGGAGAATGCCGCGGTTGCGGATGCCTATGCGACGGCTTGCATGGCACTCGACTCGCGCGATGCTATCAGCATGATTGAGAGTCTTGACGGTGTCGAGGCTCTGCTCGTGACCCGCGACACTGTCCTTGTCTCCTCCGGATTCCCTCCGCTCGAGTAGCTCGACCTCGGCCCGGGCACCGGCCTCAGCCTCCGTCTCCGGCTCCCGTTTGAGAATACCGCTCGCCCACACGGCCGCCATCAATGCCACATATATCACAGCGATCACCCACGACCCGTGGCGTATGATCAGCGGCGGACGGCTCCCGATGATCCGTTCCACCCTGTCACTCCGCCTCACCGGCGCCGGGCGCCGGCTATCCTTCTTCTTTTCTTCCTTGTTGTTCATAGTCCGAGTTCAAGCTGATTCCTGACAAGACGGTAATATTCCCCCTTGAGCGATGTGAGAAATGCGTGTGTTCCCTGCTCGACCACCCTGCCACCGTCGAGCACGATGATATTGTCGGCATCACAGACGGTCGAGAGCCTGTGGGCCACGATCACCACCGTGCGTCCGCGGTAGAACCCGGCGAGATTCTCCACGATGCTCCTCTCGTTGCTCGCGTCGAGCGAGTTGGTGGCCTCGTCGAGCAATATGTAGTCCGGATCGCGGTAGACGGCGCGGGCTATGAGCAAACGCTGCATCTGCCCCTTGCTCAGCCCCTTGCCATCCTTGCCCACCACCGTGTCATATTTCAGCGGCAGTGATTCCACATAGTCGTGTATGCACGCCGTCCGCGCCGCCTGCACCACACGCTCCATATCCGGCTCCGCATCATCGCAGGCTATGTTGCGCGCTATTGACTCGGAGAAGATAAACCCCTCCTGCATCACAGTCCCGCAGCGCCGCCGCCACCATTCCGGATCAATGGAGCCCAGATGATCCCCGCCGGCGAATATCAGCCCCTCGGTAGGGGTGAAGTAGCCCAGCAGAAGCTTCACGAGCGTTGTCTTGCCGCTGCCCGAGGCCCCCACGATGGCGGTCACCTTCCCTTTGGGGATATCTATGTTGAGACTGTCCAGAGCCTTCACGGGCGACGACCGGTCGTATTTGAACGACACATTCTCGAGCATTATCCCCATCTCCGGTCTCGACAGCTCCCGCCGTCCACTCGTCCCCTCGTCCTCGTCCGGGTGGTTGTGCACCTCGTTGATCCTCTCGAGCGAGATCTTCACATCCTGAAGCCCGTAGGCGAAGGTCATCAGCTGGTCCACAGGCGAGTTCAGCTGCCCCACGATATACTGTATGGCCAGCATCGCACCCAGTGTGATCGACCCGTCTATCACCGCCGCGGCCGAGAGGATGGTGATGAGCACATTCTTTATCTCGTTGATGAACACACATCCTGCCTCCTGGCTCTGCTGGAGCCGGATGGTCTTCATGTTCACGTCGAAAAGGTCGGCCTGCACATTCTCCCACTCCCACCGCCGGCGGTTCTGACACCCCTGCAGCTTGATCTCCTGCATCGCCGTGACAAACTGATAGGTCACATCCTGGTTGCGCCCCTGCTGCTCGAACAGTTCATAGTCGATCACCTTGCGCCGCGCCATGAACGACACCATCCACCACGCGTAGGCCACGCTCCCCGCCGTGAACACTCCGAATATCACAGGACTGTAGACCAGGAGCACCACCCCGAACACCGTCAGGCTCATCACCGTAAACACGAAGTTCAGAGCCTGACCCGTCAGGAAGTTCTGCACACGCGAATGGTCGGCTATGCGCTGCAGCAGATCCCCGAGCCTCTTCTTCTCGAAAAATCCCATCGGAAGCCGCAGCAGCTTCACGAAGAAGTCGCTCACAAGCGTGATGTTCACCCTCATAGTGATATGTATCAGCAGCCACCGGCGTATGAACCCCGTGGCCGTGCTCCCCGCCACAATGAGCACCTCGCCCAGAAGCACCAGCCAGATGAATCCCAGATCGGCCCCGTGGATACCCCTGTCCACTATCGCCTGGGTCAGGAAAGGGAAAATGAGCTGGAACAGACACCCGAGCCCCAGGCCGATGATGACCTGGATGAAATAGCGCGCGTATTTCCTCACATACCCCATCAGAAACTTCACTGTCTCCGAGGCCGAGCCCGTGTCCTCCACCTGCCCGAACTCCCCGTTGGGCTCAAGCAGCATCGCCACACCCTTGTGCCCCCCGTCAGTGCTCCCGACCCCTTTGGCAAACTCGTCATACCACATCTTCACCTTCCCCTTCGCGGGATCGGCCAGATGGAATCTCACACCATTGTGGGTCACCTTGTAGAGCACCACATAATGATTCTGTTTCCAATGCACTATGCAGGGCAGCGGCGCATTCTTCAGCTCATGCACAGGCAGCATCACGCAACGCGTGTCAAATCCGATGCTCCTCGCCCCGAGCGAGAGCGAGTGGAGCGACACACCCTGCGATGTGCCCTCGCACCGTCCCGACAGAAACGTCGGCGAGTAAGCCTTGCCGTAATGGCGGGCCACCATGGCCAGGCAGGTCGCACCACACTCCATCGAGTCGCGCTGCCGCAGCCATGGAAATGAATGGCGTCTCAGCTTCATGATAGGGATAAGGGATAGGGGTGGCGGATTATTCACCATAACCCGCCACAAAAATATCAATCAAAAAAATAACAACTGTTTCTCCGCTTACCGGGGGCGATGAGGCCCCTTATCTCATTGCTTGGTCTGCTGTGCCTGGGTCAGGCCGGTGTCCACTCCACTCGCACCACCTGCATTCGGGTGACGGTGTTTTTTACCCTTTGAAAGATAAATGGAGGCCCTGATCATCACAGAGGATGCTCTACCATTGCTCTTATTGAGATATTGGAATCCGTCTGCCCTGCCTTTGGTATAATTCTGCTGATTTGAGTAGTGGTAAGTGATACCAAGTGAAAGATTCTTGTAATCCCAGTAGGCGCTTGCAGAGTATTGTGCGCTTCCATGAGTGATTATATCTCCGTCAACCGATTTTGTCGGGGAGTTGGCATTGAGTGAGAAATAGAAATCCTTGACGGTCACACTCACCGATCCTCCTGCCCTGAAATAATTAAAATCAACTTTCTGTGTCGGGGTTTCGAAGCTCGTCCCGCTATATCCGAAATAAGGGGATAAGGACAGCCATGACAATACTTTCCACCGGGCGTTGAGTGAGACTGAGTGTGACCAGTTATGTCCAAGCCCTGTATTGGTATAATAGAACATATCACCTTCCTCGAATATCACGGGTGCATTATATCGGCGTGTGTAGTTGGCGGTGTAGGCCAGTTCGGCACTGACCTTTCCGTCAGGCTTGTAGTATGACGCGCGCAATCTCGGGTATATGCCCCACGATGATTTCAGATATGGGTTTCCGACCGAGATAAACCGGTTGTCGAGAAATGTCTGTGCTGAGGTGAGGAGACCGCCGCTTGCCGTGCTGGCATTTGTGACCGCCACTGAAGCACTGCCTGATAGACCCTGGGCCTTTCCTTCGTTGACCCAGATGTTGTAGTTCAGACGCATATAGGGAACGAAATCCGTGTCCTTGATCCCTTGCGAGGAGGTGTGGGTGAACGTCCCGCCCACCGAAGGACTGAAGCTCATATTGTCACCATTGAATGAGTAGCCGGTATACGCCGTGGCTGTCTGCACCGAAGGTGAATAATCCGTCCCGTCGGCATTCTGGTCTATCTTTGACAGATAATATTGAGCCCCAACGTATGCGCTGCCGAACGAATAGTTGGCCATCCCGCTGAAGACATAGGATTTGTTTTTGACACGGTTGAACCTGTCGAATGCGACCAGATCAGACTGGTTCGACTCCCTCCATAAATGTTTGCGGGACAGAGCATCCGCATAGCCGCCTGAGACGGAGATTGCAAAGGCTTTGTTTTTGCCGATTGATCTGTTATAGAAGAGACTCAGTGAGGCTGTGCTACTGGCGTTTCTCACCCTATCACCACCCGTTCCGTTGTAGCGGATATTCTCGTCGGTGAATGAATAGACCGAAGGAAATTTGTCACGGCTGTCATCATTCCTGAGATACAGTGTGGCGTTGAATAGATTCTTGCCATTGTAATATTGATAGGATGGTGTGATAGAGAAGCCCTTGTATTTCGCCCGGCCGTCATCTCCGCGATATTCATTCACAATCCCGTCCGGATACTCATAGCGCGAGAGGGTTTCCTGTTTCCGGTCACCATAATTGCTGTACAGATCTATCTTCACCTGATGTAGCGAGTCGGCATAGGTCAGTACTCCCTGATATTCCCCTCCGGCCTCAAGCACACCGTTCCATCCGTTGAGATAGGCGGAATAGAAGCGGTCAACTTTCCTTTTGGTTATGATGTTGACCAGTGGCCCTTTGGTGAGATTCATATATTTCAGAGGTGCGTATTCATAATATTCCACCTTCTTGATCTCCTCACCTTGATAACCGCGCAATCCCATGCCGTTGGAAGGCACACCGTTGATAAGGATGGTCACATTCTTCTGTCCGAGGGTTAAGAGAGATGTATCATCCCTGCTTTCTTTGAAAAACGGCAGTGATGATACCGCGTCAAGAGCATTGGTGCCAAACTCCACATTCTCCTTCTTGAGATATATGTCGATATGGTCTGCTTTCTGACGATAATACTTACCCTCTACCTGTACCGTTCCGAGCGAGATGGTATCGGCCTGCTCATACCGCGCCGAATCTGCCGGCTCCTGAGCCTGCGCCGGTTCCTGGGAATATGATGTCAAAGAAAAAGCCAAAAGCAATATGGCAAGGTAGTAACGAAGTCTTATATGCATAATAGAAATTATAATTATATGTGATTGGCGTTTGAATTTGTAGCTTTTTACAAATTTAAATATTATTTAAGCGAATTCAAAATAATCAGAAGCTTTTTTATTATTCTAATGAAAACTATCAATATATTTCACTATCGAATCTTCAAGACTAAGTTAGTTTATAAAGTTTAATTGATACTTGGGCAATATGCCCCATCGGGGTAATGCAATGGTAGGCCTGGGTGCCAACCCAGGTATTAAAAAATATACCCGTTAATAGCGTCGCGTAGCGCCGCTACATTATGATCGAACTTGTAGCGGCGCGACGCGGCGCTATTCCTATGTTTGACACGGAGCATACCCGGGTTTGCACCCGGGCCTACCGATGCATTACCCCTATGGGGTAAATTATGTGTCTTTTGATAAAATGTCATATAAAAAATTTGATATAAACTGAATTTCAACATTCACTTATTGTCCATGAAACTATATTTGCATTGTGTATTCCTGTATTATTCTCACTAATCACGCAGACCTCTTGAAGCGTCCTCCTTGATTTTAGTCTTCAGGTCTTACAATCTCACAATTGCAACCTGTTTGTGAACATACACAGCCTGCTTGAGTCATTATAGGTGGTCTGGTTCCACATAGTCTGATGGAATTGCTGCATCTCTTTTGTGAAACATCCCAACCGCAATGTTCAGCTCCGTTAGAGCATTCTTCCTGCGACAAAGGATTGGCGGTTGCGCCACCCATGATTTCGAGGGCCTCGAGCTCGGTGAGCTCGGTAGCGGAAAAATGAGATATACTCATACGCTTGTTTCTTTGTGTTGGTTAATATTATGATTGATTCTCTCTTTGGCGCCGGCTATGCGCACTTGCCCGCGCCGTTTTGTTTCGGTGATTAGTAGAGATCTCCCTGATATGTTTTTCCGTTGCCGGTTAAGATCTCAAAGTGAGCATCGGAAACCTCTCCGATATAGATTTCGGATGGAACGGATGAATCAAACATGGTCTGATCCGACTCCTGGGTATCATTGTCAGTGACGGTGAGAGTGCAGAGTCCTTCAGGAATGCTGAACTCTACATAGAGCGTTCCGTCACAATAGTAGCTTTCGATGCTTTGGCGCGACGGAGCCTGCGGACGTAATTGCGGATTTGTTTTCCGGTAGAAAACGATAGTGCTACGGGGTTTCTTTTTCGTCTCAGTATCGGTGTCCTCTTTAGGTGGTGTAGGATTCTGTGCCTGAGTTGGAACAATGGTAAAAATGATTACCGATACTACACCTAATGCAAGATGTTTTAGATTCATTTTTTAGTGGAATTGGTTAGCGTTTGTTGTGCAAAGTTATCTCGGGAGTCTTGAAAATCCAAGGATTCGTTTAAAAAAATCATTCTCCATGACTTTTATAAATAATTGATTATAAGTGCGTTACAAGGCGAGAAAGAGATTCTTTTTCTCCAACGCTTTATACCATGAAGTATCTGTCTAAAAGATAGATATTTATGATCATTCCGTGAAACATTTAAATACGTAAATGGAGAAAACTTTTTCAATATTTACATAGATCAGGTGCGTGTGAATCTCATTCATATAAGCATACTTCTGGAAATTTTATACGGAAATATGTGTAAGGATTATCTATTTTGTGTACTTTTGTAATAAACAAAACTTCTTTTCAGACTATGAAGAATTCCATGCTCTACATTTTATTTCTTGCCATTTTTACATTCTACGGATGTACCGGTCGGTGTGGTGAAGAATTGTCTGAAGTTGAGCTTCTGATAGAAGAGAAACCGGACTCGGCTCTCTCGCTACTGCAAGGAATAGACAGGCATCTCCTGCAGGATGAATACCATAAGTCAAAATATGGATTACTTCTCACTCAGGCAATGATAAAGAATGGAATTCATATAGATAATGATTCGCTGATTGGTCCGGCTGTAGAGTATTTCTTATCCCATGGTTCAGAGAGTGAGCGCATGAAGGCTTTATTTTATGAGGCCCGGGTTCTGTTTAACAACAGAAACTATTCTCAGTCAATGACTCATGCGCTTCCGGCCTACGAAATATCCAAGAGAACAGGTGATTGTCTTTGGCGTGCGAGATTGGCCGAATTACTTTCAGACCTATATAATCATTCTTATCATGCGGAAAAAGCACTACCTTTTGGCAAAGAGGCTATGGAATTCTACAAAATGGCCGGTAAAGAAAGCAATCATCTTTATGCTTCCATAGATTATGCAATGAATCTCATTTATTCCTCAGAAAATCCTGAAAGATCAATAGCTCTCATTGACAGTGTACTGAGAATAGCGGAAGAATCCCCCCTTGATACGTTTCTTATAATATATTGTCAAAAACCTAAATTGGATTTCCTTATCAAATCGGGAAAATACAAGGAGGCTTTGCCAACTGTGAAAGTGATGCTGGAACTTGGGGACGAATCAAACCTTGACGTCAGAGATTTCACCAATATGTCACGGATTTTTCGAGAAAATGGACTCTTGTCAGAAGCAGACTCATGTCTCGATATGGCCAATGAAATATCAACCGGACCCATAGACGTTCTTTTACTAATGTATGACAATATGGCGTCTTTAGATAGTTTGCCGATTACTAAGGATGTAGTTATTTCCTATGCCGACAGTATCATTGCCCTGCAGAATAAATATATAAGTGAGGTGTTGAAGGAGTCTGTTGTTGTCGCTGAGGGTGATTACTACAATAATATATTCCACAAAGAAAAGGAATATAATACCATGTTGTGGTATATATTAGCGGTTATAATCATAAGCGGTATTCTGATTATCGCGTGTCTTGTCTATGCATATCGGGCTAAAATGAAAATAAAACGATTGGAATTGGACACAAAAATTGAAGAAATCAAGGACCTCACCCATAATCTTCTATTGGAACAGGACAAGTATCATTCTATCAAAGAAGAACATTCTAAAATCAAAGATAATGACATAAAACGACAGGAGTATATTAATAATCTACAACAGCAGATAGTTGAAAATAAAGAACATTCTGATGAGATCAAGAAAGCTATGGGGTATTCTTTTAAAGACAGGTTGTTGATTATCAATAGTCTTTGTAATGAATACATGAAATCGTCGAAACCGTATGGAACCCTCGCTAAAAGACTATCCGAAGAAATTGGCAAACTTGGTGATGATGAGAGTCTGGCGAAGATTGAGACAACAGTCAATCTTTATAGAAATAACATCATTGAGAAATACCGTAAGCAATGTAGTTGGTTCTTAGGTACGGATGACTTTAAATTTCTTATACTTTTTTATGCCGGATTTTCTCATAAGGCTTTAAGTATGCTGATGTCAACCAACCTTAAGACTACTTACACGAGGAAATATCGTATCTATAATGCCATTGAAGAATTCTCACCAGCTGACAAAACAATATTTCTTAATGATCTGAAGCCGGAAAAGGACAGATCTTAAACGTAAATATGCTGTCGGCATAGCCCTTTTTCAATACTTGGAAGAAGAAAAGACAGTTCCCATGTCCGTCTTTTGATGAATGGCGGCATGGGAACTGTCTGTATGTTGGTGTAATTGTTGTTCTCCTCTCTCAGAACGCCACTGACTTCATGGTCAGTCCGGTGGTTTCGGAGAGTCCGAACAGGAGATTCATGGTGTGCACGGCATTTCCCGCCGCACCTTTCAGCAGATTGTCTATCACCGCCGTGATGAGCAGACGTCCGTCTATCTTGTCAAGGTGGATGATACACTTGTTGGTGTTCACCACATCCTTCAGATCCGGGATCTTCGAAGTGATGTGGGTGAAATTATGGTCATCGAAATAATCCTGATATATCTTGATGATCTCCGTCAGCTCGAGCGGACAGTCGAGATACGTCACAGCCATTATGCCGCGCGAGAACGGCCCGCGCATCGGCACCATGTGAAACCTCGAGTTGAAGCTCTGCTGCAGCGCGCGGAGAGTCTGGAGTATCTCCGGCTCCTGCGTGTGCCGGAACGGACGGTAGACCACGGCATTGTCGTTTCTCCATGCATAGTGGGTGGTGGGGCGCCTCTCGGCCCCCTCGCTGGTGGCTCCCGTGAGCACCGTGGTGTGTATGTCGGAGTTGAGCAGCAGATTCTTGGCCAGTGGGAGCAGCGACAGTTCCACGGCCATGGCCAGGCAGCCGGGATTGGCCACACGGAGCGCACCGCGCACCATAGGCTTGCGGTTAAGTTCCGACAGACCGTAGACGAATCCGTCGGCCTCCTCGGCCAGACGGAAATCGCGCGACAGGTCGATGATCTTCAGCCCCTCGGGGATGGTGTGGGTCTCGAGAAACTCACGTGTCTTCCCCGCCGGACGGCAGCAGAAGAGCACGTCGATCCCCCTCAGGTCGATGGCCGAGGTGAAATTCATGTCTATCTCCCCGTGGAGCCCCTGATGGACGTCGACTATGCGGTGGCCCGCCACCGTGCGTGAGTGCACCCACTTGATCTCCACGTCGGGGTGATAGATCAGGATGCGCACGAGCTCGCCCGCGGCATAGCCCGAACCTCCGATGATGCCTACCTTGATCATTGCGCCGGGGGTATCTGGATTGCCTCAATGCCCCGCCTGATGCGGCTGACGGTCTCGTCGATGCCGATCAGTTCGGTGATGTCGAAGATGTGCGGACCCTTGCACTCGCCCACAAGCGTGAGGCGGAAGGCGTTCATCACGTTGCCAAGGTGATAGCCCTTCTCGGCCACCCATGCCAGCACGGGAGGCTCGGCCTCGGCGCTTTTGAACGACGGCAGCCCCTCGAGCACACCGATCAGCTCGGTGAGTATGGCGGGGGTGTCCTCCTTCCAGCGCTTGCGTATATCCTTCTCGGCATACGTCTCGGGTGCCTTGAAGAAGAAGCGGGCCTGCTCCCAGAGATCGGCCACGAAATTGATGCGTCCCTTCACCAGGCTCACGGCACGGGTGATATACTCGTCAGTGAAATCGTCGGGGTTCACACCGTGGGCGCGGAGCACAGGCTTGAAAAGCTCGGCCACCTCGGCGTCGGGTGCCTTCTGGAGATACTCGTGGTTGAACCAGCGTCCCTTCTCGTAGGCAAACTTTGCGCCCGAGCGCGAGCAGTGGTCGAATGAGAACTTGGATATCAGCTCCTCCATGTTCATGATCTCGGTGTCGTCGCCGGGATTCCATCCCAGGAGAGCCAGGAAATTGATCACGGCCTCGGGCAGATAGCCGGCCTCGCGGTAGCCGCTCGAGATGGCCCCGCTCTTCGGGTCGTGCCATTCCAGAGGGAACACCGGGAATCCCAGGCGGTCGCCGTCGCGCTTCGACAGCTTACCCTTTCCGTCGGGCTTGAGCAGAAGCGGCAGATGCACGAAATCGGGGCGTGTGTCGGCCCAGCCGAAAGCCTCGTAGAGCAGCACATGGAGCGGAGCCGAAGGGAGCCACTCCTCGCCGCGTATCACGTGGGTCACCTCCATGAGATGGTCGTCCACGATATTGGCCAGGTGATAGGTGGGCAGGTCGTCGGCGCTCTTGTAGAGCACCTTGTCGTCGAGAATCGAGGAATTGATGGTCACCTTGCCGCGCAGCAGGTCGTTCACCTCCACGTCGCGTCCAGGCTCTATCAGGAATCTCACCACGTATGGTGTGCCGGCAGCCATGAGGGCCTCCACCTCCCCGGCGGGAAGCGACAGGGAGTTGCGCATCTGCAGGCGGGTCGACGCGTCATACTGGAAGTTGGGAGTGGCCGCGCGGGCAGCCTCAAGCTCGGCGGGGGTGTCGAAAGCTATGTAGGCTTTCCCCGCATCGAGCAGCTGCTTCACATGGGTGCGGTAGATGTCGCGGCGCTCGCTCTGCTTGTAGGGGCCGTAGGCGCCACCCTCGCGCACACCCTCGTCGATCTTTATGCCGAGCCAGGCCAGGGCTTCGTTGATATACTCCTCCGCTCCGGGCACGAATCGCTGCGAGTCGGTGTCCTCGATGCGGAGAATCATGTCGCCGCCGTGGCGGCGCGCGAAGAGATAGTTATAGAGAGCGGTGCGGACGCCTCCGATGTGGAGAGGCCCCGTGGGAGAGGGGGCGAATCTCACTCTTACTTTACGGTCCATTCTGAATATCTGTGATATGTTTCTGGTGAATTATCGTTGGATGGCAGCGGAAGCCACTGCACAATTAGCCACAAAATTAGCTAAAATTCCACTTATTAGAAAAAAAAGTTGTACTTTTGCCACACAGAAGCCCGAGATTATGGAAAAGGAAAGACCCCCCTACGTGCCCGAGCCCGCCATCAGGCGGTTGCCGTGGTATCTCGCCTGCGTGAGCCGTCTGCGCGCGCAGGGCGTGGAGTATGTCTCATCCACCGCCATCTCCAGGCAGCTCAATGTCGACGCATCACAGATCGCGAAAGACCTGAGCTATCTCAACATCAAGGGTAAGACCCGCATCGGCTACGAGGTGGAGCAGCTCGAGAGGGAACTCGACGATTTCCTCGGTTTCACACGCTGCCACAAGGCCGTCATGATAGGTGTCGGAAGCCTCGGACGCGCCCTGATATCCGACTCCGGCCTCTCACGCTACGGCCTCAACATAGTGGCCGGATTCGACACCTCCCCCGATATTGTCGGCACAGAGGTGGCAGGCGTCCCCGTCTACGACATGAGCCGCCTGGCCGAGCTCCGCCCCGGACTCGACGCCGAGATAGCCGTCATAGCCGTCCCCGTCGAGTTTGCCGCCGAAGTCACCGGCCAGTGTGTGGCAGCCGGCATCAAGGCCCTGTGGAACTTCACACCTTTCCACATCAAGACATCTCCCGGCATCACCATACAGAACACATCCCTCTATGCCAACCTGGCCTTGATGTACAACCGCATGAACTCCCGATGAAGATAATACGCTACGTCACCCTCTCCCCCTCCTGCACAATTGATTTCCACCCCGACTCGGCCCTGCTGCTCCCCGGGCGTCCCATGTTCTACCCCGACTTCGGCGGGGCATGGATAGCCGAGCCTATGCTCGCCGTGAGGCTCAACAGGCTCGGCAAAAGCATCGCCCCGCAGTTTGCCGGACGGTATTACGATGCCCTCGCGCTCGCCGTCCGCATCAGGCCCCTCGAGCTTGATCCCGCCTCCGGGGGCGAGCTCTCAGGCATGGACTGCTCCATCACCCACGGCGATTGGATGGCCCCCCACGAACTGCTCGGGATAGGCACAGCCATGTTCGGCGACATCAGTGTGGAGCTCCCCGACAAAGCCGGTCTGATCGACGCCGCCGTGAGCCGCGCCAGCCGCCACACCACAGTGAAGATGGGCGACATCGTCCTGCTTCCCCTCAAGGGCGCCTCCGACATCCCCCTCACCCCCCGCAGCCGCCTCATCGCCACCGCCCCCGACTCCCACCCCCTCCTCAACGTAAAAGTCGTGTAAATTACCTTATATAGTTACCGATCAATTGAAGGGTACAGAAGAACAAAGGGACATAAGAAACAGATTTTAAATTATATAGGAAAATAGAAAGGGAAAAGGAGTAAGGAAAAGGTGTAAGGAAAGAAAAAATAATGAATTAAAATAAATAATTGAAATAAAAAAGGAACAGACCGCCCAAAAATGTCTGTTCCTTTTTTTCTCCTTTGTCCATTTGTATCCCTTTCTTTCCCCCCAAAAAAAATTTGTTTCTTATGTCCCTTTGTTCTTCTGTACCCTTCTATCAATCGGTAACTAAGGTAACTAAAAGAGGCTGGGCCGTTGGGGAACGGCTCAGCCTCTTGTATCTGTGTTGGGTTTGGTCTCTTACTTGCCGGAGAGTTTCTCCTTCAGGCTTGCGAGAGCCTCGAGGTCACCGAGGGTGGTCTTCTCGAGGGGAGTGGTCATCACGGGAGTCTCCTCGGCAGCGCGGCGGTTGCCACCACGGCGGTTCTCGCCACGGTTCTCACGCTTGCGGGGCTGCTCGGCGCGCTCGCCCTTCTGCTCATCTTCGAAGATGCGGCTGTGGGAGAGGATGATGCGCTTGGAATCCTTGTTGAACTCGATCACCTTGAAGTCGAGCTTCTCGTCGAGCTGGGCACGGCTGCCGTCAGCCTTAACGAGGTGCTTGGGAGTAGCGAAGCCCTCTACACCGTAGGGGAGAGCGATGACTGCGCCCTTCTCGACCATCTCGATGATGGTGCCTTCGTGAACGGAACCAACGGTGAAGATGGTCTCGAACACATCCCAGGGATTCTCCTCGAGCTGCTTGTGGCCGAGTGAGAGACGACGGTTGTCCTTGTCGATCTCGAGCACCTGAACGTCGATGTTGGCACCGATCTGGGTGAACTCGCTGGGGTGTTTCACCTTCTTGGTCCAGGAAAGGTCGGAGATGTGGATGAGGCCGTCTACGCCCTCCTCGATCTCAACAAATACACCGAAGTTGGTGAAGTTGCGCACACGGGCGCTGTGCTTGGAGCCGACGGGATATTTGGTCTCGATATCCTCCCAGGGATCGTTCTTGAGCTGCTTGAGGCCGAGTGACATCTTGCGGTCCTCGCGGTCGAGGGTGAGGATGACAGCTTCGATCTCGTCGCCAACCTTGAGGAAGTCCTGGGCTGAGCGGAGGTGCTGGCTCCATGACATCTCGCTGACGTGGATGAGGCCCTCGACACCGGGAGCGATCTCGACGAACGCGCCGTAGTCGGCCATGACAACAACTTTGCCCTTGACCTTGTCGCCAACCTTGAGGTTGGGATCCAGAGCATCCCAGGGATGGGGGAGGAGCTGCTTGAGACCCAGAGCGATGCGCTTCTTCTCGTCGTCGAAGTCGAGAATGACCACATTGAGCTTCTGGTCCAGCTGAACCACTTCCTCGGGGTGGCTTACGCGGCCCCAGGAGAGGTCTGTGATGTGGATGAGGCCGTCTACGCCGCCGAGGTCGATGAACACACCGTAGGAGG
>CAJUKP010000021.1 GCA_910587165.1 uncultured Duncaniella sp.
ATATATCTATCGGTTACTGCATAATCAGCATCCTGCCGGACGCGGTTTGCCACATCGTGGGCGGCGCGATGCCATCACAAGATATGCCACGTAGTGGCACTCCGCCACAACAAACTCCATCCGCAATCCCTCTTACTTCTGCATTGCCTCTACGTGGCGCTCCGCCACAACAAACTCCATCCGCCATCCCTCTTACTTCTGCATTGCCACTACGTGGGTATGGGGGTGAGGGTAGGTGTAAAATGATACAATTTACCTTTTTACAACATGATTACCGAGGGAATTGACTATCTTTGCACGGCATAACCGACCATACATTCATCATTATCACACATTTTTCTACATCTGCAATGTCAAGACCCCTACTGTCACTCATAGCTTTATGCCTGCTGCTCGCTGAGGCCGGATGCCGCAATGATGATGAGAATTTCCGTCCCGACGGCCCGGACGGCTCATACAGCGGCCCGCACAAGGTGATCACACTCGGCATGGAAGCCGACGGACTCACAGCCCGCCGGTTCACACTCGGCATCAAGGCCGCCGACGGCACTGTGTTCGAGCGCTCCGTGGTCCACGAACGCTCCTCGGACATATCAACCCTGCGTCTCGACAGCGGTCTCGCCGAGGGGACCTACCGCCTGCTCTATGCCCGCTATGACTCCGGAGACGACGACGGGACATACAGCGAGTTCGGTTTCGGCAGCCGCGTGAGCATCGACGCATCCGGCGTCAGCGTGATCGACAGCTTCGACCCGGTCATGCACTTCGCGGGTCGCGGCACATCATCCGACCCTTACATAATATCCAGCTCCTCACATCTGTTCAACCTTATGATGGCTGTCAACGACTATGACTCCAACAAGGCCATCACCACTTCCACCTGCTTCCGCCAGGAATGCGACATTGACATGAAACAGATGTCGCGGAGCTGCGATGTACAATACGGCTGGATGCCGATCGGAGCCGACACCAACACCCCGTTCCGCGGGACATATCTCGGACAGGGCCACAAGGTGACCAATCTCATGGCCGACCGCCCCCACACGGCAGGTGTCGGGCTTTTCGGATTCGTATGCGATGCCTCGGTGGACGGTCTCGTAATGTCAGGCTGCTCGCTCAACGGACAGTTTGCCGTCGGTGCCGTGGCCGGAGCCGTGGTGACATCCGGGGGAGGTAGCCGCGGACAGGGCACATTCACCAACTGCTCCGTCAGGGGGTGTTCGATAAGCGGCCCATCGACCTCGGCGGCAGTCGGCGGAATCCTCGGCGGCACCGATATGCACTCCAGGACTCTTCTGGCCGGATGCGTGTCTGACGGCAACGAACTGACCGGAGGCATGAACATCGGCGGAATCACCGGAGGCGCCGGAATATACTCGTCGGTGATGATAAGCGACTGCACCAACAGCTCCACCGTATCCTCGGACTTCTCCGGCGCCGGAGGAATGGTAGGCACAGCCGACACTCTCCAGATAGCAGGATGCACCAACACGGGAGAGATCAAAGGGAGCCTCAGGGCCGATCGTGACAATCCCGGAATCGGGTCAGGCGGACTGGTCGGAGGCTCGGGTATGTCGTGGATCACAGGGTCGATCAACCATGGCAAGGTCTCCGGACGTGAGGGTGTCGGTGGAATCATCGGCAGCACACGGGTGAAAGGCTCAGACTCCGATTCGTTTCTCTACAACCAGAGCGTACTGCGCTATTGCGGCAACACCGGCGATGTGACAGGCCGCACATTTGTCGGCGGCGCCATAGGCGAGGCCCAGGCCGGTGCCTACGCCGTCTACAACCAGGGCACCGTGAGCGGAACCGACTATGTGGGCGGAGTCTGCGGCGCGGCATCGGTGGCCGTAATCCACAACGCTGTCAACAGCGGCCCGGTCCATGCCTCGGCATACGCCTCGGGCATACTCGGGAAATGCACATGGGGCTCGCTCGCCATCTGCCAGAACATGAGCGACGTCAGCGGCTCCTCAGGCCACACTGCCGGAGTGGTGGCTCTCGCCGGCAACAACACCGTGGTCAACTACTGCGCCAATTTCGGGACAGTCACCGGACCGTCGTCGAAACCGGTCGGCGGAATAGCGGCTGAGATCGGCGACCCGCGCAAATGGACCGGACTCAACATAGCCGAATGTGTGATAGGCTCGATGGAGATCATCATGTCGGTGGCCGGCCCGGTGCTCGCCGTGGTCGAGGAAGCGGTCGAGTTCGCCCACGCCGCCGAAGTGGTCATCAAGATTGTCGAGACAAGCACCGAACTCGCCCTCCAGGGAGCCGACTATGCCCTGCTGGGCTACGGCATATATGAGATGGTGGGCCCCGAGACCGAGGAGGAACTGCGGGCGGAGATGCGCGCCAGTGCCGGCCAAGCGTCCACTGAAGTCATGTCGGCCCTGTCGGCCCTGAGGCGCAAGACCCCCGGAGCGTTCCCCACATTCCCCGGAGCGACACTCTCGACAGCCTACGCCGACAATATCGACGGGATCGTGGCCTACTATGCCAACGAAGGAAACGATGAGATATTCAACGAATCAATCAACGAGGCTCGCGAGGCCCGCGCCGAAAAGCTCGAGAAGATCCACCGCGCCCAGGAAATCGTCCACACCGTGATCGGAGGTGTGGCTGTCGTGTGCAGTACGGTGGCGCTGATCGGAGGCACCGTGGCATCGGGGGGCGCAGCCACCGCATTCCTTGTCATGGGCTCCGCGGCTGCCCTCGTCGGAGGCGCCAATGCCATCGAGAAGACCTGTGCCGAGTTTGAGGCGAACGCCGTGGTGGTATCACAATGTGTCAACGCCGGGGCCGTCACCTCTCCCGGAAACTCAAAGGCCTCATCCATCGTGGGACGCCTCTGCGACGGATCTCTCGTGACCGACTGCCTCAACACAGCCACAGTGAACTCGCACGACTATGAATGTTTCGCCGGTGACTTCGGTTCATGGTGCGATCTCTACCGCTGCATCTCCCTCGTCCCGGTCAAGCATCCCGAAAACACCGTCTATGCCGTCAATAGTATCTTCTGTGACCCGGCCATGTCTCCCGGCCATGTCTCCGACCACGGCAACGGAATATATGTGGCCGCCCCAGACTGTCTGACCGACAAGTCGCTCTACAGTAAATGCGGCTTCGATCTGACCTCATCATGGTCCATTCCGGAAGGCTATTCCTTCCCCGTACCTTATAAATCGCAAATGCAGAAATGAACAGTTCAGTAATATCCGATTCCCTCCGGGGACTGATGCTCACGCTCCTCCTGGCCCTTCTCGCTTCATGCTCGGATGACGACCCGATATCCTCGCCCGCCGGAGGCTCCATTGAGTCGGAAGGCGGACAGCGTGTCACAGTGGTCCATCTCACAACCACAGGCACAGACCTCACCACCACCGGAGACGAAGCCTCATTCATGCTCATTGATCCGGCAAACAGGAAGAGCTACGACTTCAAGGGCCTCATACTCAACAACCGTACCGTGAGCCACAACGGCAGGAAAGGCTCCGTGGAATGCCGTCTGCGCATCGGCTCAACCGACATTGCCGACGGGGACTATTATCTCACGGTCACAGCCGACGGACTGCCCGAATTAGGCCTGCGGATGGTGAGGTTCAGGGATAATCTCGGCTCCGAGATTCCGCTCGAGCCTATGGGCTATGACGACCTGACGGGCTCCGGAACTCCCGGCGATCCCTACCTCATCAACGATGCCGGCGACTTCCTCACACTCCTATGGTATCTTGAGGAAGATCCCCTGCACGCGGCCGGACTCCACTTCCTCCAGACGGCGAGTTTCGACCTCCCCCACCGGAGCCAGATAATCGACGGCCACGTGTGGGTGGCGGCCACCTTTGCCGGGCACTATGACGGAGGAGATCATGAACTGCGCAAGCTGGTGTATCAGGGGGCATCGGACGCGAACACAGACCACGACATAGGTCTCTTCGCCCGGATTCTCGGTGGCTCGGTGGAAAACGTCAGCATCACCGGTGCCCTTCTCACCAATGTCCACTCCTATGCCGGACTCATAGCCGGAAGCACCATGGGCGACGTAGCACTGCGCGACATCACAGTCGAAGGCACCATCACCGCCTCCGGCCAATATATCGGAGGTCTCACCGGTTCCTCCATGGGAAATATCATCATCGAGAATGTC
Organism: uncultured Duncaniella sp.; assembly: GCA_910587165.1. Lineage (GTDB taxonomy): Bacteria > Bacteroidota > Bacteroidia > Bacteroidales > Muribaculaceae > Duncaniella. The sequence continues at coordinate 4,154 of CAJUKP010000021.1, forward strand.
CGGCTCAACTCGCTTGTGATCAGCGGAGGACCGTCATCCAGCTCAATCGGAGGTGTGACAGGGGCATTCTGCGGCAAATCAGCCGTTGTCAGGAACGTATCCACCCCCGACCATATCTTCTCCCTCACCGGCAACGGGCAGCTCGGAGGCCTTTTCGGAACAAGCTCATCCTTGGAGACCCTGGATATATCGGGCATAAGGCTCGAACACAGCGTGGATCATGAGAGTTCCGGCACAAAGATCATTGCCGCTTCAGGCAACTACGCAGGCGGTCTTGGCGGCATCATATACAATGTAAAGGATGTCGCCATCAGCGATGTCTCCATCAAGGCTCCGGTGAGCGGCGGCAGATATGTAGCCGCATTTGTGGGCGAAGTCCATAATGTCGCGAGGATGAGCGTCGGCTCCATACTGCTGACATCAGTGGCCCGCGGGACGGACGATGTAGGCGGCTTCTTCGGCCTTCTCAACCTCGCGGATAACGAATCGTTCTCGTTCGCATCAGGCTCATCCCCATCTCGCTACGTGGTGAAATCGTCGGCCGAGGCCGATGTGAAAGGCAACGCCCGTGTGGGAGGACTCATCGGCCACCTCGAGGCCGTGGGCCGCACCATCACGTTCGGTTCGGAAGTCGAGATAGCCGTCAACGTCAGCGGCAAGGAATCGGTGGGAGGAGCCTTCGGACAGGCCGGCGGTCTCAATAATCTTGACCCGACAAAAATCAATTTCAGCTCCCCGACCATGCGTGTCACCGCCTCATCGCAATATGCCGGAGGCGTGGTGGGCAAGCTTGACTACGGCTCGCTGACCGGTCCGCTCAGACTCGACCTGACCTCAATACTTCCGGGATCCTCAATGCTGCCGAGCAACTATCAGGGCGTAGTCACCGCTCCACAGTATGCCGGAGGAATAGCCGGATATTCATCCGGTGAGATCAAAGGCCTGGGCAGCAATGCCTCAGTCACCGCGACCGGAAACAATGCCGGCGGTATATGCGGATGGGCAGCCGGTCCCGTCAGCCATTGCGCCTTCTTCGGATCGGTGAGTGGCGCCGACCATGTCGGAGGTGTCATCGGAGGAGCCGATTCCGGATTCACGTTCACCGAGCTGCTCAACCGCGCCAATATCTCGGACGGCAAGAGACAGGGCGGCATCGTGGCATACATCACTCAATCAAAAGATGTCACCCCGGCTCAGATCAGGATAGAGCGATGCTTCAATACAGGAAATCTCACCGGAGGCGTAGAGGTGGGAGGCATAGCCGGATACGTATACGAGCATCGTATAAACAATAGCATCGCCGTAGACCACTGTGTGAACACCGGCGACATCAGAGCCAACGGTAATTCCGGAGCCGGAGTCGGAGGTGTGGCCGGGTATCTGAATTCCATGTCGGTCAGCGTAAGCTCATGCGCAAACCATGGCGATATATCCAGCAGCGCCGTGCAATACTCCATCGGCGGAGTGGTAGGCGTGATAGGTGACGAGGACTACCTCTGCAGGCTGATGGTGGAGCGGTGCATGAACTCCGGGACAATCAGTTCATCGGTGTCAAGCACAAAACTCGGCGGCGTCGTGGGCCACATGATGCGCGGCGATGCCGGCAACGCTGCCATTATCCGCGACTGCTATAATCTCGGAGCGATTCCCTCCGACCAGAAGGATGACACAGGAGGGATACTCGGTCTCGTATCAACCAGCGGTGACATACACCGGACATTCAACCGCGGCAAAATATCACATGGAAACGCCATCATCGGCACCCATCACGGAAGCACCATCTTCTACCACAGCCACAACTATTATCTCGAAGGTTCCGGCAAGAGCTGGCCGTCGTCGACATCCGTCCCCGAATCCAGAATCACCGACAAATCCTACTACAAGGATTTCGACTTCGACAATGTGTGGACCATGACTTCCGACGGCCCGATTCTCCGCGACTGTCCCTTCCAGAGTTTTTAAGCAACCACTCACGCGCCTACATAAAAACCGAGTGGCAGACCTTTTGGCTATCCTGCCAAAGTCTGCCACTCTTATATTTCATGCCTTGCTTCCTATAGACTGTCCAGAAACTCCACCGCACTCATCTTGAGGCCGAGGGGACCATAATCGCCGAGAGCGATGTGGGCCACCTGTTTCTGTGGATCCGTGACATGGTCAACCGGCTCCTTCACGCCGTCGAAATACTCGGTCGGGAGCATATTGGAGATAGAATACTGCCATTCCGGGTTGGGGAGAATATTGCGGTACATGAACGCTATGTATTCCCCAAGCGGTTTGCCGTCGATATTCAGCTTCTCGCTGTCCCAGACCATCAGATTCACCCTGCGGCCCTCTTTCCTCAGTCTCTCCACCTTTGCCTCCACATCGGCAAGGCGGGTATTGTTTCTGAGACAGATCACAAATTCCGCTTTCTCGCCATCGGTCCAGCAGGCATTTCTGTCACATAGAGAACCGTATGAACGGGTATCGGCGGCCGAACCCAGACATATCGACCAGTAGCGGGCGGCTGCTCCGGCATAATCCTCGGCCCTCTGCGGTATGGGTGCGGGGATGAAACTGAATGTGAGCACACTGTCATGTCTCAACCGTGTGCGGGCATAGAGATAATCGGTCGAGTTATTAGGGTAATATTTGCTGACAGGAGCAAGGAAGAACGGCATCTCACGCCTATCGTCAGACTTCAGTATATACACATTCGAGGTGGCCGAATAGACATTCGACACAATATGCTCGGGCAGAGCCACCTCCTTGCCCGTGGCGGGGTCTAATGCGGTGATGAGCGGCAGATCCACCCCGCCATATTCGTCATGGTCAGCACCGGTGGCATCAGTGCCGAGATACTGACGCACCATAACGGAGACTTTTCTGACGCCATCCTTGACAATGCAGAGATTACGGGGCTTGAATCTATCCCTGAATTCTCCGGCGAGCTTCTCCGGCACGAGGTAGACAGTAAACCTCCCGGCCTGTGAGGTAGTGACCCTGAACGGATTCACACTCCCCTCGTCCGGCTCTATCGAGACATCGTCGATACCTCCGATGGCCGAACCGTTATCATCGTCATAGACCGAGAAACTGAAATAACGGCAATGCGGGAACTCACCTGTGAATCTCAACACCTTGTCGCCATGGCGCGAAAGATCGTAGGTATACTCCCAATAATTGCTGTAGAGGTCGGGATATGCGCCTATCACCTCACCGTCGCCCCTCATCGTGGCACTCCACTGGCTTCCGGGCCCCGCAGCCTCGGGGCCATCGTCATCCGAACATGACGTCAGCACAGACAGTCCCGCGAAAGCGACCGTCAGCACAGCCATAAAATTCTTATACATAAGTAAAATTATAATGATTGGTTCTGACGCAAAGTTACGCAAAAATCGCCTGCCGACGGTTGCAATAACGTACAATTGTTATTTTTACAAATGTATAATCCCACGGCATCAGCTGTCCGACAGCCGTTCATACATATCAATTTTCCCGTCTACAACCTTAATGCGGGTCTTGCCAAACCATCCCATGTCTGAATATGACACCGTATACCAGCCATCCCCGGTCGGTTCCACACTGTAGATCCTTGACAAGCCGTCTGAGTCGGGTTTGCTATCCTGCTCTCCGGTGCGGAGCGCGTAATAAGCATAGCAAGATCCGTCCTCGCAATCGTAATCATAGTCATCCTGAAGTTGCTTCAATGCATTATCAGTGAAGTAATCCTCCGGATTGTCCATTCCATCCGTCCCGGCCGCAAACACAAACCTGTCATATACGCCATTTATCAAAGCCGAGTCCGCATCCGCATTTGCCCTCGTCCCACACGATACAGAACATACAGACATCAAGATATAAAAAACATATTTAACGTGAGTTCGAAATAAGGATACTTTATTCATGATATTTGATGTAAAAAACCGGTGTCAGAATAGGCACAGCCGGTTTCGATTTTGATTATACTTTATGAAGAAGTTCAGTCGTTGCAGGATTTACATTTCACGTCTAAACGATAATGTAATGTTCGTTCCATAGTCATTTCATCCAATTAGGTGAAAGTGATTTATACGAGTCAATAAACTTGTCATCCGATGGTAGGCAGATAGTATCAATGAAATACAGATTGCCGTCGATTCCATGTAGAACATTGTTTGGCAATGCATCGAAAATATCCACTTCGCCATTTGTGAAATATTCTCCTTCATGCTGAGGCATGAACCCCATCAAGGCTAATGCTCCGGCAATTTCTTCGATTGAAGCCTCGCGGTCTGCACGAATAAACGGTTGAGATATTATAGCGCAAACTTTACCATCTTGATTTTCAGCAAAGCCGCAAAATGAATATGCGCAATCAGCAAAAAGCTGGTTGTGGATTCTTATTCTTTGAAAGAAGGTTTCAAGATTGTCATCAGCATATCGAAAATCGTTTAGTTTATAGACAATTTGATTTTCAGGCTCCATATATACCTCATTTTCTGATCCACGGTCAGAAAATTCACCTAACAAGCTGCTGTCGTTAATCCAGCAACTATTTTCGATAGCCCATTTCTTCAGTTCTTTGATCTGGACTCCCTTGCAAGCCGTTGTTCCCGCAACTTCTTGAATTGCGAGCGATATTCTTCGGGCTTCAGCGGCTGCTGTCTCCAAGAGGCTATTGACGCCTTCTTTCTCGCTATTGATTCCTGATGGTATCTTGTCATACTTCATACTTTGTATTTATAACAAACATAGGCGGGAGCAAATCATTCAAGCTTACAGGCGTTGATTTACAATTTCATAATTCAACCAAGTTTTTCAAACATTTCGTCCACTGAATTATATGTCGTTACTCGTCCGGCAGCGACATCCTCGAGAGCTTCATCAAGGCCGGTCTTACGCTTGCGCTCGGTTTTGGATATTGTTACGCTATCAAACTTGGCAAGAAGTTTTTTTATCAAAGTAGCATCCTTAGGATCGCTGATTGTCAATGTTATCTGTGTCATATCAGAGAGATTTAAATATAAAACAAAATAAGGCGAGAAAAAGATTTTCTCGCCTTCTCAGATTAGTGTTTCCAGTGATCCGGATGCGACTCGAACGCATGACCGTCTGCTTAGAAGGCAGATGCTCTATCCAGCTGAGCTACCGGACCGACCTTATGATGGGGAGTAACGGCGTATTGCCGTTTTCCGGGTGCAAAGGTAGGGATTTATTCTCAGTTTGCAAAGAGCCTGAGGCGAGTTTTCAACATTTTAACACGTTTTGTCATTTTCAATCGTTGCAAATTCACTTTTTTTTGGTTACTTTGCGCCGTCAATCGCCCAATGGGCTGAAACTCACGCATATCGCGTGGATTCCGAGCCTCGGACGTCAACTTAACTTATATGGGTAAAATCATAGCTATAGCCAACCAGAAGGGTGGTGTTGGCAAGACCACCACCACCATCAATCTGGCCGCCTCTCTTGCTGCCGAGGGAAAACGGACGCTCATTATCGACGCCGATCCCCAGGCAAATGCCACTTCGGGCTATGGAGTGGATCCCAAGTCGATGCCGTCGTCGATCTACGAATGTCTCGTCGACGACTACCCCATGGACGGCTCCCAGGTGGCAACCTGCTGCGAGGGACTCGACCTCGTGGGCTCGCGCATTGACCTGGCAGGCGCCGAGATAGAGCTCATCAACAAGCCTTCGAGAGAGAATGTGCTCAAGAGGGCGCTCGCTCCCTTGGCCGGAAAATACGATTTCATTCTCATCGACTGCTCCCCGTCGCTCGGTCTCATCACAGTCAACGCCCTCACGGCGGCCGACTCGGTGGTCATACCCGTCCAGGCCGAATATTTCGCCCTCGAGGGGATCACCAAGCTGCTCAATACCATACGCATCATCAAGTCGAGGCTCAATCCCGCCCTGGAGATCGAGGGCTTCCTGCTCACGATGTATGACGCCCGACTGCGCCTGGCCAATCAGATCTACGAGGAACTGAAGGGCCACTTCGGCGAGATGGTGTTCGACACCGTGATACCGCGCAACATCCGTCTGAGCGAGGCGCCGAGCCACGGCCTCCCCTGTCTGCTCTACGACCCGGCCTCGCGCGGCGCGACATCCCACATCGCCCTCGCCCGCGAGCTCATTGCCAAGAACAGCTGACCGTAAACCAAACGAAGAAGAACAATCCCCCTCCACCACTGTCCAATCACCATCATGTCCCTTCCCAAACGTCCCGCTCTCGGTCGCGGACTCGACTCGCTCATCGCGATGGACGACACTCCGGCCCGTGATGCATCGGCTATCAACGAGATCGAGATCTCACGCATATCCCCCAACCCCGAGCAACCCCGAACGATTTTCGACGAGGAAGCCCTCGAGGATCTGGCCCGCTCCATCACCGAGCTGGGCATCATTCAGCCCCTCTCGCTCAGAAAGACCGGCCCGGACACCTATCAGATCATAGCCGGTGAGCGCCGCTACCGTGCGGCCATCATGGCTGGCCTATCCACTGTGCCCGCTTACATCCGCACGGCCAACGACACCGAGCTGACCGAGATGGCGCTCATTGAGAACATACAGAGGGAGGATCTCAACGCCATAGAAATCGCCCTGACTTTCAAGAAACTGATCGACCGCTACGGTCTCACCCAGGAGCGGCTGAGCGGCAGAATCGGGAAGAAGCGCGCCACAATAGCCAACTTCCTCCGCCTGCTCCGTCTGCCGGCCGACGTGCAGCTCGGACTGCGCGACAAGAAGATCGACATGGGCCATGCCAGGGCCATCCTGAGTGTCGACGATCCCAAGCTGCAGCTCAGACTCTACAACGAGACCGTCAAGCTGGGCCTGAGCGTCAGACGCGTCGAGGAACTGGCCAAGAAATATGCTCTCGAAGGAGCGCCCGAAAAGGCCGAAAACCCCGCGAGAACGTTTTCTAACAAAGATTTCGATATTTTAAGAGACCACCTCTCACAGCGCTTCTCGACCCCTGTCAAGCTGGTTTGCGACGCCTCAGGAAAGGGTAAAATATCGTTCCAGTTCAAAAACGATGATGAACTTCAAAGATTAATTGCTATCTTTGACACAGCAAAACAGTGACGCACCTGCGGCGCCACCGGTAATGTCCGGCCCTTACTAGTGGTAACATCCGGACAATCAGAACGTTAGATACACAATGCCAATCAATAGCGAAAGAGCCGACATACTATCTGCATCACGCCTGCGCGCCCTCCTCGGCGTGATGGCGGTCGCGCTCGTATTCTCGTTTAACATTTTTTCTCAGACATCCGGCGTGCGCCCCTCGCGGCCGTCCCACCGCACCACCTCTCCCGTTGCCGAGCTCCCCGACTCGATCCCCCTCGGTCCGACGGGAGTCGAACTCCCAGCCATGGTGGTCGAGGACAGCATTTCGGCCCTCCCGAGCGAGCCTCCGGTCATCATCCCCGTCGACTCGGTGATGATAACCGACGCCCGCACACTCGAGACAAAATACCGCTTCAACCCTGACCCGACGCGGGCCGTGTGGATGTCGGCCCTGTTCCCCGGACTCGGCCAGCTCTACAACCGCCGTTACTGGAAACTTCCCATAGTGGTAGGCGCCTTCATGGGACTCGGATATGCCACCTCGTGGAACAACATGATGCTCCGCGACTACACCACAGCCTATTCGGACATCATGGACAACGACCCCACCACCGACAGCTACAAGGATTTCTTCGCTCCCGGTGTCAACATCGACGACATCGACCCGACATATCTCACCAATCTCCTGCGCTCACGCAAGAACTTCTACCGCCGCAACCGCGACCTGTGCATAATCTGCATGGTGGGAGTCTACCTCATCGCCATGGTCGACGCGTATGTCGACGCACAGCTCGCCCACTTCGACATCTCTCCCGGTCTCTCGGTTGACGTGGCCCCGGCCATCATGCCGACCTCATCGCGCTCCCTGAGCTCCCGCCCGGCGGTGGGACTGCAATGGGCTTTCAATTTCTGAACAATGAAAAAGACCCTCCTTTCACTCTTCCTCTCACTCTGCACAGCCGGAATATCCTACGGAGCAGGCTCGATACTCGAGCTGCGCCACTCGATTTCCGACGACAATATCGTGGCTCCACAGAGCTTCGAGACACAGACACGCCTGCTTGAGGAGAATTTCTACCTCAAGAACTACGTGATACCCGGCACTGACCTCGGCAACCCCGGCCCCACATCGCCGGCGGTCTACGAGAAAAGGCTCACCAAGCTCCCCACCGAGATAGATCTCCCCTACAACAGCATTGTCGGACGATACATTGATATGTATCTCACCAAGCGCCGCGGACTCGTGGCCGATATGCTCGCGCTCCACAACTACTACGGACGCTTCTTCGAGGAGGAACTGCTCAAGGAAGGGATGCCCCTCGAACTGGAATATCTCCCCGTGATCGAGTCGGCCATCAACCCCAACGCCGTCTCCCACGCCGGAGCCGTGGGACTCTGGCAGTTCATGCCCGCCACCGCCAAAGGACTCGGGATGGAGGTCAACTCGCTCGTCGACGAGCGCCGCGACCCCAGGCTATCCTCGCGCAACGCCGCCCGGTATCTCAAGCAGCTCCACGACATCTACGACGACTGGTCACTGGCCATCGCCGCCTACAACTGCGGGCCGGGCAACGTCAACAAGGCCCTGCGGAGGGCCGGAGCCGAACCCGGGGTGAAAAAAGACTTCTGGGACATCTACAATTTTCTCCCTCAGGAGACCCGAGGCTACGTCCCGGCATTCATAGCCGCCAACTATGTGATGAACTATTACCGCGAGCACGGCATTACCCCTACCGTTGTCAAGCGGCAGCTCACCACCGACACCGTGATGGTGAAAAACTACGTGCATTTCAACCAGATATCATCGGTGCTCAACATCCCCGTGGATGAGATCAGGATGCTCAACCCCCAGTTCCGCAAAGACATTATCCCCGGCGACTACCGCCCATACGCCCTCACACTCCCCACACAGCAGTGTCTCAGCTACGTGATGAGCGAGAAACACATACTCGACTACGACCGCGACCTCTATGCCCGCCGCTCCTACGCCGAGCCGGGAGGTGAGACAGCGGTACCAGCCGCATACGCCGCATCTGACGGCGGACAGGCCAACATGGCTCTCGCAAGCCGCCAGAGCTCCAACGCCGAGGTCAACAACGAGATAGCCCAGACTCTCACCGAGCGGATGGTGGTGAAGACCCACACCGTGGGCCGTGGCGAGAGCATCCGCGACATCGCCCGCCAGTATGGAGTGTCGGCCACCGACATCAAGCGCTGGAACAAGCTGCGCCGTGGCAAGGTGAAAGAGGGCGACCGCCTCACCATCGAGGTGGTCGAGAGAGTCACACCCGACGAAGTGAGGGTGGTGGCCGCCCAGGAAGTGGCACAGGTCGACCCCTCGTCGTTCGGATCATCCGACCCACAGACCGAGGCAGCGGCAGCCGTAGTGGCAGCCACAGCTGCATCGGCGGCCAAAGCCAAGGCAGTGACTGAAAAGAAAGCTGCCCCGGCCAAAGCCAAGGCAACAGAGACCAAAGCCAAACCGCGCACCACCACATACAAAGTCAAGAGCGGCGACACCCTCGAGCGTATCGCCAAGCGTCACGGCACAACAGTGAGTGCCATCCAGGCAGCCAACGGAATGGGCAAAAAGACAGGCCTCCAGATCGGACAGGTCCTGAAGATCCCCACCAAGGCCACAGTGTCCAAGAGCACCCGTAAGTCCACCGCCAAAAACGCCCGCAAACGCCCCGCCAAAAGAAGACGGTAATCCGACTTTTGACTGAAGGGTACAGAAGACGATAAGAACAAAGAAAACAAAAATATTTTTATTTGTTCCGGTTATGTACCTTCCCTTCCCCCCGTCAGGGGGTATGCAGAGGTAGGCCCGGGTGAAACCCGGGTATCCCGAGATCACACATACGTATTGCGTCGCGTAGCGCCGCCACAACAAGGTCGAATCCTTGTAGCGGCGCTACGCGACGCATTTGTCAAGGGGGCACTATGATGCACGGGTTATCACCCGCGCCTACCTCTGCATACCCCCTGACGGGGGAAGGAATATCACCGAGACAAATAAAAATTTTTTTGTTTCTTATGTCCTTATTTTCTTTTGTACCCTTCTATCCAACCCATTCCTTTTTGTATCCTTCACTCAAACCACGCATCTTATTTAACATTTATTCACACAAAAATATCCCTCAAAATGAAAGAAAAATCTTAGTTTTGCATTTTGAGGTGGATCACACACAAACGTCAGCCACACGGACACCTCCTTGCGGCGGCATAGCCGCGGAAAAGATTATAAACCAATGTTTTAATTCACATCCTATATGACACTGAAACATTTTCCCGCCTTACTGACCATTGTGCTTTTTCTCACAGCCTGCGGCACAGCCGTCGATCAGCCCGGAACAGACGAAGGGATGGAAAATCAGACATACTCATTCACAGCCGTGCTCGACGGTGGAAAATCGAGGGTCAGCTATGTGGATGAAGGTGACCAGAAAGACCTGAAAATGGTGTGGGACGATGGCGACGTCATCCGCCTCTATCCCGACCCATCCATGAATGACCCGCATGAATACTATGACTTCATAGCCAACACCGGAGCGGGCACCTCACACACCGTGTTCGTCCATCAGGGCTACATCCTCAACTGGGAGCATTGGTCAGGAAAAGCCATCTACGTATTCCCTGACGGAGACAATCTCGAGGTAGAGGTCAATTCGAAGGATTTTCCGGCCAAGGCATACGTGCAGAAGAAGAACGGCGACACCGAACATCTGAAATATGCCGAACACGAGCTCGGCGACGACGGCTCGAAGGGCTACACCGAATACTGGTCACAATTTCTCAAGGATGCCAATCTCAAGCATGACCACCAGCTCACGTTCAGCCACCCCCACACGGTGGTCTACAAGGTGATGCTGCGCGGTTTCATCTTCGACATTCCCGGCGGATCGGAGCTGAGGATGAGCGGCGACGCATGGCCCGACGGCGAGGTGACCACTCTCACACTCGGCTCAAAGGACGACAAGGAGCCGTTTATCAAGGTGGGCGAATACGGTAAGGACAACTATCAGGACAACGTACTGACCGCCTACATAATCCGCCAGGTGGCCGGCAATGTCGACGGCAAGATAGGAACAGGAGGTAAGCTGAAGTTTGAGCTTTTCACCTACGATAAGCTCGACGGCACGGTGATGCCGCTCGATCCTGACGACACGATGAGGAAAGATAACCCCGATTACGGTCCGGACTATCTCACCAACCTCCCCTGGGGCGACGAATACACATGGAATGTGACGGCAAACAAAAATATCGAATACAAGGCAGGCGATTTCGTTGTGGCCGACCTTACTGACAAGGAGAAGGATTATGCATATCCTAAAGTCGCGGTCGATCTGGGGCTACCCCTCAAATGGGCAGCCTTCAACCTCGGCGCCAAAAAGATTGATGAATCAGGAGCTTATGTCGTATGGGGTCTGACGGGACTGTACATGGAAGGTGGAACAGGTCTGCCCCATAAATATGGTGGTGAGTGGGCCTCAGGTGATCCGGAGCATGATGCCGCCACTTTTCAATGGGGTAATGAATGGAGAACTCCCACTTTTAACGAATGTCTTGATCTCGCGCATTATGCAGAGTGGTTTGACAGCAATGACTCAGAGGCAATACCAGGCGGAGCAAGATGGGACTTTGAATTGACCGCAGATGATCGAATCTATTTTTTTAAAACGAATCCCGCGCGTGATTTCAATGGTGTCAAAGTGGCGCTTGTCAAGTCAAAGACCAATGGCAAATATATATATTTGCACATCGCCGGCAATTTGCAGACAACGGCTCCTGGTATATCAGCCTCGACGAGAGCATTTTACAATACTTCAAGTTCAAGGGATAATGGCAGAATAGTGACGATGTTTTGCATTCGCCAATCTGGAAATTACTACCTTGGACTTTCAGACAATTTATCAGGAAGCGGGCAAACAATAGAACAACTGGCTGCATCCGTCAGGGCTGTCAAGGATTAGTTTTTTCGATTGCCCTGTGTATATCGGAGTCATGCCGGTCTAAGCAAACAACGCCCTGAAAGCCTCCTCGACCTTCGCCACCTCCATCACCTTGATAGACAGCGATGAGATGTCGACACCCTTGAGATTGTTGCGTGGAATCAGGATGGTCTCCATGCCCAGCTTCTCGGCCTCGCGTATGCGCTGCTCTATGCGGCCAACGGGGCGTATCTCGCCCGAAAGCCCCACCTCACCGGCCATACAGGTGCGCGGAGGGACAGGCATATCCACATTCGATGACAATATCGAGCATATCACGGCCAGATCAAGCGCCGGATCGCTCACCTTGAGACCTCCGGCAATGTTGAGAAACACATCCTTGGCGGCGAGCTTGAACCCTACCCTCTTCTCGAGCACGGCGAGGAGCATATTCATGCGCTTGTAGTCAAAACCGTTGACCGTGCGCTGGGGGGTGCCGTAGGCTGCTGTCGACACCAGCGCCTGCACCTCGATGAGAAACGGACGCATCCCCTCCACCGTGACCCCCACGGCCACCCCGGAAAGCTCCTCGGCGGAATGGGACAGCAGCATCTCCGAAGGGTTCGACACCTCGCGCAGACCGCGCTGACACATCTCGTAGATGCCCAGTTCGGATGTGGAGCCGAAACGGTTCTTGATGGCACGCAGCAGCCGGTAGAAGTGCTGTGAATCCCCCTCGAACTGCAAAACGGCGTCTACGATATGCTCGAGCACCTTCGGACCCGCTATGCTCCCCTCCTTGGTGATATGGCCTATGAGCATGACAGGCACTCCGCTCTCCTTGGCATACTTGAGGAGCTGTGAGGCACACTCGCGAACCTGCGACACGCTTCCGGCCACCGACTCGAGGTCGTCGCTGGCTATGGTCTGGATGGAGTCGATTATCACCAGTCCGGGATCGAGCTGCCCGATATGGTGCATGATGGACTGGAGCGAGGTCTCGCATACGATGAACACATTGTCGCTCGGACGGCCTATGCGGTCGGCCCTCATCTTGATCTGCCTCGCGCTCTCCTCGCCTGACACGTAGAGGATGGTGCGCGACTTGATGGAGAGTATGTTCTGAAGCACGAGCGTCGACTTGCCTATGCCCGGCTCTCCCCCGATCAGTATGATGCTTCCGGCCACGAGCCCGCCGCCGAGCACACGGTTGAGCTCGGCCGACGGCATACGTATGCGCGCCTCCTCGGCTGTCTCGATGGCCGAGACAGGTGTGGGACGTGCCGATGATTGACGGCCGGCCGGGGAGATGGAGCGCGACTTTGCGGCGGGGCGCACCTTCTCCTCCACCATGGTGTTCCACTCGCCGCACGACGGGCAGCGTCCGGCCCATTTGGGCGACTCGGCTCCGCAGCTGCTGCAGAACCAGACGGATTTAGGTTCTTTCATAGGCCACGGAATTTTGCAAGGGTTATGGCTGTGGCCACAGCGGCGTTGAGCGATTCGCTTGTCTCGCGGTCAGGCGGGAAGCTCGGGATGAGCAGGCGCGAGGTGACGAGCGATGCCACCCGTGGGGAGATGCCGTTCCCCTCGTTGCCTATCACTATCACCCCGGTCGGCGAGAGTGTGGCCGTGCCGATGGGGTCGCCGTCGAGAAATGTGCCGTAGACCGCCCCTGCCCCCATGGCGGGAATGGTGTCGCATAGGTCGCAGTAGTGTACCCTCACTCTCGAGATGGCTCCCATGGTTGACTGTATCACCTTGGGGCTGAAGCAGTCGGCCGTCTCGCGCGAGGCTATGATGTCGGTAATGCCGAACCAGTCGGCCACGCGTATTATCGTGCCGAGATTGCCGGGATCCTGGATGGTGTCGAGCGCCAGCACCAGATTGGTGCGCGCGGCGTCTGCCGGAAGCTCCCGCACGGGAATGTCGTAGACAGCCAGCACCTCGGGAGGGGTGACGAGCGACGACATGGCGCGCAGGTCGCCGCGCGATGCCGTGGCCAGCTTGTCGCCGTGTCTGAAGGCCACGTCCTCGTGTGATTCTATCCACGCTGAGGTGGCGTAGAGAGCCCTGAGGGTGAAGTGGGGCAGCGTGTCGAGCACGCATTTCGAGCCTTCGGCCTTGAAAGCTCCCTCGCGGCGGCGCCACTTGCGGTCGTCGAGAGAAGCCACTTTCTTCAGTGTGTTCGCGGTGAGGGTATCAGTCATTTCTTTCATTTTGTTTCTTTGATTATCAGGAGCTTGTCGCCCGGGATGAGCTTGCGGGTGCCGTTGGGCACGATGTATCTCGTCCCGCGGCGTATCATCATCACCAGCGTCCCCTCGGGGAGCTGCATATCACGCAGGGTATTGCCTGAGGCCAGATGGGCCTCTGTGAGCGTGAGGGTCTGGAGGGATGTGGGAAGCTCGTCGGCCAGCTCGACCCCGAAGGTGTCATCGTCGGCCTCATCGCCGCTGACCAGCCCGAGCTTGCGGGCCGAGAGGATCACGGTGGTGCCCTGGACGAGCAGCGAGAGCAGGGTGACGAAGAATACAATGTTGAATATCTGTCCGGCCCCTTCTATACCCGCCACCACGGGATAGGTGGCGAAGATGATGGGCACCGCTCCTCGCAGTCCCACCCACGACACGAAGAGCCTGGACCTGAGGGTGATCCCTCTGAGCGGGGCCAGGGAGAGAAACACGCTCAACGGGCGACCGACAAGAATCATGAATACCCCTATGAGGAGCGATACCGCCGCCACGCCGAGCATCTCGTGGGGGTTGACGAGCAGTCCGAGCATGAGGAACACCACGATCTGGGCGAGCCATGTGAGTCCGTCGATGAACTTGGTGATACCGCGGTGGTTGGGGAGCACGGCATTGCCAATCACGATACCGCATATATAGACGGCCAGATAGCCGTTGCCGGCGAGGGCCGTGGTGATGGCGAAGGTGAAGAAGACGCAGCCCACCATGAGGATCGAGAGCATCGAGGTGGCCTGAGCGGGATCCTCGCGTGAATCACCCTTGCTCCCCATGCGTCCGTAGATGGATATGAGCCACAGGGTCAGCTTGCCCATCAGGAATCCGGCGGCCGCGCCTACGCCGAACTGGAGCACGAGCTCGAGGAGCACCGCGGAGGCCGACAGATGCTGGCCAGGGGTGAGGGCCTGGATGAGGATGATGGTGAGCATATAGGCCATCGGGTCGTTGCTGCCGCTCTCGAGCTCGAGCATGGGCCTGAGATTGTTGCGGAGACCCACCTTCTGGCTCCCGAGTATGCCGAACACCGAGGCTGAGTCGGTGGACGACATCGTGGCGGCGAGGAGCAGCGAGGGGATGAAGGCAAAATGGATATTGGTCCAGCTCATGCCGGACAGCCACCAGATGAACAGTCCCGTGATGAGAGCCGTCAGCAGCACACCAACCGAAGAAAGTATCAAGCCTGGGAGAATCACGGGACGGATAGCCGAGAGCTTGGTGCCGAGACCGCCGGAAAACAATATGACGTTGAGCGCCACCATGCCTATGAACTGGGCGGTGTGCATATCGCTGAACTGTATGCCGAGGCCGTCGGTGCCGAACAACATACCCACAATCAGGAATATGAGCAGCAAGGGCAGCCCGAAACGATAGCTTGACTTGCCGATGAGCACTCCGGCTATGAGAAGCGTAGAGCCGATGAGGAGTATGTTTTCAGATGTTATGAGATCCATTCCTGCCGTATGTTTTTATTTATATAGGTGGAGATAC
Organism: uncultured Duncaniella sp.; assembly: GCA_910587165.1. Classification (GTDB taxonomy): domain Bacteria; phylum Bacteroidota; class Bacteroidia; order Bacteroidales; family Muribaculaceae; genus Duncaniella. The sequence continues at coordinate 19,859 of CAJUKP010000021.1, forward strand.
TGCAAAGTTACGGATTAAATGTCTCGCATGAAAGAGGCAGGAGGATAAAAATTGAGAGGTTGTCTCGCCGACAACCTCTCATGTTAACGGAACTCCGTGAGGGTCAGAGCCTGCCGTATTCCTCGTCGGTGACAGGCTCAAGCCACTCGTTGGAGGTGTTTTCGCCGTCGGGTGACATGGCAAGATGGGCGAACCAGCTGTCCTTGGCGGCTCCATGCCAATGCTTTACATTAGCCGGGATGTTGACGACATCGCCGGGATGAAGCTCGCGCGCGGGTTTGCCCCACTCCTGATACCATCCCCGTCCGGCCACACAGACAAGAAGCTGTCCCCCACCCTTGTCGGCATGGTGTATGTGCCAGTTGTTGCGGCATCCGGGCTCGAAAGTGACATTGGCTATGTTGATCTGCTCGGACGACACCGGCGCCAGATAGCTCTGACCGGTGAAATACTTCGCGTATGCATCGTTGGGGTCGCCGATGGGAAATATCATCTCCTGTCCGAAGGCCGCCCGCGCGTCGTCGGCATCGGTCACATCCTTCCATACCTCGGTGGCCTGACGGAACGCTCCCCACGCCTTGGGCCAGCCGGCATAGAAAGCTATCTGGGTGAGGATCTCGGCTATCTCGGTGCGGGTCACTCCGTTTTTGCGCGCCTCCTTGAGATGATAGGTGAGCGAGGAGTCGATGATACCGCTGCTCACGAGCGCGGTGACGGTCACTATGCTCCTGTCGCGAAGTGAGAGTTTGTCGGTCCGGCTCCACACCTGGCCGAAAAGCACATCATCATTCAGTTCGGCGAATTTCGGGGCAAATGAGCCGAGCGCGTCGCGTCCGGCCGTCTGCTTGATTTCTGAAGGTCTGTCGGTGAGTCTCACCGGATTCTGGGAATATGACATAGGGGTTGACAGCAATGCTGCGGTTAAAAGTGTTACGATTATCTTTACATTCATGCTGCAAAGATACCACACTTCCACACCGTTGTCACTACCCGTTTCACTGATATTTTTACCAAATCCATGTTTTTTGCCTGTGCCCTCTCACCCCGAGAAACCGAACAGGGTGTGACACCTCGGCGGCGTCACACCCTGTTTGGGTTTTATGTGATGAATGGGGAGAGATCAGATGTGCCAGCGGGGGTCGCCGATCTCATTGCATACGCTCTGGGGGTTCTTGATGGTGAAGTCAAGAGCCTTGGGATTTTCCCAGATCTGATCGGTGGTCTCGGTGAGAGTCTCGAATGCACCGAAAGGAGCCTTGATCTCACCGGTGTCGGTGAGAGTCCAGTTGAAATCGGATGTCACGTAGACACGCGAGAATCCGGCGGTCGCACCATCGTTGCACGAGAAGCCCTGACCGGTCTTGCCGTTGAAGTTTCCGCCAACGATACAGTTGTTCATGTTGAACTTGAGGTTGACGTTGCAACCGTCACGCTTGAACATGAAGAGCTCGGCATTGTTGCTGCAGTAAGCGAATGTACAGTTATCTACAAGCACGTTGTCAATCTGGGTATTGTCGCGGTTGTTGGCGCGGATGATACCCTCGACATTCGAGAATGTCGAATTGGTGATGGTGACGTTGCCGATGGAGGTGTCCTTGGTGTCGAGGTGGATCACCTTGTAACCGCCGATGGAGTCAAGGGTACAGTTGTTGATGGTGATGTTGTCGTAACGCTGACCCTCCTTACGTGTGCGGATCACGCCACGCATATATTTCACGTCGACATTCTCGAGGGTGAGGTTGCCGATCACTCCGAGGTTGGAGTGGTTGAAGAGATAGCGTCCGCCGAAGTTCGAGGTGAGGTCGGCACCGTCATCACAGGTGAGCTTGACATTCTCGAAAGTGACATTAGCGATGTCACCGGAGGTTGCCATACCGGCAGTGGCGATTGTGGCCTTGCCTGAAAGTGACATACCGGTCTTGATGGTCACGCTCTTTGTGATCTTGGGAGTGCCCTTGGTGGGATACTTGTAGCCACCCTTGAGGATGACGATGGCACCTTCGGGAAGAGTGTCGAAGAAGTCGGTGCACATGATTGTATCGGCCACGGCATCATCGAGACCACGGAGGTCATGGACGAGGGTGGGATCGGGATATACCTCGGCTGTCTGGGTCTTGAAATCGCGGCGTCCGCGGTAGTCACCCTCGTTGCTGTAGAATATCACGCGGTAAGGGGTGGCATCCTCGAGACCGTAAAGCTCGATATAGCCGTTGGCACGGTCCTCGTCGGTGAGGGTATAGTAGTAATCGGGGGTCTCGTCAGCATCCTCGCGCGACACGGTAGCGGTCTCGACAGAGGGATTGTAGGGGGTTGTGGTGCCGTCGTCGTTGCGGACGAATACGTTCACGTATGTCAGATCGACGGTCTCACCCTCTTCCTGGTTCCACTCGAGTTTCACACCGGTGTCGACGATGTCGGTCACAGCCTTCACCTTGGTGGGATATGTCACGGAGACAAACTCGCAGGTGTAGACATTGCTCTCCTTGTCGGTACCCACAGCCTGGATGGCGACGCGGTAACGCTCGTCCCAGTCAAGATCCTCGAAGGTATAGGGGGAGAAGTGGGATACACCGGTAGGATCAACATCGACAGTCACTTTGCGGACATCCTCGGCGAGGGCTGCACCGCTGTCGTCTGTTGTGGTCAGCTCACGCTGAAGGGTGAGTATGTATGAGGTGGCACCCTGGATGCCGTTCCATTTACACTCAATTGCGTTGGCGTTGGTCGTCACATTGACAACAGGACTGAAGAGGCGGGGTGCCTCGCCCAGATTGTTGTCGTCTTCGCAAGCAGTGAACACTGTGAGTGAACCTGCCACGAGAAGGCCGCAAGCCATATATCTGAAAAGTTTCATGGATTTGAAAAGTTAAATTTTCGTGTAGTGAGTTACTTTTTTTATGAATCCCCACGTGGATGCGGCACCTGTGGCCGCATCCCGCGCGGGAGTTTTGGCATTAGGGGTTCAGGATGAGATAACCGTTGTTGTTAAGCACACCGTTGGAGGTGATGATACGGTCGGTGGGGATCGGCATCACGTAGGGCACGGGCTTGCCGCGGAGTGTGGAGATATCCTCGGTGCCGGTGTTCCATGTGCCGTTCAGCTTGGTGGTGAAGCCATAGAAGCAGGCACGTGTACCCTCGGTCATGATGTAGCGCTTGTTGCCGTCCTCGTCCTTGAGATCAGCACCGGTGGCATCTTTCTGAGTCTCACCGAACTGCTCGGCGAAGTTGACGCGGTAGGTGTCGGTGGAGGTGAAGTTGTTCTTCACGTCGGTTGAGGCGAAGCTCTTTGCCGAAGCGTAGGGCTCGTTGCTGTCGTCGACCTGAGTCCAGATATCGTTGAGGAACTCAACACGGCCATCGGTCACAGTGTAGTAGAGTTTGGAAGCGAATCCCTTGTCAGCGATCTCGATCTGATCCTTCTTCTGTACGAAGTGGTCGCCGTTGCGCTCGAGCTGGAGCGAGTTCATGGCCATCTCACGCATAGATTCGAGGGTGTTGACGATAGCGTCTGAATAGTAGTTCCAGCGGATGAGGTCGAACTTGCGGATGCGCTCGCCACCGAACTCCCATGCGCGCTCCTTGCGGATAGCGTCCTTAAATTCCTCGTAGGTGGAGAGGGAGTTCACGTAAGCGTCAACCTTTTCGGCAGCGTTGGGCGATTTGGCGAAAGCGCGGGCACGGACAGTGCGGAGCATTTCCTTGGCCTCGGCTGTAGGACCGTTGCCGATCTCATTGTCGGCCTCGGCGAGAAGGAGAAGAACGTCGGCATAGCGGAGGAGGGGGTCATTGATACCGGTACCCTTGCTCTCGACGTCGGTTGCGTCGAGGTCGCGGCGGCACCACTTGGCAGGCTCGATGGCCCAGCCGTTCTTGGCAGTCTGGATGTTGTCGTCATCCCAACGGTACATGGCGCAGGTGACGGGGAAACGCTGGTCCTCGGGGTCGAACGACACGGCGTAGGGAGCGGCCATATTGGTATAGGTGGTACCGCTGCCCCATGTGCCCTTCACAACTGAAAGACCGTGGCACCAGCCGATGTCACCACCGGAGTTCTTGATATAGGCAACCTCATAGAGCACATCGCCGTCAGCAGCGGAGAAGCCGTTGATCTGAGCATCGAAGATACCCTTGAAGTCGGTGGAGAGGGCGCGGCCCTTGAGATTGATGAGCTTGCGGGCGTATGCCTGGGCAACATAATAGAATTCATCGTTGCTCTGAGCGGTCTTCTCCACACCGTTCTCGTCCTTGTAGGTCACAGGGTCGATCTCGTTGGAGATGCGGCAGCGGGACATGGTGCCGTCCTCCTGCATGGAGTATCCGGCGCGGAACATGGCGAGCTTGACGATGAAGCCGAGAGCGAACTCGCGGTTCATATACTCAGTGGTGATCTTGTCGGCCCACTGCATACCCTCCTCACAGTTGATGAGGTCCTGGATGAGATATGAGTAGATCTTGTTCTTGTCGACACGGCCTCCGTCGTTGAGATTCTCTGACGAGGTAGGCTCAGTGGCGAAAGGCACATCACCCCAGAAGTTGCAGAGCAGGAAGTAGCGGTAGGCGCGCAGACACTTGGCCTCGCCGTAGATCTGGAGATAGTCGGGATCGCCGTTCTGGAAGTTGGGCTGCTTCTCCATACCGGTGATGATCTGGTTGGCGAAGTCGATGGCGGCGTAGTTGTGGTCCCATGCAGTACGGATGTCACCGAAGTAGGAGGGGTTGAGACACCATACGGCACGACGGTCATTGCCGACAGTCTGGGCCATATTGATTGATGCGATCTCAACGTCAGTGTTCTGCATCCAGTTGGTGGACATACGGGATGTGTATGAGTCCTCGCAGAAGTAGGCGTAGACGTGGTCTACCATCTTCCTGGCATCAGTGGCGTTGGAGAGGACATTGTCCAGCGAGTCGGTGGAGAGGTTTTCGGTGTCGAGTAAGTCCTCACAGGCAGTGAAGGCAGTACCCATGGCGAGAACCAGCGCCGGCATATATAGATGTTTGAGTTTCATTATATTCTAAAACAGTGTGTTTGATAGATTGATGATATTAGAAGGAGATGTTCACACCGGCTGTCCAGGAGAAAGCCTTGGGATAAGCCGAGTAGTCGGCACCGGGGGTAAGACCGCTGTAAGAGCTGCCGTTGATGGCAGAAGAAACCTCGGGGTCATAGCCAGAGTAGCCGGTGATGGTGGCCACATTGTTGAGAGTGCAGTAGAGACGAAGCTGGTTGCAGGCAAACTTGCGTGTCCATGCGGCGGGGAGGGTGTAGCCGAGGGTGAGGGTCTGGAGACGGAGGTATGAGCCATCCTCAACCGCCCATGATGTGGGGGTGGGGTTGTTGCCGCTCATGGAGAGTGCGCTCCAGTACTTCTTGCCGGCGTTCATGGCCTTGAGGGTCTCGTAGTCGGTTACGATGGTACCGGTGTTGCGGTCGAGATAGGTCCATGCGGAACCTGCACCCATGTAGTCGCGGAGGTTTGACCAGTCGTTGCGGTACTGCTGGGTGGTGATCATCTTGTCAAGGTTGTAGACGTCATTGCCGACAACGAAGTTGAAGTTGGCGGAGAAGTCAAAGCCTTTCCAGAAAGCGTTGATGCCGAAACCGCCGGTGAACTTGGGCTGGGTCTTACCGATGATGGTACGGTCGCCGTCAGCTGTGATGGTTTTGTCGCCGTCAAGGTCCTTGTATTTGGGAGCGCCGGGACGGAGACCACCCTTGGAGCCTGCGGTGGTGTAGGAGTTGTTCACAACACCTTCTTTGAGGACATAATCCTTGCCGTTCATCACGAACTGGGTCTTGCCTGCTGCGTCGGTATAGGTCTCGAAATCGTCAACAGTATAGAAACCGTCGTGAACAAAGCCCCATACGAGACCGAGAGGCTGGCCTACGATGACACGGTAGTCGTCGATACCACGCATATCGGTCGAGAATGCGCCGGAGTTGGTGGTCATGTAGTCGGAATCGGCGAGTTTGTCAACCTTGTTCTTGTTGAATGCGATGTTGGCATTGAACTGGAGCTGGAAATCACGGGTGTTGACCGCGTAACCGTTGATCTGAACCTCGATACCCTTGTTGGAGGTCTGACCGATGTTCTGCTGCATGGTGGTGTAGCCGATAGCGGTGATGTTGCGGTTGAGAAGGAGGTCCTTCACAGTGTTCCAGTACAACTCGACGCTACCGCTGAAACGCTCGTTGAGGAAGCCGAAGTCAAGACCTACGTTTCGGGTCACTGTGGTCTCCCATTTGAGGTTGGGGTTGGCAAGCTGGCTGTTGTTGAGAGTCCAGTGGGGACGCTGGATGCCGCCGGCACCGTAATACTTGCTGCCGCTGTAGTTCTTGTAGAGGGTCTCGAAGAGAGCGGAACCGATGCGGTTGTTACCGGAGGAACCGTAAGATGCACGGAGCTTGAGGTTGGAGAGCCACTCGCGGGTCGAGCTCATGAACTCTTCCTGAGAGATACGCCATGCGAGAGATCCTGCAGGGAAGTAGCCCCAACGGTTGCCCTTGGCAAACTTGGAGGAGCCGTCGGCACGGAATGTGAAGGTGGCGTAGTAGCGACCGTCATAGTTGTAGTTGGCACGACCGAAGAAAGAGAGAGTGCGGTCTTCCTTGCCGAGTGAGGAGGAGATGGTGCGTGAGCCGGTGGAGCCGGAGTTGGCCTGCATGGCGGCGAACATCTTCTCGGGGGTTGTTCCCTCTACGAAGTATTTACCGTTCATGGTGTTGAGCTCGTAGTTTGAAGCCACATACTCCTGACCGATCATGGCATTCACTGCATGAGCGCCGAAGTCCTTTGTGAAATTAAGGGTATGGGTGAGGCGGAGTTTCCAGTCGTTACGCTTTTCCCATTCACCCATGGGGAGTGAACCACCTTCCTGGACAGCCTTGTTAGACTTGGCGTCCCACCACTGCTGAGTGTCACGGAAAGTGTAGTCATAACCCACCTCTGCACGGTAGGTAAGAGGCTTGATGATATCCCAGCTGATGGCGCCGTCGTAGTGGAATCTGCGCTCCTTGCGCTTCTTCCAGTCAAGAGCCGCACGCTGGCTGAGGAGCTGGGTCTGAGAGAGGTAGCTCTCATATTCATCCTCGTCCATCTGGTCGATGGTGGCCTGGTCGATCTGGTCATAGAGACCGTTGACGGGAGCCTTGTTCACAAGGTCGTATGAACGGAACGAAAGCTTTGAGCCGGATGTTCCCGCACCGCGTGTCTCGGTATCGCTCATGCGCGAGCCGAACTCGAAGCGGAGATTGGAAGCGATCTGGTGACGGAGCTTGATCGAGAGGTTGAAACGGCTGTAACCCTGATCCTTGATGAGAGCCTGGTCATTGACGTAGGCACCGCTGAGTGTGAACTTGGTCTTGTCGGAACCACCGGAGATGCTCACCTGATGGCTCTGCGAGAGATCATGGTTGTTGAAAGCATCGTCATACCAGTCGTAACCCTCCTGATACTTGTAGAGATCAAGGTCGGCGAATGAACCGAAACGGTTCTCGAAGTTCTTGATGTCTGACGAACCGCCCATGGCAGCCTTCTCATAGAGGAACATCACGTAATCATAGGGATTCATGGCGTCAATCTTCTTGTTGACGTGCTTGCCCTGAAGATAACCGTTGTAAGTAATGGTGGTCTTGCCTCCCTCGGGGGTCTTGGTGGTGATAAGGATAACACCGTTGGCACCCTGCGAACCGTAGATGGCTGTGGATGAGGCATCCTTGAGGACGGTGATGTCGGCGATGTCGGCGGGGTTGATGTCAGAGATGCTCGACACGGGGAAACCGTCCACCACATAGAGAGGTGAGTTGTCACCGGTGATGGAGCCGCCGCCACGCACACGGATCACCATCTCAGCGTCGGGCGAGCCGTCGGTGGTGGTGATCTGCACACCTGCGAGACGTCCGGTCATGGCCTGGGCGACGTTGGCGGTGGGGACCTTCACGAGATCGTCACCTTTCACGGTCGACACAGAACCTGTGAGGTCTTTCTTCTTGACAGTACCGTAGCCCACGACAACTACCTCGTCGAGAGTCTCGGAGTCCTCGTGAAGGACGATTTTGATTTCAGTGCGGCCCTCCACTCTGACAGTCTCGGTCTTATAACCGATGTATGAGACCTTGAGGGTGGCCTTGGGAGAAACGTTTCTGAGAGAGAAGTTGCCGTCGATGTCGGTCGACACACCTTCCTTGGAGCCGTCGACAAGCACGGTGGCGCCGATCATGGGCTCACCGGTAGCGTCCTCGACTGTTCCAGAGACTGTGATATTCTGCGCGCCCGCGGGGAGGCCGATGCAGAGCATCATCAGGAGAACCATAGCTTTCCAATGCGTGGCAAGGGAAAATCGCCGCAGCCATTGGCCACGACCTGTACTGAAGTCTTTCATGTCTGTGTTACTTGATAAATAAGATTTTTTTCATGCAATTTCGTGCGGATAGATTGATTGGAGAGTATATGACTTGTTTTCCTTGCGGTGGTCACACCGCAAGGAGCCCGGCCGGGCTCGTGGTTAGTGCGTAATCGGTTATTGTATTGACGGTTGGTACAAAGATTTAAGGTTTTCAGTGCGGTTACAGGCGACTTATTGTATCATGCCGGAAGTCTCGACGAACACGGCAGGAATTCACGCCTAATAATAACGGCAAAAGTACTAATAAATTTTCTAAATTCAAAGGGTTAACATAAAATAAGAAATTTTTTAACATTTTCCTTGGACTATTAAGGAATTGATTGCTACCTTTGCAGAAGACCAGCACAATGCAAGAATACACATTAATTAAAATATCGACAAGACCATGAAAAGAATCCCGACCCTGCTGCTTGCAGTATGGATCGCGGTGACGGCGGCAGCCATGACTCCGGACGAGGCATGGCGCGACCTGTATCCGCAGATTGAGAAGTCAATCACCAAGCCCACATTCCGTGACAAGGACTACAAACTCTTCGACTATGGTAAGAAATCGAAGACCAAAGGCTTCCTCTACACTGAGCTTATCAACAAGGTGATCGACCGATGCTCGTCCGAAGGCGGCGGCCGCGTCATCATCCCCAAGGGCACATGGCTCACAGGCCCGGTGACCCTGAAAAACAACGTGAATCTCCATCTCGAGGAGGGGGCCGTGCTTCTCTTCACCACCGACACCACCCAGTATCCTCTCGTGCGCACCCGCTGGGAAGGCATGGACTGCTACAACTACCAGCCGCTCGTCTATGCCAACGGCGCCACCAACATAGCCCTCACAGGCAAAGGAACCCTCGACGGCAACGCCAGCAACAAGAACTGGTGGGGCATGAGCTCGAAGAAAGGGCATGACTACGAGGGCCCCGGCACCGTGGCCACCCAGAAGATAGGCCGCCCGCTGCTCCAGCAGTGGAACGAGAACGGTGTGCCCGTGGAGAAACGCCTGATGGGCGAAGGCTACGGAATGCGTCCCCAGCTCGTGAACTTCGTGGACTGCAAGAACGTGCTCATCGAGGACGTCACCCTGCTCCGCTCACCCTTCTGGGTGATCCATCCCCTCTTCTGCGAGAATGTGACCGTGAGCGGTGTGCATATCCAGAACGACGGCCCCAACGGCGACGGCTGTGACCCCGAGAGCTGCAAGAATGTGCTCATCGAGGGATGTTATTTCGACACCGGCGACGACTGCATCGCCATCAAGAGCGGACGCAACCGCGACGGACTCACCGACGGCCGTCCGACCGAGAACGTGATCGTGCGCAACTGCCGCATGAAGAACGGCCACGGCGGCATCGTGGTGGGCAGCGAGATCTCCGGCGGTTTCAACAACCTCTTCGCCGAAAACTGCATCATGGACTCGCCCGACCTCGACCGTGTGGTCAGAATCAAGACCAACTCCTGCCGCGGCGGCGTGATCGAGAACATCTTCTGCCGCAACATCGAGGTGGGCCAGTGCAACGAGGCCGTGCTCAAAATTAACCTGCTCTATGAGCGCAAGGAGGCCTGTGACCACAGCTTCCCCCCTGTTGTCCAGGATGTTTACCTCGAGAACATCAACTGCAAGGAGAGCAAATACGGAGTCTTCATCGAGGGCTACGAGGATATCTGCAACATCCGCAACATCGAGGTTAAGGACTGCCGCTGGGACGGCGTGAAAACCGGAAAGAACTATCTCAATGGCCTCTACAAGAACGTGCGCCTCGGCAATGTGCATATCAACGGCAACCTTGTCAACGGCACTGAGGAACCCCTCTCGCAGACCATGGTCTATTCAGAGATGAAGCGCAACCCCCACAGCTGGCTGCTCGACTATCACAAGGTGCCCCGCTGGACATACGCCATCGGCACCGAGCTCGACGCCATGCTGAACTATGCCAACCGCTACGGCAACAAAGAGGTGGCCGACTATGCCCTCTCATACGTTGACACTCTCGTGAATGCAGACGGCACTATCCACACATACGACATCAAGCACTACAATCTCGACCAGGTGAAGGACGGCACACTCCTCTTCGCCGCTTACGACAGCACCGGCGACGAGCGCTACCTGAAAGCCATCCATACCCTCAAAAAACAGCTCGAGGAGCATCCGCGCACCTCGGAGGGTGGCTACTGGCACAAGAAAATCTATCCCCATCAGATGTGGCTCGACGGACTCTTCATGGCCGAGCCATTCAACGCCATGTACACCAACCGTCTTCTCCCCGAGGAGAAGCGCGCAGAGGCATGGAAGGAGATCGCCAACCAGTTCATCCTCGTGGGCAAACGCACCTACGACCCCAAGACCGGTCTTTTCCGCCACGCATGGGACGAAAGCAAGGAGCAGCGCTGGGCCGATCCCGAGACAGGCCAGTCGGCCCACTCATGGGCCCGCGGTCAGGGATGGTATTTCATGGCTCTCATCCACGTACTCGAGCAGATGCCTGCCAACGATCCCAACCGTCCCGAACTTCTCAAGCTTCTCAAGACCATCGCCGACGGCGTGGTGAAATTCCAGGACACCAAGAGCGGTTGCTGGTTCCAGGTTCTTGACCAGCCCGGCCGCGAGGGCAACTACCTCGAGGGCACAGCCACAGCTATGTATGTCTACTCTCTTCTCCGCGCCGTGCGCCTCGGCTATCTTGATCAGAGCTACCTCAACGCAGCCCTCACCGGCTGGAACGGAATGCTCCAGAACCTCGTGCGCAAGGATCCCGACGGCACCATCTCGCTCACACAGTGCTGTGCTGTCGGTGGCCTCGGAGGTACCAAGGTATATCGCGACGGATCGTTCGACTACTATCTCTCCGAGCCCATCCGCGACAATGACGCCAAGGGTGTAGGCCCGTTCATCAACGCCTGTCTCGAGATGGAACTTCTCGACAAATAACGTTCATATAACTAAAAAGTTACCCGGGTGGTGGCATGGTCGGCAGACCGTGCCGCCACCTCTGCTTTTATCACCCGAGTGGAACATTTACAAGCAATTTATAATTTTTAATTAACGGTTTCACATTTTTTCGGGGGAAATTTATTAACTTTGGGTCGGATTTTATGCCGGTGTATGCCACATCGGCCCCGAACCTGTAACCGACATCACAATACCAGAAAGTAAAAAACATGGAAAAACTTGCCCACCGCGCCGCCCTGATCGCCTTTGCAGCCGCTTCAGCCTTCGGCCTCCATGCCGGAGAATCACTGTCTGAAGTCTGGGTGCCCGACCTTGGCAACGGTCAGTATCAGAACCCCGTCATTGACGCCGACTATTCCGACCCCGATGTGATACGCGTGGGCGATGATTTCTATATGACCGCCTCAAGCTTCTGCGACATACCGGGTCTCCCCATACTCCACTCCAAAGACCTTGTCAACTGGACGCTCATCGGCCATGCCATCGAGGAGATGCCGGCGTATGCCCAGTCGGCACCCGATCCCAGCCACGGCAACGCCGTCTGGGCTCCCGCCATCCGCTATCACAACGGCGAATTCTACATCTACTACGGCGACCCCGACCTCGGTATCTTCATGACCAAGACCAAGGATCCCGCGGGACGCTGGGAGCCCCTCACCCATGTCTACAAGGCAAAGGGTGTCATCGACCCCTGCCCTTACTGGGACGAGGATGGCAAAGCCTATCTCGCACATGGATATGCAGGAAGCCGTGCAGGTCTCAAGAGCATCATCGGCATGATCGAGATGACCCCGGACGGCAAGTCGACCATCGGACAGGACCGCATAGTCTACGACGGACACCTCGAGAACGAGACCATCGAAGGCGCCAAGATGTACAAGCGCGACGGATGGTATTACATCTTCTCCCCCGCCGGAGGAGTGGCCACAGGATGGCAGGAAGTGCTCCGCTCCAAGAACCCCTGGGGCCCATACGAGGTGAAAAATGTAATGGAACAAGGCTCCACCGACATCAACGGCCCGCATCAGGGCGGATGGGTGGACACCCCGGACGGCAAAGAGTTCTGGTTCATGCACTTCCAGGACAAAGGCCCCTACGGCCGTGTGGTTCACCTCCAGCCCATGCAGTGGCTTGAGAACGGCTGGCCAGTGATCGGCGTTGACCCCGACGGAGACGGCAAGGGTGAACCCGTGAGAAAATACCGCAAACCCGACGTCGGTAAGAATTACCCCAAAGCCACACCGGCCGAAAGCGACGAATTTGACAGCATCGAGCTCGGAAAGCAGTGGCAGTGGAAGGGAAATCCCGAGGCTGAATGGTATTTCTGCGATGCCAACGCATCGGCGCTCAGACTCTTCACCACAATGACCGAGGGTGCCACCAGACTGTATGACCTGCCCAACCTTCTGCTTCAGAAATTCCCCGCACCCAACTTCACCGCCACCGCCAAGGTGCAGTTCCACCCCCGCAAGAAGAACGACAAGCCCATGGCCGGAGAGAAGGCCGGACTCGTCGTGATGAGCTACAACTACGGAGCCCTCGAGCTCGAAAGCCGTGAGGATGGCGTGTATCTCGTTCAGGCCGACTGCCTCAAAGCCAACAAGGGTGGACAGGAGACCGAGGCTGAAGCTGTGAAAGTGGATCCCGACAAACCCATCTGGCTCCGCGCAACCATCAGGATGACAGGGCCTAAGAAACCGATGCAGAAACCTGACTACACATCCGAAGCCACATTCTATTATAGCCTCGACGGCAAGAAATTCACCAAATTCGGCCGTCCGCTCAAAGTGGACGTAGGCCACTGGATAGGCGCCAAGGTTGGACTGTTCGCCACCCGCTCATGGAACAGCAACGACAGCGGCTGGCTTGACATAGACTGGTTCCGCATCACCAAATAAAGCGACATATCCCTATCTCTTTTTTACCCTGACGACATGAAATCAAGAATATTATCAATCATCATTCTACTCCTCGCCCTCGTCCCCGCCACCTCCGGAGCCGCGGCCGACAAATGGAAACATGACATCTATGTGGCCCAGGACGGCTCGGGCGACTACCGCACCGTAGCCGAAGCCCTCGAGGGGATACGCGCATATATGGAATATCAGGTGACCGTCCACATAGCCCCCGGCACCTATAAGGAGAAGCTCGTCATACCCTCATGGCTGAGAAACGTCACCTTTATCGGAGAGAATCCCGAAAACACAATCATCACTTTCGACCATCACGCCAACATTGACAAGATGGGCACATTCCGCACCTATACCGTGAGAGTGGACGGTGATGACCTGACATTCAAGAACCTGACCATCGAGAATAACGCTCCCCAGCTCGGCCAGGCCGTGGCACTCCACACCGAGGGTGACCGTCTGGTGTTCGACAACTGCCGTTTCCTCGGCAATCAGGATACCATCTTCACAGGTGGAAAAAACACACGTCTCTTCTTCAACAACTGCTATATCGAGGGTACCACTGACTTCATCTTCGGTCCCGCGACAGCCTATTTCAAGGACTGCACCATCCACTCCAAGCGCAACAGCTATATCACAGCCGCATCCACACCTCAGGATGTGGAGACCGGTTATGTGTTTGACAACTGCCGTCTCACCGCCGCCCCCGGAGTCGACAAGGTATATCTCGGCCGTCCGTGGCGTCCCTACGCACACACCGTGTTCATCAACTGCGAGATGGGCAGCCACATAACTCCCGCCGGATGGCATAACTGGAACAACCCCGACAACGAGCAGACCGCCCGCTACGGCGAGTATGGCTCGAAAGGTCCCGGCGCCTCCACCTCCGGCCGTGTGGCCTGGGCGAAAACCCTCTCCGACCAGGAAGTCAAAGATCTCCTCGACCTTGAGAAAGTCTACACCAAGACCACCTCATGGAACCCCGCGAAGAAATAAACAATTTATAAACATACCTTTTATCAACAATGAAAGCATTAAACAAACTCACTGCTCCCAAGGCAGTCGCACCCGAGAGAATCATCCAGTTCGGTGAAGGAAACTTCCTCCGCGCATTTGTTGACTGGATCATCAAGAACATGAACGACAAGACCGACTTCAACTCATCGGTTGTTGTGCTCCAGGGCACCCCCGACGGCTTCGTTCTCGGACTTCTCGAGGCTCAGGACTGCCTCTACCACGTCAATCTCCAGGGTCGTGTGGAAGGCGAGGTGATCAACTCGCTTGACCGTATCGACGTCATCAGCCGTGGTATCAGCCCCTTCACGCAGACCGACGCTTTCCTTGCCCTTGCCGACCAGCCCGAGATGCGCTTCGTCATCTCCAACACCACCGAGGCCGGCATCGCATTCGATCCCGAGTGCAAACTCGCCGACCGCCCCGCAGCTTCCTATCCCGGCAAGCTCACCCAGCTTCTCTACCGTCGCTACAAGACCTTCAACGGCGATCCCGCCAAGGGCTTCATCATCATGCCCTGTGAGCTCATCTTCGAGAACGGCCATCACCTCAAGGAGATCGTGTTCAAATATATCGACCTCTGGAAAGAAGAGCTCGGTGCCGACTACGAAGGATTCCGCAACTGGTTCGAGAACTACAACTACGTATGCGCCACCCTCGTTGACCGTATCGTCCCCGGCTTCCCCCGCAAGGAGATCAACGAGATCCAGGAGAAACTCGGCTACAAGGACAATGTCGTTGTCCAGGGCGAGGCATTCCACCTCTGGGTGATCGAGCGCGCCTCCAACATCTCCATCGAGCAGCTCCGTGCCGAGTTCCCCGCCGAGAAGGCCGGCCTCCACGTGCTCATCACCGATTCGGAAGCTCCCTACCACGAGCGTAAGGTGACCCTGCTCAACGGCCCGCACACCGTGCTCTCACCCGTTGCCTACCTGAGCGGTGTCAACATCGTGCGCGATGCCTGCAACCACCCTGTTATCGGCAAATATATCCACAAAGTGCAGTTCGACGAGCTCATGCAGACCCTCAACCTTCCCATGGATGAGCTGCAGAAATTCGGCTCCGACGTGCTCGAGCGCTTCAACAACCCCTACGTTGACCATCAGGTTACATCCATCATGCTCAACGCTTTCCCCAAATTCGAGACCCGCGACCTCCCCGGCCTCAAGGTTTATCTCGAGCGCAAGGGCGAGCTTCCCAAGGGAATCGTGCTCGGCCTCGCAGCCCTCATCACCTACTACAAGGGTGGCAACCGTGAGGACGGCGCTCCCATCGAGCCCAATGACGACCAGAAGATCATGGATCTCCTCAAGGAACTCTGGGCAACCGGCGACACCCGCAAGGTGGCCGAGGGTGTTCTTGCTGCCAAGGATCTCATCTGGGGTGTGAACGGCGATCTCAACGAGATCCCCGGCCTCACCGATATGGTGGTCTACTATCTCGACAGCATCCGCGACAAGGGTATGCTCGAGACCGTAAAGGAAGTTGTAGAAGCATAATCAACATCTGATGAAGGACTTTCTTAAAATCAACTCCGCCGACAACGTGGCGGTGGCAATCAATCCCCTCTCGAAGGGGACGGTTGTCACCGTCGACGGCGCCGGCGATGTCACACTTCTGACTGATATCCCCGCAGGCCACAAGTTTGCTCTCAAAGACATCGCAGAAGGTGAGAATGTGATCAAATACGGCTTCCCTATCGGCCATGCGCGTCATGCCGTGGCCCGTGGCAGCTTCCTTGACCACAACGACATACAGACCAACCTCAAAGGTCAGCTCGACTATTCCGATATCTCCATCAAGAACGACCACTGCCCTGCTCCCGGCTCGGCTCTCCAGGGCAAGGAGGCTACTTTCGAGGGATATGTGCGTCCCGACGGCCAGGTGGGTATCCGCAACGAGGTCTGGGTGATCCCCACCGTGGGTTGCGTCAACGGCATCATCAAGCAGATAGTCGACCGCGTCAACGCCGAGACCGGAGCTGAAGGTGTCGACGGTATCTTCAGTTTCCCCCACAACTATGGCTGCTCCCAGCTCGGCGATGACCACGAGAACACCAAGAAGATACTCCGCGACATGGTGCACCATCCCAATGCAGGCGGTATCCTCATCGTAGGTCTCGGTTGCGAGAACAACCAGCCCCGTGTATTCGAGGAATTCTGTGGCGACTATGACCGCAACCGTGTCAAGTTCATGGTGTGTCAGGAGATCGAGGGCGACGAGGTTGAAGTAGGCGTGAAGATGCTCAAGGAGCTATATGAGCAGGCCCGTACCTTCAAGCGCACCACCTGCCCGGCATCCAAGCTCCGCATCGGCCTCAAGTGTGGAGGTTCGGACGGATTCTCCGGTATCACCGCCAATCCTCTGCTCGGCGAGTTCTCCGACTGGCTCTGCGACGAGGAGGGAGGCACAACAGTGCTCACCGAGGTGCCCGAGATGTTCGGCGCCGAGACCATCCTCATGGAGCGTTGCGCATCACCCGCACTGCTCGGCCAGACCATCTCGCTCATCAACAACTTCAAGGAATACTTCCTCAGCCACGGTGAGCCCGTAGGTGAGAACCCCTCGCCCGGCAACAAGGCCGGCGGTATTTCCACTCTTGAGGAGAAGGCCCTCGGCTGCACCCAGAAATCGGGCAAGAGCCCCGTGTTCGGTGTGCTTGAATATGGCGAGCGCATCAAGGAGCACGGACTCAACCTGCTCTCCGCTCCCGGCAACGACCTTGTGGCTGCCACAGCCCTGGCTGCCTCAGGCTGCCAGATGGTGCTCTTCACCACAGGCCGCGGCACCCCCTTCGCCACCTTCGTGCCCACCATCAAGGTGTCAACCAACTCAGGCCTCGCCGCCCGCAAACCCATGTGGATCGACTTCAACGCCGGTCAGCTTGTCGAGGACAAGACCATGCTCGACGTGCGCAACCAGTTCATCGACTACGTGCTGCGCGTAGCCTCCGGCGAACAGGCCAACTCCGAGAAGGCTGGCATCCACGAAATCTCCATCTTCAAGAACGGAGTAACCCTTTGAAAACCTTTTAAAACCAATACCAGAATATGAAGCCTTTCATGGACGAAAACTTCCTGCTGCAGACTGAGACAGCACAGAAGCTTTACCACGAACACGCGGCCAAAATGCCCATCATCGACTACCACTGCCACCTCATCCCCAAGATGGTAGCCGACGACCATAGATTCAAGTCGATCACCGAGATTTGGCTCGGCGGCGACCACTACAAATGGCGTGCCATGCGCTCTAACGGTGTGGACGAGCGTTTCTGCACCGGAACCGACACCTCCGATTGGGAGAAGTTCGAGAAATGGGCCGAAACCGTACCCTATACTTTCCGCAACCCCCTCTACCACTGGACACACCTCGAGCTCAAGACTGCCTTCGGAATTGACAAACTCCTCAATCCCGAGACTGCCCGCGAGATCTTTGACGAGTGCAACGACAAGCTCCTCAACGATCCCAACATGACCGCACGCGGTCTGATGCGCCGTTACAACGTCGAGACCGTCTGCACCACCGACGATCCCGTCGACTCGCTCGAATATCACAAGCAGGTGCGCGACAGCGGTTTCGAGATCAAGATGCTCCCCACCTGGCGTCCCGACAAGGCCATGGCCGTCGAGGTGCCCGCCGAGTTCCGTGCATACGTGGAGAAGCTCGCTGAAGTATCCGGAGTAAACATTTCCAAATTCCAGGATATGGTCGACGCCCTCAAGAAGCGTCACGACTTCTTCGAGGAGATGGGCTGCCGCCTCTCCGACCACGGCATCGAGGAATTCTATGCCGAAGACTACACCGACGAGGAGATCAACGCTATCTTCGACAAGGTATATGGCGGCAAGGAGCTCACAAAGGAAGAGATCCTCAAGTTCAAGAGCGCGATGATGATCGTGTTCGGCGAGATGGACTATGAGTCGGGCTGGACACAGCAGTTCCACTACGGTGCCATCCGCAACAACAACACCAAGATGTTCAAGCTCCTCGGCCCCGATACCGGTTTTGACTCGATCGGCGAGTTCACCACCGCCAAATCGTGTGCCAAGTATCTCGACAAGCTCAACACTCGCGGCAAGCTCACCAAGACCATCCTCTACAACCTCAACCCCAGCGCCAACGAGGTAATCGCCACAATGCTCGGCAACTTCCAGGACGGCACCGTGGCCGGCAAGATCCAGTTCGGTTCCGGATGGTGGTTCCTTGATCAGAAGGACGGCATGGAGAAGCAGATGAACGCCCTCTCCCTCCTCGGTCTGCTCAGCCGCTTTGTCGGTATGCTCACCGATTCCCGCTCGTTCCTCTCCTACCCCCGTCACGAATACTTCCGCCGCACCCTCTGCAACCTCGTGGGCAACGATGTCGAGAACGGACTCATCCCCTACACCGGTTACGAGGAGAAACGTGTCAACCAGATGATTGAGGATATCTGCTACAACAACGCCAAAAACTACTTCAAGTTCTAACGTATGGCTGCAGCAACCTCACCCCTCGCGGCGGCCAACCAGAAGATGACCAATTTCCGCTGGACCATCTGCGCCCTCCTCTTCCTTGCCACGACCGTCAACTACATGGACCGTCAGGTGCTCTCGCTCACCTGGAAAGAGTTCATCTCACCTGAGTTCCACTGGACCGATGCCAACTATGGCCTCATCACGGCAGTCTTCTCCATCGTCTATGCGGTGGCCAACCTTCTGGCCGGCCGCTTCATCGACTGGATGGGCACCAAGAAAGGCTATCTCTGGGCCATCGGAGTGTGGTCAGCCGGCGCCTGCCTCCATGCAGTCTGCGGCATAGCCACCGAGGCCACCCTCGGTCTGCATGATGCGGCAGCACTCGTGCAGGCCACAGGCGACCTCGCCATCACCATCGCCACCGTATCGGTCTACTTCTTCCTCGCGGCCCGTACCATCCTCGCTCTCGGCGAGGCCGGCAACTTCCCCGCCGCCATCAAGGTGACCGCCGAATACTTCCCCAA
>CAJUKP010000022.1 GCA_910587165.1 uncultured Duncaniella sp.
CATCCAGCGCTTCCTGAGCTTCTTCCTCAAGAGCCCCATGCACGACTACACCAAGGGTGAAGTGCCCGTCAACCACCTCTTCAAGCAGTACACCATGCTCAAGAACGCCATCCGCGAGATGGGTGGTTATGAGGCTGACGAAGAGATCGACTGATCCTCTCCGCGAAGCAGCATAAGACTGAAATAACACCTGCCCGCTGTCGATTAACATATCGGCGGCGGGCAGGTCTGATTTTGTTTAATGTGATTTATTCCAACCATTTATCTATCCTTGGCGCAAACATTTCGATGTCGCGTTGGGGTATGCCGATTTTACCGGCGACAGTGCGCCATGGGTTCATTGCGGTTTTGACTTCATTTATGATTGACTTCGCTCTCTCATCCTGCAACATATACTCTTCGGCTGATTCCATCAGAATATTCAGGTCTGAGAGGTTTGTAGTGCGGTTTATGAGCAAGCTCTGTTCTTCGGCGAGGGTTGGATTTATGTCGTATGCCGGAGAAAGAATCCAACCCTTTCGTGTCAACAGAAAACCGTGGTTTCGGAAGTGGTCGTCAGAGTTGCCGACGATGATGTTGAATACAACGCGGCGATAAAGCTCTTCGAGATTTTGCTCTACATCAGTCCCATTTCTCAATATGAAGTCAACGATGTCCGGATAACCATACCCATTTGATGCGTTGTCACCATCTGTCAATCCGAGGAGTGTTAACGCTGAGGCAAAATGTATTCTCTTCCCACTCCCGTCGCGGTCGAACCGTTTGGAAAGAAGAATGTGGTATTCCTCACCCATGATAGTCCGTGTCTCCGCCACATTTATACCCGCTTTCTTGGCCATGACGTGACAGAAATGTTCCCACAAAGCTACATCGTAATCATCTTTCCTTGAAGGAAATTTTGCTATGGTCAACCTGCCGTCTTCGTCAATCACAGAAGCCTTGGGGCGGGCGCCGCCTAAAGACGTGCCGGGGTGGAGAAGCTGTATTATCCATTTCTTCTCCGGTAAAATATGTTTCTCTTCGCTCGCCTCAATTTCATGTGCGGCGTGCATCAACTCCCTTACGTTTGCCAATGGGGGCACGCGCAAAGATTCCTCGCAATTTATGAATTTCCCATCTCGATTTTCCGCAAAACGGAAGCCTCCCATTCGTGAAGCATCATCAATGCCGATAAGATAGTCAAATGAAGTCAACCGGCGAACTGGCCGTTTTTCATCTGTCGCGGTGATTTGTTCCCTGCGATTCAACAGTGTGCGCCCCCAACGGTCGGGCAGTGCATCTGAAAAGCACGAGAAAATATCGTGTCCGGGACGCGTATATTGAAGCCCCGAATAATTCTGCAAATCATCTGACAGAAAAATATCACGATATTTGGCAAGCCATTCTTTATCAAAAGCAAAGCCATAAGTCTCGCCACCCCTTACCGAGTCATACGACAATTCTCCAATCAACCGAGGAGCATCAAGCCAATCAAAATCGGCATAAACAAATAACTTCTTCATGGCTTATTCTTTTTTTGAGGCTCTTTGCCTGTGCTTTAAGTTTAAGTCTTGCAAGGTACGACCGAGAGGGTCGTCTTTAGCTATCAGCAGAAGATCATCTTCGAGTTGGAGAGCATAGAGCACGCGGGCATAGATTCCGATTGAAACAGTCGGAGAACCTTTTTCAATGCGGTTAATCGTCAGGGGTGAGCACGTTGCCCGCTCCGCAACCTGAGCTATCGACAGGTTGCGGCGAAGGCGGGCAAGCTTTATCTGCTCACCCATAATCGCCATTTTCTGCTCCAGCTTTCGGGGCATCTTTGTCCCCATAGTGTTCTTTGCCATCTCCAATCTATCTTTTAATGCTGTAAAGATAGTAAAAATATTTATTATATGATATATTAGCTCTCTTAAATTTTGCTGTGTCTTGATTTTGCTGTGCTTTTGAATGATATATCATTTCAGTGTGATGCTGTGTTGGCGGCTACTCTGTAGAGTGGTGTGTGGACACCATTAGCGAGCGTTGGCTTTTCCTGTTTTCCAATAGATTGGATATGTCGGAAAAATTTGCTAAGTTTGCATCACCAATTATTCATTGCGTTTCACATGACACGTAAATATGACTACCTCGTTATAGGGTCGGGCATCGCCGGGATGAGCTTTGCCCTTAAAGTGGCCGGACACGGCTCGGTGGCCCTCGTATGCAAGACCACACTTGATGAAGCCAACACAGCGCTCGCTCAGGGCGGAGTGGCTTCAGTCACCGACCTTAAAGTTGATGATTTCGAAAAACATATCCACGACACCATGGTGGCCGGAGACTGGCTCTCCGATCCCGAGGCGGTGGAGAAGGTGGTGCGTAACGCACCCGCGCAGATCCGGGAACTGATAGGCTGGGGTGTTGATTTCGACAAAAAGGAGGATGGGTCGTTTGACCTGCACCGAGAGGGTGGACATTCGGAGTTCCGCATCCTGCATCATGCCGACAACACCGGCTTCGAGATACAGGACTCGCTCATAAAGGCTGTGAAGGCGAATCCCAACATCGACATATACGAACATCATTTCGCCATCGAGATTCTCACCCAGCATCACCTTGGCAAGATTGTGACACGCCGTACTCCCGACATAACCTGCTACGGTGCATACGTGCTCGACACTGCCACAGGTACGGTAGACACTTTCCTGTCACGTGTCACACTTATAGCCACAGGAGGAGTGGGTGCGGTCTATCAGACCACTACCAATCCGCTCGTGGCCACCGGCGACGGCATAGCGATGGTCTACAGGGCCAAGGGTACAGTAAAGGATATGGAGTTCATACAATTCCATCCCACGGCGCTCTATCATCCCGGTGACCGCCCCTCGTTTCTGATCACCGAAGCCATGCGCGGCTACGGGGCGGTGCTCCGCAACAAGCGTGGCGAGGAGTTCATGCACAAATATGACCCGCGTCTCTCTCTCGCTCCGCGCGACATAGTGGCCCGTGCCATCGACTCGGAGATGAAACTCTATGGCGACGATCATGTCTATCTTGATGTGACACACAAGGATCCCGAGGAGACAAAGAAGCATTTCCCCAACATATATGCCAAGTGTCTCTCGTTGGGTATAGATATCACGAAAGATTACATCCCGGTGGCACCTGCAGCCCATTACCTGTGCGGCGGAATCAAGGTCGACGGCAATGCCGAGTCGAGCATAAGCCGTCTTTATGCTGTGGGCGAATGCTCGTGCACAGGTCTCCACGGTGGCAACCGTCTGGCTTCCAACTCGCTCATCGAGGCTGTAGTTTATGCCGATGCAGCCGCGCGCCATGCCATGGAGAATGTCTCGCACTACGATTTCCGCGAGGATATACCCGAATGGAACGACGAGGGCACACGCCATGCCGAGGAGATGGTGCTCATCACCCAGAGCATCAAGGAGGTCAACCAGATCATGGGAACATACGTCGGCATCGTGCGCTCCAATCTGCGCCTTGACCGCGCCTGGAACCGTCTCGACATACTCTATGAGGAGACCGAGAAGCTTTTCAAAAGCTCGAAGGCCACCCGTGAGATATGCGAGCTGCGCAACATCATAAATGTAGGATATCTGATAATGCGTCAGGCCAAGGAGCGCAAGGAGTCACGCGGACTGCACTTCACTGTGGACTACCCCCACGTCTGACGCTCCCGCCTCACTGCCCCTTGCTGCGGAACAGGCGGCGGAATGTATTGCTCAGATAGATATAGAACGGTGAGGGAGGCGATGTAAGATCGGTGGACATCACCTCAGCCATGGTCATGGGCGGTTCGGTGCCGAACTGTCCGGGATAGAGCATGATGAGGTTGGTGCCTCCGAAGTATTTGCGCAGATATTCCGGCACGGCATCCATATCGCCGTCAAAAGACACCGAGGCTCTTCGTGCCGAGATCACTATGAGGAGATCATCGTCGGTCACCACCTGTGACTTGAGCACAAAATCATCATAGCTGCTCACCTGGTCAAAAGCCAGTCTCACACCTATGCGGGCCTGGCTCAGCACGGTGCGTATCATCGGTTCGGTGGAGGGATCGCACCAGAACACCATCTGGCATCCCGCATGGCGTCCGATGTTGCCTATGGCCTGCACCCAGCGGCGGAATCCTGTCTCGAACTGAGCCTTCTTGGGCACGGCCACATAAATGCGCTTCATGGTCTGCAGCGGATTGAAACAGCGTGTGATCACCACCATGCGGTTGGTTGACTGCAGGAGGCTCTCGATCTTTCCGCCGAGGAATGAGTCGATGAATGCCGTGCGGCGGTGCAGCCCTATGATCACCTCGGTGATATCCCTCTCCTCCATGGTGTTTATCACGCCGGTGATGAAGTTGAGATCATATCTCTCGATGGTGGTGAGCGCCACCTCCACAGATGCCGCGGCGCGCTCGGCCACATCGAGCGAATTGCGTCCGATGGCCCGTGAGGAGGCTGAGTTGTCGTTGCGCACATGAAGTGCGTAGAAGTCACCCGGCACCGACGAGTCGGGAAATCTCATTGACAGCGCCAGCTCGACAATTGACGGCGAAGTGAGCGGGTTGGATATGGCGATGAGGGTGCGTGGGCGGGTGGTGGATTCATCCTTGGCCATCTCCTCAGCCTCCTTCTCCAGCAATTGCACCTTGAGTTTCGATGCTGCCCTCGCTGTGCCTACCGACGATACGGTACAGGTGACAAGGATCATCACCACGGTGCCGTTGAGTATCTCCACCCCGAACAGTCCCATACTGTAGCCGATCATCACTACGGCCAGCGCCACGGCTGTGTGGGCGTTGGAGAGCTGATACATGATGCTGCGGTCCACGCCGGTGAGGCGGAATGTCTTCTGGGTGAGCCATGCGGCGATCCACTTTGTGGTCATGGCCACGGCGCTCATCACGGACGCTATATATACCGTATCCCATCCATCTGTCACCACCCGGAGGTCAATGAGCATACCCACACCGATGAGGAAATAGGGGATGAAGAGAGCGTTGCCCACAAATTCCAGACGTCCCATAAGGGTGGAGCGTCCGGGAATGAACCGGTTGAGCACGAGTCCGGCATAGAATGCGCCGAACACCCCTTCGATCCCTATCCACTGTGCGGTGGCGGCGGCGAGAAACACCATGAAAAGCACATAGACAAACTGCTGTATGCCGTCATGGTATTTCTTGAAGAAATAACGTGTGAGACGGGGATATATGTAGAATATGGCCGTGCAGTATATGGCCAGATAGCAGAGTGTGCCTAAAAGTGATGTCAGCGAACCCTCGCGGACCACGCCGAGCACACCGGCCAGCACAATGAGCGAACCGAGCACCGTCACGATGGTGCCTGCTATGGCTATTATGACCGCCGGGGATTTGGTCACCCCGAATCTCGCCACGATCGGATAGGCGAGCAGGGTATGGGCGGCGAACATCGAGGCCAGAAGTGTGGCTTCGGGCAAGGCCATCCCGAGAACGAGTATGGCTGCCGCCGCTCCCAATATGAGTGGCACGAGGAAGGTGAAAAGTCCGAACACAAGCCCTTTCCTCAGATTCTTGCGCAGGTGATACATATCTATCTCTATGCCTGCAAGAAACATAAGATAGAGGATGCCTACCTGTCCGAACACCTCGAAACTCATGTCGCGGGCCAGAACTCCGAACCCGTCAGGCCCGACAGCCACTCCGGCTATGATAAGGCCGATCACATGAGGTATCTTGAGCCGGCTGAGCAACAGCGGAGCCACGAGTATGATGCCCATCACCGTCAGGAAGATGGGTATCGGCTGGGCTATCAGAGGCTGTGTGTCAAGCAGTGTCATGGCAGTGCAAAATTACTCAAATAGCACGGAATATCCAAATTGGGAGTAGCTGTAAAGTTACCGGTCAGGAAAAGGATACAAATGGACAAAAGGTCAAGAAGAAACAGATTTTTTTATTTTATAATCAGTCTGATGAATCTGAATCAAAAAACTTTGTCTCTTTTGACCTTTTGTCCATTTGTATCCTTTTCCTTACCGTCGGTATATGACAAAAACAAACGGCTGTCATCACGACAGCCGTTTGTTTTTTAACCTTAAATCTAATACCATGAAAACACAGTGCAAATAGTAGTAACTATATCTTTAGAACAAGTCCCGTCATGGAAAGTTCACGAGATTTTTCTGTTTAACTTATATTAACAATTTGACCCGTTCTCAGTCGTTCCAGCACTCGGTCTCCTCGGCTATCTCGGGAATTGTAGAGGAGTGATAGACCGGATCATGACCCAACCGTTTCTGTGCGGTGTAGTCCTTGAGAAGAATGACGGCATATTTGCCGAGCATGAGTATTGCGGCGAGGTTGCAGAGGGTCATCAGCGCCATGGTGATGTCGGCGAATCCCCACACGAGGTCGAGCGACATTATGGCCCCGAAATAGACCGTCACGGCAACTGCCAGGCGGTAGATGTTGACTGCCAGGCGGCTGTCGCGTATGAAGCGGATGTTTGTTTCGCCATAATAATAGTTGGCCACAATGCTGGTGAACGCGAAAAAGAATATGGCTATGCTGACGAGGGTCGATCCGATATTATGGCCGCCTCCGAACTCTGCGTCGATGGCTTTCTGGGTCAATATGATGCCGTCGTGACCATCGTTGAACACTCCGCTGCACAGGATTATGAATGCTGTGGCCGTGCAGACGAACAGGGTGTCGGTGTAGACCCCGAGGGTCTGTATCAGCCCTTGTTTCACCGGGTGGGTCACCGATGCAGTCGCGGCGGCGTTAGGGGTCGAGCCTTCGCCGGCCTCATTGCTGAAGAGACCGCGCTTTATGCCCATGATCATGGCCGCACCCACCGTGCCACCCATCGCCTCGTCAAAACCGAAAGCATTGGTGACTATGAGTCTCATGATCTCTGGAAAACGGGATATGTTCATGCAGACTATCACCAGAGCCATCACGATATATGCCACAGCCATCACGGGCACGACAACCTCGCTGAATCTTGACACGCGCCTGATCCCTCCGAAGATGATCACAAGGGTGAGTATGGCCAGAGCCCATGCTGTCACCTCGCGGGGAATGGCGAATGAGGTCATGAGGGCATCGGAGATGGTGTTGGATTGGACGGTATTGAATGCGAAGCCGAATGTCAGGGTGATGAGCACGGCAAATGTCACGGCCCACCAGCGTTTGTGGAGACCCTTCATTATATAATAAGCCGGACCGCCGAGGAATGATCTGTCACCCTTGACCTTGAAAAGCTGGGCGAGTGTTGATTCCACAAACGCGCTTGCCGCCCCTAGGAGAGCTATGACCCACATCCAGAATACTGCTCCCGGCCCTCCGAGAGCTATGGCGGTGGCGACTCCGGCGAGATTGCCGGTGCCTACTCTCGAGGCTATCGAGATGGCGAATGCCTGGAAGGAACTTACCGTGCCATGGGCGGGTTCGTCGACCTTGCGTGTGTCATTGTCTCGTTTCCCGGAGTGGATGAGGAGGCGCCACATCTCACCGATCATGCGGAACTGGACTCCGCGGGTGACTATGGTGAAAAACAGTGCGGCGATGAGCAGGACGCTCACCATCACATAGTCGGTCAGCACTCCGCTCACCGACCCTATTGATGATTGTAATTTCAGGCTTAATGCGGTCGCATCCATCGGATCTCATAATAAATGGTTACTCTATGACTAACGCGACCGCAAGGTATTAAGTTCGTTATTTCTTCTCCTCGCGGTGAAGATAGGCGTGGACAGCTCCTACGAGCAACGCCCCTCCGGCTATGTTGCCGAGTGTCGACGGGATGAAGTTGGCGGTGATCGACTGCATCACGCCGACGTCAGCCCCTTCGAGCATTCCGAGCGGGATGAAAAACATATTGGCGATACAGTGCTCGTAGCCCAATGCCACAAATGCCATCACAGGCAGCCAGCATCCGAAAGCTTTCTCAAGCAGTGTCTTTCCGGACAATGCGAGCCATACGGCCAGACATACACACCAGTTGGCCCCGATTCCCTTGAGAAACACGGTGAACCACGGCATCGACACTTTCGCCTCGGCCACCCTCACCACGGCCGAATGCCAGGGGTCGGTGGCTGTGAGACCGCATTGATATACCATGAACCATGTGAATGCGAGGGCTCCGGCGAGATTGCCGAGATAGACAAGAGTCCAGTTGAGCAGAATCGCTCCGGCTGAGTGGCGTCCGCGCACGAACGACGGGATGAGGAGAGCATTGTTGCCGGTGAAGAGTTCGGCTCCGAGCACCACCACAAGTATGAGGCCTATCGGAAAGGCTGCTCCGGCTATGAGGCGCTGTAGCGCGGGATTTTCGGCCGTCAGCCCGGGGAAACCCCACCCGAGTATCACCGACAGCACTCCGCCGAGAGAGATATAGGCGCCGGCGAGCATTGCGGCTATAAGAAGTCTAATGGTGTTCGATGTGGCCATACGGGCCTTGTTGGCGCCGACAGTTGTGGCTGCTTCTGTGATCTGTGCGGGTGTAAGGATTCTCATGCCTGCTCAGGAGCTTCTGTTGCAATTATTTTGTAGGGGGATTCTTCGGGGATGAATGTCCGGGAATGGAGCAGACGGTAAATGCGTAGGCAGGCCCACGCGTCGATGGAGGCATAGACCATCTGCGAGGGTGTCAGCGTCGAGGCTTCCCAGTTTGTGAGACGCTGGCTCTTGGAGATGCGGTGGCCGAAGAGGATGGCGTAGATCTTCTGCAGACTCAGATCGGATATGCTGAAACGCTTCACCACTTCCTGCAGGTCAATGAAGTTGCGGGGCTCGAATTCGGCTATGCGGTGGAGCACATGGAAGTCATCTTTGAGCGAAAGTCCCACTTTGACCACATCATCACACTCCATGAACTCCTTCAGCTCGGGAGTGAAACCGATCTTGTTGAGGCGGAAGAGATATGAATGATCTTCGGTCGATACCTGTATGAGCGACACCTTGTTGGTCATACCCTTCTTGAAATTGGGCTTGGTCTCGGTGTCAAATCCCACCACATCCTGCGAACGGAGAAATTCAACCGCTGCAGCCACGTCTTCCGGCTCGCTCACGACGGTGATGGCTCCGGCAAACTCCACGGGCGGGAGCTTGGAGAGCTGTTCCTTGGTTATGGCTATGTGGAATGGGGTATTTTCCATCTCATCTCTTAATTTTGGTGCAAAATTACGCATTTCCCCCGAAATATCCTAATTGGGATTCAGATGGTGGGCACAGTGGCAAAACGTGCCGTGGGGAAGTGGCGGGCCACATAGCGGCTGATGAATCCGCGGGTATCGGCTGCTATGACTGCATCGGAGTCGAAATGCTCGTTGTATATCACCGCCGCGAGCTCTATGCCGCGGGCTTTGACCGCCTCGAGCGAGAGTATGGTATGGTTGATACTCCCGAGCACACCGTTGGTCACAAGTATGAGCGGGATATGGCGTGAGGCTATGTAGTCGATGGTGAATATATCGTCGGTCACCGGCACCATGAGTCCGCCGGCACCTTCAATGAGCACCACATCATACCGGTCGGAGAGCAGGGAGGCCGAGCGGTCCACGAGTCCGAGGTCGATCTCACGCCCGTCTATCCTTGCGGCGAGCTGTGCCGAGGCGGGATATGTGAATATGATCGGGGCGGTGGTGCGGTCTATATCCTCGGGGAGCAGTCCGGTGCCCATTATGCGGCGGTGGAGTTCGATGTCTTCCGAGAAGTCTGTGTTGCCGGTCTGGATAAACTTCTGGGTTATCACACTCTTGCCCTCTTCCATGAGGCGGCGGGCTATATGGCCGGTGACATAGCTTTTTCCGGCATCGGTGTCGATGCCTGAGATGAAATATATGTTGTTGTTCATGAGGTCTTGCGGATGGTGATATAGATCGGTTGATAGGTGAGGGGAGCGCTTCCGTCGGGCGAGAGCGGATAGGATGTGATGATGCGGCGTGTGACAGCCGGCGACGATGCCGTGCCGAGCGAGTTGACTCCGGTCAGGCGCACATGGCGGAGCGCTTCGGCCGGAGAGGCGAATGTGAGGGTCATGAGCTCTTCGGTCACCTCGGCCATGGGTATCATCCTGCGTATGGTGTCGGCGTCAGGGAAGCCCGGAGTGGTGCCTGCCGTGGTGTGTATCTCGGTCATTGTCTGTGGGCCGAAGGTTGAGATGAGCGCTGTGCCTCCGGGAGCGAGCACGCGCCACACCTCGCGGAGAAATGCGGGAAGGGAATTGAACCATTGCACGGTCGATGCCGAGAAGAGCAGGTCGATGCTGCCTGAGGCCACGGAGGCTATCGCTGTCTCCGCATCGCAGGCCCGTGCGGATATTTTACCTGTGGATGCCAGCTCCTCCACTGCCGGACTGAGGGTGAGATCCCATACTTCGAGAGTGGATGTCCGTCGGGCGAGTTCGGCGGTGGCATATCCGGTACCGGCCCCGATCTCGAGCGCGTGTCCTCCCTCCGGAACCGCCGCGAGAAGCCGGTCGGTTATGTCCCGCTGCACCATGGCATTGCTCTCGTATGTGGCGGCGGCTTTTCTGAACTTGGTCTCTACCAGCCGTTTATCGGTGAGGTGGCTGTTGAGCAGGGCGTTGAAGTCCGGCAGATGCGGGCCATCGGTTGTGATGATACCGCAGGCATCCGTTTCCCACGCACGCATCTGGTTACGGGGAGGGATGATGAGGTCGCCGGATGAGATGATGGCTGTGTCCCACATCACATCTCCGGCACTGCCGCGCCCGCCGATGGCCCTGAGCTCGTCACGCAGCTCCTCGACGTCACGCTGTGGCAGATGCTCCGAGAAGAGCCTGAACCCCGCGCCGCCTCCGCACATACGGCGGTGGAATTTCATGAGATTTCTCCCGTCGAGCGAGGCGAGTGTGCCCCCGAATATCTCTTCAGGTATGCCGAGGCGGTCATCGACAGGTTGCTTCGTGCCGTTGACGGCTATCCTCGCGGTGAACGGCAGCGATGGATGGCCGATGATGAAACGGGCGGCGGCGGGAACTCCGAACGACCATGCAATGACAGCAATCTCGGTATAGTCCGCAAGTTCTCCGGCCCATGGGGCCGAGAGGTCGCGGTAGTCCCACACCAGGGCAATGTCATAGCCCTCGCGGCCGACACCTCCGAACGGGTGCGGATCCATGCCCCATCCGGCAAATATCAGTGCCAGACGCGGGGAGCGGTGCGGGTGAAGGAGCTTATATCTCATTGTTTCTGAAAAAATCTTCGAGGCGGTCGAGCTGACCGGGACTTATCGAGGCCGAGAGGCTGAAGCGGAGCCTTTCTGTTCCGGGAGGCACTGTGGGGGTGCGTATGGGCAGAACTTTGAACCCGTGTTCAAGCAGCGCTGCCGACAGAGCCACGGCCTTGTGCGGATCACCTGTAACCAATGGCTGTATGTGGCTCGGCGTCACGACCGTGCCGGGTTGCAGAGGCGAGAGGATCGAGTGGAGACGTCGCCCCAATGCTTTCAGGGCTTCCCTCCTGTCGTCCATACCGATCATGCGGCGTATCACCCATTCTGTCCATGCCGCTGAGATGGGAGGCAGGGCGGTTGAGAAAATGAAGCTGCGGGAACTGTTGATAAGAAATCCCTTGAGCTCTGCACTGACAGCTGCGAACGCACCCATCGAGGCACAGGCTTTACCGAAGGTCCCGACCACGACGTCTATCTCGCCGTACCCCTCCGCGCCACGGCATATACCGAGTCCCCGCGGACCTTCCACACCCAAGGCATGGGCTTCGTCGACGTAGAGCATCACGTTGGGATAGCGGCGTTTGAGTGCGACGAGAGCATCTATGTCCGCGCGGTCTCCATCCATTGAGTAGACACTTTCCACGATCACGATCAGACGCTCATGGCGCGGCGACTCCTTGGCGAGGATCCGTTCGAGATGATCCATGTCATTGTGGCGGAAGCGGGTGAACGGTGCTTTGGAAAGCATGATGCCGTCAATGATGCTCGCATGGACAAGCCGGTCGGCCACGATCATGCATCCGGCCACACCGGCCAGGGCCGAAACGAGTCCGGTGTTGGCATGATATCCACTGTTGAACAGCAGTGCCGGACGGCCATATAGCTCTTCGAGCAGGGCTTCGAGCGAGGCATACTCCTCCTGCCGGCCTGCAAGCAGGCGCGATGCTGACGAGGTGAGGGGGAGGGTCCGGTTGGATTCTTCGGACATGAACTGCCGCTGCAGCTCCGGGTCGGCCCCGAGTCCGAGATAGTCATTGGACGAGAGGTCGACCACCGTTTCACCCCCCGCGGCGGTGCCTGCCGGTATACGGCGGAGGTTGCCACGGGCTGAAAGTTGCGCGAGTATGTCGGAATAAACACTCATCGGAGACATTCAATGGTTTTCTCGGCGAGGAAGCGGAGATCCTCGTCAGAGATTATGTAGGGTGGCATGATGTAGACATTATGTCCGAAGGGACGCACCCAGATCCCGCGGTCGACGCATTTCTTCTGGAAGTCGCCTACGTTGACAGGCTCCTCCATCTCCATCACTCCGATCGAGCCGAGCACCCTGACCTCCCTGACACCGGGAATTGATGCGGCGGGGGCGAGCAGGCGGCGCAACTCACTCTCTATATGGGCTATGCGGGCGGCCATGTCACAGCTGTTGAGCAGCCTGAGTGATTCGATGGCTATCGCGCAGGCCAGCGGATTGGCCATGAAGGTAGGGCCATGCATCATCACTCCGGCTTCGCCGCGCGAGATGGTGTCGGCCACATCGCGTGTGGTGAGCACCGCGCTCATGGTGAGATATCCGGCGGTAAGCCCCTTGCCTATGAGCATTATGTCAGGCTCTACGCCGGCGTGTTCCCAGGCAAACATCTTGCCTGTGCGCCAGAATCCGGTGGCGATTTCGTCAAATATCAGATAGATTCCATTCTCGTCACACAGGCGGCGGGCCGCACGCAGATAGGCGGGGTGATAGAATCTCATTCCACCGGCTCCCTGCACTATCGGCTCGAGTATCAGGGCGGCCAATTCATCCTTGTGCTCACGGATGATCCGGGCGAGTGGTTCTACATCTGCCTCGTCCCATTCCTCCCACGGTTTTATGGAAGGGGCCGGGGCGAAATACCGTATGGGAAGGGCCGGACCGAACGCGCCGTGCATTCCGGTCACGGGGTCGCAGACGCTCATGGCATTCCATGTGTCGCCGTGATATCCGCTCCGGATGGTGACGAAGTTGGTCTTGCGGTGGTCGCCCGAGCGGCTCACCGATGCCTGTACGGCCATCTTCATGGCCACTTCGGTGGCCACTGAACCTGAATCGGCATAGAAAATGTTGTGCATGGATGGCGGGGCCACCTCGAGGAGCATCTTCCCGAGTTCCACTGCCGGATGATGGGTCAGACCGCCGAACATAACATGACTCATGCGGGCTATCTGCTCTGTGGCGGCCCGGTTGAGCGCGGGATGGTTGTAGCCGTGGATCACACACCACCACGACGACATTCCGTCGATGAGTTCGCGTCCGTCGGCCAGACGGATTCTCACTCCGTCGGCCCCCTCGACCATATATGTCGGCAGGGGGTCAATTGTCGATGTATAGGGGTGCCATAGATGCTCCCTGTCAAAGGGGTCATGAAGCACCGTGGATGCTTTTTCCATATCTTCAGTAATGCGGAGGCAAAGTTACAATATGGCAAATCAGGGCCGGTTTGCGGCAAGGACTCTGCCACCCTTCTATCTTGTCTGTTCTCCGGGGGTGTGGCGTTCCACGCGGATGAGGTCGAGACGTGTGGCCGAGCGCTCTATTATGGTGAAGGCGAGCTCGTCTATAACTATTGTCTCCCCCTTGGCCGGGAGAGTGCCTGTCTCGTGCATGAGGTATCCGGCGAGGGTCTGGTATTCATCATCCTCGGGTATGTCGAGCCGGTAATCGTCGCGGAGTGTGCGCACCTCGATACGGCCTGACATCTCGTAGACTCCCGGCTCGATCTCGGTGGCTATGATTCCGTTCTTGTCATGCTCGTCCTGGATGTCGCCGAATATCTCCTCGACGAGATCCTCGAGGGTCACGAGTCCGGCGGTGCCTCCGAACTCATCCACCACCACGGCCATTGATTTCTTCTGGCTGAGCAGACGTTTCATCATCGTGTTGGCCAGAAGAGTCTCCGGAGCGTACAGCACATCCTTGATATGCTCCTTCCAGTCGCTCGAGGGGTCGAACAGTTCCGAGATATGCACATAACCCACCACATTGTCGATATCCTCGCGGTAGACCAGGATCTTGCTTCGGCCCGAGGAGGTGAACAGTTCGGACAGTTCGTCGCGTGAGGTCGTGTCAAGGTCTATGGCCACAAGCTCGTTGCGGGGGGCCATGCAGTCGCGGAGCTGTGTCGACGAGAAGTCGAGGGCGTTGTGGAATATCTTCACCTCATCCTCCACCTCTGTTTCCTGCGGATTGTCAAGATCGTCGATCTTTGTCTCGAGATATTCATTCAGCTCGGTCATTGAGAGTGCGCCCAGACGTGCCTCACCCGACTTTATACCCGCCATTTTCATGAGCATACGCGAAAGCCAGGATGTGAATGCGGCGATGGGGTAGAGGATGATGTAGAACACGTAGACCGGCAGCGCGAACACCTTCAGCGATGTGTTGGGGTTGATGCGGAAGATGGATTTGGGGATGAATTCGCCGGTGAAGAGTATGACAAGGGTGGAGATGATGGTCTGCAACAGCAGTATCACACCCTGATTGGGCGAGATGTGGGCTTCGATCCACGGTTCGAGAAGTGCGGCGGCACCCATGCCGTAGATGACGAGCATGATGTTGTTGCCCACGAGGATGGTGGATATGAAGAACTCCTGATGGGAGTAATAGCGGCTTATGATGCCGTTGAGCCAGCCGCCGCGGCTTGTGTCAAGTCCGATGCGGACGCGGTCGGCGGTGATGAATGCGATCTCCACTCCCGAGAAGAAGCCCGAGAGGATGAGTGATATGAGTGTGATGATGATCCAGGTAGTCATGTTCTCGATCTATTGGATAGAGTCTTTGCGCTTGAAGGAATTGGCGGGGAATATGCCTGCCACACGGCGTATGGAATAGCGTGTGAGCTGCTCGTTGGAGTCGAAACCGTAGCCTTCGAGCACCTTGTCGGTGGTCTCGATGTGGATGAAGGAGTCGGAATAGAGTTTCCGCTGGCGCTGATCCCAGAAGAGCTGCTGTGTGAGAAATTTCTCGTTCATCACGTTGGATATGTCCACGTTACCGTCCAGACGCCATAGCTGCCGATCCTTGAAATAGGTGGCGGAGTCGGCCCTCACTTCAGCCTCACGGCGGAAGAAATTGTCGAATTTGTCGAGGTTCAGACCTTCCGGAAAACTCCAGTAAGGATCCTTGGCCTCGTCATAGACATACCATACGGGTGTCTTGATGCGGTATCTCACCACCCCTGAGTCGGAGATCAGGGTCTCCACATTGCGGGTCAGCATCGTAGGGGTGTGGGAGGCGTCGACGTCGGCGGTGGCTATCGGGTTTTCCTCCTTGCACGATGCCACCGTCATGCCCATGGCGATGAGCATGACTGCCGCTATCGGGGGGAGCAGACGCAGTCCGGGGCCGGAGATCTTCATGGTTATCTCAGCTTGTTGCGGTAGAACCAGAGCTGGTTGAAGTTGACACCCAGCGTGAGGTTGAAGTATCTTTCCTTGACCAGCGGGTCGGGTGTGGCGCGGCGGTTGTGGTATTCGAAACCGAGGTTGATGACGGTCTTTGACGAGATGGTGGGTATTCCGAAGCCGCACGACAGACCGTAGTCGCGCACATGGTTGTCACCCACCATGATATAGTCGCGGTTGTAGAAAGCGCCGGCGCGGTATGTCACTCTCTTGAGATAGCCGCCTCGCGGGTTGGGCTGGTAGCTTGCTCCGACGCCAATGCGCCAGCGGTCGGCAAGTTTGGTGCGGGTGAAGTTCTCGAGAGTGGCGTATTTCACCTTGCTCCAAGGCTGATATGTGAAGTCGACCTCCACGTGGGCCTGTTTGTTCCAGTCCCATGCCAGACCTACGCCGTAGGACGATACCAGTCCGAACCTGTTCTTGAGGCTGATCACACCGGGAGCTATCGTGTCGGGGGCCTCGGTGGAGTTCTGGCGGTATTTCAGCACGTAGGTGTTACCCAGAAGTGTCTTGCCCGGTTCGTAGGAGATACCGAGGGTGACAGAGTTGCGGCGCGAGAGGGGGAGTGTGTATTGCGCACCGAAACGGAAGTGGAAGTCCTTCACCTCCATCATCTGCTCGAACACCGCCGAGGTGCCGTCCGATGAGTTGGCGTAGACATCATTGCAAAGTGTGCCGAACAGATATGATACGTTGAAACCCACCGAGAAGTTTTTGAACGGAGCGTAGCCGGCACCGAGATAGAGCTGGTTGATGCCGCCGAGACCCTGATGGGTGGTGGTTCCGTTCTTGATGTCTGAACCGAATGCATATCCCACTGATGAGTAGGGGACGAGGCCGAGGCTCACGCCGACATTCTTCGCGACGGGAAACTGCATGGTGATGTAGTCGAGACCGCCACCCCAGTCGCGGTCCTTGCCGGTGGCATCCTCACGGAAATAGAGCGACACATCGGTGCCTATGTCGAAAAGGAATGTCATTGAGTCGGCGGCGGCGTATGACGCGGGGTTCATGGCGTTGATCTGCCTGCCCGAACGCATGGCATAGCCGGTTCCGCCCATCTGCCGCTGCTCTGAAGTGGCATTGTCGCGCAAAAGGCCGTAGCCATACATCGAATAGGGGCTTGTGACCTGTGCCGCTGCCGGAATCACCGCTGCTGCGGCCACTGCTATGATGAGGAATAGATGTCTGAGAGTGTTCATTTAGTGGATAGGGTGGAGTTGTAAAGAAGAATTCTGTTGAGGCCTTTGCTGACAAGGTGTTCATCGACAGTGGCCTCGAAGTCGCACACCGATGCGAGATGGTGGCCGCAACCTCCGCCAAGCACGGTGACTGTGCCCTCGGGGAGGCGCTTGCGGTAATAGTCGATCTGTGCGAGCACCGATTGGACCACTCCGAGGGCTATAGCCTCGCGGGTGTCACGTCCCATGAGCGAGGTGCACAACCGCGGCATATCCTCGGGAAACGGCACAAGGGGCAGACGTGCGGTGAATTCATGCAGCGCTCTCAGCTGCATGGAGATGCCGGGCGCAATGTTGCCACCTTGATACACACCGTCGGGGTCCACGTAGTCGCAGGTCACGGCTGTACCCGCATCGACCACGAGAATCGGCCGACCCTTGAAGTCGCTCCATGCCCCCACTGCAGCGGCCACACGGTCGGCCCCGAGGGTCGAGGGTGTGCGGTAGGCCACACGGATGGGTATCGGGGTGTCGGGGTTGAGGCGCATGGCTTTGCGGGTGTTGTGGCGGAGATGCCGCATGATCACTACATCCTCGCGGGCCACCGAGCAGTAGATGGCACCGTCAATTGTGCGCTCGCCCGCGAAAGCAGCCACTTTCGCAGGTGTGAGCGAGGGCTCCATACGGAAGTCCATCAGCTCTGTTCCTTCCCAGAGGGCTATTTTTGCCTCTGAGTTGCCTTGGTCTATTGTCAGATAAAAGGACACGTTCGATTATTTAACGTGCAAAAGTAGTAATTAACCCGCGAATATTCAGAAATGTTAGTATTTTTTCACTTTTTGCCCTCTTTTTTCTCCTTCAGGGCTTTGTTCCGTTCGCGCGGGATCATGATTGACGTGTAGATGGTGAGCACACCGCCTGCCAGCGTGAATGCCAGCCAATCATTCCCTTTGCCCTGGGGGAGAAAGATGAACACGGCTCCGGCGACGAAGATAAGGGCCGTCCATATCTCCATGCGCCCGAGACGGCGGACACGCAATGGCTCCTCCTTGCCGGGAATGGTGAGAAAACGGCCTATGAGCAGAAGGGCGGCTCCTGTTGCATAGATGTAGCCGAAACTGCCGGGAAGAACTCTCAGCAGGGGTAGCGCCGCCGCCACCATTACAGTGAGCAGCCCTATGTTGGCGAGCCAGAATCCGATTTGGGTTTTATTCATGACTTATATGAGTTAGCTATCGTTTGCAAGTTGTACATTTTGAGTGCCAATGTTCATCCCAATGATCGCAATGCGGACATTTTGACCCTGATGAATTATAATAGCCTACGAGTTCGGAAAGTGGTCGGGCATATTCCGGCGATTTTCCACCTCGCCAAAGGCGGGTGCCTCCGCAGTCGGCACAGTAAGAGGATCTTTGGGATGTGGATGACGAGGATTGTGAAGAGGAACTTCCTGATCCATAGTCGGCAGAATCTCTTGATGAAGAACCGTCGGGCATAATAGTAGAGGTTGAACCTATGACATATCCTGGATAGTCGCCTTTCACGCACGCGCATTGACCCGACCCGCCACACGAATGACATACACCGGTAGTGCTGCATATGGCACATGGATAATAGTTACCATAACCGGCGGATATGATGCCTCCCTGACCATTGCATATCCCGCATAGGCGAGTGCCCCGACAGCCGCCACAGACTTGAGTCCCATTGCAATTCGGACAAAGACGCCATCTGGTTCGGGTAATGAATCCAGTGGGATATTCATTGACTATTACAAAACCGCCATAGCCTAGTTCTTCTCTCCAAGTACGGGCTTGTCCATTACTATTGTTGTTGCCAGCCTGATGATTGTGTCCATAGTCATTGTTCAATGTAGATGAGGAACCGGTACCATTGAAAGTGACATATTTACTTCTGGCCAGACATTTGCCATTGGGATCATTAATGGTGACAAAGAGGTAGTAGGTGTGTTCTCCCGGTTTTAAATTGAGCTCGGAATTATAAATGGTATATTTGTATTCGTCCCATCTTGAACTTTCATATCTAGGGGTGAAATAGCTCACAAAATGAGTAGAGCCATTTTTTTTATTATATGTGTCATCCACAAGATGCGTTGTACCTTCAGGGTATTCCACCCACACGCAAAGCTTAGACATTATATCTTTTAGTCCGTCGACAGTGAATTTGGTGACAACATTGAACCCTTTTTTGCCATTTTTTTCAATATTAAACACAAGATTTACATCTTCTATATTGGCTGATGGGGCTGATGCGTTGATGGATATTGCGGTGCTAAAAGATATGAACAGCAGCAATAGAGTCCGTATGATGTGATGTCTGAATGGCATGGTATGGTATAATGTAGACTATCGT
Source organism: uncultured Duncaniella sp. (assembly GCA_910587165.1). Lineage (GTDB taxonomy): Bacteria > Bacteroidota > Bacteroidia > Bacteroidales > Muribaculaceae > Duncaniella. Next base: position 19,153 of record CAJUKP010000022.1, read on the forward strand.
TGGTAGATATTCACTTATTCAAATATATATACGTCTTCGTCCGGGTGCTGCATATGGTGCTGTTCGCGCACGATGCGTTCCATGGTCTCCTTGTCGGTGTTGAGCGAGCGGTTGAGATCACGGTAGTAGGTCAGTGTGTCGTTTGCATCGCTGATGCGGGCTTCAAGCTCGCTGATGCGACGTTCCTGTTCAATCGAGGTGAGCAGTGAGTTCTCGTTGAAAAAAAGCACCAGTGCCCCCACGGTTATGGCGGCGAGCAGGGTGAACGAAAGGTATCTTTTGCACCAGGTTATAAACTCTTTCATAACCACAAAATTACGAAAAATTATGAAAATGACAAAATCTTCAGAGCCGGTCGGCGATTAACAAACGTTAACTTCATGACCGGCTCTGAAGATATGGGGGAAGATAGGTGTGTCTATGTTTCGGGATTATTTCCCCTGATTGTCGCTGGTGCGTGTGCTTCCGTCAGGGAGGATGGCTGTCCCGCGGGCCGGAAGATCGGCGCTGAACGGACGCCATGTGAGCTTGTCCCATTCAAGCCGGTCGGTGGACTGCGCTACCGGAAGCACGGGGAGCGCTGTGCCGTCTTTCACCATTATCACAATCGGCATCTCGCCGGTGGAGATGTGGTTCCATCCGGGTGAATATGTCTTTCCCGTCTGGAAGTCAATCCATTTCTGTTTGCCCGGGAGATAGACGTCTCGTGAGCTGCCGGGCTCGAGCATCGGGGCCACGAGAATCGAGGAGCCGAACATATATTCATCGTCGACACGCCATGCCCCGGGGTCGTCGGGAAATTCGAGCAGCAGTGCCCTCAGCATGGGCCAGCCGTTGGATGAGCTTTCGACTGCCTGGGTGTAGATGTAGGGCATGAGTGTATATTTCATCTCGGCGCACTTGCGGAAATAGTCGGTGAAATCCTTGCCGTAGAGCCAGGGCTCGGTGGGAGGGGCGCCATGGATGCGGGTGTGGGATGTGAGGAATCCGAACGGGAGCCAGCGGCGGTAGAGTTCCTCGGGGCTCGAGGTGACGAATCCGCCTACGTCGTGGCTCCAGAAGGGGAATCCGCTCAGTCCGAGCGACAGTCCGGCGCGCAGTGTGCCCTGCATACCGGTGGCGGTGGTTGCGGCATCGCCGCCCCAGTGCAGCGGATAGCGTTGCGAGCCTGCCCAGGCCGAACGGGCCCAGATGATGTTGTCGCCGTTGGTGCGTCGTGTCACTTCCGACACGGCGCGGTTATATCGCAAGGGGTACAGGTTGTGTTCATACAGGCCGCTACGGCCGTTGGCGTAGATGCCGTCGAGAGGGGCGCCCTCGCCGAAGTCAACCTTGATGGCTCCGACCCCCTGGCCCAGCAGATTGCCGAGCTTCTCCTGATACCATTCCACGGTGGCCGGATTGGTGAAGTCGAGCACCACATCCTCGTAGGGGAGCTCGCCCCGTCCGTTGCGCACATAGAGCCCTTTCTCCACCAGCTCGGGGAAGAATTTGTTTTTCGGTGTGAAGTAGGGGAGCTGCCACAGGCAGGTGCGGAATCCATCCTTGCGCAGGTCGGCGAGCATCTTGCGGGGATTGTCGAAGCGGTCGGGGGCGAAAGCATAGTCACATTGCCAGTCTGTGCCGAACCACCCGGTGTCGAAATGTATCACGTCGGAGGGTATGCGGTTCTCGCGCAGTTTACGGGCCACGTCGCGGCCCTCCTCCTCGCTGAAATATGTGATCCTGCTCATCCATGTGCCGAAGCTCCAGAGCGGCGGCATATCCGGACGGCCTGTGATGGCGGTGTATTCCGACAATATCTCCTTCGGGGTGCCGAGCATGATGAAAATGTCCATCACCTCGTCGGCCATGAACAGTTTGGTGGCCCCTCCGTAGGTGGCGCCGAAGTCAGCTGTGACCGGCGCCGAGGTGTGGATGAACACTCCGTAGCCGCGGTCGCTCATGTAGAAGGGGATGGGTTTGTACATATCGGGAGTCTCGGGCCCTTGCGGATCGGTGACGAACATATTCACCTTCTGTCCCGCCTTGTTGAGCGCGGTCGGACTCTCGCCGGTACCGAAGATCTTCTCGCCCGGCATAAGGGAGAACACGGGATTGATGGAACGGGTGTTGTCGGAGCCTCTCTTGATGAAGCTGAAAGGCTGGACCTTCACCTGAGTCGAATCGTTGTCGGCCCAAGTGCGTGTCTCGGTGAGGAGCTTGCCCTCACTGTTCTTGAGTATTAGCCTCCAGGGGTGGCGGGTGATCTCAAGCGATCCGGCAGCCGATCTGAGGGTGATGGCCGAGGGGGTCGAGGTCACTTTCCATGAGTCACGGCTCACGGGCACAGGTCCGGCCAGCATCGGGTCGTCCTCAAGCTCCTTGGGGATGACCGGGGAAGTGTAGATGCGCACCCGGATGGTGCGCTCGTTGACGGGATCGACCTGAAATGCCAGTATCGGGTCGTTGTCGTATGCCGTGTCGGGGAAATCGAGCGATTTCAACGGCTGAAGCAGGTAGGTGTTGGCGTTGAATGCCTGACGTGGCATGAGCTGATGCCTGTTCCACTTTATCGAGCCACGCCCCGTGGCTGGATCGAATCCGGCCAGCGAGTCGGCCAGAAAGTAATGGTGGCTGAAGTCAGAGAAGTCGCCGCTCATGTCGCGGGTCTGGCTGAGCAGATATTCCACCCCGTTGTTGGTGCGTATCTGCCCTGTGGCCCCGGCAGCTATGCCGATGGCCGCCAATGCGGTGATAAGATGTTTTTTCATGCAGGTTTGAAAGCTTGTGATGACTGGTTTGTTCAGGTTATCAGGGACTTATATATGTGTGTCAGTTTGCTGAAGGCTGATGATATGGAGAATTTCTGTGATATCAGCGAGCAGGATGCCTCGGAGATGCGCCGCCGCTCATCGTCATCGTTGACAAGACGGCTTATCGCGGCGGCGAGGGCGTCGATGTCGCCCGGCTCGATGAGCAGGCCTGTCTCGCCGTCGGTGATCACCTCGGGGATTGATGCAATGTGTGTGGATATGTTGGGTATGCCGAGTGCCATTGTCTCGAGTATGGTCATCGGCAACCCTTCGTGATAGGAGGGGAGCACGTTGATCATCGTGTCGTGCAGGAATTGTTTCTTCTTTTCCCCCTCTATCCAGCCTATGTGGGCCACACGGTGTTCCAGCCCGTGCTTCTCGACGAGGGTCTCTATGCCTTCGGGCTCGCCGTCGCCGCAGAACAAGAACTTCACATCGGCAGGCAGGACCGGGTCGAGCCTTCTGACGGCCTCGATGAGATCATAGGCCCCTTTGCGTCGGCCGATGCGTCCGAGAAACAGGATATTTGAGGCTGTGAGTGAGTAGGGGTTGGCCGCCGGCACCTCCACGGCATTGTAGAGCACCTCCACTTTGGCGGCGGGAGCTTTTCCGCTGATCATTTCCACCAGCCTGTTGCTCAGCACGATGTTGACATCCGCCATCTCGAGGGTGCGTCTGATGAATCTTTTGTGGCGGCCGGAGGCTGAGGCATAGTACTGTTCGAACTCGGCTCCGTGGTGGTGTAGCACGGTTCTGACTCCCATTTTCCGGAGAGTCCGGAGCAGCAGGCCCTTGCGCACGAAACTGCCTCTCTCCGACACATGGAGATGCGCCACATCAATCTTTCCCGTCATAGCCATACGCACAATGCGCGCGTAGGCTTTGGCGAAACAGAGAGCCATGGCGGCTTTTCCACCCTGCCGGTGGGTCGGGACAAAAGTGATTTCCACGTCCCCTTTGTCGGGATAATCGAGATAGCCTTTCACAACGCTCACCATACCCCCCTTGTATGAGAGGTCGGAGCAGCACATCAGTATATTCATGAAGGCAAATGTACTGATTTTTGCCTGAATGCCGAAATATGGAAAAGAAAAAAAGCGGCGTTGACCGTCGTATATCATCATTTTGTAGTAACTTTGCAATATTGTAACCCCCACATAAATGAAAAGACCAATCTTACTCACGGCCATCGGGATGTATCTTGCAGGTGCAGGCGTGGCCGGGGCGCAGATCGAAAGCCCCGGTGCGGGTGGCTATCTGCAGCGAGGCATCCTCATGTTCGAGGACCGCAATTACAGCGGCTGTATCGACCAGCTCGCCCGTATCAACTCTCTCTCATCCACTCCCGCCGAGCGTGAGGAGGCCATGTTCTATCTCGGCAAGGCCACCCTCGGTCTCGGCGATGACGAGGCGCTCGCCATATTCAGCCGTTTTCTCGAGTTATATCCGGTGTCGCCGCGCCGCGCCGACGTGATGATGTCGGAGGGTGACTACTATTTCCACCGGGGGGAATATGCCACGGCCATACAGAAATATGCGGCGGTCAATCCGGTGGCGCTCACATCGGCCCGTCAGAATGAGATGACTTACAGGCAGGCCTACTGCTACATGATACTCGGCGAGACCGACACGGCCGCCTCGATGTTCCGCACATTGCAGAGTGTGCCGGAATGGCGCAACGCCGCCCGCTTCTATCTGGGCTACATAGCTTATTCGCGCAAGGATTTCACGAGCGCGCTGCAGTATTTCAGAGGTGTCGACACGTCCACAGCTCCCGGAAACGCCATCCCCTATTATGAGGCACAGATAGCTTTCGTGCAGGGGGACTATGAGAAGGCCCTGGCCGGGGCACGCTCTCTGCTCAAGAGCGGATCGGTGCCGGAGTTCACACCCGAATGCAACCGCATAGCCGGAGAGTCGCTCTACAATCTCGGCCGGTCGGCCGATGCCATGCCGTATCTGTGGAAATACTGCGCCGAGACCAAGACCCCGTCCCCCTCGGCATTCTACATACTCGGTGTGGATGAGTTTGACAAGGGTGACACGGATGCTTCGGTCAAGCTGTTCCAGCAGGCCATCGGATCCCACTCGGCCATGGAGCAGAGCGCCTGGCTCTTCCTGGGACAGGCATATCTGAAGAGGGGTGACAACACCTCGGCCATGATGGCATTCGAGAACGCTTATAAGGTCAATTATGACCGGTCGGTACGTGAGATCGCCTTCTACAATTATGCGGTGGCACGTATGGACGGCGGCCGCGCGCCGTTCGGCAATTCCGTGGCCCTCCTTGAGAATTTCCTCGAGGAATATCCCGACTCGCGCTATGCCGGTGACGTGCGCCGTTTCATAGTCAACGGCTATATGACCGACAACGACTATACCTCGGCCCTGGAGGCCATCAACAAGGTGAGCCACCCCTCCGCCGAGATGCTCGAGGCCAAGCAGAGAGTGCTCTTCATGCTCGGCACCCGCGAGTATTCGTCAGGTCGCGTGGCCGATGCCATCACCCATCTGTCGGAAGCCCGCACGATACGTGGCGGAGACTCCTCGGTGAAGCGCCAGTGTGATTTCTGGCTCGGCGACTGCTATTACACGCGCGGCAATTACGACGAGGCAGCCAAGTGTTACATGGCTTATTTCAATTCCACCCCCAAGAACGACACGGAGGGTATAGCGCTCATGCGCTACGCGCTCGGCTATACACGTTTCCAGCAGGAAAACTACAAGGCAGCTCTTGAAAACTTCACCGATGCGGCCGCTCTTGCGACGCGTCTGCCCGACGGTGCCCGTCTGCTCCCTGACATATACACCCGTATGGCCGACTGCCGATATTATCTCAACGATTATGCCGCCGCTGCCGCCGACTATCAGAAAGCCTACGATCTCGATCCGGCATCGTCAGACTATGCCCTCTATCAATATGCCATCATGAAGGGTCTGCAGCGCGACCATAAGGGGAAAATCGCAGTCATTGACCGTATGACAGCCCAGTTCCCCTCGTCGGGTCTCGTGCCGGGCGCGCTGCTCGAGAAGGCCGAGAGCCAGGCGGCTATGGGTGATACAGACGCCGCCATCCGTACTTACCAGGAACTTGTGCGGAGCTATTCCGGCACAGCTCCGGGCCGCAACGGCTATCTGCAGCTCGCCATCACATACATCAACCGCGGCGAGCGGGCCAAGGGTGTCGAGACTTACCGTAAGGTGATATATACCTTCCCGTCGAGCGAGGAGGCCCGTGTGGCAGCCGATGACCTCAAGCAGCTCTATGCTGCCGACGGCAAGCTCGACGAATTTGTGGCTTTCATCAATTCCGTGCCCAACGCGCCCCGCTTCGAGCCGGACGACATAGAGCGCGCCGCTTTCACTGCCGCTGAGAACGCCTATATCAACGGCGGTTCCCCGACAGCCCTGCTGAGCTATGTGAAGGATTATCCTTCCGGCGCTTCCCGTGCCCGCGCCCTCTATCTCCTCGCCGAAGATGCGTGGAACTCCGACCGCCCCTCGGAGGCCCAGGGCTATGCGGCGCAGGTGCTTCTTGAATATCCTGACTCGGAGGTGGCCGAGGATGCGCTGCTCGTGAAGGGCCAGGCTGAGGCCGCGCTCGGCAAAACCGAGATAGCATACTCGACATTCCTTGAGCTCGAGAGCCATGCGTCGGGGGCCAATATGCTCCGCAATGCCCGTCTCGGATTGCTCCACACCGCTTCCGATATGGGCCGGTATGCTGACGTGGTGAATGTGGCCGACAAGATGCTCAGCTCGACAGCCGCCAACACAGGCACCAACATCGACGATGTGAGATTCATGCGCGCCATGGCCAACGAGCGTCTCGGCAACATTGACGAGGCTTACAGCGACTGGGAGAAACTCGCCGCAAACATGACAGACCTTAACGGTGCCAAGAGCGCCTATTACATGGGTCAGTCGCTGCTCGACCGTGGCAAGACCGAGCGCGCCGCGAAGGTGGCCGACTCGCTCATATCGTCAGATACCCCCCACCGCTACTGGCTGGCGAGAGGTTTCATACTCTACAGCGACATCCTGCGCAAACAGGGAAAGACCTTCGAGGCCAACGAATATCTCAAGTCACTACGTTCCAACTATCCCGGCACCGAGGCCGACATCTTCGAGATGATCGACACACGCCTTAACACCAAGAAATAATGAAACTCCGCAACATATTCCTTCCCATAATAGCATTTGCCGTTCCGGCATGGCTCTCCGCCCAGGATCTTCACAAGGAAATCACCGTGGAGCAGGAGATCGTCCCTGCCAAGCGCGATGCATCACGCATCATGGTGCATCCGGCGGTGAAGCTTCCTCCTCTCAAATCGTCACAGCTCTCGTTCAGCGACCGGACAGTCACCACCGGGGTCCCCAACAGTATCACCATACTCGATCCGGTGGCCTGGGGCGACCGTCTTTATTCCTCCCCCTGGCGCGGATATGTGGATCTCGGCCTGGGCACACCTACATATAACGGACTGGTCTCCGCCGGCTACCGTCTGCTCGACGACGACCACACCCGGTTGAGCGTCTGGGGGCAATATAACGGTGACATATACAAACGCGGACATGGATTTACAGAAGATCATCTCAAGTGGAAGAACCATACAGCCACCCTCGGGCTTGATCTTCACCGCGCTGTCGGCAGCCGCTCGTTCATCGACGCCGGTGTCGACTATACTTATGCGACACATACCCTCGCGGCCTATACTGACACCTATACCCAAGGGGCCAACCGGTTCAACATCGGTCTGATGTTCCATTCCGAGGCATCGGGACTGGCCTATGAGGCCGGACTGAAATACCGCCGTTTCTCATTCGGGAAACCTGAAAGAATGGAATTCGACCGCTGGTGGGTAGGGTATGACCATGATAAGCATATCATGCCCCACATAAACGAGAATTTCTTTGATTTCGATGCAAAGGGGCATATCGCCACTTCCGAACATTCACGCGCCGGACTTGAGGTCGACGCCGCCTTCCTTCGGACTTCGGATCACATATCTATGATCATACCTTTCAATTTTTCCGATTTCGAGAGGGTCTCGGCGAAAACCACCGGACTTGTGACCTTGACCCCCTTCTGGTCAACACACTCGGACAAGCTCACCCTGCGTGTCGGGGCGGATGTCGATTTTGCCATAAAATCGGGCAATGCAATCCGTGTCTCCCCCGACGTGACTTTCGGCTGGACCCCCACCCAGATCTTCGGTCTCGAGCTCAAGGCCCACGGAGGATCGCATCTCAACACACTCTCGGAGCTCTACGACATCACCCCCTACATAAATGGTTACACCGCATATACCGGAATGAGCCGTATCCCATACGCCTTTGACGGCCGTATCACCCTCGGCCCGTTCCTTGGGAGCTTCGTGGAGGTTTTCGGAGGCTATGCCAAGGCCGACCGGTGGCTCATGGGTGCGTCAGCCAGAATGCCCGGCGGTTTCATGCACGGGACTGATATAAAGGGATGGCATTTCGGTGTGGCGGTAGGTTATGACAATGGTCGCACATTCTCGCTCCGCACCTCATGGGAGACCGCTCCCTCGGAGTATGACAAGGCCTACTACGAATGGCGCGACCGCGCTCGCCACGTGGTGAAAGCTGAACTCAAGGTCCGCCCCATAAGCCGCCTGACCGTTCAGCTGGGCTATGAGTTCCGCTCCGGCCGCTGTGAATATGCCTACGATTATACTCCTGTCGAGATTCTCGGACTCCCTTACTATGAACCCATACGCGTAGGGCTGCGGGCCATCTCCGATCTTTCAGTCGGAGCAGGCTACGAGGTGTCCGACCGTGTCACTTTCTTTGCCAAGGGATCCAATCTCATGAACCGCGAGTGGCGTCACCTCGGCAATGTGAGAGTGCAGGGTGCCCATGGTCTGGTGGGTGTGGAAGTGAAATTCTGATATGTATATACACCCATGACTGCTATGCCCAAGCCTATGAAAATCCATTTCCTGCCGGTGATAGCCGGAGTGGTGCTGACTGCCTGTTCGGCCGATGGTGTCAGACCTCAGCTTTTCCCGGCCGACGGAGCCGTGGATGTCAACCCCGATACCCGCCTTGTGTTGAACTTCAATTCCGTGCCGGTTGTGGGCGACAGCGGATTTGTGAGGGTCTATGACGTGGAGACAGGTCTTGTCGTCGACAGTCTTGACCTCAGCATACCGGCAGGCCCGACAGAACCGAGAAAGTATGGCCCGGACTGCGACTACACGAAGGTGCCGTATGACTATTCCCGCACCAAGGTGCCCACCAACCGCGACACACGTCCCGGACTGCCGTCAGGAACGGCTGTCGCCGACACCTCACAGTGGCAGCTCACCATCATAGGCGGCTTCACCGATGGATTTCATTTCCATCCCATACTTGTGCGCGACAGCACCGCCACCATCTGCCTGCACAACAATACTCTGCTCCCCGGAAAGTCCTACCTGGTAGAGATTGATCCGGGAGTGATCACTGTCGCCGACGGGAGTTTCGGCGGGCTGACGGACTGGCAGTTCACCACCCGCGGAGAGCTTGCCGTGATCCCCGATACCATCCGGGTGAGTGCCGATGGAAGCGGCGACTTCAACACCGTGCAGGGCGCTCTTGACTTCATACCCGATTTCTCGACACGCAGCTATGTGGTGAGTGTGGCCCCCGGCGATTATGAGGAGATTGTCTATGCCCGCAATAAGACCAATGTCACCATCATAGGCTCCGGGCCGGACGAGACGCGCGTCCACTATGCCAACAATGAGGTGTTCAACCCCCACCCGCTGAATGTCAAGACCAACGAGTGGCCGGGCACATTCCCTTCACGGCGCGCCGCCTTCGCTCTTGACAATTGCAGCGATATTGTCATCAGGGACATCACCATCGCCACTGATCTCAAGGGACAGGCTGAAGGCCTGCTGCTCATGGGCGACCGCATAGCGCTCTACAATGTACATATCATCGGTTCGGGTGATGCACTGCAGGCCAATGGCACCATATATATGGAGGGGTGCAGTCTCGACGGCGGCGGTGACACGATACTCGGCCGCGGCTCACTGTTCGCCTACCGTTGTGACTTCCGCAACGACGGTGGCCCGTTCACATGGGTGAGGAACACGGCGGGTAATCATGGCGATATTTTCGTGGAGTGTACATTCTCCACAACCGGCGACCGTCAGGCTGATTTCGGACGCACCAAGACCAATCACGGCACCGGCTATCCGGATGCCGAGATGGTGCTGATCGACTGCCGCACATCCAACATCCGTCCCGAAGGGTGGAGCACGATCGGCTTCCCCACAGCACGGATGCTTGAATACAACACTGTCGATATGGCTACCGGCAAGCCGGTGGATGTGAGCCGGCGTCATCCCTACTCGCGCCGCATCACCGACCCCTCCACAGTGGAGTATTACCGTAATCCCGAAAACATACTCAAAGGCTGGAAAGTAAAATAATTAGTTACCGGTCAGGACAAAAGGAGATTACCGATCAGGACAAGGGTACAGAAGAACAAAAGGACAAAAGAAACAAATTATTTTTTTAGGATTCAGATTCATCATAGTGATTATATCTGAACAAAAAAATTAAAAAAATCTGTTTCTTTTGTCCTTTTGTTCTTCTGTACCCTTGTCCTGACCGGTAACTAATTACTTGTTGTCCTCTACAGCGGCGTCGAGGCCTGCAAGAGCTATGAGATTGATGATGTCACGCACCTCGGCATCCACATTGATGAAGTGGATGGGTTTGCGCAGACCCATCTGGATCGGGCCGATGCTCTCGCCCACACCCATCTCGAGCATGATGCGGTAAGCGGCATTGGCAGCGCTGAGGTTGGGGAACACGAGCGTATTGACCTCCTTGCCGTTCAGGCGGTTGAAGGGGAACACCTTGTCGCGGACAGTCGAATTGAGCGCGTAGTTCACCTGCATCTCACCGTCGATCGGGAGTTCGGGATAAAGCTCGTGCATACGTTCCACCACATTGTGGACCACCTTGCACTCGGGATCGGTGTTGGAGCCGAAATTGGAATAGCTCACCATGGCCATCACAGGATCGTGGGCGAAGAACTTCACCGCATCGGCGGCCAGACGGGTCACATCCATGAGCGCATCCTCGTCCATCTCACCGTTCACCATCGTGTCGGCAAGGAAGAAGGTGCCTTTTGATGTCTCCATCACGTGCATGGCGGCGAAATGCCTGTAACCGTCACGTATGCCAATCACCTCGCGGGCGATGTCGGCGGTGCGGGTGCTGGCCGAGCGTGTTCCGGCAATCAGGGCATCGGCATCTCCGTTGGCCACCATCATCATGCCGAAATAATCGCGGTCGAACATCTTGTCGAGAGCGCTCTCGTAGTTCTCGCCCATGCGCTGGTGTTTCTCGGCGAGAATGCCGGCATATTTCTCGCGGCGGGGAGCCTCGCGGTCGTGGCGGAGATTGACAATCTCGATTCCCGACACGTCGAGTCCCAGACGGACCGCACGCTTCTCGATCATCTCCTCATTGCCAAGCAGGATGGGGATGCAGAGGCCGTCGTTGGCGGCAAGCACCGCCGCACGGAGCATATTGTCGGTATTGGCCTCGGCAAAAACGACACGCTTGGGATTGACACGCGCGGCCTCGTGGAGACGGCGGGTGAACTTGCGGTCATTACCCTTGAGACGCAGCAGTTTCTCATCGTATGCGGCCCAGTCGGTGATGGGGCGGCGCGCCACACCGCTCTCCATGGCTCCGCGGGCTACGGCGGGGCTCACGGCGGTGAGCAGACGGGGATCGAAAGGTGTGGGGATGATATATTCGCGGCCAAACTTGAGGTTTGCTTTGCCATAGGCGGCGTTGACCACCGGAGGCACAGGCTTTTTGGCTATCTCGGCTATGGCGCGGACAGCATGGATCTTCATGGTCTCGTTTATCTCGGAAGCACCGCAGTCGAGCGCTCCGCGGAAGATGTAGGGGAATCCGAGCACATTGTTGATCTGGTTGGGATAGTCGGAACGTCCGGTGGCCATGATGATGTCGGGGCGCGCGGCTGTGGCGGCCTCGTATGCTATCTCGGGATCGGGATTGGCAAGCGCGAACACTATGGGGCGCGGCGCCATGCTCTTGACCATCTCGGGTGTGACGACATCGCGCACGGAAAGTCCGAGGAAGACATCGGCATCCACCATGGCCTCGGCAAGGGTGGTGATGGGGCGTGAGGTGGCAAAATACTGCTTCTGCTCATTGAGGTCGGTGCGCTTGTCGGTGATGACCCCCTTGGAGTCGCACATCACGACATTTTCCTTCTTCACTCCGAGTGCGATGTAGAGCTTGGTGCAGGACACAGCGGCCGCGCCGGCACCGTTGACCACAAGACGCACATCTTCGATCTTCTTTCCCTGGATCTCGAGGGCGTTGAGCAGACCGGCGGCCGAGATGATGGCTGTTCCGTGCTGGTCGTCGTGCATCACGGGGATATTCAGCTCCTCCTTGAGGCGGGTCTCTATCTTAAAACACTCCGGAGCCTTGATGTCCTCGAGGTTGATGCCTCCGAAAGTGGGGGCGAGAGCCTTGACTATCTGGATGAATTTATCAGGGTCGGTCTCGTCAACCTCGATGTCGAAACAGTCGAGTCCGGCGAATATCTTGAAGAGAAGTCCCTTACCCTCCATCACCGGCTTTCCGGCGAGAGCGCCGATATTACCCAGACCGAGCACGGCGGTGCCGTTGGAGATCACAGCCACAAGATTCCCCTTGTCGGTATAGTCATACACACAATCGGGATCGTCCTTGATCTCAAGACATGGATATGCCACGCCGGGCGAATAAGCCAGGGCCAGATCGGCCTGCGACGCGTATGGTTTGGTTGGGATTACCTCTATTTTTCCGGGGCGCGGGTATTTGTGATACTCCAGCGCCATCTCCTTGGTGACTTTTGCCATATACAATTGTTTTATTCAACTGCAAAAATAGTGATTTTAGTCGAAAATGTCTTGAAATCTCATGTTTTTTCCAATCCTTTTGGTTATTTTTATTGCACATTATTGGCAATATGGTTAATTTTGCAATCTGTCACGATACAGTTTGTCACATTAATATATATTCAATCATATCAGTTCTCATGAAGAAAACTCTACTTTCAGTCCTCCTGGCTGCGTCTGTAGGCCTGAGCGCGTCGGCGTTCGGACTCCAGCGTATGCTTCCGGCTGCCAGCAATCCTTCGTTTGTCTCAGCTCGCGCACCCGAGGCCGTTGAATTTCCCGCCGCCCTCAAGGCACCATCCCGGGCCGACTCGCTCCCCACGATGGACTTCAATCTCTCCTCCACACCATATCAGGCTCTCGGATTCAATGGCCAGACCAACGGCGACCGCTTCTCATCCGCTATATGCATGAATGAAGCCAACACCACGCTCTTCGCCGGCAACCAGATCACCTCCATCAACTTCTACACCGGAGTAGCCAATATACAGACCTCACAACAGCAGATCAACTATGTGACCGACTACACCGTATTCCTCACCTACGATCTCCAGGGTGAGCGCCTGGTGGAGCAGAAATTCACCGCCTCCCACAAAGCATTTGCCCTGCAGACCGCCGTGCTCGACAAGCCCTTCACCATTGAGCCGGGCAAAGAGCTGTACATCGGTTGGGAATGCTCACTTAAATCGTCCAACGACCTTACCATCGTGATTGACGGGGTGAACCACGGCGATGATATCGACGGCGGCTGGGTGGCCAACTTCGACAAGACCAAGAATGAATTCGTATGGGACAACATCGCCTCCTACTACGGCTTCAACTGCATCTCGGCCACCATCGAGGGTGAAACCCTTCCCGTCAACGCCGTCAATATCTCCGACATGGCTGCCCCGAGCAACGTAGAGGTCGGCGCTCCGTTCCGTATGCAGGCCCTCATCTACAACAAGGCCTCCAACAACATCGAGAATATCGAGCTGACCTATACCATCGGTGATGCCCAGCCCGTATCTGACGTGATCCGGTTCAACGAGGGTTTCACTTTCGGTCAGGGCTATGTTATCAATATCGAGAATGCCTCATACGACAAAGCCGGAACCGATGTACCTGTCAAATGTGTTGTGACCAAGGTGAACGGCGAAGCCAACACCATCGACGGCTCATTTGAGTTCACCATGAACTTCCTCGCTCCCGGCACAGGCTTCAAGGCCAATATGGTGACTGAGGAGATCACAAGCACCTATTGCGGTTACTGCCCCTTAGGTCTCTCATATATGGAGAAGATGACCGAGAACCATCCCGATGACTTCTTCCTGGTAACAGTCCATGGCAATATGTCGGCATATCAGCGCGACCCGATGACCACCAGTTCATTCTCGAAGGTGATTTCCAACTATTCGAGCGGTTTCCCCGCCGGTGTGATCAACCGTTCAATCTCCTGCGATCCCCGCGATATAGAGTCATACGAGGATTATTACACCACCATCACAAGCAGCCTCGTGCCCTACTATGTCGGAGCGGAGTGTGAGCTTTCAGCCGACTCTACCACCGTCACCGTCAAGACCGAGACCAAGTTCTCGATGGACACCGACAACTCCACCGACCGCTACCAGCTCGCATACGTTCTCACCGAGGATCATGTAGGTCCCTACAACCAGAGCAACTACTACTCCGGACAGACCGGCGACCTTGACGGATGGGATAAGAAACCCAGTTCCGTATCCATGCTCTACGACAACGTGGGCCGTCTCCTCGACGGTTTCCCCGGTGTAGCCAAGTCGCTCCCCGCCACCTTCACCGCTCTGACCGCAGCAGAGGGCACACGCACCATCACCATCCCCACCAATGTAAGCAATGTGAAGAACATGAACGTGCTTGTCTATCTCGTGGACACCAATTCAGGCGAGATCCTCAATGCCGCACGTGTGAAGAGCGCCGACATCAAGGTCAGCACCACAGCCATCACCGAGGTGGAGACCGACAACACCGACGCTCCCGTTGAATACTTCAACCTCCAGGGTGTGCGCGTCGACAACCCCTCGAACGGTCTCTTCATCCGTCGCCAGGGCTCCAAGGTCACCAAGGTGATCCGCTAAACAAGCGCCGTAATCTCTCAGCCACACGAAGGCTGAAAGCTACATAAAGGATCAAGGACAGAGAAAGCGAGTCTTCCTCTGTCCTTGATTTTTTATCGAAAATTACCGGTCAGGAAGAGGAATTGTTTGGGATAGAAGGGTACAAAAGAAAATAAGGACATAGGAAACAGAATTTTTTATTTAGTTTCTTATGTTCTTATTTTGTTCTGTACTTTTCAGTCCGATGTATCTCTCAGTCCGATGTAATTTGTATCTGCCGCCAACGGTTGTAATTACCACTTGGACAGGCGTCCAGAGGACGCAGATTATGTAGTAGCCGTGTACACCGGAGCGAAGCGGAGGTGTGCACGGATGTGAGTTCGGAAAGGATGGAGGCGTCCGGGAGGACGCCGGTTATCATTAATCAATTGCCTGATTGTGCTGATAATCGGCGTCTTACAGACGCCATAAATCTATGTATTCTTTGACCGGGCACACCTCCGCAAGACTACGGTGTGCCCGGCTACTATAAATCGGTGTCCTGCCGGACACCCTCCGTCATGACGGACATTCACAGTCCTGCCGGACACCCACAGTCTCACCGCTGCTGTATTTCGTTGCCAATGTGTGAGACTTTAGATTGCCACGTAGTGGCATATCGCGTCACCGGACCGGTATATATGGCATATTTGGTCTTTGTTGAACGGGTGGTGGAGGGTACAAAAGAAACAAAATTATTTTTGGATTCAGATTCATCAGACTGATTGAAAAGTAAAAAAATTTGTTTCTTTTGGTCTTTTGGCCTTTTGTATCCTTTTCATGATCGGTAACTTTTAATTAACTTTGTATCCGAAATGAGAAGATATCTGACAGGCATATTGACCTCACTCGTCCTGACCACCGGCGCTGCCGCCGCCGAGAGGGTGGATTCATGTCTGTCATGCAGGGACGCAGGCCCGACCCGCTGGATCGGCCAGCTGATTGACAACGGATTCCGCATTCAGGACACCACCGTGTGCTATCCACGCTTCCCGAGGTTCTGCCTGAAGGTCTACAACTGGGGTGACCGCACATTCAATTCCTACGACCGTGACTATGTGGTGGGTACGGGCAAAAACTGGAAACTGCAGCTCAAGAGCTACAATTGGCTCGAGACCTCGACCATGCTTTTCCCGAAAAGCTCACCCATATATATGCACTCCGATCTCTACAGCGACGCGGGATTCTCGCTCAGCTTCATGGCTGTCAGCGTGGGATATATGTGGAACATCAACTCGATATTCTCCCACCCCACCAAGCGGCGCACATTCAATTTCGATTTCACCTGCTCGCGCTTCTCGGTCAATTACCAGTCGATGTCAAGCGAGGGAGGTATGGTGATAACACGCTTCGGCGACTACAATGACGGGCATCACATACACCATAAGTTCACCAACTGCTCGCTTGACTCAAAGACACTTGACGCCTACTACTTTTTCAACCACAGACGCTACTCGCAGGGGGCGGCCTACAGCTATTCCAAGCATCAGCTCAGGAGCGCCGGCACCGCGCTTGTGGGATTCAACTTCACCGAGCAGAAAATCAATATGGATTTCTCCGATCTGCCCGAGGAGATGCTCGAGTTCAATCCGCTCGAGTCAAACGGCTACAGGTCAAACTACAGATCATATTCGGCCATGGGCGGCTATGCCTACAACTGGGTGCTCCGTCCCCGCCGGTGGACCCTCAACGCCACAGCAATGGCGGCCATCGGATACAAGCATCTTATCGACAACGAGAGAGTGACAAAGACAAGCGAGGCAGTGGCCAATCAGCTCCGGCTCAATCTTGCAGCCATCTACAACCACCGTTCGTTCTTCGCCTCGTTCACAGTGCGGGGATACACTTTCATCAACTACACGAGCAGCGTGTCACATCTCAATTCCATCGTCACCCTCACCGCCACCGCAGGTGTGAGATTCTGAGACGACCCGCAGAAGCAGCCGGAAGCTGCCTCTACGGGCCGTAAAGTTAAAGAGAGTGTTAAAATTCCAATCTTGCCTATTCCACAGTCCAGGTCTCGCCGGCGAGCACCATGTCACGCAGCGAGGCGAAGTTCTTGCGGGAACGCACATCGGCTATCTGGGCCTCGATCTCCTCATTGTAGACGGGAGAGTCGACGTCGCGGATGATGCCGAGAGCCAACGGCAGCGAATGTCCGTCCATCATGGCAAGCTGCTGATGAAGGAAATTGGAGGCGGTATGGGCGTCGTGGACCAGGACATCGTCCATTGTGTAGCCATCCTCGCCCACCTTCACAGCCTTGAGCAGGAAGCCGTCGCGCACGAGGCCCATCTCCTTCTCCTTGCCGAAGAGCATCTTCTCGCCATGCACGAGATGGATGGTGCGCTCGGCACGATACTCCTTGTCGGTGATGGCATTGTGGATGCCGTTGTTGAATATCACGCAATTCTGCAGGATCTCACACACAGATGTGCCCTTGTGGCGGGCGGCGGCGGTGAGAATCTCCTCGGAGGTCTTGAGCTCCACGTCGATGGAACGGGCAAAGAAATTGCCACGCGCGCCAAACACAAGCTCGGCCGGTATGAAAGGATCCTCGGTGGTGCCGTAGGGGGATGACTTCGATACGAAACCGCGGTCGCTGGTGGGGGAATACTGTCCCTTGGTGAGACCGTAGATCTTATTGTTGAACAGAATGATGTTGATGTCGACATTGCGGCGCACGGCATGGATGAAATGGTTGCCGCCGATGGCCAGGCCGTCACCGTCGCCGGAGATCTGCCATACGGTCATGTCCGGGCGGGCCACCTTGAAACCGGTGGCGATGGCGGCGGCGCGTCCGTGGATGGTATGGAACCCGTAGGTGTCCATATAGTAGGGAAGACGCGAGCTGCAGCCGATGCCGGAGATCACAGCCGTCTGATGGGGAGGCACTCCGAGAGCGGCCATGGCCTTGTGGAGAGAGTTGAGAATCGCGTGGTCGCCGCAGCCGGGACACCAGCGCACGGGATTGGAGTTCTTATAGTCCGCAGCGGTATATTGAGTCTTGTTTTCCATAATTATTTCTCCTCCATGATTTTAGAGGGTGTTTAATAACAAATGTTAAACCAGAGTGGATGTATTTTTGAGGTAA
>CAJUKP010000023.1 GCA_910587165.1 uncultured Duncaniella sp.
TATCTTTGACATCGACAACAAGAAAATCCAGGTAGAAGAAGAAGAACTCCGCACCCATGTGCCCGACTTCTGGGAACACCCTAAGGAAGCACAGGTGCAGATGAAGAAAATCAAAGACCTCCAGGGCTGGATAAACGGCTACGAGGAGGTGGAAAAGGTGGTCGACGAGCTCTCCATTGCATGGGACTTCCTGAAAGAGGGCCTCGTGGAAGAGGATGAACTCGACTCTCTCTATGCCGACGCCATTTCTAAAATCGAGAAACTCGAGCTGCGCAATATGCTGCGCCGCGAGGAAGACAAGCTCGGCGTGGTGCTCAAGATCAACTCCGGTGCCGGCGGCACCGAGAGCCAGGATTGGGCACAGATGCTCATGCGTATGTATCTGCGCTGGTGCGAGGACCACGGCTACAAGACATCCATCGCCAACCTGCTCGAAGGGGACGAGGCCGGCATCAAGTCATGCACCATCAACGTGGAAGGAGACTTCGCCTACGGCTATCTCAAGAGCGAGAACGGTGTGCACCGTCTGGTGCGCGTCTCCCCCTACAATGCCCAGGGCAAGCGAATGACATCGTTCGCATCGGTGTTTGTCACACCTCTCGTCGACGACACCATCGAGGTAAGGGTCGATCCGGCGCTTCTCTCGTGGGATACTTTCCGCTCCGGCGGAGCCGGCGGTCAGAATGTCAACAAGGTGGAGTCGGGCGTGCGCCTGCGCTATCAGTTCACCGACCCCTACACCGGAGAACAGGAGGAGATCCTCATCGAGAACACCGAGACACGCGACCAGCCCAAGAACAAGGAGAACGCCATGAGGCAACTGCGCTCCATCCTCTACGACAAGGAGCTCCAGCACCGCCTTCAGGAACAAGCCAAGATCGAGGCCGGAAAAATGAAAATCGAGTGGGGTTCACAGATACGTTCATACGTGTTTGACGACCGCCGCGTCAAGGACCACCGCACAGGCCACCAGACCTCCGACGTAGGAGGCGTGATGGACGGCGATCTCGACCCGTTCATCAAGGCTTATCTGATGGAATTCGCCGGCAACGAGGAATAAAGCGCACAGCTTCACAGACATGAAAGCCACCCTCCGACCGAAAGGTAAGGAAGGTGGCTTTATTTCACACACTTCAGAGACAAAAATCTCAGAAAAACAAGGAAAATCCGAAAAATTTTTTGTATCTTTGCTCTCGAATGTGCACAAGCGTCTAAAATCCATAGTGCGACACATTTATTAAGCTGCAAAAACGACGAATTAAAAAAGCTGAATCAGAACACTTTATGAATCCAATCAAAAAAACCATCGAGCTGCCCGACGGTCGTCAGATCACACTTGAGACCGGCAAACTCGCAAAGCAAGCCGATGGAGCGGTAGAACTACGCATGGGCAACACCATGCTTCTTGCCACAGTATGCTCGGCCAAGGAGGCCGGCGAGGGAGTAGATTTCATGCCCCTCACTGTGGAGTACAAAGAGAAATTCTCGTCCAATGGACGTTTCCCCGGCGGTTTCCTCAAGCGCGAAGGTCGTGCGAGTGACTATGAGATCCTAACTTCCCGCCTTGTCGACCGTGCACTCCGACCCCTTTTCCCTGACAATTATCATGCCGACACCATCGTTCAGGTCACCATGTACTCTGCCGACGGTGTGGATATGCCCGACGCTCTCGCCGGACTGGCTGCCTCTGCTGCCATGTCGGTGAGCGATATCCCCTTCAACGGCCCCATTTCCGAGGTCCGTGTGGCCCGCGTTAACGGCGAATTTGTGATCAACCCCACTTACGAACAGCTCGAGAAGGCCGATATGGAACTCATGGTCGGCGCTACCTACGACAACATCATGATGGTCGAGGGTGAGATGAACGAGGTGAGCGAGGCAGATCTTCTCGCCGCACTCCGTACAGCCCACGACGCCATCAAGGTTCAGTGCAAGGCCCAGATGGAACTTGCCGAGGCAGCCGGAGCCACCGTGAAGCGCGAATATTGCCACGAAGTCAACGACGAGGAGCTGCGCAAAGATGTGCGTGAGAAGTGCTACGACAAAGCCTACGCCATCGCAAAGGCAGGCAGCGCCGACAAGCACTGGCGCCAGGACAGCTTCGACGCCATCTGCCAGGAGTATATCGACTCCCTCCCCGAAGAGGAGCGCGACGAGAAGACTCCCCTCGTGAAACGCTACTATCATGACGTCGAGAAAGAGGCCATGCGCCGCTGTGTGCTCGACGAGGGCATCCGTCTCGACGGACGTCAGACCACTCAGATCCGTCCCATCTGGTGTGAGGTAGACTACATCCCCGGACCTCACGGATCTGCTGTCTTCACCCGCGGCGAGACACAGAGCCTCGCCACCGTGACCCTCGGCACCAAGCTCGACGAGAAGATACTCGACGACGTGCTCAACCAGGGTCGCGAGCGCTTCCTGCTCCACTATAACTTCCCCCCCTTCTCGACAGGCGAAGCCCGCGCTCCCCGCGGCGTAGGCCGTCGTGAGGTAGGACACGGCAACCTTGCCCACCGTGCCCTCAAGCGTATGTTCCCCGATGATTTCCCCTATGTATGCCGCATCGTCAGCGACATCCTCGAGAGCAACGGCTCCTCGTCGATGGCCACCGTATGTGCCGGCACACTCTCACTGCTCGACGCCGGTGTGAAGATGAAACGCCCCGTCAGCGGTATCGCAATGGGTCTCATCTCCGACTCCGCTTCCGGAAAATATGCTATCCTTTCAGACATCCTCGGTGACGAGGACCATCTGGGCGACATGGACTTCAAGGTGACAGGTACCCGCGACGGTATCACCGCCACCCAGATGGACATCAAGGTTGACGGTCTGAGCTACGAGATACTCGAGAAGGCTCTCATGCAGGCCCGCGAGGGTCGTCTCCACATCCTCGACAAGATTCAGGAGACAATCCCCGCACCCCGCGAGGACTACAAGCCCCACGTGCCCCGCATCGTCACCATGCTCATACCCAAGGAGCTCATCGGCGCCGTGATAGGCCCGGGCGGAAAGGTGATCCAGGGCATCCAGGAGGCAAGCGGCGCCACCGTCAGCATCGACGAGATCGACGAGGGTGGCTACATCGAGGTGGCTGCATCCAACAAGGCCTCGATCGACAAGGCTCTTGACATGATCAACGCCATCGTGGAGCTCCCCGAAGAGGGCAAGATCTACAAAGGTAAAGTGCGCTCAATCCTTGAGTTCGGAGCTTTCGTAGAGTTCATGCCCAACCGTGACGGCCTTCTCCACATATCCGAGATCTCATGGGAACGCCTCGAGAACATGGAGGCTTCAGGTCTCAAGGAAGGTGACGAAGTTGAGGTCAAACTCATCGAGATCGACAAGAAGACCGGCAAATACCGCCTGTCGATGCGTGCCCTTCAGCCCAAGCCCGAAGGCTACGTGGAGCGCGAGCGCGCACCCCGTCCCGAGCGTGGCGACCGTCCCCGCCGTGAAGGCGGACGCGACAGAGGTCCCCGCCGCGATGGTGACCGCCGTGATGGTGACCGCCCCCGCCGCGACAACCGTCCTCCCCGCGAACCCCGCGACTGACAGTCGGCCGGCCAATCCGGCAAGACTTAGATAAAACAACCCGGGACTGCGCCCAATACGGCACAGTCCCGGGTTTCTTTTTTTCAACCATATTCATTTCCATTCCGCATCATAGTCCACCGAATTGAGCACAATCCTGTGGGCAGTGGAATCGAAACGCTCGTTCAGAAAACTCCTCGAAGGGTCAAACCATGAAGTCTCTATCCCGGAAAGATCGGTGAGTATATGGGGAAGATCGTCGGATATGACCGGACGATGACGTGAGGCCATCACTGCCTCCCACTTCTCGGGATACGACTCACGGAAACCACGCGAAGCCCACACGAACATCGGGATACGGATCTGATAGCGCATATCCGGGCGATGAGGGGCATTGCCATGTCCGATATAGCCGTCGGTCTCACAGACATCCTCCCCATGATCCGACAGATAGACCAGACACACATTGCTCCCGGAGAGCCGCTCCATGAGATGGTCAAGCACATAATCATTATACCGGCAGGCATTGTCATAATCGCTCTGCATACGCTTCTCGACAGGCGAGCCGGCATACAGCCCGGGAGTGAAAAACGAGAATCCGTCACTCGGATAGCGCTGCGCATAATCATAATGCTGTCCCATGATGTGGCATACAATCAGCTCTCTCCCCTGCGGTATGGCCACAGAATCCATCAACGCCAGATCCGAGGGATAAGAACTGGTGTTGCGGTAGTCGAACATCCTGACGGAAAGCTCCTCATCACTTAAAAAAGAGACTCCTCTTCCGGGCAGATATTGGGTATCATACATACGTGTCACATATCCGGCCTCACGGAACACCATCGGAAATACCGGGAATGAGGAGAAGCTGCCGTTGCTCCGTCCGAACGAGAAGATCGAGTGCATCACGGCGTGAGTGAGATCGGCCGCCGAGACCACATCCGTGCACACCGCTATCTCCCCCTCGGCTATTCTCCTGCCTATAAGCGGATAGGTATCCTTTCCATACCCCATGAAAGATGACCTGTAGACACTGTGTGACTCCCCTATCACAACCACAAAAGCGGCGTCAATTCCGCTTCCGGCCTTGACAGTCGAGGCCATGTCATCCGCAAGGTGAATGAGATCTTCAATCCCTGCAGCCGAACGCCGGGTCATCATATAGGCATGGGCCACACGGGTCAGCGAGGAAAGCTGGGGCATACCGTTGCCGTTGCGATAGAGCGCATAACCCACAGCTGTATGCACACCCAGAATCAAACCTGCCCCAGACAGGATTGCAGCCACCGTCGGCACGATACGCCTGCCACGGCTCATGACCACCGCCAATTTCCGGGCTGATATATTGAATACAATCACCACGAGAACGAGCAGAATAACATTCAAAGGCGTCAGATAAGTCTTGGTAAATTCCTTGATTTCAGCCGGATGAGTCTCGAGCATTATCCCGATCACATCTATATCAAGTACCTTATGAAAAAACAGGAGCAACACACAATCGGCTATGAGCAGGACATTGGCAATCAGAGCAATTATCAGAAGGATGAAATTACCCCCCCCCGATTTTCTGCAAATGATTGACATACAACTACTTACACAAGCAATAAGAGCGGCGGTCGAAAATATAGCAAGGAGTCTTCCGAATGAAAAACCATAGCAGAGCACAGTCAGTCCGGATGACAACCAGAGAATGAACAGATAATGGAAATCAACTGTGGATGCCGGATGCAACAAAGCACCCGTGACACGGGACAGACGTGTGAAAATGTGTGGCTGACTTGCTCTCATGACTGGTTCATTCTGGTTTTCACTGACAAAGTTAAGCTTTTCAGCCGGGTTTTCAGGCTGTTTTCAAGCCTGACATTCCGTTTTTTGCTTTTTTCACCTTTGAGCTATGAGACTTAACAAAAATCTTGTTAACTTTGCAGCTTGAAAACATTTTGCGGTATAACGCCGCCGCACCACATTGCATTATGACAAGAAAAACATCAATATACCTCATCGTAGCACTCATATCTACACTCCTTGCCACGGCCTGCAACGACAAGTCTGACGATCCTGTGACAGTCACGGAGACGTATGCGAATACTGCCGTCACATCTTTCTCGCTTCAGAAAGACGACAGTGTGGTGGCCAAACTCGACTCTGTATATTTCAGCATCGACCTCGTGGGCGCGCGCATATACAATGCCGACTCCCTCCCTCTCGGTACTGACGTGAGCAAACTGCTTGTCAAGGTCGGCACTTCATCGGCCAAATCATGCAACCTCACATTCCGGGTGCCCGACACAAGCCGCGACACCACCATCAATATCATCGAGAGCCCCAACGACAGCATCAACTTCTCTGACGGCCCGGTGAAAATGGTTGTCACCAGCTATGACGGCACCGCACAGCGCACATACGAAGTGAAAGTGAATGTCCACAAAAGCATCCCCGACACTCTCGTATGGGACAATTTCAACGGCCGGAAACTCCCCTCGGTGCTCAACGCCGCCAAATATCAGAAGACCGTGCTCTACAAGGAAGAGGCATGGTGCTTCACATCCGACGGCACATCTTCATCGCTGGCCACTACAGCCACCCCGTTTGATCCGGAGTCATGGACCGTCACTGCCGCCACACTCCCTGCGGGAGCCGATGTCAACAGCATCGAAGCAACCACAGAGGCACTGTATCTCATTGACGCTGACGGCACACTCCACACATCGGCCGACGGACTCGCATGGACCTCGACCGGAGTGAAAATGAATCATATCTACGGCGGCTACGGCAACGTCATGCTCGGAGCACGCAAGGACACCGACGGATGGAAGCAGGTGACATATCCCGCCTCGTCCGAACTCCCCATTCCCGCGGGATGTCCGGTGGACGGCACAAGCCAGCTCATCACCTACGAGACAAAATGGAGCTCCGCCCCGATGTCCATAATGATCGGCGGCCGTAAAGCCGACGGTAAGCTCACCGGCGAGTCGTGGGTGTTCGACGGTCAGACCTGGGGACAGCTCAGCACAAAAGGACTCGACGAATGTGAAGGAGTGGCCCTCTTCCCCTACATGACCATCCGCTCCAACAGCAGCAACTGGAGCGTCACAAACCGTTCAGCCCTCCTGGCCATCGGAGGAAAGAAAAGCGACGGAGCGGTCGACAAGACTGTCTACGTATCGTATGACTTCGGCATTACCTGGAACAAGGCCGACAGCTATCTCCAGCTCCCCGCCACCTTCATCCCCTTCTCAGAGGCCCAGGCCCTCGTCTTCGCCACCGAGTTGCCGGTATCACGCGTGGCCAGACCGGTGGAAAACTGGGAATGCCCCTACATCTACGTATTCGGAGGCTACACCTCAGGCGGATCGCTCATCGACGGTATGCGCCGCGGAGTGATCAACCGATTCTCATTCAAACCCATCTACTAATCCATCGTCCACTCTCCTCAACAGCCACACAAGGTGAACCGCATACTGCCGATACTCATAACCACCCTTGCCATTCTCACCGGGAGCTTCGCAGCGCCCCGGGCGTCGGCACAGGCCACAGCCCAGCCGGAGGAATACAAGTTTGATCTTGGAGCAGGCCTGGGGCTGTCCGGCTATCTCGGCGATGCCAACGACAGCAAACTCTTCTCTCATCCCGGGGTAGGAGGCAATGTGTCGTTCCGCTATCTCATCAACACCCGCTTCGCCATACGCGGCCTGCTCAACGTAGCCTCGCTGAGCGGCTCCACCGCCGATATGGAGAATGTCATACCCTCACCGGAGCCAATCGACTTCAAGGCCACGGCGTATGACCTCCAGGCCCGTGGTGAGTTCAACTTCTTCAACTACGGCATAGGCGAGACCTACAAACGGCTGACCCGCATCTCCCCCTATCTGGCTCTCGGCCTTGGCGTCAGTCTGGCCGGTGTGTCGGGCGACACCCATGTCGCCATGACCCTGCCCATGGCGTTCGGAGTGAAATACAAAGTGAAACCACGCCTCAACCTTGCCCTCGAGTTCTCGATGACCAAGGTATTCGGCGACAAGGTGGACGGGCCCGGTCTTTCGGACCCTTACCTTATAAAAAGTTCGTTTATCAAAAACACCGACTGGTACTCCATGCTCACATTCTCCGTGAGCTACGAGTTCGGCAGGCGATGTGTAGCCTGTCACAGAATAGATTGAAAAGAATATGAAAGCAGACATCGACAAGAGCCGGCTTCCCCGCCATGTCGCCATCATCATGGACGGCAACGGCCGTTGGGCCACATCCCGCGGACTCGACCGCAGCGAGGGCCATGTTGAGGGGGTGAACACCGTGCGCCGCATCACTGAAGCCGCCTCTGAGATCGGCATCGGTTATCTGACTCTCTATACCTTCTCCACCGAGAACTGGAACCGCCCCAAGGCAGAGGTTGACGCCCTGATGCACCTCATCGTCATAGCCATAGAGCGCGAGACTCCCGACCTGATCAAAAACAACGTCCGCCTCACCATGATCGGCGACCGTGACCGCCTCCCCTCCGAGGCACGTGAACGACTGGAGAAATGTATGGCCGACACAGCCCATTGCACAGGTCTCACACTCATACTCGCTCTGAGCTACTCATCGAGATGGGAGATCCGCGAAGCCTGCAGGCGCTATGCCATGGATGTCATGGAAGGCAAAGCCTCTGTTGCCGATATGGACAACGACGAGGCTTTCGACCGCTATCTGACCACAGCCGGAATCCCCGATCCCGACCTGCTTATCCGCACAGGCGGTGACCACCGTGTGAGCAACTTCCTCTTATGGCAGATAGCCTATTCGGAGATCTATGTCACCGACACATTCTGGCCCGATTTCTCCAAGGAAGACTTCTATCGCTCCATAGCCAACTATCAGCAACGCGAACGCCGCTTCGGCCTCACATCAGCCCAACTGAAATAAGCCCATTCATCACGAACGTATGCGCAAACCACTCTCACATATTCTGCTCCTTATCAGCCTCCTGTTCGGCTGTAGCCTGACCTCGCAGGCCCAGCTCGCCACCGACACCGTGGTCAACCCCACGGTAATCTTCACCGGCATCCCCAAAAGCTACGAGATAGCCGGAATACGAATAACCGGCGCCGACAACTACGAGGACAAGAACATCATTGGCTACTCAGGCCTGAAGGTAGGCGACTATATCCCCATCCCGGGCAGCGACCTCAACGACGCGGCCAAGCGTCTGTGGCGTCAGGGTCTGTTCTCAAAGGTGCAGATTGCCGTGGAAAAGGTGGCCGGAAACAAAGCCTGGCTTGTATTCAATCTCAGACAGCAGCCCCGTATCTCGGCCATCCAGTATCACGGAGTGAAGAAGGGTGAGCAGAAAGACCTCGATGATGCCCTGCAGCTCATGCGCGGCAACCAGATCACACAGAACATCGTCAACCGCGCCGAGCAGATCATCTCGAAATACTACTCCAACAAAGGCTTCGGCAACGCAAAGGTGAAAATCGACCTTGTGGAGGATCTCTCGGCCCCCAACGAGGTGATAGTGAATATCAATGTCGACAAGAACGACAAAGTGAAGGTGCACAAGATCTACATCGAAGGCAACGAGGTGCTTTCCGACAACCAGATCCAGCGCACCATGAAGAAGACCAACGAGAAGGGCAAGATACTCAACCTCTTCCGTCAGAAGAAATTCGTGGAAAGCGACTATCAGGACGACCTCAAGCGCATCATACAGAAATACAACGAGAAAGGCTACCGCGACGCGGCTATCCTGAGCGACTCCGTGGTGCCGTTTGACGAGAAGACTGTCGACGTTTACATCTCCCTTGACGAGGGAAAGAAATATTACATCAATGATGTGAGCTGGGTGGGCAATACAGTCTATCCCACCGCCGTGCTCTCCGAAGTGCTGGGCATCGAAAAGGGAGACGTCTACAACCAGAAGCTGCTCGACAAACGTACCAATGAGGATGACGACGCCATCTCCAACTATTATATGGACAAAGGCTATCTCTTCTTCAACATCGTGCCCATCGAGAAAAACATCCACGGCGACAGCATCGACCTGGAGATGAGAATATTCGAAGGTCCGCAGGCGAGGATCAACAATGTCATCATCAACGGCAACGACCGTCTCTACGAGAAGGTGATCCGCCGTGAGCTCCGCGTGAAACCCGGCGAGCTCTTCAGCAAGACCGACCTCATGCGCTCGGCCCGAGAGATCGCACAGACCGGACATTTCGATCCCGAGAGCATGGACATACGTCCCGAGCCCAATGAGGAGGACGGCACTGTCGACATTCTCTTCAATCTGACATCAAAGAGCAACGACCAGCTCGAGTTCTCGCTCGGATGGGGACAGACAGGTATCATCGGCAAGGTGGGTATCAAGTTCACAAACTTCTCAATAAAGAATCTCTTCTATCCCAACTCCTACCGCGGCCTCATACCGCAGGGTGAGGGACAGCAGCTCTCCATATCCGCACAGACCAACGCCCGCTACTATCAGGCATACTCGATATCGTTCCTCGACCCCTGGTTCGGCGGCAAGAGGCCCAACTCACTCTCCGTATCGGCTTACTACAGCCGTCAGACCGGTGTGAACTCCTCGTATTACAACAACCGCTACATGAGCAATTACCTCTACTCATACGGCGGCCTCTACAACACCGGCTACAACGACTATTACAACAGCGCCATCGAGGATGCCTACGACCCCAACAAATACCTGCAGATGCTCGGTGTCAACGTGGGCTTCGGCAAGCGACTCTCATGGCCCGACGACTGGTTCACATTCCAGGCCGACCTCGGCTACAACTGGTATCACCTCAAGAACTGGGAATACCTGCTCAATATGCAGAACGGCACATCCAACTCCCTTGTGCTCGGACTGACACTCTCGCGCAACTCGATCGACAACCCCCAGTACACCCGAACAGGCTCCACATTCACCCTCAGCCTGCAAATGACACCTCCGGCATCGCTCTTCGGGAAGAAAGACTGGAAAAAGCTCTCCGAGACCAACACCGACCAGGCCCACCGTGAGCTCTACAAGTGGATCGAATACTGGAAACTGCGCTTCCAGTCGCGCACATACACCCCGCTCACCAACCCCGAAGGAAAATATACCCTCGTGCTGATGACCCGTGCCGATTTCGGTCTGCTCGGAAGCTATAACAAGTATCTCAAATCGCCCTTCGAGACATTCTATGTCGGTGGCGACGGAATGTCGGGATCCTACACTTACGCACAGGAGACCATCGCCCTCCGCGGATATGACAACGGCCAGCTGACCCCCTACCGTCTCGGCGGCGGCCGTGCCTACACCCGCCTGGGTCTCGAACTCCACTTCCCCTTCCTGCTCCAGCCCACCACAACCATCTACGGTCTGGCCTTCATGGAGGGTGGCAACGCATGGATGGATGTCAAGAACTTCTCACCCTTCGACCTCAAACGCTCAGCCGGTGTGGGTGTGCGTATCTTCCTCCCCATGGTGGGTATGATGGGTATCGACTGGGCATACGGCTTCGACCGTGTCTACGGCGAGCGCGGAGGCTCACACTTCCACTTCATTCTCGGCCAGGAATTCTGACAAAACAGATAATCACTTAAACTTTTCACTCCGTAGGGTGTCTATAATAGTATAACCCACATAAACATAACGAAATGAAGAAAATACTCCTCGCGACATTCATTGTCTTAGCCTGCACCTTCGGCGCGAGCGCCCAGAAGTTCGCGCTTGTCGACATGGACTATATATTGAGCAACGTACCGTCCTACGAAATGGCCAACGAACAGCTCAACCAGCTCTCCCAGCGCTGGCAGAAAGAGGTGGAGGCAGTGGCCAAGGAAGCCGAGACACTCTACAAGAACTACCAGAACGAGATGGTGTTCCTCACCGACGAGCAGAAGAAGAAAAAAGAGGCCGAGATTGTGGCCAAGGAAAAGAGCGCGGCAGAGCTTCGCCAGAAATACTTCGGCCCCGACGGCGAACTCTACAAGAAACGCCAGACCCTCATGAAACCCATACAGGACGACGTCTACAACGCTGTCAAGAAAGTCTCGGAGGAGCGTGGCTATCAATGTATATTCGACCGCGCCACCACAGCCGACATCATCTTTGCGTCGCCACGTATCGACGTATCCAACGAGGTGCTTGAAAAGTTAGGTTTTTCAAAATAAATTGCCTATCTTTGCACCGCTTTAGACCCTGCCGCCGCAGGCTAAGCCAAGAGTAAATTCATTATTATCCGTAAATCAAACACTTGAAATAGACAATGATCAAGAAACTCCTTATCGCAATCTTCATTGCGCTTCCCATGAGCGCCTTCGCTCAGAAATTCGCCGTAATCAACACTCAGCAGCTCATGGAGTCCATGCCCGAGATCAAGAATGTGAACGAGCAGATGGAAGCAGCTTCCAAGAAGTATGAGGATGAGTTCTCGAAACTCCAGGAAGAGTTCCAGAAGAAATATGAGGAATTCCAGGCACTCGATGCCAACACCCCCCAGACCATCAAGGACCGCCGTATGCAGGAGATGCAGGAACTTGACGCCAAAGTGCAGCAGTTCCGTCAGACAGCCACCCAGGATCTCCAGCGCCAGCAGCAGCAGCTCATGGCCCCCATCCAGGAGAGCGTCATGAAAGCCATCCAGGGCGTAGGAGCCGAAGGCAACTACACCTTCGTGTTCGAGAATATGGTGCCTGTCTATGTAGGCACTGATGTCACCGACATCACCGACACTGTCAAGGCCCGTCTCGGCGTGAAATAAGTCAGGGCTTCCCTGTCACACACTCCATACCTCCCGCCACGCGGGAAATGACAAACCACCACAAGCGCCCGGCCGGCTAATTTCCCGGCCGGGCGCTCTGACACAGAATCAACCCGGCAACATACCCACCAACCCTATAACATATCAATCGGATCATGTTTCGCATCAAGCGCATGGATACATTCATACTGCAGAGCTTCCTGCCTCTGTTTATGATGACGTTCTGCATCTGCCTCTTCATTGTGCTCATGCAGTTCCTGTGGCGCTACATCGACGATCTCGTGGGCAAGGGGCTCGGGGTCGACGTGATAGCCGAACTGTTCTTCTATGCCGCGCTCACCATGGTGCCGATGGCGCTTCCACTCGCCATACTGCTGGCATCGCTCATGATCTTCGGCAACCTCGGCGAGACATTCGAGCTCACCGCCATGAAAGCCGCCGGCATATCGCTGCTCCGCACCATGGCCCCGCTCATCATACTCATGGTGCTCATAGCCACCGGTGCCTTTTTCTTCCAGAACAATGTGCTCCCGGTAGCACAGACCAAGATGTGGACCCTGCTGTTCTCCATGAGACAGAAATCTCCCGAACTGGAGATTCCCGAAGGGGTGTTCTACGACCAGATCCCGGGCTACAACCTGTTCGTGCAAGAGAAAAACCGCGAGACCGGTATGCTCTACGACATGATGATCTACGATGTGTCGCGCGGATTTGAAAACTCATCAATCATCCTGGCCGACTCAGGCAAGATGACCATCACACCTGACAAGACCCACCTGTTCCTGCGTCTGTGGCAAGGGGAATCGTTCGAGAACCTCAAGGATGCCGCCGCCGGCATGAAGAACGTCCCGTATCGCCGCGAGTCATTCGACACCAAGGAGATCATGCTCCGTTTCGATGCCAACTTCAACCGTATGGACGAGCAGGGGATGCGCAACCAGTATGTCGGAAAGGATATGGCCGAACTCCAGGCCACGATCGACTCGGTCACCGAGCGCGTCGACTCGCTCGGAGGGGTCTACTCCAAGGATCTCCGGGAGAAACCGGTGCTCAACCTCTCCCCCTACCAGCTGCGCTACGTCAACGGCAAGGCCGAGCGCGAGCTGCGCAAACCGGTCAGCATGGACAAGCCTCTGGACATCGACTCCGTGTTCCGCGGATCTTCGTCGGGCTTCGCGCTCAACTATCTCAACCAGGCCCTGGCCAAGGTGCAGAGACAGCATCAGGAATATGAATTCACAGCCCTGAGCATGGCCGACGATCTCAAGACCATAAGACGCCATGCCATCGAGCTCCAGAAGAAATTCACACTCTCCTTCGCCTGCATCATCTTCTTCTTCATAGGCGCGCCGCTCGGAGCCATCATACGCAAGGGAGGTCTCGGCACACCGCTCGTGATCTCCGTGCTCCTCTTCATATTCTACTATATCATCGACAACATGGGCTACAAATTCGCCCGCGATGGCAAACTCGCCGTCTGGCAGGGTATGTGGCTCAGCGCGGCTGTGCTCCTCCCGCTCGGCATATTCTTCACCTACAAGGCTGTCAATGACTCGGCCGTGTTCAACAAGGATGCCTATCTCAACTTCTTCCGCCGCTTCTTCGGAGTGAGCGAGGCCCGCAAGGTAGAGATGAAGGAGGTCGTGATCGACGAGGTGCGTCCCGCCGTGGCCATAGAGCGTCTCACCGCACTCCGCATGAGAGTGAACGGATATCTCAATGACAATCCGGCCCGGCAGTCATATATCAGCTACTGGCTGAAAGGATATGACCGCGACGCGCTCCACTCGCTGCGCGACGAGATGGAGGAGATCATCGAACGCCTCTCCAACTCGAGAGACAAGATGGTGATCATGAAACTCATGGACTATCCCGTGATACGCTCGCTATGGTTCATCCACCCAACATCGACGAGATGGATCGGCATCACGATGGCCGTGCTCTTCCCCATAGGAATCCCGGTGTGGCTGGCCGGACGTTCCACCCAGTCGCGTCTCCGCCACGAACTGGAGACCGTAGCCTCTGTTTCCTCACAACTTATAACCCTTATTGAAAATGGAAAAGATCAAGCTTGACACCATAGAAGAGGCTATCGCCGACTTCAAGGAAGGACGTTTCGTCATAGTGGTCGACGATGAAGACCGCGAGAACGAAGGCGACCTCATCATCGCCGCCGAGAAGATCACCCCCGAACATATCAACTTCATGATCTCCAACGCCCGCGGCGAGCTATGCGCACCCACCACCATCTCCCGCTGCCGCGAGCTCGGGCTCACCCATCAGGTGGAAGACAACACCTCGATGCTCGGCACACCCTTCACCGTCACGATAGACCTGCTCCCCGGATGCACCACAGGCGTATCGGCCCACGACCGTGCCGCCACCATCCGCGCTCTCGCCGACCCGGAGGTCAAGCCCTCCGACTTCGGCCGTCCGGGCCACGTGCATCCTCTCTACGCCCAGGACGACGGTGTGCTGCGCCGTCCCGGACACACAGAAGCCGCGATCGACCTTGCACGGTTGGCCGGACTCAGCCCCGCTGCCTCACTCATCGAGATACTCAACCCCGACGGCACAATGGCACGCCTGCCACAGCTCAGGGAAAAGGCAGACGAATGGGGAATGAAACTCATATCCATCCGCGACCTGATTTCCTATCGCCTGAAGTCGGAAAGTCTCGTCGAGGAAGGCGTGGAGGTGGATATGCCGACAGCATGGGGCCACTTCCGCCTGATCCCATTCCGCCAGAAGGACAACGGTCTGGAACACATAGCTCTCATCAAGGGGGAGATCAAGCCCGACACCCCCGTGCTGGTGAGAGTACACTCCTCATGCGCCACTGGCGACATATTCGGTTCCATGCGCTGCGACTGCGGCGAACAGCTCCACAAAGCAATGGAGATGATTGACAAGGAGGGGTCCGGAGCCATAATCTATCTCAACCAGGAAGGGCGCGGTATAGGCCTTATGGAGAAAATCAAGGCTTACAAGCTCCAGGAGGAGGGGCTCGACACAGTAGACGCCAATCTGCATCTCGGCCACAAGGCCGACGAGCGCGACTATGGAGTGGGCGCACAGATACTCCGCCTCCTCGGCATAGAGCAGATGCGCCTCATAACCAACAACCCTGTGAAGCGCACAGGACTCGAAGGATTCGGCCTGAGAGTGATTGAAAACGTACCGATGGAGATACCTGCCAACAAGTACAATTCACGCTACATGATGACCAAGAAAATCCGTATGGGCCATACACTTCATATTTGATCTGAATCGGAACAAAATTGTTCTGAAACACCTGGAAATAACATCTCAACTTGCGGAAACGGGGCAATTTAACTAAATTTGTCCCGTTTCCCGTCTATTGCCATAATCTATACCGGGAAAACTTTCAAACTATTTATACTTTCAAACTCCATAGACTCTGACAATATGTCAGACTATGGCCTGCCTGATTCTGAAAGGCCGGATGATGATTCCGGTCAACTTATTTCTATTACCACATACACTGAAAAATCAACTTATTTATTTACCAGTACATTAACCCAAAACTATTCAGCATGAAAAACTCCTTAAAAGGGATGCTGGGGATTGCAGCGATGATGCTTGTGACCCCATTCAGTGCATGGGCCGACATCCAATGGCCCTCGGAAGACGGGAAGTATTTCACTCTTCCCAACGAAGCCGACATCAATTTCAACGACTGCGCCATGCGCGACCCCGAGACATCATGGGGCGTATTTGAAAACGACGGTGCATCACTCGGCTCCACCGGACCGAACACCAATGTGAGAATCTTCATCAACAACACAGAGGAGCAGGCCTACACATTCTCCATGAAATCAGGGGCCAACGGCCTCGAGGCAGTGACAAATCTGTCGATGGTCGATGTTGCCGGAGATGTCTACATGGATCATGACTTCGACATACCGAACACCGGAGGCTGGGGTGCGTCCACCGACCACTCAGCTCCCACCATGGTGATGCCTGCAGGAAAATATTGCCTCACGTTCAGCGTGAAAAGCACCACAGGCAGCTATGCCGGCAACTATTACAACTTCCATCTCGCGCCTCTCGGCAAATTCATCGACATTCCCGGCGAGCTGACATGGGAGGACATCGTCTGCACCGGTGGCTGCAAATGGGAAGGCAACGGCTCCAACATCGGCTATATGCGTCATGGAGTGGGCTTCACCATCAACATGAATGTCAAGGAAGCCGGCGTCTACAATCTCTCATACGACGTCACATGGTTTGCCAACAAGACCCATGTTGTGGCCGACGTGATCGACATCGCCACCGGAGAGACCGAATACTCCACCTGGCTCAATGTCACCGGTTCACACCACTATGACCATCATCTGCTCATGTCGACAGGCCTCAAGCAGGTGAGATTCACCTTCACCAACCCCAATATCGGCACCTCATGGCTCTACAATGTGCCCATGCCCAAGTTCGAGAAAGTCGGCGAGAAGGTGGCGATCCTCCAGGATTTCATCCCCGAAGGGGTAGAGGCCGGTGAGTTTGAAGGCTACGATTTCAACGTCAACCTCCCCATCAGCTATGAAAGCAAGGAATTCGTCTTCACCGTCCCCGCGCTCAACGGAACTCTCGACGTGACCGCCAAGGAGGGAGACAACGATGTGACAGTCACATCGCTCGGCAACGGACGTTTCTCCATACCCACTCCAGCCCTCGACGGCAGCTCTGTAATCAGAATCAAACTCAATCCTGACGCCGATGCAGTGGTTGACCGCACTGAGTTCCTCGTGAGAGTGTTCCACATCGGCGCGATCGACATCAAGAGCCTCGTGATCGACGGCACAGACATGGATGCCGACTTCCTCGCGCTGCTCAACCAGAAGGGTGAGAAGGTGGAGCTCAGCTTCCCTGACTATGTGCTGACCACAATTCCCTCGCTCCAGGGCGAATATGTACACGGCGACAAGCTCGCCGCCACCGGTGTCCTCGAAAACGGCGCCGTAACCTTCAACTTCAAGGCCGAGACCGGCGGACTTTCCAAAGAGTATGTGCTCTCATTCCCCGGCTATCGCCCCTACACCCCCGGAGCCAACGACGAGACCGAAGAGATCAAGTTTGACGGCAACCGCCCCAGCGGAAGCGACTGGACAAACGGAATCTATACCATCAGCGCTGTCAACGACGGATACCAGAGCTGGTTCAAGGGTGGCAAGGGTGAGCATCAGCTCTCCATTCCCGCCAACTACGTGGTGAAACAGCTCATCTTCCGCGACCTCAAGAACAACTATGCAGGCAACATCGCCAACATAACCAACGTCAAGTCGGAGGGCGCCACCGTGATCGCCCCGACCCTGAGCGGCTTCCAGCACGAGAATGTCAAGCTCGTCAATCTCGTGTATAACTTCGAGAACCACGTGGCAGGCACTCCCGTAAGCTTCACTTTCGAGGGTGGCGGACAGATGATGTGGTCATTCGAACTCACCGTAGAGAAGCAGGCCCTCACCGGCACCCCGACACTCGAGAGCATCGAGATCGTGGCTCCCGAAGGCACAAACCACTTCGTGGCCATCGCTAAATATGACCGCGTGATCAAAAAGGCGAAAGCATCGGTAGACACAATCTCTGTCAACGGCACCGCCGGAGCACCCACTGTCTACTTCCCCGTCACTGACCTCGACTATTCTACAAAATACACCCTCACCATCGCCGCCGGTGATGTGGAGGATGAGTATGGCAACAAGACCACCGAAGCCGTCACGAAAGATATCGAGATCGGAGCCAAGGCCACTGTGGCCAAGACTCTTCCCGTAGTGGTTTCGACAGTCGATGAACTCCGTTCAGCCGCCGCAAACATCAGCGGCAAGGTTGTGCTTGTGCTCAATGGCGACTACGACCTCGGAGCCGAGGCCCTCGACATCCGTGGCGAAGGCTACTCCGTGGTGGGCCAGAGCAAGGAAGGCGTGCTCATCCATGGCAAACAGAGCGGAATCTCCAACCCCGTCCTCTCCACCCGTTACAGCACCGACATATATCTGCAGGACATAACTCTCCGCAACGACTATGACTGGGATGTCAAGGAGCGTGGCGGTGTAGGCGTGGCTCTCGGCAGCGGAACCCGCGAGATCGCCTACAACGTATCTCTCCAGAGCCAGCAGGACACCCAGGTGACAAACGGCACCGACGGCTACTATGAGAACTGCGACATCTATGGCGCTGTTGACTTCATCTGCGGCGGCGGCAACCAGTTCTACAAGGGATGTAATCTCATCATGACCAACCCCGGCCACATCACCGCTCCCTCAACCGGCACCGGCCACCTCTGGGGCTACGTGTTCGAGAGCTGTGTGATCGACGCCTACAATGGTTCCTACGCATTTGAGCCCGATTCAAAAGGCAACACCTACAATCTCGGACGCCCCTGGCAGAACGAGCCCCGCGCCTACTTCCTCCGCACACGCATGAACCTCAAGCCCAACGACGCCGGATGGGGTTCCATGGGCGATCTCGTGACCCACTTCTATGAATATGGCTCGGTTGATTCAGAAGGCAATCTCATCGACCTGTCAGTGCGCACCAACTCCCCCACCCACAAAGGCGAGCCCTATACCCCCGTGCTCACCGACGAAGAGGCCACAATGTTCACCCTCTCCAATGTGATCGGACTCAAGGAAAGCTTCGTTCCCACCGACTACACCCGCCAGCTCTCCGCACCCGAGGCCACCGTGGCTGACGACAGAATCAGCTGGGCGGACATGAGCGACGCTCTCTATTACGTCATCACATCCGACGGTGCATTCATCGGCGTGACCACCGACGCTCACTTCACTCCCGAAGCCAACGGCACATACCGTGTGCAGGCAGCCAACGTCAAGGGTGGTCTGAGCCCCATGTCGGCTCCCGTGACCTTCGTCACGACCGGCATCTCCGGCATCAACCCCGACAATGCAGAGGGAAAAGTAGAATACTTCAACATCCAGGGTCAGCGCGTGCATGAATCCTCCAAGGGTATCCTGATTCGTGTGACAACTGACGCTGAAGGCAACGTCAAGGCCGAGAAGATAGTCCGTTGACGACTGTCTGAACGACACATATAGAACTGAAGGTACATGATCGCGGCAGCCGGCGCTGCTGAAATCATGTACCTTCCTTTTTTATATTCCTTTCTTTATATGTGATCACTTGTCCCCGAGGTCGGGAGCGAGCCGGCTTGATTCCGACGAACAGATGAACACAATGATGCCGAGCGCTATATATGTCACAGCCGTCGAGTGAAGCACATCACCGAGTCCGACCATGGGAGACACCACCGCACCCACCACATAACCGGCCACACCGAGCACCGACGATGCCTCGCCGGCCTGGGCCCTCCCCTCGTTCATGGCAAGAGTGTTGGTGGTGGAGAATATGAGTCCGAGAGCGAAAAGCATCACAACCATCGCCCCCTCGAAAGCCCATATACTGTGGATGGTGTAGAGAGCCGTGGCCTGGGCCGCGACACCGGCCATAAGGATCCACGCACCCGTGCGTGCCGCCCGCTTGAGCGGATGAAACCGCAGGGCCAACATGGAGCCGGCGGCGACGAAAAGAGCATTGAAACCTATGACAAGACCATAGACAGTCTGTGACAACCCATAGTGGGTCTGCAACACGAATGGTGACGACGAGATGTAGGCGAAGAGCATACCGAGTGCCGTTCCCTTGTAGCAGACATGGATCATGAACTTGCGGTTGAGAAGAAGTGTCCTGTAACCTTTCACCGAATCGAGCCACGTCCCCTTGAACCTCGCGGCCGGGGCGAGCGACTCCTTCATCCCGGGCGAGAGCAGAAGCACTATGGCCGCGAACGCAGCGAGCACCACAAACACACCCCGCCACCCGAATGCATCGGCGGTCACACCGCCTATCACAGGTGCCGAAGCCGGCGCTATACCGTTTATAGCCCCGATAAGTGCCATCAGTTTGGCAAGCGGACGCCCGGAATAGATGTCGGCCGGGATGGTGCGGGCAAGGAAATAGCCACCCGCGGCCCCTATCCCCTGGAATAGACGACACCCGTTGAAGAAGTATATGGAGGGGGAGAACACACTCGCCACCGCCGCCACGATGAACAGCGTCACGGCCCCGACAAGCACCGGCTTGCGCCCGTAGCGGTCACTCACCGGCCCGAGCACAAGCTGGCCGAGGGCCAGTCCGATCATACCCATGGTAAGACCCATCTGGCCGGTGGTCACCGTGCAGCCGAAAAACCGGCACATGGCCGGAAGCGCCGGTGAATACATATCGTTGACAAACGATCCGAGGGCACTCAGAATCACAAGATAGCTCACAAGAAACCAGTAGTAGCCCTTGTCGGAAGCAAGCTTGCGGGAGAGTTCCGATTCCTGAGCCGGAGAGGATGGTGAGGGTGAAGGTGTCATAATTACATTCATTACATTTCCAAACAATAATCTAACGTCACGGGCACCCGGATCGTTCACCTCCAAACAATATGAAACTTATGTTTATGTTCATACTTATTTGTCAAATTATTGTTTGTTATTGTGAAAAAATCATTATCTTTGCGGTGTTAATGGGAATACTGTACTCCCGCTAATCGTTGAATCGCTATCAGAGAACATTAATCGACATTGCGTAGTCTTGACAATAAGACATCGCGGTTAAACCAAAACATACACACCTTAAATCACTAAGATGAACTATAGCAAACTGTTTGGTATCATCCTCTTAGCTATCCTTGCTCTTCCCCTGTCGGCAGCCGTTCCTGCCGGCACGCATCGCTATAAAGTAGCAGCCTGCGACTGGATGATGCTCAAGCGTCAGAAGCTCGGGGAGTTCGATCTTTCCCGCCGGATAGGAGCCGACGGTGTCGAGATGGACATGGGCGGCCTTGGCAAACGCGACACTTTTGACAACAAGCTCCGCCAGCCCCACTTCCGCAAACTTTTCCGCGAGACAGCCGACAGCCTCGGCATAGAGGTGCCCTCCGTAGCCATGTCCGGCTTCTTCGGACAATCGTTCATCGGCAAACCCACATGGTCGGCACTCATTGACGACTGCCTCTCCACCATGGATGTCATGGGAGCCAAAGTGGCGTTCCTCCCTCTCGGCGGCATCAGCGAAGACTGGACCGTGAAAGGCCCCGCCCGCTCCGAGCTCGTGCGCCGTCTGCACGAATCGGGTGAGAAAGCCGTGGCACAGGGCAAAGTGATAGGCATACGCGTACCGCTTCCCGCCAAGGAAGCCAGGAAACTGCTCAAGGAGGTCAACTCAAAGGGTGTGAAGATCTACTTCAACCTTCAGGACGCTCTCGATGCAGGACGCGACCCCGTGAAAGAGCTCAAGACACTCGGAAAAGACAACATCTGCCAGATACATCTCAGCAACACCGACGGCTTCAACCTCCGCGAGGATCCCGAGGTGGATCTCCCCGCCATCAAGGCCACCCTCGACAAGATGGGATGGAGCGGATGGCTTGTGGTGGAGCGCTCACGCGACAAGAACCACGTGCGCGACACCAAGCGCAACTTCGGCAACAACGTCGCATACATCAAAGAGGTGTTCCGCAACGAGACAAAATAAGAAATAACAATAAACTAAATACTAATCTTAAACCCACCAATCAAGAACCATGAACTACAGAATCAAATGGCTCGGCAGCGCTTGCTGCGTCACCATGATGCTGGGGCTCGCGTCGTGTGCCGAAGGCTTCGACGACAACGAGCGTTTCAGTCAGGGTGCAGGTGTCAAAAACACTCAGCTGGAAGCTCCGCAGCTTGAGGAGAAGAACCTCAAGGTTCAGATCAATTCCGACGGTTCGGAAAGCGTCGATGTTTCCTGGCCCGTTATCTACGGCGCGGGAGGCTATCTCGCCAACGTGTCTATCGTCGATAATCCCGAGGAACCCATCAAGATTGTCAACGACAGCACCATCGACGGCTGCCACTTCTCATTCCCCCGTCTGGCCGACACAAAGTATGAGATCACTGTCAGCACTCTCGGCAATGAGAAACTCAACAACAAACCCTCCACCGGCGCATCCATGATCGCCTACAGCACATGGGCTCCCGCCACCACCATTCCCGCAGGTGTGGAGATCTCCGAATTCATCGCCCAGAGCATCGACGAAACCACAACCGGCGAGGTTGCTTTCGAGCTCGTGGCCGGAGAAACCTATGAACTCACCGGAGTGGCTGACTGCAAGCTCGCCAACGTCACCGTGCGCGGCAGCAAGTTCAACCGCCCCCTCATCGTCATCTCAGGCGAGGGTAAGTTTGTCACTCAGGCAGGCTTTACCATCAAGAACGTCAACGTTGATATGTCTGACGCTCCCAAGCAGGCTCTTATCTGCATGAGCGACACTCCCGATGAGCGCTTCAACGTCAAGAACACCAATCCTCTCTCGACAAGAACAGGATATGTATGCCCCGGTGCTATCGTGTATGAGTCCTGCAACTTCCGCAATATCCCGAGCCGCATCTTCATGGGCGGTACCGCCGGATGGGCTCTCAGCAACTTCCGTATCGAGGATTGCGTGATGCAGATCAACAAACAGGATGAGAAAGCATTCATCTCTCTTGACGATTCATGGTCCGGACTCGAGAGCATCAAGCTGATGATCCTCAGGACATCGACCTTCTACAACATCTCATCCGTCTCCAAGGCCTACTTCTTCCGTGTAGGTTCACGTGCAAAAATCGAAGACGCATTCGGACCCGGTGCAACCATGGTGCACAACATTGACAGATGTACTTTCTACAAGACATTCTCTTCAAGACACTGGGCCAACAACCTCATGAGCCCGCAGGTTACCCTCAACAGCAGCATCCTTTATGACATCTCACGTCCCGACAAATGGTTCCTCGGCCAGTCAGGCAGTAAAGTCACATCAGACAAAAACAACGTGGCATGGCTTGGCGGCGACGATGACGGTGCTACACAGCCCATGCGCAACGAGATGAAGGAAATCTCCGTAGCTGTAGAGGATCCCAACTTCAAAGGCCCGGTTGACCAGATGTTCAATCTCGACCTTCCCCTCGGTGGCGTAAGCTTCGATCCGCAGCTCCAGATCTGCCATCAGAACCAGATCGGCGATCCCCGCTGGCTTGAATAATACACCTTAAAATCAAAGCTAAAATGAAACACAGCATAGCAAAAATAAGCCTCGTCCTGCTGGCGCTTCTGATGGCTGTCCCCACATTCGCTCAGGACATCCTCTATCAGGCGCAGGTTGTCGACACACAGGACGAACCTATGATCGGTGCCACCGTGCGTGTGCCCGACACCCAGAATGTTACCATCACCGACATTGACGGTAACTTCTCCATCAAAGTTCCCAAAGGGAAGAGTGTAGAGGTCAGCTACATCGGCTACGTCCCCTACACCATCACCGATTTCAACATCAAGAAGATCGTCCTCAAGGAAGATTCCGAGACTCTTGACGAGGTCGTGGTCGTAGGTTACGGCACTCAGAAGAAGGCCCACCTCACCGGCGCTATCGCCACTGTCCCCATGGACGAGATCAAGGACCTTGCCGACGGCAACCTCGCCTCATCGCTCAGCGGTCTTGTGAACGGCCTCAGCGTTGTCGGCGGTGAGTCAAAGCCCGGTGACGCAGCATCTGTCTACGTCCGCGGTGTACGCTCCCTCGGCGATGTCGGCTCACAGGTTCAGCAGCCCCTCTTCGTGATCGACGGCGTGGTCTACAACAACGACGTGAAAGTGGGCAACTCCTACACCAACCCCGGTGCCGAGGCCTTCAACAACCTCGACCCCAATGATGTGGAGAGCATCACCGTCCTCAAGGACGCATCCGCTGCCGTCTACGGTTCACGTGCCGCCAACGGTGTAATCCTCGTGACCACCAAGCGTGGTAAAGTCGGCGAGCCCGTCATCAGCTATAGCGGCACCTTCGGTTTCACCGACGCCGTGTCGACCCCCAAGATGCTCAACTCCTACCAGTATGGCCGTCTCTACAACGCCATCGCCGGTGCCGACCCCACCAACACCACCCTCAACCGCCGCACCGACCTCTTCCAGGCCGACGAGCTCGAGGCCATGCGC
Source organism: uncultured Duncaniella sp. (assembly GCA_910587165.1). GTDB lineage: Bacteria > Bacteroidota > Bacteroidia > Bacteroidales > Muribaculaceae > Duncaniella. The sequence goes on from CAJUKP010000023.1 coordinate 24,303, forward strand.
CATCTCAACTTCACTCCCCTTGAAGACAACTGGAAAACCGGTTTCACCCAGAAGCACAGCGTGGGTGTGAGCGGCGCCACCGAGAAGGCCAACTACTATGCCAACATCGGCTACTTCGACCAGGACGGTAACCTCGGACGCCTTGACTACAGCCGTTGGAACTACCGTGCAGGCGTCGACGTGACCCTCAAGAAATGGGTTAAAGCCAACCTCCAGATTTCAGGTGACTACGGTGACAAGAACCGTCCCCTCGTGAAGGTGGGTGGTTCGAGCGACGACAAGATGTACAATCTTCTCCTTACCCGCCCCGGCTATATTCCCGAGTCAGTAGGCGGATATCCCATCGCAGCCTATGGCCCCACCAACGCCAGCGCAAACCAGGACCAGAACTACAACTTCTCCGTTCTTGACAAGTCAGGTGACTACAACCAGAACAGAAGCTCCAACATCTCTATCAACACAGGTGTATCTCTCGACTTCGGCTTCATCCCCGCCCTCCAGGGTCTCCAGGCCAAGTTCAACTACTCCAAGAACATCAGCACCAACAAGAACAACCAGTATGGTTCGGAGTACAACCTCTACTACATGAGCGAGCGCTCCGGTTCAGGTAACCACCTCTACACCCCCATCGCAGGTGAGGAAGATGCATGGAACAGCCTCATGGTTCCCAGCAACTTCATCCTCGTCGGTGGTAAGCCCATCCCCAACGGCCAGGAGGGCGGCTTCCTCAGCCGTACCATGAGCCGCTCCGACTCATATCAGATGAACCTCACCCTCACCTACAACCGTGACTTCAACGACCACTCCGTAGGCGGTCTCTTCTCTATCGAAAAGAGCGAGTTCGAATCTGAATATCTCGAAGGTATGGTGACCTATCCCTACGAGTTCACCACCCACCAGTCCAACTCCGTAAGCCAGCAGAGTAAGGCCACCACAGTGTTCACCCGCTCGGTAGCCGGTAGCCTCTCCTACATCTTCCGTGGCAACTACGCCTACGCCAACAAGTATCTTCTCGAGTTCCTTCTCCGTATCGACTCCTCCACCAAGTTCGCTCCCGAGAACTACTGGGGTACCTTCCCCTCCGTATCACTCGGTTGGGTTATCTCCGAAGAAGATTGGTTCAAGAACAACGTGACCTGGGTTGACTTCCTCAAGATCCGTGCATCCTACGGTCTCACCGGCCGTGACAACACCACCGCATGGCAGTGGATGCAGACCTACGGAACCGACCTCGACAAGGGCCCCGTGTTCGGTACAGGCAACGGCATCCAGGCCGGCTCAAACATCAAGATGAACGAAAAGTCAGCTGTCAACCGCGACGCCCACTGGGACAAGAGCCACAAGTTCAACGCCGGTATCGACTTCAACGTGCTCCACAGCCGCCTCACATTCGGCATCGACGGATACTACACCTGGGACCGCGAGATGCTTCTCCCCTTCTCAGCCTCCGTTCCCGGAACTGTCGGCATCATGTCAGCTCCCATGAACTACGGCAAGATGAACCAGTATGGTGTCGAGCTCTCCGCCACATGGCGTGACAAGATCGGCAAGGACTTCAGCTACCGCATCGGTCTCAACACCGGTCTCTCCGACAACAAGGTGCTCCTCATGGACTGGGAGACAGACTACATCTACCGCCAGATCACCAAGGGCCACCGCTCAGACGTCGGCACATGGGGTATGCAGTGCCTCGGTATGTTCCGCTCCTTCCAGGAGATCGACGAGTACTTCGCCAAGTACAACATCACCTCCTATATGGGCAAGACCAAAGACCAGGTGCGTCCCGGTATGCTCATCTACAAGGATGTCCGCGGTCCCCAGCTCCCCGACGGCACATACGCAGCTCCCGACGGCGTGGTTGACGCGAACAACGACCAGGTTCAGCTCTCCAACCGCTCGAACCCCTACGGCGTGACCCTCAACCTCAGCGCTACCTACAAGAACGTATCGCTCACCGCACAGCTCAGCGCAAACTGGGGCGGCTACACCACAGTGCCCTCCTCCACACTTTCACCCGGCAAGTCTATCGAATTCACCAATATGCCCTCATTCTGGGATCCGGACAATATGTTCCTCTACAACGATCTCTATGACGCACAGGGCCGTCTCATCGCCGAGGCCAACCGCGACGCCTACTATCCCTCGCTGGCCTATACCGATGTCAACGCAGTGTCTTCGACATTCTGGCGCATCAGCGCTGCCACCGCACGTCTGAGCCGTCTCACACTCGCCTACTCACTTCCCTCGAAGTGGACCAAGGTGGTCGGCATCAACTCCGCACGTATCAATGTGACAGGCCAGAACCTCCTGAACTTCTACAACCCCTATCCCGACAAGTTCATGAGCCCGATGGCCGGCAACTACGGTGTTTACCCCAACCTCCGCAGATTCACCATCGGTGTAAACCTCTCATTCTAATTTACCAAAAACTATGAAAGTCAAATCATATATCATAGCTGCCGCAGCCTGTCTGGCCTTCTCATCCTGCTCGGACCAGTTCCTGAAGGATATGAAGAACTACGAGTCGACAACTCCGGAAGCCTACAACTATTACACAGGAGCCATCGGTCGTCTCGCCGACCTCTATATGCTCTCGCTCCCCTACAACGGTTCTTCCATCCCCGTATGGCAGTCACCCAGCTCGGGCAACGGTGACGAAATGGACAAGAGCACCGAGGAATTCAGCGGATTCGGCGCGTTCGTCAATCCTCAGATCGAGCTGACCTCACTCTCAACCACCAACGGTGTGCCCGACTTCTTCCAGGGCAACGCCAACAAGATCCGTAACTCCGCCTGGGGCCGTATCCGCGACATCAACGACGTGATCAACGGTGTAGAGAACAGCACCCTCACCGATGCCCAGAAGAACGAGATACTCGGTCAGGCATACTTCCTCCGTGCATGGAGCTACTACATGATGTTCCGCTGGTATGGCGGTGTGCCCATCATCACCAAGGTTGAGAATCCTCTCCCCGGCGACGGCACCCCCCGTTCAACCACCAAGGAGACATACGATTTCATCATGGGTGACCTTGATACAGCCGCCGGTATGCTCAAGGATATCACATGGAACGCCACCACCGACTATGGCCGTCCCACCCTTGCCACCGTGCTCGCCCTCAAGGGCCGCATCATGGTGCTCTATGCAAGCCCCCTCTTCAACCGCAAGAACGACCTGAAGCGCTGGCAGGACGCATACGAGTTCATCGGCAACTCGCTCGCCGATATCAACCGTTGCGGCAACAGTCTTGCCTTCGCAAACAATCCCGGCACCAACGCCTCCAACTGGTCAAAGATGTTCATCGAGCAGCTTAGCCCCGAGGCCATCTGGTTCGCCCAGTACAACACCATCGCCACCGGCGGTACCCCCGACTACGCCAAGCCCAACAACTGGGAGCAGAGCATCCGCCCCTCCAACAGCTTCGGCAGCGGTGGCAAGACACCTTCGGCCAACATAGTCGACCTCTTCCCCATGAAGGACGGCAAGCGCCCCTCGAGCTACAACTCCTACACCGTGCTTGAGCCCTCCTCCATCACCTACGACCGTGATCTCCCCTTCCTGAACCGCGACCCGCGTTTCTACCGCACATTCGCCTTCCCCGGCGTATGCTGGGCATTCGAGGGTGATGCCGTCAACGCCGACCTCCACTATCCCTACAACGGAAGCGACTACGCTCTCTGGAACTATGTATGGTATGAGAAGGCTGAAGACCGCAACGACGTCGAGAACGGTGACAACTACGGTCCCGACGGACTTCTGGCCAACGTGAAGGGTATGTATGTGCGCAAGCGCACCAACGATGCCCACGTAGAGGGTGCACGTTACGTCTACTCACAGGGCAACGGCTTCAAGTTCTCCGCTTCGCCCAACATCGAGCTCCGCTATGCTGAGGTGCTCCTCAACTACGCCGAGGCCGCCTGCCAGGCCGGTCATCCCGATGTGGCAGTCGAGCAGCTCAAGGAGATTCGCAAGCGCGTAGGCTATACCGGCGACTGCGGTCTCCAGGCCAACCTCGCCACCGATCAGGCAGCTTGTATGGCAGCTATCATCTACGAGCGTCAGATCGAGTTCGCCTACGAGGGCAAGCGTTTCGACGACCTCCGTCGCTGGATGCTCTTCGACGGCGGCGCCCAGACAGTGCCCGGCGCACCTGACACCTGGAAACTCACCGGTTGGGGCGGCAACACCTGCAACTACCTCGGCTTCGCCAAACTCAACGGCACACGTCTCGAGAACATGGAGTTCCGTGTACAGGACAAGTATAACGGCGGCCTCGGTGGCGACAAGTTCGGCAGCGACGGTTCGAATCCCGACCCCCTCAAGGACGTGCAGCGTTGCGCTCCCGTAGACTACCGTCAGGATCTCGAGCCCCAGCTCCAGACCCTCGCCGAGTGGTACAACAAATACCTCGAGCGTGCCGAGAAGAAGGGTGACAACTATGACTCGAGCCACGCCAAGCTCAATATGGACTACCGTGCCAAATATTACTTCCCCGGTCTTCCCTACAATGCCATGATGGCCAACCCGAACCTCGAGCAGACCATCGGCTGGGAGAACGCCGCACAGGGTGGTGCCACCGGTACATTCGACCCCCTCGCCGAATAATGCTGACATAACCTTTTCATAGAATAAAAATTACGTGGGGAATGCATGGTCTTCTTAAAAACCGGCTTCCCCACGTTTTTTTAACATAAATTCACCTTAAACGAAATAAACCAAAAGCAATCCGAAAGGTCTTACTTTTGATTTATTCACCAATCCAATACCATTATCTCAAAAATAATGAACCGTCAAATTACAACCTTAGCCGTGGCAGCGTTCCTCACCGTTCCTGCGACTATGATGGCACAGTATCCCCAGCTCACACCTGAAGCCAAGGAGGACTACCGCAAAATGATCACCGCCGCCCGCGAGCACTCCGACTCCGCCTGGGCCGTGGCCAAACCTATCGTAGAGAAGGAAGCCCGCGAAGGACGTCCCTACGTGCCCTGGGCATCGCGTCCCGACGATCTCGTCAAAGCCACAATCCCCTCGTTCCCCGGAGCCGAAGGTGGAGGTATGTACTCACCCGGCGGACGCGGCGGCAAGGTGATAACCGTGACCAACCTCAACGACAGCGGCCCCGGCTCGTTCCGCGAGGCTTGTGAGACCGGCGGAGCACGTATCATCGTGTTCAACGTGTCCGGCGTGATCAATCTCAAGACCCCTATCTATGTCCGCGCCCCCTACGTCACCATCGCAGGCCAGACAGCCCCCGGCGACGGTGTCTGCATAGCAGGCGAATCGTTCCAGGTGGACACCCACGACGTCGTTGTGCGCCATATGCGTTTCCGCCGCGGCGACACCCGCGTCCACAACCGCGAGGACTCATTCGGTGGCAACCCTGTGGGCAACATCATGATCGACCACTGCTCGGCAGAGTGGGGTCTCGACGAGAACATCTCGTTCTACCGTCATATGTACGACCCCAGCGAGGGTCAGTATGAGTCTACCGACCTCAAGCTCCCCACAGTCAACGTGACCATCCAGAACACCATCTCGGCCAAGGCCCTCGACACATACAACCATGCCTTCGGCTCGACCCTCGGCGGCGAGAACTGTATGTTCGTGCGCAACCTCTGGGCAAGCAACTCGGGCCGTAACCCCTCGATCGGCTGGAACGGTGTGTTCAACTTCGTCAACAATATCGTCTACAACTGGGTGCACCGCTCATCCGACGGTGGCGACTACACCGCGAAGTTCAACATGATCAACAACTACTACAAGCCCGGTCCCGCCACTCCCAAGGAAGGCAACATCGGCCACCGTATCCTCAAGCCTGAGGCAGGCCGCTCCAAGCTCGACCACAAGGTGTATGGCCGCGTCTATGCCGAAGGCAACGTGATGGAAGGCTTCCCCGAAATCACCGCCGACAACTGGAAGGGCGGTATCCAGATCGAAACCGATCCCGACTGCGGCGACTTCACCTCATATATGCGCTCGGCCACTCCCTTTGAGATGCCCTACGTCCGCATCACATCGGCCACCGACGCATACGACCAGATCCTCAAGAATGTAGGTGCCACCATCCCCACCCGCGACATCATCGACGAGCGCATCATCGAGGAGGTACGCACAGGTGTCCCCTACTATGACGAGAAACTCGCCAAGAAACACAACGGCGACACCTCCGGTCTTGCCGAGAAGTCACGCGCCGAGGACGGTTCGTTCAAATACCGCCGTCTCCCCAAGGACTCCTATAAGGTAGGTATCATCACCGACCCCATGCAGATGGGAGGCTATCCCGAGTATAAGGGCACACCCTACGTGGACACCGACAAGGATGGTATGCCCGATGCATGGGAAATCGCCAACGGTCTCAACCCCAACGATCCCTCGGACGCCAACGGCGACATCAACGGTGACGGATATACCAACATCGAGAAGTATATCAACGGCATCGACACCCGCACCAAGATCGACTGGAAGGATCTCCGCAACAACTATGACACCCTCGCCTCGAAAGGCAAACTCATGTAAGGAATCCTGAAACACAAGGAGGCAAAAGGACCACGGGATTCCCGTCCGGTGTCCTTTTGTCTCTTTTTCACATTCACCCATCATATATCAAAGCAATAAAATCAGACAGACAATGAAAAAGATCATACTCTCGGCACTCCTTCTCGCCGCTACATTCGCCATGCAGGCCGTGGATCTCAAGAGCGAGGGTCGCGACCCCGAATACGTGTCGTCCATCGTGGGACGCTCACAGAAAATCACCGACAAGCTCGGAATCAACGATCCCGCCAAGGCCAAAGAGGTGACAAACATCATAGCCAACCGCTATTTCAAGCTCAACGACATCTATGAGGCCCGCGACGCCAAGATCAAGGCTGCCAAAGAGACCCTCACAGGCGATGCCAAGAACGCTGCCATCGACGCCGCCCGCAATGAGGCCGACGCCGCTCTCTACCGCTGCCACTTCGAGTTTCCCGCCGATCTCTCACTCTATCTCACACCCGAGCAGATAGACGGCGTGAAGGACGGTATGACCTACGGGGTGCTCATGGTGACCTACAACTCGCATCTCGATATGATCCCCACCCTCACCGACGAGGAGAAAGCCCAGATAATGGCTTGGCTCGTAGAGGCCCGCGAACTTGCGATGGACGCCGAGAACTCCAACAAGAAACATGGCGTGTTCGGAAAATACAAAGGCCGCATCAACAACTATCTTGCCGCCCGCGGCTACGACCTCAAGAAAGAGCGCGAGGCATGGTATGAGCGCATCAAGGCCCGCGGCGGACAGATCTGACGGTCATTCCGGAAAAAGTTATTAACATTTTTGCAAAAGTTATCAACATTCCCGCACCGTTATCAACAATGCCATGATAAGAAGAGCTTTATTTCTCATCACACTTCCGGCCCTCGCGCTCATGCCTTCGCACGGGGCCGAGGTGCCTTTCAAAGTAAAGGATGGGAAGATCGAATATGCCACCGACCAGCGTGGCAACCGCCTGCTCGACTACTCGTCGTGCGGCTACCGTAACTCCAACGCCCCGATACCCGACGTGGCCAATGTGGTCTACGTCGACTGCCGTCCGGGCGACAACTCCACCCGCATCCAGAAGGCCATCGACTACGTGGCCTCGCTCCCTCTCACCAAAGAGGGATTCCGTGGATCGGTGCTTCTCGGCAAGGGTGAGTTCGAGGTTTCCACCCCATTGCGCATATCGGCCTCCGGCATAGTGCTCAGAGGCTCGGGCGAAGGGGTCACCACCCTGAAGAAAACCGGTGTCGACCGCGGCGCCCTGATCTATGTCGAGGGAACATACGACCTCACCGTGGGCGACACACTCGCCGTCACATCCCCCTACGTTCCCGTCAACTCAACCACCATCTCGGTGGACGGCAATCTCAAGGCCGGCGACGAGGTGCTTGTGCTCCGTCCCTCCACCAAGGAATGGATCGCCTCTTTGGGATGCGACATCTTCGGCGGTGGCATCAGCGCCCTCGGATGGAAACCGGGCGACGTCGACCTCCGGTGGGACCGCACCGTCTCATCCGCCGCTCCCGGCAGCATCACTCTCGACTATCCCGTCACAATGGCCCTCGACTCGGCCTCGGCACATTCGAAAGTGCTTACCTACACATGGCCGGGCCGCATCTCCGAGGTCGGCATCGAGTATCTCTCGCTCGTGTCCGACTACAACCGTGCCTATCCTCTCGATGAAGACCATTGCTGGACAGGTATCAGCATCGGCAACGCCCGTGACTGCTGGGTGCGTCAGGTCGACTTCAGGAATTTCGCTGGCAGCGCTGTCATACTCCTCCCCACCGCCTCGCGTGTGACTGTCGAGGACTGTGTATCCACCGATCCCGTCTCGGAAATCGCCGGAATGCGCCGCTCGACATTCCTCACCCTCGGACAGCAGAACCTCTTCCAGCGCTGCTTCTCATCACATGGCATCCACGACTTCTCGGCCGGAATGATGGCTCCGGGCCCCAATGCATTCGTCCAGTGCGAGTCATGGGAGTCTCTCGGCTTCAGCGGAGGCTCTGACGCGTGGTCGCCGGGCCTGCTCTTCGATGTGGTCAACATCGACGGCAACAATCTTGCCTTCAAGAATCTCGGACAGGACAAGAACGGAGCCGGATGGAACACCGGCAACTCCACCTTCTGGCAGTGTACCGCCGCCGAGATAGAGTGCTACACTCCCGCACCCGATGCCACCAACAACGCTTTCGGATGCTGGGCCCAGTTCTCGGGCGACGGTGGCTGGGGACAGTCCAACAACCACGTGCAGCCGCGCAGCCTTTTCTATGCCCAGCTCGCCGAACGCCTCGGCACCGGGGCGGATTCTCTTGCCCGTATCCTGCCATTGGCCACCAACGCCACCTCCAGCCCCACGGTTGAGGCCGCAATGAAACTCGCCGAGGAGGCCTACACCCCGCGCCTCACCCTCACCAAATGGATAGCCGACGCACCATTCACCGCATCGGTCGATCCCGCCGGACTCAAGAAAATCGACGATATCAAGCTGAAGAGCAAGCCAGCACCCGCCGCGCCCGCCCATAGCTTCGATATAGTCAACGGTGTGCTCGTGATGGACGGCTCCGTGATGGTTGGAGGCCGCCATGAGGTGCCCTGGTGGAACGGAAAGATCAAGCCCAATTATATCGTCAAGGCCAAACCCCATGTGACCCGCTTCGTGCCCGGACGCGAGGGTCTCGGTCTCACCGACCGCGTGGACTCCGTGGTGAGCTATATGCAGGATGCCGACATCCTCGTGTTCGACCATAACTATGCCCTGTGGTCAGACCGCCGTCGCGACGACCACGAGCGCATACGCCGTCGCGACGGAGACGTGTGGGCACCGTTCTATGACCAGCCCTTCGGCCGCTCAGGTCAGGGAAAGGCCTGGGACGGACTGTCGAAATATGATCTCACACGCCCCAACGCATGGTATTGGAACCGCCTCAACGAATTTGCCGGCAAGGGAGCCGATGAAGGCAAACTGCTCTTCAACGAGCACTATATGCAGCACAACATCCTCGAAGCCGGAGCACATTGGGTGGATTCGCCGTGGCGCGCCGTCAACAACATCAACGGCACCACATTCCCCGAGCCTGTCCCCTTCGCCGGCGACAAGCGCATCTTCGTGGCCGATATGTTCTATGACGTCAACAACAAGACCCTCACCGACCTGCACCGCAACTACATCCGCATGAACCTCGAGCAGCTGGCAGATAACCCCAACGTGGTCCATCTCATCAGCGCCGAATATACCGGCCCGCTCCATTTCACCGAGTTCTGGCTCGACGTGATAGCCGAGTGGGAGAAGGAGACAGGCAAGGATGTCAAGGTGGCCCTCTCCGCCACCAAGGATGTGCAGGACGCAATTCTGGCCAACCCGAAATATGACGATGTGGTAGACATCATCGACATCCGCTACTGGCACTACAAGACCGACGGTCTCTATGCTCCTGAAGGTGGCAAGAACCTCGCGCCGCGCCAGCACGCACGCAAGATGAAGGTGGGCAAGGTGACATTCGACGAAGCCTACAAGGCAGTGAGCGAATACCGCACCAAATATCCCGACAAAGCCGTCACCTACTATGCCCAGAACTATCCCGCAATGGCATGGGCAGTGTTCATGGCCGGTGGTTCGGGTGCCGGAATTCCCGCCGTGGAAGGAGATTTCCTCGCTGACGCGGCATCAATGACCATCGCCAATCCCGATGCCGAGGGCTACAGGATGCTCTCAGGCGACAAAGGCAGCATAGTTTATGCCAACGGAGCCGACAGCGTAATCCTCACACCCGGCAAATACCGTGTGAGCAGCGTCGATGCCGCCACCGGAGCCTTGACCACTGTGGCAAAGAGCGTCCGCACCGACGGCACCTATACACTCCCAGCCGCAAAGGGAATATATTGGTTCAAGAAACTCTGATCCCCGCACCCCTGCAAGACATAGGGATAAATTAAGAAGACAGCAGACGGACAGTCGTGACGAGATCACAACTGTCCGTCTCTTCTTATTATATGTCTATTATCCTGATTCTTTCCGAACCAACCATGCCGGAGGATTGTTATGAAAGATGAAGCTTGCCATTTTGTCAGTCGCGACTGACAACCTTTCAGTGTGGCACGATTTATGCATGAAATTATAGTGAAGAAATAACCAAAAACACAAAATATATGAATATCAAACCTTTAGCAGACAGAGTGCTCATTCTCCCCACCCCCGCAGAGGAGGTGACCGCAGCAGGTATCATAATTCCCGATTCAGCTAAAGAGAAGCCCCTCAAGGGCACAGTCGTAGCAGCCGGAAACGGTACAAAGGACGAGGAAATGGTCGTAAAGACCGGCGACGAGGTCCTCTACGGCAAATATGCCGGCACCGAGGTAGAACTCGACGGCACCAAGTATCTCATCATGCGTCAGAGCGATGTGCTCGCAGTGATCGAGAAATAATCATCAATTCTAAATCCAGAAAACGAATCCAACCATGGCAAAAGAAATCAAATTTGACATAAAGGCTCGCGAAGAGCTCAAGAAAGGTGTCGACGCTCTCGCCGATGCTGTTAAGGTAACCCTCGGCCCCAAAGGCCGCAATGTGATCATCGAGAAGAAATTCGGTGCTCCCCACATCACCAAGGACGGTGTGTCTGTGGCACGTGAGGTAGAGCTCGAGGATCCCTTCCAGAACATGGGCGCACAGCTCGTCAAGGAAGTGGCCTCGAAGACCGGCGACGATGCCGGCGACGGCACCACCACCGCTACCGTGCTCGCCCAGGCTATCGTGAACGTAGGCCTCAAGAATGTGGCAGCCGGAGCTAACCCCATGGACATCAAGCGTGGTATCGACCGCGCCGTTGCCATCGTGGTCGAAGGCATCAAAAAGCAGAGCCAGGAAGTGGGCGATGATTTCAAGAAAATCGAGGACGTGGCCCGCATCTCGGCTAACAACGACGAGAACATCGGCCGTCTCATCGCCGAAGCTATGAAGAAGGTGAAGAAAGAAGGCGTCATCACTGTTGACGAGGCCAAGGGCACCGAGACTACCGTAGACATCGTCGAGGGTATGCAGTTTGACCGCGGCTATATCTCACCCTACTTCGTGACCGATACCGAAAAGATGGAGTGTGTGATGGAGAACCCCTTCATCCTCCTCTTTGACAAGAAGATTTCCAATATCAAAGATATTCTCCCCGTGCTCGAGGCAACCGCACAGAGCGGACGTGGCCTTGTGATCATCTCTGAGGATGTCGACCAGGAGGCTCTCGCCACCCTCGTTGTCAACCGTCTGCGCGGTTCGCTCAAGGTGTGTGCAGTCAAGGCTCCCGGCTTCGGCGACCGCCGCAAGGAGATGCTCGAGGATATCGCCATCCTCACCGGTGGCACTGTGATCTCCGAGGAGAAGGGTATGCAGCTCACCAACGCCACTGTCGATATGCTCGGCCGCGCCGAGAAGGTGACCATCAATAAAGAGAACACCACTATCGTCAACGGTGCCGGAGCAAAGGAAGCCATCGCAGCCCGCGTCAACCAGATCAAGGCTCAGATCGAGCAGACCACAAGCGACTATGACCGTGAGAAGCTTCAGGAGCGTCTCGCCAAGCTCGCCGGCGGTGTGGCAGTGCTCCATATCGGCGCACCCTCCGAGGTGGAGATGAAAGAGAAGAAAGACCGCGTGGACGACGCCCTCAGCGCCACCCGTGCAGCCATCGCCGAGGGTATCGTCCCCGGTGGAGGCGTGGCATATATCCGTTGCGTCAAGCTGCTTGAGGATATCAAGGGCGCCAACGACGACGAGACCACAGGTATCCAGATCATCCGCCGTGCCATCGAGGAGCCCCTCCGTCAGATCGTGGCCAACGCAGGCGAGGAAGGTGCCGTAGTGGTTCAGAAAGTCAAGGATGCCGAGGGCGACTATGGCTACAATGCCCGCACCGACACTTATGAGCACCTCATGGCTGCCGGAGTGATCGACCCCGCCAAGGTGACCCGTGTGGCTCTTGAGAACGCTGCATCTATCGCCGGTATGTTCCTCACCACCTCGTGCGTCATCGCCGAGAAGAAGGAGGAGAACCCCGCTCCCGCAATGCCCGCACCCGGCATGGGTGGCATGGGCGGCATGATGTAAGCCACTCATCAATAATGACTTCGATAAT
>CAJUKP010000024.1 GCA_910587165.1 uncultured Duncaniella sp.
AACTGCTGTAAACGGTTTTGCAGACCGGCGCCTAACCACTCGGCCAAGGAACCATTGCTTTTGTTTTGGTGATGCAAAGGTAGACATTATTTTTTTTCTGTGCAAGAGTTGGGCTTAAAAAAATCAGTTGTAGCCATGTTTTTTGCGTTTTTGGGCTTTTTTAGTACCTTTGTGACCGTGAAAAAAGGAAGCACAGACAAGAAATATTACAAAATCGGCGATGTGGCGGAGATGTTGGGTCTGCCTGCATCGACCCTCAGATTCTGGGAATCGCAGTTTCCTACGGTGAAGCCCCGACGAAACGCCAAGGGAACCCGCTATTATACCCCTGATGATATAGAGGCACTGAGAATGGTGTGCTTTCTTGTCAAGGAGAAAGGGTTGCATATAGAGGCTGCACAGCAGGAGCTGAAGGTGAACCGTGAGGGCGTATCGCGTAAGGCGGAGGCTGTGGCGGCATTGATTGATGTGCGCGACCGGCTTCAGAATCTGTTGGATTCCCTTCATAAATTACGATAGAGTTTTTTTGATTATGGCTGAGAAGAAGACTGTAAGAAGAAAAAAGGCCGGAAAGAAAAGGACTGAGTCATGGCTCTCACGCCATTCGCTCGGAGTGATGATAACTGTGATTGCCGTCGTTGTCGCCTTGGGAGGCGTACTTGCGTTTGCATTCATTCCCTATACCGATCAGACTGACGAGGATGGCGACTGGGTGTATATCCCTTCTGACGCTACCGGCGGGTCGGTGAGGGATAGTCTGAAGAGCGCCTTGGGGTCGTCCATGGGGACGAGGGCTTATCTGTTGTGGCGCATGATGGGTGGTGATGCTTCACGGAGCAACGGGGCTTACCGCGTGACCAACGGGACCACCGCATTGTCGATAAGCCGCCGTCTCGCCACCGGACGCCAGACTCCGGTGAGGGTGACTTTCAACGGGACGAGGACCATGGCCCAGCTTTCGGAGAAAATCTCATCGCAGCTTGAATGTTCGGCGGAAGAGTTTCTGGATGCCTGTGATGATGTGTTGCCGGACAAGGGGTTCTCAAAGGCCAAGTATCCTGCAGCCTTCATCCCTGACAGTTATGAATTCTATTGGAGCGCATCGCCGCGCAACATAGTCAGGCGGCTGCTCGATTACCGCGACAGGTTCTGGGATGACGACAGACTGGCCAAGGCCCGTGCGCTCGGGCTCAGTAAGGTCGAAGTGGCCACAGTGGCCTCTATCATAGAGGAGGAGACAGCCAAGAAGGATGAGCGTGGAAAGGTGGCCCGTCTGTATCTCAACCGCATCCACAAGGGGATGAAGCTTCAGGCCGATCCCACCGTCAAGTTTGCGGTCGGTGACTTCTCGCTCCGCCGCATCACCGGCGAGCATCTGCGCAAAGAGTCGCCCTACAACACATATCGCATCTCCGGGCTTCCGCCGGGACCGATCAGGGTGGCTACGTCCGAGGCAATGGATGCAGTGCTCAATGCGCCGAGGCATGACTATATATATATGTGTGCGAAGGAAGATTTTTCGGGCTATCATAACTTCGCGTCCGACTATGCTACCCATCAGGCCAACGCGCGCCGTTACCAGGCTGAGCTCAACAGAAGAAATATTCGTTAAAAAAAGAAAAAGGAGACAGAGGTTGGCGGTATTTGATATATCTTTGCAGCGATAATCGCCAATCATTGTTATGACCTCACAATTATCTTTGACGACCGATGAATCCATAGCGGTATTCCGTTCGCTTGCCGACATACCTTTCATCACATTTCCCACGCGGCTCGACAGGATGCTCCTTGTCGTATGCCGCACAGGTGAGATTGCAGCCGACATTGATCTCGAGCGCAAACGCATGGGAGAGTGCTCGGTGATGGTGCTCCGTCCGGGCCACCATATCGGGTCGTGCCGTGTGAGCACGGATTTCGACGGATTTTTCATAACCGTGACACAGGAGAAGCTGAACACCATTCTGCCATCGCTCCAGTATGTGATTCCCTACAGCCTGAAATACAATTCCAATTCCGTGATAGAGATGACTGTCGAGGAGCAGGAGAATCTCACCATGATCTATAATATGATCCGGAGGAAGATCAGGGAGGACAGACCTTTCACATCCAAGGCGCTCGCATCGCTGTTTGAGGTCCTGTTCTATGACGCGCTCGGCATCTATGCCTCCCGCTCCGAGCAGGGGGTGAGGAAGACAAGGCGCGAGGAACTGTTGTCGGAATTCATTGATATTCTCGAGAAGAACTTCAAGACGGAGAGAGCCGTGAGCTTCTACGCCGACAAGCTTTTCGTGACTCCCAAACATCTGTCGGCCGTGCTCAAGGAGGTGAGCGGCCGCACCGCCGGAGAGTGGATTGACAACCGCGTCATTCTCGAAGCCAAGCTGATGCTGCGCACGACAGGAATGAATGTCCAGGAGATCAGTTCGGCTCTCAACTTCTCCAACCAGTCGTTTTTCGGCAAATATTTCAAACATCTCACCGGCACATCCCCTCGTGACTACCGGTCAAAGCTCTCTGATAACTGATGAGAAAAACGCTGTGTGCCCTTCTGCTGTCGGCATCTCTTTGCGCGGTGGCCGTCACGCCTGCCATCCAGTCGGACTATTATAACAAGGTGGACGAGGCTGATGCCGCGTGTCGTGAGGAGCGATGGGCCGATGCCGCCCGATGCCTGCGCGAAGCCATGCGGCTCGAGCCGGACAATGCCGGCAATATAATGCTCATGAGCAATCTCGGTATGGTGGAATACAGGATGGGGGAGGATTCCCTCGCCATAGCCACGCTGACCGAGGCTCACCGTATGGCTCCATCGTCGGTGACGATCCTTTCCAACCGTGCCCATGTGCTGATGCAGACCGGATATGACGGGGAGGCTTATGAGGATTATGGACTTATCATGCAGCTGGACAGTACTGATGTGACCTCAAGGCTCAGGCATGGCATCATAGCCCTGCGGGCGAAGGATATCGCCACGGCCTCGAAGGATTTCAAATATCTTGCCGACCGTTATCCCGCAACATCGGAAGCGATGATAGGTATGGCGGCATTGCATTGTGCCCTGGGTGAGTATGCACAGGCACTGCCTTATTACAATGAACTTATCAGAGAGTCGAAGGAACCTGAGTATCTTGCCGGAAGAGCTCTGTGCAACCTGATGACCGACAATCTTCAGGAAGCGTCCGATGATATTGCCGAGGGGCTGTTGCTGAATCCTGATGACGGTGAGCTGTATCTCTACCGTGCCGCTCTTAACAAAATGCGCTTCCGCCCTGCCGATGCCGATTCTGATGCCCGGAAGGCGGTCTCTCTCGGTATAGACCCGCATAGAGTCGAGCAGTTTTTAGACGAAAAGAAATAAAATTTTCCGGATAGGGGTTGGTTATTGTATCTTGTTGATAAGTGTAGAGTTAACACTTGTCAACACCTTGATATTGTCCGTTTTGTGGCGTTTTGAAGGTAAAAGTAGAATGGTTTATTAAGGTTTTTTAACTAAAAATCGGGAGGGGGGTAATTTTAAAAAACATTAATTTTGTCCCTGCAATCTAAATCTATCAACTTTAACCAATCATTTATTTACCATGAGAAACGGGAAATCTAAAAGTTTTTCGGATTCCCAAAGTTGGCGTCGTGCCTTTTTGGGAAGACTCTGCTTCTCAGTGTTTTTTGCCTTGCTCGCCATTGTTGGTTCAGCACAGACAAAGCTCGTGAGTGGAACAGTGACCGATGAATCCGGCGAAGGAGTAATCGGAGCGACCGTAATGGTCAAGGGAACAAAGAATGGCACCGCCACGGATATCGACGGTCGCTACTCACTTAATGTCTCACCCGACGCAACATTAGTGTTCAGCTATGTGGGTTACACAACCGAGGAAGTGCCTGTGGGTGGAAAGACTGAAATCAACGTGACAATGAAAGAGAGCCGTGAGATGCTCGACGAGGTTGTTGTTGTAGGTTATGGCACAGTGAAGCGCCGCGACCTCACCGGCGCCGTTTCGTCAATGAAGAACTCTGACGTCGTTGTCGCACCTACCAACAATGTCATGGAGGCTCTCCAGGGCAAGGTGGCCGGTATGGACATCACCAAGTCAAGCGGTGAGACCGGCAGCGATGTCAACATCCTGCTCCGTGGCTCACGCTCGATCTACGGCAGCAACGAACCCCTCTTCATCATCGACGGTATTCCCGGAAGCTACAGCCAGGTCAACCCCAGCGATATCGAGAGCATCGACGTGCTCAAGGACGCCTCGTCCACCGCTATCTATGGTTCAGCCGGTGCCAACGGTGTTGTGATCATCACCACCCGCCGCGGCCAGGAAGGCAAGGCCATCGTGAACTTCGACGCTTATTATGGTTTCTCGGGCGACGTGAACTACAAGCACGGAATGACCGGTCAGGAATGGATCGACTACCAGCGTGAGGCCTATAAGTACACCAACGGTGATTATCCCACCGATATGGCTACCCTCATGGGCAACCAGACTTTCACCGATGCCATCAACGAGGGCAAGTGGATCGACTGGGTTGATCTCGCATCAGGCCGTAAAGCCACCACACAGAAGTATGCTCTCTCTGTGAGCGGCGGCACCCAGAACACCCGCATCTTCGCCTCCACCTCCTACGCACGTGAGGAGGGTCTGCTCGAGAATGATGAGCTTGACCGCTACACCCTTCGTCTGAACATCGACCAGGTGATCAACAAGTATGCCACCATCGGCTTCACCAGCAACCTCACCTATTCGGATCACGACCGCGGTGTGAAGAACACCTTCACCAAGTCGCTCACATCATTCCCCCCTCGGCGATGCCTACGATGAGAACGGCAACCTCAACCACGAGTACATCAACGGTCAGTATTCACCCCTCGGCGACTACATCGACGACCAGTATGCAAACAATACCAAGTCAACCTATATCAACTCCATAGGTTACATCGAGATCACCCCGATCCAGGGCCTCAAGCTCCGTTCGCAGATCAGCACCACACTCTCTGACAGCCGTCAGGGCCAGTACTGGGGATCACAGGCCAACGCCAACCAGCCTTCGTATGCCTCATCTCCATACGCCCAGAAGACACATAACAACACATGGGCCTACACATGGGAGAATATCCTCTCATACAATGCTGACATCAAGGATCACTCTTTCGGTGCACAGTTCATCACATCCTACAACAAGAACACCACCGAGCAGACCATCGCAGGCAGCGGCGGCTTCCTGATCGACACATGGCAGTATCACCGTCTCCTCTCCGGTAACTCGAGCCCCTATACCTATTCTGATTACGCCCGCACACAGAAGATGTCATACGCTTTCCGTGTCAACTACAACTATAAGGGCCGCTATCTCCTCACATTCTCCAACCGCTGGGACGGTGTGAGCTGGTTCTCACAGGGCCACAAGTGGGATTCATTCCCCGCAGGTGCTGTGGCATGGCGCTTCTCCGACGAGGAGTTCATGGAGAGTACACGTGATTGGCTCAACAATGCCAAGCTCCGTGTGAGCTACGGTATCACCGGTAACTCCGGCGGCACAGGTGCCTACGTTACCCAGAGCCAGGCCTATCTCTACCCCAGCAATGGTGTCACCGTGGGTGGCGTGCCTGTTCAGTTCGCACAGTACACCGGAACATTCGCCGGCAGCGACCTCGGTTGGGAGAAATCCTACAACTGGAACGTCGGCCTTGACTTCGGCGTGATCAACAACCGCATCGACGGTTCTATCGAATGGTTCAAGACCGACACCAAGGGTCTTCTCTACAAACGCACAGTGCCCATCACCGACGGTATCACCGGATGGGGATCGCCCCTCTCGAGCTGGCAGAACCTCGCCAGAACCGAGAACCACGGTCTGGAGTTCACCATCAACTCCCGCAACATCGTGAGCAAGGATTTCAACTGGACCACCACCCTCACAGCTACATGGAGCAAGGAGAAGATCAAATCGCTTCCTGACGGCGACCTGATCAACGAGAGCCTCTTCGAAGGTCATCCCATCAAGTCCATCTATTCATGGAAGTATGCCGGTATCTGGGGCACCAACGACGATGCCGAGGCCATGAAGAACTTCGGCGTAGAGCCCGGTTTCATCAAGATCGAGACTGTCGAGAAGTTTGACGCCAACGGCGAGAACGGTGACGGCGGTATCCACAAGTACAGCGACGACGACCGTCAGATCATCGGACATCAGAACCCCAACTGGATCGTAGGTTTGAACAACACCTTCACCTATCGTGACTTCGACCTCTCCGTATTCATGATGGGCCGTTTCGGTCAGACCATCAGCAGCGATCTTCTCGGTTACTATACCGGTGAGGATTCCCGTACCAAGAACCAGATCTCAGGTGTCGACTATTGGACCGAGAGCAACCAGGGTGCCTACTATCCCCGTCCCGGCTCGGCCAAGGCCCAGAGCAAATTCTATCCCTCGCTCCGCATTGTCGACGGCTCGTTCGTGAAAATCAAGAACATCACCTTCGGTTACACTCTGCCCCGCAAGATCACCCAGAAGGCTATGATCGACCGTCTGCGTCTCTACTTCACCGCCTACAACCCCTGGATCATCGTCAACGACAGCAAACTCAAGGGCACCGATCCCGAGACCGGCGGCTCTGACGCTTTCCCCACCTACAAGCAGTTTGTATTCGGTGTAAACCTCACTCTCTAAACCTTAAATTGAATTACAACAATGAAAGTATCCAAAATATTTTGGGCTTGCGGAGTGGGCGCTGCGCTCATGATGCAGTCATGCTCGCTCGACGAGGTGAACCCCGGCGGTTTCACATTGGAGAACCTCGCCACAACACCTGCTGGCTATGAGACTCTGCTCAACCAGTGCTATTTCGGCATGGAGCGTAAGTTCTACAACGATATCGACTTCATGCGTTACATGGAGGGCAACACTGACCTCTGGACTTCAAAGCGCAACCAGGTGGGCAACGACAACCACTGGTTCCAGTTCTTCGGCGGTGCCGCTCCCAACCAGACCTTCACCGACGGTCTCTGGAATGCTGCATACGACGGTATCGGTGCCTGCAACCTTGCCATCAAGACAGCTCCCGACTGCGCTTTCAATAGCGAGGAGGAGCGTAACGGTAAGGTGGCTGTGGCCCGCTTCCTCCGTGCGGTCTACTACTACAATCTCGTGGAGATCTTCGGCGGAGTAGTCAAACTCACCGAGGTACAGTCGACCACAAACTACTCTCCCGTGCGTACCGAGGCCATTGAGATCTACCGTGACGTGATAATCCCCGACCTGCGTTTCGCTGCCGAGTGGCTCGACAAGGGTGATGACAGCTATGACGCCACTCCTACCAAGAAGTCGGCTCTCGGCTATCTGGCCAAAGCTTGTCTCGCCACCCAGCAGTATGGCACCACCGAGTTCCTTCAGGAAGGTTTCAGTGTTGTCAAGGATCTGATCTCCGACTGCGAGGCCGGCGGTTCCAAGTACAATACCTTCATGTATGCCGATTTTGACGACATCTTCAAGGAGGACAACAACCATGCCAACAAGGAAGCCCTCTGGAAATATACCGTAGCCACCGGCAAGACACACGGCTCGAGCAACGGTAACCAGAACACAAACCGTAACGACCAGCATTTCCTCTGCGCGCTGAGCCACTTCGGTGCCCGCATCGACAACCAGGAGGTGCGCAAGGCATACGATGGTGGTCCCGAGGGTGACATGATGCCCACACAGCATCTTCTCAAACTCTATGTGCAGGCCGACGGCTCGCTCGATCCCCGCTTCCACAAGCTTTTCATCACCGAGTGGAAAGCCAACCAGGAATACAGCTGGACCGAGGGTGACATAGCCCGCTATGACAAGGACGCTTCCAAGAAGGATGACAAAATCAATGTCGATGACCTCTGCATCCGTTTCGTGATGCCTCAGGACGCCGGCTATGCTACTGAGGTTGCCAACAAGGCCACTTCCAATTACCTGCTCGTGGAGTACAAGGATGTCTATGACGACTCGAAGAAGAATATCATCATGACCAAGGGCAACGGTGAGAACCACTACGGATACTTCTATCCCCTTCTCATCAAGCACTGCTCGAGCCGCTACTATGATGCCAACTACAACAAGAACCGCTTCGGCAATCTCAATGGCGTCCTGCCCATGCGTATGGCCGAGGTATATCTGATGGCTGCCGAGTATGACATCCTTCTCAACGGTGGATCGGGTGCCATGGGTTATGTCAACAAGGTGCGTAAACGTGCCGGTGCAAATGAGCTCACAGGCTCAGCCGACATCCGCACCGTGCTTGATGAGCGTGGCCGCGAGCTCTGCGGCGAGTTCACCCGCTTCTTTGACCTGAAGCGTACCGGTATGTTCAAGGATGCCACCTATCTCCAGAACACCGATCCCGATCTCGCCCAGTATTTCAAGCCCGAGTATGCACTCCGTCCGGTGCCTACCAACTATACCGACGTGATCACTACCGGTGATCTCTTCAAGAACCCCGGATATTAATTCCCCTTCAACAGGATACAATATCTATTCATCATCTTAGTGTTTGAGGCACCTCCCTGTCACCAAGACAGGGAGGTGCCGTACTTTTGTGGAGACCGGCTTGGGAGAATCTCATATTTTTTTCTTATATTTGCGGAATATGGAAAAGAAATCAATCTGGGATCTCAACCGTGTGGATATAGATCATTTCAAGCGTCAGCCTAAAATCAGGCTCACCGTGGTTCTCGACAATGTCCGCTCACTTAATAATATCGGTGCGATTTTCCGCACCTGCGATGCCTTTGCTGTGGAACGTGTGGCTCTTTGCGGCATAAGTGCGTGTCCCCCTTCACCCGAAATCCACAAGACAGCGCTCGGAGCCGAGGACTCGGTGGACTGGGTCTACTATCCGACGACAGCCGAATGTGTGGAACATCTGCAGCGCGATGGCTATACCCTGTGCTGTCTCGAGCAGGTGAAAGGGAGCATTGAGCTTCAGGATTTCATCCCTCAACAGGGGAGGAGATATGCTCTCATCCTCGGGCATGAGGTGAACGGTGTGGATCAGGAGGTGGTCAACCAGTGTGACATCTGTCTGGAGATACCGCAACGCGGCACCAAGCATTCGCTTAACGTATCGGTGTCCGGCGGAATAGCCATCTGGCATTTCTTCACGCACCTGTAGATAAAAACCGACTACTTTCAAACCTATCATGAAACACAGATACTATTTTCTTCCCTTTATGCTCCCGGTGGCTCTCGGTGCCCATAGTGAGCTTGTGATCAATGAGATCATGCAGTCGAACATCGACTGTATCATGGATGATGCCAATGAATTTCCGGATTCGTGGGTGGAGCTCTACAACAGCGGTGATGCCGCCGTTGACCTCTCGGCCTACAGGATCGGGGTGAAGACCGCAAAGAAGGCATGGCCGTTACCGTCACGCACGGTCAACCCCGGAGAGTATGTGGTGGTCTGGTGTGACAAAGCTGAGGAGCTCGGCGGTCTGCACACCGATTTCCGTCTGGATTCCGGAAAGGATTCCAAGGTATATCTCTTCAGGAACGGAGATGTGGTGGACTGCATCGAGGGGCTTGCCAAACAGCCCGCGCCAAACATTGCGTATGGACGTGTGACCGACGGGGCCGATGTATGGGGCTATCAGGCGGTGCCGACTCCCGGAAGTGCTAATACGGGCAAGGTGTGTGATGAGATTCTCCCCGAGCCTGTGTTCTCTGTCGCAGGTCGTGTGTCATCCGAGCCTTTCACTCTCAGTATCAGTGTCCCTGACAATGCTCCGGCCGGGACAGTGGTGCGTTATACCGTGGACGGCAGAGAACCGACCCGGTCATCGAGGGGAGGCGGCGAGGCCATAGCCATCAATTCTACAACGACCGTGAGGGCGGTGCTCATGTGTGACGGATATCTTTCGCCGCGTTCAACCACACAGAGCTATATTTTCCTTCCACGCGAGATGACACTGCCGGTAATCTCGATGGTGACTGACAGAAATTATTTCTTCGACAGAAATACAGGCATATACGTAGATCCCAACTACAAGCAGAACTGGCGCCGTCCCGTGAATGTGGAGCTATTTGCCGCGCCGGGAGAGGAGGCTGTGATCAATCAGCTTTGCGAGACCCGTATCAAGGGTGGAGCATCGCGCGATGCCGCTCTCAAGTCGATGGTGCTGTATGCCAACAAACGTTTCGGTACAAAACGGCTCGAATATGAGTTCTTTCCCGGGGAAGCACCCGGACTTACCGACTGGAAGAGTATGGATCTTCGCAATGCGGGCAATGATTTCGATTATCTCTATTTCCGCGATGCTGTGATACAGCGCATGATGGGTATGCACACCGATCTCGACTGGCAACCGTGGCAACCGGCTATTTTCATGCTCAATGGTGAATACAGGGGTATCCTGAACATACGTCCCCGTTCGAATGAGGATCATATCTACACCTTCTATGACGGACTCGAGGATATAGATATGTTCGAGAACTGGTGGGAGCTCAAGGAAGGAACAAGGGATAATCTTGACCGATTCACGGAGTTTTACAACCAAAAGGGGCATACTCTCGAGGAATATGAGGAATGGATGGACACAAGGGAGTTCGCCAACCTTATGATCATGAACCTCATATATGACAACCGGGATTTCCCGGGCAACAATATAGTGATGTGGCGTCCGGTTGAAGGTGGCCGATGGAGATGGATCGCAAAGGACACCGACTTCGGTCTCGGACTCTACGGAAAGTCATACGCTTATAACAATCTGGAGTGGATCTATGATCCGGACTATGACAAGGACTTCGCATGGGCAAACAAATGGGAGCATACCCGTCTGTTCCGCCGGTTGATGGATATCGACGCGTTCAGAGAGGACTTTATAGACCGCTGTGCCGTCTATATGGGCGATTTTCTCAATGCTCGGGTCACTAATGCCGAGCTTGACCGGATGTATTCAGTCATCAGACACGAGTATCCGCATCACCGGAAGCTTTTCAATGAGTGGTGGCCGAATTACTCTGACGAACTTTCACAGGCAAAACGATGGATGGAGCAGCGGGTGCCGTATTTCTATGGCATAATGTCTGATTTTTTCAAGCTCGGCAAGGATGTCGGACTCACGGTAGACAAGGACAGGAGGGATGATGTCAGTCTCACTGTGAACGGTATCGGCATGACATCAAGGTATTATGACGGACGTTTCTTTGCCGGTCGCCGGCTGCATATCTCGGCCAGTTGCGCTGACGGATCGAAGGCGGTGACAGCCTGGAAGGTGACAGTGACCAACGGACAGCAGAGCTCGACGGTTGAATATCCCGGTTCTGAACTTGTGATGGATATGCCCGAGGGTGACAGTGTGGCTGTCAGCAGTGTGATGGGAGAGAGCGGAATAGAAGATATCGAGACCGGTCCTGACATTCACTCACCGGTTGAGATTTATGATATTTCCGGCCGTTTCGTCGGACGCTTCACCTCGATGGACGAGGCTTCGCTGACCCCGGGCATCTATATTGTCAGACAGGGTGGCCGGAGCATGAAACTCGCTGTGGGATGATGAGCAGACACGGATAGAAAAAGATAACCCTCCCGTCACGATCAGAGAGTGACGGGAGGGTTGTCTTTTGCTGAATCCTTTCAGTTCTTGCTACTGCTTAGAATGTGTAGAAGAAACCGAGCTGGAGGTTGTTGCCTGTGAAACGGAGACCCCAGCCTTCGTCATAGCCGGCAGCCTTGGCGGCATCGTTGGCACCCTCATAGCCGAGGAAACCGAACTTGGCCACGAGAGAAACCTTCTCGCTTACAGCGAAAGCAACACCGGGCTTGAAGCCGATACCGAAAGTGGTTGCGGTGTCAGAGTCGCCGCCGTCCCAGGAGGTCTTGCCTGCGAATACGTTGAAACCACCGTCAACGAAAAGGCTTACGATACCACTCTTGAGGTAGGTGTAACGGAGGTAGGGAGCGATACCGAAGAGGTTGTTGTTGACGCCATGCTCGTGTCTGTGGTTCCAACCGATCTCGGTGCCTACGAGCAGTTTGTCGCTCAGGGTGTAGGATACTTCGGGCATGATGGTGAGGGTGGTCTCATGTTCTGAACCGTTACGCCAGGCGTTTACTGTTCCACCTACGTGGATCTGAGCTGAAGCTGAGATGGCCATCACGGCGAGGAGTGCGAGGGCAAAAATCTTTTTCATCGTTAGTTGAATTTATTGAAATTTGTTGAAATGTGTTGAAGTTTGCACCGCAAAGGTATGTATAATTTTCTGAATGACAATAAAAATTAGGAAAAATTTTATAACAGTAGTTAATATTATGTTGTATAACATGGTTTTACAACATCTGGTGTAAGACCGATGCCGATGTTGTAAAACATAGGCTTCCTCTTTTGCCATTAATGGGAAAAACGCTACCTTTGCAGGAAAATACCTATATTTATTATATCATACTTATGAAACTTACCTTTCAAGTCAACTACCGGACCCAATGGGGAGAATCATTGTATCTCACAGGCAGTCTTTCCGTGCTTGGAGAAAACAATCCGGTTCTTGCCGTACCCATGACCCTTTCCGGAGAGGAGACATGGAGTGTCGACGTGGAAGTGCCGGAATCGGTCGACGTTTTCACTTACAACTATATAGTGCGTCACGACGATGCAGATACCGTGCGTCGCGAGTGGGGCAAGCCCAGACGGTTCGAGCTCAAGGAAGATGTGAGACACTATCATATTTTTGACCGTTGGCAGGATCAGCCGTGGGATAAACCTTATTACAGCGCCGCCTTCACCGATTGCATCCTGCACCGTCCTGAGCGGTGCGCGGCAGTGAGACCCGAGGCCGGAATGCTCACCCTCTGTGTAGATGCACCTATGGTGATGCCTGACGAGGCTGTGGCCGTGAGTGGCGAAGGTGATGTGATGGGAGCATGGGATCCCTTGAAAGCATTGGTTATGAGCGATGCGGACTATCCTACATGGAAGGTCAATTTCCCGATCCAGTCACTCGAGACCGAGACAGAATATAAATTCCTTATAATAAAGAAATCGACAGGCCAGGTAGTGGCCTGGGAGGGCCGGGATAACCGCCGGTTCGCCATTCCTCTCCCCGCTGACCCCTCGGTGAGCATGATTGATGCCGGACAGCGTCTTGTGAACCCCCTCACCCCCTGGCGGGGTGCCGGTGTGGCCATCCCGGTGTTCTCGCTGCGGTCTGACGATGATTTCGGTGTGGGTGATTTCATGGATCTGAAGCTGATGGTGGATTGGGCTGTGAAAACAGGTCAGAATTTCGTGCAGGTGCTTCCGATCAACGATACCACCATGACCGGAACGTGGACCGACTCATATCCTTACAATGCAAACTCCACGTTTGCCCTGCATCCCATGTATCTGCGTCTGCAGGCCATGGGCACTCTTGCCGATCCGGAACGCCGCCGTTATTTCAATGACCTTGGACGCGAACTGAATCTGCTCCCTCAGGTTGATTATGAGAGAGTCAACAACGCCAAGCGTGAATACACGCGCGAACTTTTCGCCCAGGACGGTGAGGCTCTCATGCAGACAGACGCGTTCCGCGAGTTTGTGGACACCAATGCCGGATGGCTCACACCTTATGCGGCTTTCTGTGTGCTGCGTGATCTCAACGGTACCCCCGACATGAGCAAGTGGGGCGAGTATGCCGAATACAGGCCTGAGATGCTCGAGGGTTTCATTCGCGACCATGAGAAGGATATCAACTATGTGTATTACATTCAGTATCATCTTGACCGCCAGATGCGTGAGGTGCATGACTATGCACGTGCCCACGGAGTGGCCATAAAGGGTGATATTCCCATCGGAATCTCCCGCCATAGTGTCGATGCGTGGATATCGCCGCGACTGTTCAACCTCGATTGCCAAGCCGGAGCTCCGCCGGACGACTTCTCTGTGCTGGGACAGAACTGGGGATTCCCCACCTACAACTGGGAGGAGATGTCGAAGGACGGATTTGCATGGTGGAAGGCCCGCTTCACCAAGATGGCCGAGTATTTCGATGCCTACCGCATAGATCATGTGCTCGGTTTCTTCAGGATATGGCAGATTCCGATGGAGGCTGTGCACGGTCTGCTCGGAGTGTTCAACCGCGCGCTTCCGTTCTCGCCTGACGAGCTCCGCAATTCATACGACTTCTGGCTTGATGTCGACCGCCATACCCGTCCGTATATCTACGACTGGATGATAGGTGATTTCTTCGGTGAGTGGACCGATGAGTGCCGCGAGCGTTATCTTGTCGACGAAGGTTACGGCCGCTACCGTCTGCGTGACGAGTTCGACACCCAACGCAAGGTGGTAGACTATTTCGCATCAAAGGACAAGGACGAGAAGAACGAGCGTATCTGCAATGCTTTGCTCGGACTGATAGACGACGTCCTGTTTATCGAGGATCCATACGAGAAGGGTAAGTATCATCCCCGTATCTCGGCACAGTTCACCTATCAGTACCGTTCGTTAAATGACTATGAGAAATGGTGTTTCAACCGTCTCTACAACGACTTCTTCTACCGTCGCAACAATGATTTCTGGTATGGCAAGGCCATGTGGAAGATGCCGCCGCTCATCGACGCGACCGATATGCTCGTGTGTGCCGAGGATCTCGGCATGATCCCTGCCTGTGTGCCAGCTGTGATGCAGGCCCTTGAGATTCTCGTGCTCGAGATCCAGCGTATGCCTAAGGATCCGCAGGCCACATTCGGAAATACATGGAACTATCCGTATTATTCCGTATGCACCACTTCCACCCACGACATGGATGGCATACGCCGGTGGTGGGAAGCCGATCCGGCAATGACACAGCGGTTCTACAACGAGGTGCTCCAGCAGCCGGGTGAGGCACCCGCATTTGCCGAGCCGTGGATATGCGAGAGGATTCTCGACCTGCACCTCAAGTCACCCTCCATGCTGTGCATACTTCCGCTTCAGGATTGGTTGTCGGTGGATGGTGTCCTGCGCCGTCAGGATCCGCGTGAGGAACTCATAAACATCCCTGCCAATCCCCGCCACTACTGGCGCTACCGTATGCATCTGACGCTCGGACAGCTTTGCGGAGAGACGGAGTTCAACAACCACATCCGCAATCTCGTCACCGGAAGCGGTCGCTGATCACTGATTGCAGAATGGTGAAAAAATAAGGAGGCTGAGGGCCACGGAATGACATCCGGCTTTCAGCCTCCTGAATATTGGTTCCAAACAATAGTATCGCGTGTGGTGTTATAGAATTGTTACTTGTCCGGCCACGCTTGACTGACGAACTATATGTGTCATCTTGCCGGATCAATAGACGATTGATAACCCCTTAATTTTCAGATTATGGAAAAATACGTATGCGAAGTTTGCGATTGGGTCTATGACCCCGCGATCGGTGATCCCGAACACGGAATCGCCCCCGGTACCTCATTTGCCGATATTCCCGACGACTGGGTATGTCCGCTCTGTGGAGTAGGCAAGGACCAGTTTGTCCTTGTCGAGGAATAGGAGGCAATTCTTTTGTGCCGCTTCCATAGTCAATCCCCGTGTCCGGAGATCTTCATGTCCGGTGCGGGGGTTGTCTTGTGTCATGATCACTTCACAGTGTGAGTCTCATCTCGAATTGCGGTAGAGCCTCAGGGAGATTTATGGCTTCGAGGAAACGGTGGAGCGATGTGCAGTCAGAGCTGACATTCAGCATCTTGACAGTCTCGCATCGGATCTGCCGTACAGCTTCGTCCATCATGGCGGAGCCTATGCCTCTGCGGCGAAGATGGGGCGCCACTATAAGACGGGCTATATCGCCCGTGAAAGGATCGAACACGCAACATCCGGCCGTCTCGCCATTAAACCTGGCTGAGAGTATGACGAGCGAATCTGCCCCTCGTCTGATTGAAGCGATGCTGTTCTGCCATGACGGGCGGAATTCACACATTGTGTCGAGTGTTTCCACTATCCCGATCCCATCCGCCACTATTTCAGTCGTGCCCTGTGGTTGCCCGGAGAGTCTTAGCTCTCTTTTGTCGGCCTTGAAACAATCGTATTCAGCCGTGGTGTCGAATCCCTGTCGGCGGTAGAGGGATATGGCCGGCCCGTTGGATCTGAGCACTTCAAGAACGTAATGACTGATACCGGCCTCTCTCAGGACCGGAAGTGATGCGCTGAACAGTTGCCCGGCTATCCCTTTTCCTCTGTATCCCGGCAGTGTGCCTGTACCGCAATCATAGGCACACATCCTGTTGTCAAAAAGTCCTGTCCCGTTCAGTATGAAGGCTATCACAGAGCCGTTTTCAAAGGCTCCGAATGACAGTTCGGGGTTGTAACCGCGTCTTCTCAGCATCTCTCTGATTTCGTTGTTGCCGAAACTCACGGCATAGTCACTGAATGCTTCCTGAAAAGTGTTGATGACGCTGTCGGTGCTCAGATGGGTCAACGGGTGTATTTCCATAAGATGTTGGTTGAAAAAGGTGAACGGCAGGGCGGAATGACGTTGAGATCATTTGTCAAGAAATGACCGTTTATATTCAGTTGGTGTCTGGCCGGTGTCATTTTTGAATAGTTTGCTGAAGTATGATGTGGAGGAAAATCCACATTGCCTGGAAATGTCGGCGAGAGTGAGTGACGGCTCCGCCACAAGGATGGAGCGCGCGAGCTCCAGACGCATACCGTTGATCCATGCGCTGAAACTGCAACGGTATCGTGTGTTGATATACGATGATATGTATGTGCGGTTGGTGCCGATATGTCCGGCGAAACTCTCGAGGGTGATATGTTCGTTGCAGTATCCGCGGTCGGTGATCCATTGTTCGATCTTATCCACCAGGACACTGTCAAGTTCCTTGACAGGCGGTTCTTCAAGAGGATTCTCCGCCACGTATTGCACCGGGGAGAGATGCAGGGCATAGTTCTGCATGGAAATATATATGTAGATGAACACAAATATGCCTGTGGCCATGAGTGAGGCTATGCATATTTTGGGTAGGAATGTGAACACTCCACATAGGATTCCGAAGACAATCACACACCACGCGCTTTTGTGGAGCCATTCGATGAATGTGGCCGTGGCGTCGGCATACTCATTGTCGAGCTGCCGTCTGAGCTGCCGGTATGAGCGGAGAAAAACCCGGATAAGAATGAGAGCCTGAATCACAAACCAGCCCCCGAATGCGATGTGTATGGCAGGGCATAGGCCGGATGGTAGCGACAGGGTCACGGTCCATAGCAGGATGACATACGTGAAATATGTGATGACATATCGTTTTATCCGTTCAGTGGAGCAGAAGGATGGTGAGAGGAGTGAAATGAACGAGCAACCGAAAAGGAACGCCGCGGCGAAATAATAAGTGAGATTTATGGCGGTGGCAACGTTGGGCATCTCGGCTCTGAACGGATATGCTATGAAGGCTGAGATCCCGATGGCGTAGACGGCATAGCCCATGCCCAGTATGATCTTTGACCGGCGGTAGACATCGAATGTCTTTGTCTGTGGCGGCTTGACAAGGATCAGACACAATGCAAGCACGGCCGTGGTGACCGCGCCCGCGAGAATTGAGCCATTATAAAAGGATAAGTTCTCCATTCAATGATGCATACGTATGACAAAGTTAGCCATAAATTGCCAACGAGGAGAGAAAAACTGTAAAATTTATCATTTTGCAATGATATTTTCATACGGAAAGCGTAACTTTGCAGAGCTAACGACAAAAAAGACATTATGTCTGACAAGACAACATCTCTACAACCTGCATTTTCCCGTATATTGATCATACTCACGCTGCTGTGCGCGGGTGTGTCGATTTTTTTACAAGCGAAGTGGTATATTCCTGTCTACGATGATTCATCATATCAATATGTGCTCGGAGAACATCCTATCGGGACTGTGGATAATGACTACAGCCGGAAAGTGGAAACTCTTGATGATCTGATCGAGTCACAGACCAATCATTATCTCTACACCAACGGGCGTGCCGTAGTCCACACTATAGTTCAGGCGGTGCTTGCCTTCGGTGGATGGGAACTTGTTCCGTGGATTCTGTCATTAATGATGATAGGTACACTCATAGCCCTGATATTCTACTGCTATCCCGGGAAAATGCGCGAAAACCCGCTTCCATGGGTTCTCGCTGCCGTTGTATGGCTGATGATGTTCCCATCGCCTGATGGTGCGTTCTGGCGGTTTATATTTGCAATGAACTATCTCTATCCAATGTTGCTGTGTCTGGTGTTCTTTATGATATTCAGACGTTTGCGCGAAGGGAAGAGATGTCATGTAGCCATTGCCGCTATTGTGGCATTTCTCACCGGCTGGTCGCAGGAGGGGTTTTCTGTTCCTCTTTCCGGAGCTATGCTCATATATCTCATCGTTCGATGGAATAAGGTAAACCGTAATATGATTATCACGGTCATTGCCCTTTGGCTCGGAACACTGCTTTTACTGGTCGCTCCGGGTAATTTTGTCAAGGTTACGAATCTCCGTGTCACTACTTTTGAGGGTATACGTAACGTTGCTATGGATTGGTTCAATCTTATGCTTCTTTGGGTTCCTTTGTTTTGGGTTGAGGTGACAGTATGCGCCGCGGCTTTTGTAGCGGATAGAAAACGGTCTTTGCTGTTAGTGAAGGAATATGATATATTGTGGATTACATTTATCAGCACATTGCTCTTCAGCATTGTGGGTCATACGACTGCCAGGAGTCTCATGAATGTGGAATTTTTGGGTGCAGTGGCGGCATTTACCTTACTTCCGGTCATCATTCAACGTTTCCGTATAAGCTCTAAGGCCGTCATCCGGTCTTCCGCATTGATACTACTGCTGCTCATCTGCCATCAGATATTTCTGCTTGTCAGCGTAAGGAAGATGTCTCATCTGCAGAATCGCGAGATTGCCGACTATAAGGAGTCTGCCGATGGTGTTGTGGTAGCACCTGTAATGTCTGCACCTACGTTAGTCTCCCCCTGGATATTTGACTGGCATACTGACGCCACTGCGAAGAGTATCTATTTTACGCTTACAAATGATTATGGTAGCCGGCATAAGCCAATGACTCCGTATCGGGAGCGAGATTTTAAAGCTGTTAAGATGCCTGATGAATTTTTTATCGAAGCCAATCGGGTGGAAGGTAATTCTCCATTCTATTCCGGTGATGAGTATCTATGGGCAAGGTTATCAGAAACTGAGGGAGAAAAGTATGAGACGATATTATCCCCTGTTAAAATATCAGAGTGTCCCTATCTCTACTTAAAACTCAAAGCGTCACTGGCGCCAGGGTCCTTTACAGACAGAGAAGTTATTAATGTGACAGATACAGTTGTGACTGTGACAGATACACTTGTCAGAGCACCTAAGCCTTGGCGTAATGTCACTGAAATACGTAGAATAGATTAATAGAGAGAGATGGCCTTTCAAAGACTTCTTCCCAGAATACTAATTATCCTTAGCCTGCTATGTGCTGGTGTGTCGATATTTTTTCAGGCGAAATTATATTTGCCAGTTAATGATGATTCATGTTATCAATATATTCTGGGAGAGTATATAGTAGGATCACCCGATAATGATTACTCTAAAAGGGTTGAGACATTTGATGATTTAGTCACTTCACAGATTAATCATTATCTTCATACGAATGGTAGAGCAGTTGTTCATACAATTGTACAGGCTCTTATCGCTTTTGGAGGATGGAACTGTGCGATTCCTTTATTTATAGGTGCTTTGATGATCTCCACACTTGTCGCTTTTATTTTATTTATATATAAAAGGCCAAGTGAACGTAAGAGACCGTTGCCGTGGGTATTGGCTGTAATAATATGGCTATTGATGTATCCTGGCCCTGATGGAGCATTCTACAGACTGGTCTTTGCAATGAATTATCTTTATCCCATGTTCTTATGCTTATGTTTTTTATTGATTGTAAGACGGATAGAAGAAAGGAAGAAGTTCCCTATAATTGTTGCAGTGATAGTGTCATTCCTTACAGGATGGTCGCAGGAAGGTTTCTCTTTCCCTCTTTGTGGAGCTATGTTGGTTTATCTATATATTCATCGCCAAAATCTTAGCAGGGAGATTCTGTTTATGACAGTATTTTGTTGTCTTGGAGCATTATTACTTCTTATTTCTCCGGGCAATTTCAATAGAGTCGTAAAATTACACGGTCCAGAAGCTTATTTCATTCAATGGATTGATATAATCTTGACGAAACTTCCATTATTATGGATTGAGTTGATTGTAATTGTTTTTTCTTATTCAATATCGCCTGCTAAATTCAAGATGAAAATGCGGGAGACTATATTGATATGGCTTTGTATAGCTTTCTCTTTAATGTTCAGTTTGGTTGCTCACACAGGAGCATGGAGCCTAATGAATATTGAATTTTTTGCTTTGATTGTCATGTTTTCTCAATTCCATACGATACGTGATTACTTTAGATTAAAAGATATTACCCTCATAGTAACCTCTTCGATTTTGATCGTGATATTGATGCTTCATCAGGCATATATTATCAAAAACTTTAAAATAATGAGAGAATGCCAAGATGCTGTAATATCTAAATATGTAGCATCTGATGATGGAGTGGTTCTCGTACCGCATATAAAATACCCCAAAGTAGTTAAGCCTTGGATATATAACTGGATAGGCTCATCATTATATCGGACTTACTCTGATATGACGGTGACAAATGACTATGGTTCACCTGATAAGCCATTTACTGCATTTCTTGAGAGAGATTATGAAGCCTGTACCAAAAGCGAATGCTTTTTCGTCCCGACAAACAAAGTAGAAGGTAATTCTCCATATTATGAATGCGAAGAATTTTATTGGGCCAGGCTGTCTGAGCTTGAGAATAAGGAGTGTGAGATGGTATTTGCTCCCGTCAAGTTGTCAGAATGTCCATATTTGTTGATTTTTATCAAGGCTATTCTTACACCTGATTCGTTTGACCGAACTATGTCCATTGTTCCAGAGGATACTATTCTGAGTGGTAACGATAGTCTGGTAAGAGTGCGCAAAATCTGGCGGACGGTGACTGAAATCCGTGAGATTCAGCGGCCGGAACCATTGTAGGAGTCTACAAGATACGGTGGGCGGCGTTTTGTTTCGTTGAAAATCCTTCCTATGTATTCGCCTATTATGCCTATGGCAAGAAGTTGGCAACCGCCCAAAAAGAGGATGACGCACAACAGGGTGGGGTAGCCCTGGACAGGCTCGCCATAGAATATGGTCTTGAAAATAACGAAAATGAGGTATGTGAAGGCAACTATCGACACTACAACACCCAACAGTGATGCTATCCGGAGTGGCGAGATGGTGAATCCGGTAATTCCTTCTATGGCCAGACCGAGCAGACTCAGGAAGTTGAATGTCGACTTGCCCTCGGTACGGTCAAGGCTTTCGAATTCCACCGGTTTTTTCTTGAAACCGATCCAGCAGAATAGACCTTTGGTGTAACGTTGGGTCTCCCTGAGTTCTCTGACGGCATCCACACACCGCCGGTCAAGCAATCTGAAGTCCCCGACGTTTGGCAGTATATCAATCCGCGTTGTCTTCTGCAGGAGTGAATAATATAACAGAGACAGTTTCTTGCGTAGCCATGACTCTTTGCCACGGGTTTTGCGTTTGCCATATACGTCGTCATATCCTTCCTCCCATGCCTTGATCATTTCCGGGACTGCCGAGACAGGATGCTGGAGGTCTGCATCCATTATCACCACACAATCACCTTTTGCATAATCTAATCCGGCCAGCATGGCACTTTCTTTACCGAAGTTTCTCGACAGATTTATGTAGTTGACACGAATATCCTGCTCACGCAGGCTACGGAGTACATCGGAGGTATTGTCTGAACTGCCGTCGTTGACGATGAGGAATTCCCAGTCATAGGTATCAATGCTGTCGGACAGGGAGGACAAAGCATCGACAAGTCCGGGTAGATTGCGGGCCTCATTGTAAGCGGGAACAAGTATGGTGATTAGTTTTTTCATTTAGGTTTGTGGCATTTCATGTGCAAAGGTACATAAAATTCGCGGCGACTGTTGGCTTTTAACGGTGGTTAACAAAGTCTTTGAGCTCTTGAAGGATGCTCACGCACTTTTCGCGTCCCATGCGGTAGACCAGTTTCATTTTGTCAGGTTTCATTTCAATCCGGCCTATGGGGAGTGGGGCGTCGGGAGCGATGATGAATGTGTTACCTTTCGCTTCCTGTGAATCAAGGTAGTCGAGTTGCGCGTTATACATGATGTGTCTCCTGCCCATGGCGCGGGCTATGGCGGGGGCGGATGGCATGAGAAGCCTGAACAGCCATTCGGGAGATGGTTTCTTGCGGTAGGTGCGTGGCTGGGTGAGAACAACGACATTGCGTCCGTATCCACGGCTCTGGAAATATTCAATAGGGATGGAATCACTTATGCCGCCGTCGAGCATAAGGCGACCATCGGCCACCTTCACAGGTCGTGTCAGTACCGGCATGGAGGCCGATGCCCGGAGCCATTCGAGGGATTCACGGTCCACGTGATCCATGACATAGTAGACCGGGGCACCCGTGCTGACATCGGTGCATACGAGGTGGAAATCCATATTGTCGCGTTCGAAAGTCTCCACATCGAAAATGTCAAGTTCGAGCGGCAGGGTGTGGTAGGCAAATTCCGCTCCCACGAGATTACCTGTGGTGAGGAGTGACCGCAGACCCATATATCTTGGGTCGTTGCAGTAGCGGAGATTGTAACGCAACACACGCCCCGGTTGGCGCGACTTGTAGTTACAGCCGAAACTCGAGCCGGCGGAAACTCCCACCATGCCGTCGAATGTCAGACCCTCCTCCATCATCACGTCGATCACACCCGCTGTGAAAAGGCCTCTCATAGCCCCTCCTTCAAGCACAAGACCAGTTTTCATAGATGCTCTATTTTTCAGCAAAGATAGGTATATTATCGCTGTAAAACAAGTGGCCTCCGGATCATGCATAGAGTCCGGAGGCCGTGAAAAACATCTTTCTTACCTTTAAAATCGTCTAATGTCAGGCTTTCACAAGCTTAATCGAAAAAAATCTTGACTTCGTTTAATTATAGCCCTTGTTCTGGACATAGAGACCGGGCACGTAATAGAGCTGGTTGTACGGCACGGGATAGAACTCGTTTTTGCCGGGTGTGTAGTGTGCGTCCTCATAGTATTGACCGTATCTCACACCGTCATAACTGAAATCCTTAGCCTTCTTGAAGTATGCGTTGAGCACTTCGGATGCAATGCCCCAGCGGCGCAGGTCGAAGTAGCGGCTGCTCTCCATTGCCATCTCGAGACGGCGCTCCCAGCGCAGACGCAGACGGGCCTTGTCCTTGTCGGCGAAGTCGGTGGCGGGATAGAGTGCTATCTCACAGAAGTCACCGGCGTAGGCGATGTGCTTCTCTATTGAGTTGGCCGCACGGCTACGGATATCGTTGATGATCCCGCGGGCATCCTCAAGACGTCCGAGTTCGATGAGGGCCTCGGCACGCATGAGCATCACGTCGGTGTAACGGAACACATAGTCGTTCATCGCGAAGGCCTGCCATGAGCCGTCGAATGTCTCGCCGCCGCTGCGCCGGGGTACATCCTTCAGTGATGTATAGTAGCCGTAGGTGTTGGGAGTGCGTGAGTTCCCTGTTGTCATCATATACTCCGACTCATACTTGTAGGGGAATGATGGCATTCCGACAGTGTGGAAAAGACGCGGATCCCATTTCTGTGTGGAGGTCTCGCCGAGCACGGGATAGTCCGAGGAGGTGTCATAGTCGTCGAACATGGGGAGACCGTTCCGGGTCTTGTAGGCGTTCACGAGATCCTGTGACGGTTTGTGGAAATCCCATCCGCATGACCACATACCCCAGCAGCCGTTGAGCATATTCGACCAGTTGGCGCGGCCGAAGCGTGTGTTGTCCTCCGTGTATTGGGATGTCTGCACGGCAAACACCGATTCAGAGCTGTTTTTGTATTCGGGAAGGAAGATATCACCGAAATCAGGGAGATAGTCGTATTTCGAAGCCACGACAACGTCGGTATATTCGATCACCTTCTTCATATACTCTTCGTTGATGAATCCTACTCCATCGGCATCCTCATATCCGTTGCCCCAGGCAATTGTGAGATAACATTTGGCCAGGTAGGCAGCGGCGGCTATCTTGTTGGCACGGCCTCCGCCGTCGGGCATCTCCTCGGGGAGTGCGTTGAAGGCGAGCTCGAACTCTTTGATCACCTTTCCGAACAGTTCCTCATAGGTGAACTGGTTGTTGGGGGTCTTTTCCTGAAGATTGTTCTTGAACACATTCTCGTCAATCCATGGAATCTGACGGAACATTGTGAGCAGCTTGAAATAGCTGTGGCCACGGAGGAAGTGGACCTCGCCGACGCGTCTTGCAGCGGTCTCCTCGCCGAGCACTTTCACACCTGACTGTTCGAGAGCCACGAGAGCGCGGTTGCAGCGTGAGATATTGCAGTAGAGTCTGTACCACAGTTCGTCAAGTTCTCCGGGAGTGGAGGTGAGGGTTGACCAGATCTCCATAGGGTGGTAGCCGGTATCGGTCGTACCGCCGCCACCTTTCAGGCAATCGTCGGACGAAAGGTCACCGTATGGCCAGAGATTGAAAGGATATGAGAACCAGCAGTCGCCGAGGGAGGCATAGGCGGCGTTGACCATTTTGTCAGGCTGGGAGTAGGCGAGATCACCGTCTATCACACCGGTCGGAGGCACGTCGATGAAGTCATTGCACGAGGTCATGCAGATGCTTGCGAGCGCGAGTATGGATGTCTTTATAAGTTTCATGATTTTCTTGATTGTAAGGGGGTTAGAAATCGAGCTGCAGACCGAATGAGACTGAGGTCGGGATAGGATATGCCCAGTTGGGATTCTCGGGATCGGTGCAGGTGAGACTGCTGCTCTTGATGGTCACGAGGTTCTGTCCGGAGACGTAGACTCTTGCTCTGCTCATGTGGAGTTTGGAGAGGAGTGTGGCCGGAAGGTTGTAACCGAGCTGGAGGGTGCGGAGCTTGGCGTATGATCCGTTCTCGACAAAGTAGGATGAGGTGCGTCCCTCGTCGCTGCGGTTGTTGGTGGAGAGCATGGGTATGGTGGACGAGGTGTTGACTCCGGGCAGCCATGCGTCGAGCAGTCGGACACCCTTGTTGCTGCCGGCATCGGTCACGCTCCAGAAATCGTTCTGGAATTTCTGATTGTTGTAGACATCCTGTCCGAGAACGCCCTGCCAGAACATCTGGAAGTCAAAATTCTTGTAGGTGAGTTCGAGATTGAGGCCGAACGAGAGATCGGGTACGGGATTGAAAATCCAGGTCTGGTCGTCAGGTGTGATCTTGCCGTCTTTGTTTATGTCGGCATACTTCATACCTCCGACACGAGCGTTGTCCTGCCCGGAGGCTGCCACTTCTTCACTGTTCTGGAAGATGCCGTCGAACACGTAGCCCACTATCGAGCCGAACGGTTGCTTGGACTGCACGAGATTCTCTTTCGTTGTGTGGGCATACGAGCCTGTTGTGGTTGAAGGGAGATATGTCACCTTGTTGCGGAAGAAGTCCATATTGAGCGATACACGGTAGCCGAGTCCGCAGGCGAGCTCGTCGCGCCATCCTATCTGAAATTCCATACCGACGTTGCGGAGCGAGGGTCCGTTGAGCCATGACGCGCCACCTTCGCCCATTGATCCGAGATAGGCGGGTGTGATGAGCATATCTTTCACATCCTTGATGTATCCGTCCACAGATCCGGTCAGGCGGTTGTGGAGCATACCGAAGTCAATGCCGGCATTGTACTGTATGGTGGTCTCCCATTTGAGGTTGGGATTGGCTGTCTGGCTTGCATAGTAACCCGAAGGGAAAATGCCGCTCTGCTGAAGGAGAAGATCGTATGCGGTGGAGGTGACGCGATCACTTCCATAGTCGGCAACATAGAGGGCGTAGCGGGCGGTGTTTGAGATGGCCTGGTTACCGGTCTTGCCCCATGACAGACGGATTTTCAGATCGTCAAGCCAGTTTTTCTTCAGGTTTTCGGATATGCGGTAGCCGAGTGTGGCAGCGGGGAATGTTCCGTAGCGGTTGTTGCTGCCGAATCGTGATGATCCGTCGTGGCGGATGGTGAAGGAGGCGAGAAGCGTATTGCGCCAGTTGTAGTCAATCTTGCCGAAGAACGACACCAGTGCGTAGGCTGACTTGTTGCCTGTTGACCGCTCGACACCGGAAGATGCATCGGGATACATATAATCGGGGGTTTCGATGTCGTATTTCTCGTTATAGCCCGAGAAGTCGATGCGGCTCTGGCGGAACATCTCCATACCGGCGAGGAGGGTGAAGTTGTGGTCGTTCCTGAGCGAGAAGTTATAGTTGGCGGTATTGGTCCAGGTCCATTTCGAATCGTTGGCCTGTGAGAGTGTCGTCGAGTTTGTGTCGTTGTTTACAATGTCGCTGTGGAAGGTGTAGTTGTATGAGTGGATGAACGCGGCATCATAGTCAAGACCGAAATTGGAGCGGAGCACGAGCCCTTTCACCGGCTTGAGATCAACATAAGCGTTGCCGAAGAGTCTCCATACCTTGAGGGCATTGTCGCGGTTGAAAGCGAGTTCGCGGAGAGGGTTCTGGCGGTCGGCCATACTTCCCACAGGTCCGGCATAGGTTTTGCCGTCAGTCTCGAACACGGGTACCGAGGAGGGCATCTTGAGTGCGTTTTCCAACGGTTGGCAATCGACCTGGTCAGTATATGTGAGGGTGAAGTTTTCACCTACGGTGAGGATGGGGGAGATGTTGAACGATGAATTGATTCGGGCCGATATGTTTTCGAAGTTTGTGTATTTGAGAATACCCTCATTCTTGCGGTAGCCGAGTGAGAAAAGCACGGAGCTCTTTTCGGATGCGGTTGACACCGATGCGTCGTAGCTCTGGGAGAAACCTGTCCTTGAGATCTCGTCAAGCCAGTCGGTGTTGGACATAAGCATTGTCCGCTTGGAATTGATGAATCCGTCGTAGTAGCCGTTGACGGTGTAGTTGCGGTATTGACCTGTGGCTATGTCGTAGACCGAGATGGGGTATCCGGAAGCAGCGTTGAGATTCAGACCGTAGCCCTGAGCGTAGGCGGCGGGGTCGAGTCCGTCGTTAAGAGCGGCCTGAGCCATGGCGGTGGCATATCCTTTTGTGTCGAGAAGTTTCATTTTCGACTGCGAGGAGTAGAACTGGGCGGTGAGATTGGTCGAGAGGCTGACGTTTACTTTCTTGTCGCCTGAGGCCTTGCCCTTCTTGGTGGTTATGATTATGACACCGTTGGCTGCCCGCGAACCGTATATCGAAGCCGATGCAGCGTCCTTGAGCACCTGCATACTTTCAATGTCGTTCATATTGAGAGAATTGAGAGTGGCAGTGGTGGGCACACCGTCAATCACGAACAGAGGGTCCTGGGAAGCGTTGAAAGATCCTATGCCTCGGATTCTGACAGAACCGGTGCCGCTCGGCGATCCGTTGGCGGTCACGGTCATGCCCGGGACTTTACCCTGGAGTGCCCGCATAGGGTCTGTATCGGGAGAGGTCTCGAGTGCTTTGGTTGAAACGACGGACACGGATCCGGTCAAGTCGGCTTTCTTCATTGTCTGGTAGCCCACGACAACCACCTCGTCGAGAAGTTCTGAATCCTCTTCGAGAGAGACTGTCATCTCAGGCTGCGCGCCGGCCTCGACAGTGCCATAACCTACGTATGAGAATTTGAGTGTGGCTCCTTCGGGCACCGAGAGCAGGAAGTTGCCGTCGATGTCGGTGGAGACACCTGTGTTAAGTGCTTCACAGAATACGGTGGCTCCGATCAGAGGCTCGCCGTCGGACTTTGAAAGCACTATCCCATGCACAGTGATGTTCTGTGCCTGTACCGCTATTGCCATTATGAGCAGCAATATCGCACTGAGAAATGTTCTTTTCATTGCTATTAGAATTTGAGTTAAGAATTTCTGGTTGCAAAGTTATGGCTATGCGGAATATGCAACCTATAACACGTGTCGCATGGGCTATTACAAATCGTGCCATGACCTGTTTTTGCTCATTAATGCGACATTTGTGATACCTGTATGAGAAAAAGCACATCGGACTGCTCCCGGCTGTGACGCCGGTATCAGTCACAAATGTGCTTTTATGCAGGTGTGGTGTGTGCGGGTAGAGGATGTCAGCCTTTGGGGGCTATGCGGTCCCTGAGTTCAGACGGAGTCTCTCCGAATGCCTCGCGGTAACATTTTGTGAAATATGCAGGGGTGGAGAATCCTACCTCGTATGCGATCTCACTTATGGTCTTCCCGGTGGTGGTGAGCAGAGTCCTGGCCTGTTTCAGCCTGAGCTGGCGTATCAGTTCGACCGGAGAGTAGTTGGTGAGGGATTTTATCTTCCGGTAGAACTGTGAGCGTCCCAGTCCCATTTTGGCGGCGAGTGCGTCTACATTTATCTCGGCATTGCCCATCTCCTTGCGGAAGATCTTGATGAATCGGGCATAGAAATCGTTGTCAATATCGGTGGATGCCGCGGAGGCGGGTGTGGATTTGCTGTCACTGCCGGCGTAAGTCACGTCTGTTGTCTTCCACAACTGCCTGATGCGTTTGCGGTTTTCGATGAGACTGTGGCAACGGGCCTTCAGTACTTTGCTGCTGAACGGTTTCGACAGATATCCGTCGGCCCCGCTCTCGTAGCCGCTTGCCCTCTGTTCGTCCATGGTACAGGCTGTCAGCATGAGCACGGGTATGTGGGAGGTGGAGATCTCCTCCTTTATTTTTCTGCAACACTCCAGACCGTCCATGACCGGCATCATGACATCGCAGATGATGAGATCCGGGACATAACGTGCCGCAAGCCGGAGTCCCTCCTGACCGTCAGGAGCGCATATCACACGGTAGTCATCCTTCATAAGTTCCGTCACGAGCTGTTGTATGTCTGTATTGTCGTCTATAACGAGCAGCGTATGTTTCTCCGCATTCTCTGTCGATGCTCCGTTCTCTATACGGTCAAGTTCGGCGGTGACATCTGTCATGGTTATGGCACGGGCCGGGGTCGATGCAACAGGAGCTATGTGTCTGAGCGGTAGGGTGACGGTGAATGTGGTCCCTTTGCCCAGTTGACTCTCGGCACTGATACTTCCCCCGTGAAGCTCAACGAAAGCTTTGGCGAGTGACAGACCTATGCCTGAACCTTTGGGGTGTACCTTGTCCACCTGATAGAAACGTTCGAATATATTGCCGAGATCGTCATCGCTGATACCCTGTCCGTTGTCGGCCACGGTGAACGTCAGCTCTTTCCCGTCGCATGAGCATGAGAATATTATTGTGCCGTTGTCAGGAGTATATTTGAAAGCGTTTGATATGAGATTGAAGAACACTCGTTCTATTTTTTCCGCGTCGAGGGCTATCATTACGGGCCCGTCGGTATGGAAAACGGTTTTCAATGTCATGTCCCTCTTCCGGGCTATGGCATCGAATGATTCCATCCACTCTCCCACGGCTTTGCCGAAGTCAATCTCTGTGAGGTTAAGGTCGAGCTTGCCGTTCTCATGCTTGCGGAAATCGAGTATCTGATTGATAAGGCGTTTGAGTATCCTCACATTTTTGTCGGCAATCTTGATGAGGGTGTGCTGCTGCGGTGTAAGGTTGCCGGCCTCGGCAAGCTGTTCCACCGGCTCGGCTATCAAGGTGAGCGGTGTGCGGAGGTCGTGGGAAACATTGGTGAAGAATGCCAGTTTCGACTGGGTGGCTTCATTGAGCTGCTCATTCAGACGGGCCTGCATATCGCGTTGTTCCTCAAGCAGACGGTTCTGATTCATAAGAGCTGCCTGGTGACGCTTATGCTGCCAGAAGGAACGGAGGAGCAGGAACAGGACTCCGAACAGAAGGATCAGAATCACAACGGCGCCATAAAAGAGTGTGGTCTGTGCCGAATGCTTTGACCAATAATCGTCGACCTGCGATTTCAGTAATTTCATCTTGGCGGTCTCCTCCTTGAGCGACTCGTTCTGAAGGAGCAGTATGTCGGCGTTGGTATTGTCCACAGGCGACGCGAGCGGCAGATAGGTCACTGAGTCGAAC
Organism: uncultured Duncaniella sp.; assembly: GCA_910587165.1. GTDB lineage: Bacteria > Bacteroidota > Bacteroidia > Bacteroidales > Muribaculaceae > Duncaniella. The sequence continues at coordinate 30,030 of CAJUKP010000024.1, forward strand.
GGCTCGCCGTTGAGTATGGCCATGGCGGTGCGGATCAGTCTGTGTCCTTCGGTGGGATAGAGGAATGTCACATCTATGAGACTGTCTGCCACCGCACGTATGCCTATCTCCGGCGCGGCATCAATGCCTATCACGTATGGGCGGAGCCCCTTGGATCTTGCTGTCTGTGATGCGCCGATGGCCATTCGGTCGTTATGGGCATATATAAGGTCGACATCCGGATAAAGCTTTATGAGAGAATCGGTCACGGCCGCTGCTTCCTCGAGATTCCAGTCGGCGCAGGCTGATGCGACGAGTGTCATGTCGCCATTCTGTTCCATCCCTTCCAGAAAGCCTTTATGGCGTTCTATGGCCGGAGTTGAACCCGCCAGACCGTATATCTCTATTATCCTGGCGTTATTTCCGGCAAGATGCCGGGCATAGTGCGCCGCCGCGCGTCCGATGGCCACATTGTCCACACCCTGGAACGCAGTATATGTCTCACCATGTATATTGCGGTCAAATATTATCACCGGGATACCGTCGTCATATACTTCCTTTATGACCGGAGTGATTGCATCGGCCTCGTTTGGAGCAGCGATGATGATGTCAAAACCGTTCTCTTTGAAATAGCGGATATCAGCGATCTGTTTCTCATTGCTGTCATCTGCCGAGCGGATCTCGACCGTGACCCCCGGGGTGAACATGACCTCACGGTAGATCTCGTCGTTCATTTTCATTCGCCAGTCATCCTCGCTGCACTGGGAGACTCCGATTCGGTAGGTCTTAGGGTCATGACTGCAACTGCCGGCGAAGACCAAGGTTATGACGAGCGGAAGAATCCGATATAATAATTTCATGATACAGAAACTATAAACGTAAGTTTTTTGTGATGTGCAATGCAAAGATATGATTTTCCCACCGAAAAAAAGAGCATTTGATATGAAAAATAGTCCATTGCTACAAATGTTATATGATATGAACGGTTTTTTATAGCTTCTGTGGCAGCTATTTATTAGTTTTGCAATAACAAATCCCGCACACCACAGTCACACACGCCGGGAAAGGAATTGAATTATCTTACTTTTACAATAAAATCATGAAAACATTCAAGACAACTGTCATATCATCTGTAATGATGGCATCTGCTCTTCTCGCCACGGCGGCAGAAGGAGTGCAGGTGGATCATCTCGGGGTCAACAATACCCTGGTGAGGACAGACGGAGCTCCCCGCTATCTTCTCCTCCCGGTTCAGGAGGGCAATGAGGACGCACGTATAAATGTGCTTGTCGATGGAAAGGTTGCCGAGACAATATATGTCCGTCTGGCTAAGTCGAAGGTTGATTATATGGTGCCGTTTGACCTGTCGCCATATAACGGGCATAAGGTTATACTTGATGTGGTATCGGCTCAGAACCGCGCTACTGTCAGGGAAGCGAAGAATGACGTTTGCTGGAGCAGGATAGAGCTTTCCGATACATTCGACACCGCCAACCGTGAGAAGTATCGTCCGGCATTCCACCACACCCCGTCATACGGATGGATGAATGACCCCAACGGTATGTTTTACAAGGATGGAGAGTGGCATCTCTATTACCAGTGGAATCCCTTCGGCTCGAAATGGCAGAACATGACATGGGGCCACTCGTCGTCAAAGGATCTGGTTAATTGGACACATCATCCGGCGGCGATAAAGCCCAATGGGCTCGGCACTGTGTTCAGCGGGAGCTGCGCGGTCGATGTGGACGGCACAGCCGGTCTCGGCAAGGATGCGGTGATCGCGCTCTACACCTCGGCCGGTACGAGCCAGATGCAGAGTCTTGCCTGGAGCAAGGACAATGGCCGGACATTCGAGCTGTATCCCGGCAATCCGGTCATCACCCTCGAGAGCGAGGCCCGCGACCCCAATATGTTCTTCAACCGGGAGACCGGTGAATGGAATCTTGTGCTGGCACACTCTCTCGAACATGAGATGCTGTTCTTCACATCTCCGGATATGAAAGAGTGGACTCTCCGGAGCAGTTTCGGAAAGGGAGAGGGTGCGCAGGACGGTGTATGGGAATGTCCGGATCTTTTCCGCCTTCCCGTGGCCGGCACTGATGAGGAGAAATGGGTGCTCATCTGCAACATCAACCCCGGCGGTCTGTTCGGAGGAAGCGGCATCCAGTATTTCACGGGTAGTTTTGACGGCCGCACCTTCACTGCCGACACCAATCAGGAAGGGAAGATCGACACAAAGTGGCTTGACTTCGGTAAAGACAACTATGCCCTTGTGTCGTGGAGCGATGCTCCCGACGGACGCCGTACAGCGATTGGCTGGATGAGCAACTGGCAGTATGCTGCCGAGGTGCCCACCATGCAATACCGCAGCGCCAACACTCTTCCGAGGGAGATAGGTCTGTTCCGCGCTACCGACGGTGAGGTCTATGCCTCGTCGGTGCCTTCGCCCGAACTCGAGTCGCTCCGTGGAAAACTTGTCAGAAACGAGCGTAGGATGTCTGTTGGCAAGAAAGTGCGCGACATAGCTCTCCCCACGGCCGGCGATGGTGTGTGTGAGATCCTTATGACCATTGATGCCCGTAAGGCCAAATCGGTCACCCTGAGACTCGAGGGCGAGACAGGAGAGAATGTTACCATGACCTACGATCCCGTTGCATCTACGTTTTCGTTTGACCGCCGTGAGAGCGGAATAGTGGATTTCAGCGATGATTTCCCTGCTGTCACAGTGGCACCGACGTTTGAGAAGGATGGCCGGATTGATCTGCGTCTCTTCATTGACCGCTCGAGCATCGAGGTGTTCGGCAACGGCGGACGCTTCTCCATGACCAATCTTGTATTCCCGGCATCCCCCTATAAAACTCTCTCTGTATCGGCCGACGGCAACGCCCGCCTGAGCGATGTGAAAATCTATGAATTGAAAAACTAATCTAACCATAAAAAAGATGGATACCGCACGCCACAATGCAGTGGACCGCAAAAGCTCGATCATACAGATAATTCCCGTGATGCTTTGTTTCTTTGCCATGGGTTTTGTCGACCTCGTGGGCACTGCTTCAAATTATGTCCAGAAAGATCTCGGCCTCACGGACTCGCAGGCCAATCTGTTTCCCTCGCTCGTGTTCTTCTGGTTTCTGATCTTCTCGATCCCTACCGGAATACTGATGAACAGGATCGGCAGAAAACGCACGGTGCTCATCAGTCTCGTGCTCACAGCCGTGTCGCTTGTGCTTCCTCTTACAGGAGACGGATATGCCACCATGCTTGCCGCGTTCTCGCTCCTCGGCATCGGTAATGCCGTGATGCAGACCTCGCTGAATCCTCTTGTGACCAACCTTATCAGCGGTGACAAACTTGCATCGACACTCACTTTCGGACAGTTTGTCAAGGCGATAGCCTCATTCCTCGCCCCGATACTCGCGGCCTGGGGTGCAACCACATACTTCCCGACATTCGGCCTCGGTTGGAGAGCCTTGTTTGTGGTCTATGCCGCCATAAGCCTGCTCTCGATCTCCGCACTGGCTGCAACTCCCATAGAGGAGGAACGTCCTGACAAGGTGTCGGGGATAGGGGAGAGCGTCAAGCTTCTCGGCCGTCCGTTCATACTCCTTTGTTTCCTCGGGATCATGTGCCATGTGGGTATTGATGTCGGAACCAATACCACCGCGCCCAAGATCATCATGGAGCGTCTTGCCCTTCCGCTCGAAGAGGCCGGATATGCAGCCAGTATCTACTTTATTTTCCGCACTGTCGGCAGTTTTCTCGGGGCGTTCATCCTACGGTCGGTTCCTGCCAGATGGTTCTTCGGGTTCAGTGTGGTCCTGATGCTCGCGGCAATGGTGATGCTTTTCGTATGCCACAGTCTCACCGCTCTCTATGCCGGTATAGCCATGATAGGTTTCGGCAATTCCAATATTTTCCCGATCATATTCTCGCAGGCGCTCACATCGGCTCCCGATGAAAAGAATGAGGTGTCGGGTCTGATGATCATGGGCCTTTTCGGAGGCACAGTGTTTCCTCTCGCAATGGGTTTTGCCGCCGACTCTGTCGGCCAGGCCGGAGCCGTGGCGGTTATGACTGCCGGAGTTGTGTATCTTATTTACTATACATTGAAAATCAAAACAATCAAATCCTGAACATATATCATGAATGACATCGTAGTAGGAATGGGAGAGGCCCTGTGGGATGTTCTCCCCGAAGGAAAAAAACTTGGTGGCGCACCTGCGAATTTCGCATACCACGTATCCCAGTTCGGTCTTGACAGCCGTGTTGTGAGTGCTGTGGGCGAGGATGCGCTTGGAGCGGAGATACTCGACAATTTCTCGCGCAAGGGTGTCAAATATCTCATTGACACAGTGCCATATCCGACCGGAACCGTACAGGTGGAGATAGACCAGGCCGGTGTCCCCCAGTATGAGATCAAGGAAAATGTAGCCTGGGACAATATCCCATATACCGAGCGTCTTGAGAATCTCGCCCGTCAGACCAAAGCCGTCTGCTTCGGATCGCTTGCCCAGCGCAATGTGGTGTCGCGCGAGACAATCAACCGCTTCCTTGACGCCATGCCGGAAGATGAGGGACGCCTTGTGGTGTTTGATGTCAACCTCCGCCAGGGTTTCTATAACAAGGAGATTCTCTGTCATTCGATGAAGCGTTGCAATATACTTAAAATCAACGATGAGGAGCTTGTCACTGTGAGCCGTCTGTTCGGCTATCCCGGTATTGATCTCCAGGACAAATGCTGGATTCTTCTCGGCAAGTATAATCTGAAAATGCTCATACTCACCTGCGGAATCAATGGCAGCTATGTTTTCACTCCCGGCAATGTATCGTTTCAGCCTACGCCGAAAGTGGAGGTGGCGGATACTGTAGGGGCAGGCGACTCATTCACCGCCACCTTTATATCAAGTCTGCTCAAGGGTAAGTCTGTGACGGAAGCCCATGAGCTTGCCGTAGCGGTGTCGGCATACGTCTGCACACAGAACGGCGCAATGCCTGTACTCCCGGAAGAATATCTCAGATAAGGATGAAGTAGAAGTTCCTTTGGGGGCCGTGTCATGACTCAGCGAGAGATGTGACACGGCCCTTTTTGTATGATTACGATTTGATTATAGACGGCTTTTTCATATCGTTGTGACAACCTTACATAAAAATCCTCATAACCATGAAAAACAGTTACTGGTAGTGATAGCTATGAGCCTGTGCTGCTGTCCGGTACACGCCAACGATCGGGAGCTCCAGGGAGTCTTCGCTGTCGGGCGTGAGGCACCGATGGCAACGTCATTTCCATATTCATTATACCGATTCACCGAACATACGTTGATAAAAAAATTTTGTCAATTCGTGAAAAATATATAATTTTGCGGCGCTGAACGGTGAAAGACACATATCACCATGTGTGTCTTTAAAAGGAAATCCGGTGTCAATCCGGAACAGTACCCGCTACTGTAAGTCCCATCACCAAGTGTTGTCGCAAAACAGCCATTGTCCCTCTCATGGGATGAGAAGGCGCGATAACAGGGACAAGTCAGGAAGCCTGCCTTCAGCATATGTTTAGCCATTTTCTCGGGAATAAGAACAGGCTGAAATAAACTGACAGACTCGCATTTGATATATAGTCGAGAGCCACTGCTCTTTGCTATAGACTGACTATTGCTGTCCATTGCAGTTATTTCATCATATTTCCAAACCCGGGAGGGATTTTTTTGAGTATGAATAACTGACATAGATAGGCAATGATACGCAAACTTTTCTCTTCCATCCACAAGATACTTGGCATCCCTCTGTCAATTATCTTCCTGATATGGTTTCTGTCCGGTATAGCCATGATCTGGCACTCGTTTCCACGCAGGGCACAGCCACTTTCACAACAAACGCTTACAGTTACTGAACTGAGTGTTGACTCAATCTTGAACTTACTACCAGACGACAGTGCGGAGATTCATTCAATAAGTACGGGCATAAAAACGAAGCGAGCAACGGTGTGAATGTCGGTCGGTGGCTT
>CAJUKP010000025.1 GCA_910587165.1 uncultured Duncaniella sp.
CACATTGCGGGGATGTCAACGGTGGTGTTGGGGGCACCCATGATGAAGGGAGCGTCCTCGCAGAGTGCGGCGTAAGCATAGCACATGGAGGGAGCGATGTGCTCCTTGTCATCAGCCTTCATGGCAGCCTCGAGGTCGGCGAGGGTGCCGTGATACTTCATGTCGATGGGAACGTAGACTTCGGTAGAAGCTGCCCAGAGCACAACGACGCGGTCGACACCCTTTTCCTTCTTGAAGTTGCGGATGTCTTCGCGGAGCTGCTCCACCATCTCCCAACGGGTCTTGCCTTCCATCACGTTGTCGCCGTTGAGGCGCTTCGCATAGTTGTGATCGAATGCAGCCTTCATGGGGACGATCTGCTCGAGCTCATCCTTTACAGGCTCGATGTCCTTGTCCTGGAGCACCTCAGCATATTTGGCGCTCTGGTATGCGTTGGCGGGATATACGTCCCATGCGCCGAAGACGATGTCGTCGAGGCTTGCCATGGGAACGATTTCTTCATATTTGAGATATTTTTTGTCTGCTCCCTTGCCTACACGGATTTTGTCATACTGAGTCATGGAGCCGACGGGCTTTGAAAGGCCCTTGCGAGCCATGAGGACGCCGGTCATGAAGGTGGAGGTGACGGCGCCGAGACCTACTACGAGTACGCCAAGTTTGCCATTGGCGGGTTTTACGGTAGTGTTACTCATGATTTTAGTTTCTAAAAACAATGTGTTATAAATGATTGATATCTTGAATCGGGGCTCCGGAAAGGATGTTTATGAGTGGTAAAAGCACACTTCATCCTAAAGAGCGTCCAAAAGTAGTGCTTTTTTGCGAAATGTAAAATAACTTTTATTTTAAAAATCGCTTAATATTGTAAATAAACGTTATATATTCGACTCAAATGCTAATTTCAGTGAATTACATCCCTATTTAACATCTGCAATGTGAATAAATATTAAAGGCGGTGTATTTGCATGAATACACCGCCTTTTGATGGAGCATAAAGAGCCTTCCGGCCCTCTGAAAAGTCTGTTCGTCTATCTTTTTACAAATTTCTTTCCGTTCCAGGCATACACCAGTTGCCCGCGCAGCGAGCCAGAGATCATCTCGTAGACATCGGGGTCGAGGAACTTGGCGAGATTGTTGGTCAGCGTGAGGGTTCCGTCGGCAGGCGTATAGTCGTATGAAGCGAGCATGAAGGGGGTCTGCATGGTCACCTCCTCGACACTTGTGCCCGGATTCACCCAATCTTTCCATTCAGGTTTGGCAAAATATCGGGCGGCATCCACCGGCTCCCACTTGCTGTTGAAGAAAGAGATGGTGGAGTCAAGACCGGGTGTGGCCACAGTCGATATAAGCGCGATCACCGTATCGCTTCCCACCGGAAGCACCACCATCTGGGCAGTGGACGAGTCGGTCAGCTTCACCTTGACAGAGGTCGGGGTGAGATCGGTGATCACCGACGATCCCTGCATCAGATTGGCCGACGGAGTGGAAAGGCCACTCTTGAAATAGTCCACCATATCGAGGCGGGTATTGTGGTCAAGAAGCGGGAACACCTTGGCAGGAGCCGTTGTGAAGGCATCCGCAGCCGTCATGGCCGAGGCCACGGCAGCGCATAGCGTGAAAAATGTGAAAAGGAGATGTCTCATTGCTATTCTGATGGTTTGTGTCTATTTCTTACGTTTCTTCTTGTCGGCGAGCTTCGAATAGTCGCGGTCGGGATCGGCTATCTCGCTGTGGAGCCGCTTGCCATAGAAATCGGCACCGGTGAGCGCACCCACCACTTTCCGCGCATCACTCTTCTTCACGTCGAAAAGCGAGTAGGCCGGAAGGAGGTCGATGCGACCCACGTCCACCCTCTTGCCGGTGACCTGTTTGTTGAGCAGCTCAATGAGATTGCCGGCGAAGAAGCCATCCCTCTTGCCCACGTTGACATATATGCGCTCCATACCTCTCGAGGCCGTGCGGCGATCCTTCTCGGCATCATCCTTGGGACGTTCGTGCGAAGGTTTGTCGCCGTTCTTCCCCTTGTTCTTCCCTTTGCGTTCGGGTTTGGCGTCGATGAAGTCAATCTTGGGCGCGTCCTTGTAGTAGGCGAGCAGACGGTTGAATTCGAGGGAGATGATGCGCTTCAGCAGATCCTCCTCCGACAGCCATTCGAGCTTGCGGGAGATGCCGGGGAGATAGCGGGCTATCTCATCCTCGCTCACCTTGACGCGTTCGATCCGGTCGGCCAGACAATACAGCTGTTTCTCTATGATATGCTCGGGCGTAGGCACCTCGCGGCGCTCGAAGCTCTTTCCGATGATGCGCTCGATCTCGCGCAGCTTCCCTTTCTCGCGGGAGTGGATTATCGCTATGGAAACTCCCGACTTGCCGGCACGTCCGGTTCGGCCCGAACGGTGGGTATAGACAGACGTATCGTCAGGCAGACCATAATTGATCACATGGGTCAGGTCGCTCACATCAAGACCTCGGGCTGCCACGTCGGTAGCTACGAGGATATCGACCACGCGGTCGCGGAATTTCTTCATCACGATGTCGCGCTGCTGCTGGGAGAGATCGCCATGGAGAGCCTCGGCATTATAGCCGTCGCGGATCAGGTTGTCGGCCACCTCCTGGGTGTCGCGGCGTGTGCGGCAGAAAATGATGGCGTAGATATTGGGCGAGTTGTCCACCACGCGCTTCAATGCGAGAGCCTTGTCGCGCGCGTTGACCATATAATATATGTGGCGCACATTCTCGGCTCCTTCGTTGCGCGAGCCCACCACGATCTCCTCATAGTCCTTCATATATCTCTTGGCTATCTTGAGGATACCCTCAGGCATAGTGGCCGAGAAGAGAAGCATCTTGCGGTCGGCGGGTATGTGGGACAGGATCTCCTCTATAGAGTCGAGGAAGCCCATATTGAGCATTTCGTCCGCCTCGTCGAGCACCACAGTGGTCACCTCGTCAAGCTTGACCACACCGCGCTTTATCAGGTCGATGAGTCGTCCGGGTGTAGCGACGATGATCTGGGCACCGTGGCGCAAGGCACGGATCTGGCTCTCGATGCTTGAGCCGCCGTAGACAGGTATCACCTTCACACCCGGCTCGTAGATGGAGAAATCCACAAGGTCGCCGCTGATCTGCAGGCAGAGTTCGCGTGTCGGGGCAAGCACGAGTGCCTGCGGACGCTTCATGGCCGGATCAACTCTCTGCAGCACGGGGAGACCGAAAGCGGCAGTCTTGCCCGTGCCGGTCTGGGCAAGGGCTATTATATCCTGGGCATCTCCCAGCAAGCGGGGGATGACACGTTCCTGGATTGGCATTGGGGTTTCAAAGCCGAGTTCTTCCACGGCTTTGCGGAGCGGGGCGCTGACCCCGAGTTCTTCAAATGTTTTCATATAAATGTTTTATATAAACAAAACCCTCAGGAAGACGGATTTGTTTATTTCACCCACTGTAGCGGGTTGAGTTTACGACGTTCGTCGCGGATTTCAAAATGGAGTGTCCCCTTGCCGTCGTTGGCAGGGTCGGAGAACAGAGATCCGAGGTTCTGTCCGGCCTTTACTTTCTCACCTTTACGGACGCTGACCGCACCGAGGCCGGCATAGACGGTCAGGTATGAACCGTGGCGGAGCATCACGATGGAGTTGAAACCGTCCTGACGGAATATAGCCGACACGGTTCCACCGTAGACAGAGCGCACAGAGGTATGTCCGGCTGTCTCTACATCAATACCGGCATTGTCGGTCATGACGTGCTTGAGTGTCGGGTGGGGCTGACGTCCGAAGCGGCGGATGATCTTGTAGCGTCCGGCCACAGGGAACAGCAGACGACCCTTGCTGGAGGCAAATGAGCCGGTGAGCGCCGAGGCATCGTTGTTTTCAGCCACCTTTTCCTCGGCACGGGCCGAAGCGACCTGACGGGCCGACGGGGTGTCGGCACTTTTTCCGGCATTACCGCTCTTCGCGGCCTTGCGCCTGGCTACCTGCTCTTTCTTCTTGCGTTCGGCCTCCTCGCGTGCCATACGGGCCTGCTCGGCGGCTATGAGGCGGTCAAGCTCGCGATCGAGGGCGGCGGCCTTGCGCTTGCGGGCATCGAGCTCGGCCCTCAGCTCCTTGTCCTGTGATTTCAGCGAGCTGACTATCCGGCTGGATTCCTCCTGCTGACGGGCCAGTTTCTGCCTGGCGCTCTCGGCATTGCGGTAGGCGCGGTCCTGCAGATGGCGTAGCCCCGTGAGGTGCTGGCGCCGCTCGGCTATACGGTCGATGGCATCGCTGATATCCTTGGCCTTCTCCTCGCGCCATCTGGAGAACCGCCTCAGATAGCGCACTCTGGCCCATGCTTCGGAGAAACTCTTGGCCGAGAAGACGAACGAGACGGCATTGATGTGTCCGGCCGTGGGCTGAAGCTGCCTCAGGGCTTCCATATATGCTGTCCGCAGACCGGCGAGATTCTTCTCGAGTATGGCTATCGAGTCGGTGGTGGCGTTGATATGTGAGCCGATCGAGTCGATGTGGCCGCGGAGGCGGGTGATGTCGGCATTCGAACTTTCTATATCGGCATTGAGGGTGTTGAGACGGTTGAGCTGCCTCTTTAGCTCCACGCCGGTGGTGTTGAGGCGTGTGGCGGTCTCGGAGATCTTGAGTTGAGTGGCGTTCTGCTCCTTCCTCACGGCATCCACCGAGCGGGTGGTGCGGGCCGGGGCCTTGCGCCGGGACGATCGCCGGTTCTGCCCCTCAGCCCCGGGGGATAAGACGAGCAATGCCGCCGTCACGAGAAGCAGACAGCGGATGCCACGGAGGTATTTCTGACTCAAAAAGGTCACTATTTCAGCGAATCAAGCAATTTTAGGAGTGATGATGCGGAAATCCGGCGGTAGCCCTTGGGAATGGAGAACTTCCCGGGAGCTGTAGCGGAACGGTCTATGCTGTTGAGAGAGTATTCGATACGGGCCTCCACCGCCTTATCCTTCAGATTGCCGGACAAGGCGATCTCTTCGGGAAATCCGGAGGTATTGTTGCGGGGATAGGAGTAGTCCACACGTGCGTCATGGCCAGTCTTACCCGACATCTCGAGGCTCCCGAGGGTGTTGCCTTCGGTAGTCGCCGTGAACATATAGCTCAGTCCGCCCGAGGCGCGCGGAGGGGTCACGGTGTATGAACCCTGAAGCGCCGACACCTTGCAGCGGCGGAAATCGGGCGACGATGCCCCCACCTCGAAGATTCTTCCGAGCAACAGGCTCTGCACATTGTCGACCGTGGCCGGGAAACCTCCGAGAAGTTTGTCAAGACTCTCGGCCACATATATCTTCTGCATTTTGACATAGGCTTTCACCGAGTCGCCGGTGATGCTTGCAGCCGCTACCTCCATGCCGAAAAACCGGAGCGAGAGACGAATCTCCTCTCCCCTGACGAGAGTCATGGTGCCCCCGAGCTTGGCCGAGACAGGCTTGCGGAGAGCAACGTTAACAGGGAGTTTCATGACCTGCCAGTTTCCCTTATCGGCAAGCGCGCGCGCCAGCGAGGAGACATCGGCGGTCTCCCCTGTCCCTTTCATATCTTCGGGCGCCACGGCCACACCCTTCGATGAAGAGCATGAGAACACGGCCAGCGCCACACACAATACGAGAAACGTGTATAGTAACTTTTTCATTTCCTTCAATCTTTGACTAAGCATTTTTCCTTCACCTTCCGTCTGATCTTCTCATTGTCAGGATCAAGAGTGAGGGCCTTCTTCCAGAACTCTATAGCCTTGCGGGGCTCGCCGTCCATGAAATAGATGTCGCCGGCATGGTCGAGCACATCGGCCGACGGTTCGTTGCCCTCCTCGAGAAGGAGCACCCGGTCCATGATCTCACGGGCCTTCGTGTAATCCTTTCTCTTGAAAAGCACCCATGCATACGTGTCGAGCGAGGTGGCCTGGTCGGGCTCGGCGGCAATCACTTTCTCTATGAGCCTGAGGGCTTCATCGAGGTCTCCACCCTCGCAAGCCATGAAATAAGCCGAGTTGTTCATGGCCAGATAGTTGGTGGGATCATAGAGGATCGCCTTCTTGTAATATGTGAACGCGCTGTCGGCCTGCTCCATAGAGTAGAGCGCGTCACCCCAGGCTCCGTAGATGCGCGAGAGGGTCTCGGCATCCCCCTCGTCCGTGAGCTCGAGCGCCTCCTTGTATTGCCCGATGGCCTCCAGCGGCTTCCCGTCCTGACTATAGATGGAACCGAGCATGAGATGCTGGCGTCCGTTGTCAGGATAATAGCGGAATGAACGGACAATGGCGTCAGCAGCCCTGTCATATTCTTCAGTCTGGAGATAGAGCGATGCAAGCATCTCCCACCCCTGCGGATCGGCGGGGTCGAGACCGAGAGTCTGCTCAGTCTGCTCTGCCGCGCTCTTGTAGTCACGCACAGTGATGAGGAAACGCGAATACAGGTCATGTATGTCATGTTCGAGAGGATGCACCACAAGAAGAGTATCGAAAAGCTCGCGTATGCGAGGCTGCTGGACGGAGTCGGTGATCATCTCGGAGATGTAGCTGCGCAACAGCATGAGTTTGGTGTCGACATCGAGACTGTTCTGTCTGAGCGCCACGAACACCTCGCGGTCGAAGCCGGCGGAGTCGCCGATCTCGTTGAAATACTGGGCTTTTGAATACCGGGCATATCCGCTGGAGGGGTCAAGCTCCACAGCACGGTCAAAGAAGCCGAGAGCCTGTTCCTTGCGGCCCATCATGGAATAGACATCACCCGAGAACACCTGAAAATCCACGTTCGAGGGCGAGGCCTGGCGGAGACGGTCAGCCTCGGACACCACGGCCAATGTATCGTTCTCGATCAGATAGATCTGTATCTTCTTGCCGGAAAGAGGGATGTTAGGCCCCTCGGTAAGTTCGATGGAGTCATATATCTCTATGGCCCTGCGGCGGTCGGCGGCATCGCCACCCTGGGCGAGCATATCCGCAAGCCTGTAGGTAAGCTCTATCTTGTCGGGATGAAGCCGGTGCATGGTGTTCCACACTCTCAGCCCCTCGTCCCGGAGCCCCATATTGTCGTTTAGCAGACCGTAACGCACCCCTGAATAATAGTCAGAGGGATTGGCCTCCCAGTAATCCTTCATCAGCCCGAGCGCCGTGCGGGCGTTTGTCGTGTCATGCTGGGCTATCGAAAGAAGAAACGCCGACAGTTCCATGCCGGTCTCCCGGTCGGAGGGATTGAGCTCATGGGCACGCCTCAACAGCTCGAAAGCCGCGTCGGGGTTGCCCTGCGACTTTTCACGAAGGGCTTCAAGAAATATATAGTCGGCCTTTGCCGAATCCTCGGCGCTTGCCGACGCCTTGCGGGGACGGGCCGAGGCTATGAGAGCCACGGCAAGCGCCACGAGGGTTATGAATATTGGAAGTCGCTTCATTATTGTGAAATTGGATTGAACGTGAGGAGAACAGGAGTGGAGATGGCCTCGGGAATGATCAGTCCACGCCGGTGTGGCCGAACCCACCTTCGCCCCTGACGGTCTCGTCGAGACGCTTCACGGGCTCCCATTCCACATGAACATATTCCTTGATCACCATCTGGGCTATACGCTCGCCGGGATTGACGGTGAATGCAGTATCCGAGAGATTGATGAGCACCACCCCGATCTCGCCACGGAAATCGGCATCAACCGTGCCGGGAGTGTTGACGATCGAGATGCCGTGTTTCAGCGCAAGGCCCGAGCGCGGACGTATCTGGCACTCATAGCCGCGCGGAAGCTGCAGACGGATACCGGTCGGGATGAGAGCGCGCTGAAGCGGACGCAGCTCCAGGGGGGCGTCGAGGCGGGCATGGATATCCATACCGGCGGACGACGGGGTTTCGTAGGCGGGCAGATCATAGCCCGAGTCATTGATGATTTTTACCTTTATACTGTTCATATCAATATGTCGTGATGTTGGACCGGCAGTGGGTGGTCGCCGTCGCGGCAACATCTGCCTTTATAATAAACACCCGTGAGGGGTGCAAAAGTTTACAGCTCCGGCCGCTACTCATCCTCGCCATGCCATTTGGGCAGGGAGAAGATGAATTCCAGACCGCCCGTGGAGCGGTTGTGCACCGAGATGGTTCCGCCGAGGGTGATTACCGTACTCCTCACGATGGGCAGGCCGAGACCTGTGCCCCCCTGCTTGCGCGATCGGCCCGAGTCCACACGGTAGAACCGCTCGAACAGATGCGGGATATGCTCCTCGGCCACACCGGAACCGTTGTCATAGAACGAGAACACATAGAACCGCTCGCTCTCGGAGATGAGTCTGAGACCTATGGCAGTGCCGCCGGAATGGAGGGAGGAATTTCTTATCAGGCCGCATATCATGCCATGGAGAAGGCCATAATTGCCGGTCACATAACAATCTATCGGAATATCAAACGTAAACGTCATGGCTCCGGCGATGCCGCTGGCCGGCAGGTCGTTCTCTATCTGATACACAAGGTCATACATCTCCACCTTGTTCACGGCGATCTTGTCGGAGCCGTTCTCGAGGCGGGTCATTGTGGAGACATCGTTGAGGAGGTTGGAGAGGCGCTCCACATTGCTGAGCATACGCTGCAGGAAGCGTGTGCGCGTCTCGGCATCCATATCGGGGTCTCCGAGGATCGACTCGAGATAGCCCCTTATGATTCCCACGGGTGTCTTGATCTCGTGGTTTATGTTATTGGTCATCTGGCGGGTGACACGGGCCTTCTCCTCTATGGCGTGGATGGAGACCTTGCGCTCTTTCTTGATCAGCTCGATGGCGCGCTCGCGCTCGCGGTAGAGGTTTACAATCTCGCGCGATATGTCGCCAAGCTCGTTGCGCGGAAACCGGTCGAGACCCGTGAAACGGCCGCCGGTCGAAGCCCTGTATGCAAAGTCCTTGAGCAGTGTCACGCTGCGTGTGAGCATACTGGTGAAATAATAGGTGACAAGCAGAGTGGCGATCATGCACACAAGGATAATCTGCCACACGGTCTTGTCCACATCTATGGAATCCTTCACCTGCTTCTCATCGTAGGGGATTCCGGAGATAATCTTTATGCGTCCGTCAGGACTGACCATCGAACTGACTATGTAGGTCTGCTCCTCGTCATCACGGACAATCTTGCACACCGATTCAGTGGTGTCGATGGTCCGAAGCGTTTTCATGGCATCCTCCTCGAACGGGATGGGTATGCCAAGTGAATACCTGACCATACCGTCGCGCATACCGTAGACCGAGATGCGCACACCGTCGAAACGCGAGCCTGAGAAATAGCTGGCCACGAAAGCATTGAAAGGCCGTAGTGTCTGGTCTTCCTGATAGGCCCTGAGCACCCTCTTGCTTATCATGTCGAGTTGCTCGGCATACTGCTCGGCGCGATAGTCGGCCTCGCGCTTGTACTGGTACCAGATGATGAAGCCGAACACCACACAAAGACAGAGGGCGATCGGGAAAAAGAGGCGCCAGTGAAAACTAATCCTTCTCCTTAAACCCATAGCCAAAGCCCAGACGGGTCTCTATATTGTTGCCGTAGATTCCTATTTTTTTACGCAGACGGGTGATATTTGTGTCGATTGTTCGGTTGGTGACGACGACGTCACCGGGCCACACACGGCGGATGATTTCCTCGCGCGAGTAGATACGGTTGCGGTGTGTGAGGAAAAACTCAAGCAGTTCAAACTCGGTCTTGGTGAGTGACACATAGTCACCTTCGACAAAACACTCCTTGCTGTTGGGATCGAGTTTGAGGCCTTGGTAGACTATCGTCTCCTCAAGAGGATCGGAATGCACCGGAGGCTGCGATGCAGCGGCGGCTGCCTTGCGGGCCAGTTCGGCACGGCGAAGGACAGCGTTGACCCTCGCTATCAGCTCGCTCATCTTGAACGGTTTCGTGACATAGTCGTCCGCTCCGATATTGAGCCCCATCACTGTGTCATCCTCGCCGTTGAGAGCCGAGCAGAAGATAATGGGAATGTCCTGTGTGCCTTCGCTGCTACGGATTTTCTTTGCAAAATCAAATCCGCTCATGGCTTCCATCATGATGTCGACCACGAAAAGATCATATTTTCCAAGCTCCATCTCCAGAGCTTCCTCGGCGCTGAAGGCCGTATCAACTTCGTGACCCTCCTTTTTCAGATTATAACGAACAATCTCGCAGATAGATTCTTCGTCGTCGATTACTAATATACGTGCATTCATAATACTTATCCTTTAAGGTCGCTAAATTACGATTTTTTTTTCGTTGTATATGTTAACATTGGTTAAATCGCATTTATTCGGCGAACTATTTCCGCTCCTGAGGGGTTTAGAAGACATAGTTACTATATTTGCACTGTGTTTTCATGGTATTAGATTTAAGGTTAAAAAACCATCGGCCCGTCGGGATGACGGGCCGATGGTTTTTCCATACCCGGGCTACGGATATGGGAAACTTATAGCGGGAGAGGCTTATTTCCTGCGTTTTCTCGATGATGATTTGCGTTTTGCGTATGCGCGTCCTTTCTTGGCCACACGCTTGGAGGGAGCATATTTCTGCGACTTGGTGTAGGTGGTCTTGTCGAAAGCGAAGACATCCTTGTGAACCACCTTGTTATCAAAGTCAATGATCGCCGCCGGATTGATGGCTATGCCAAGATAGCGGGTCTCGAAGTGGAGGTGCGGGCCTGTGGAACGTCCGGTGGAACCGCCAAGCGCGATGGGATCACCGGCCTTGACCACCTGATTGGGCTTCACGAGAAAACGGGAGAGGTGGCCGTAGACTGTCTCCATGCCATTGTCGTGGCGCATCACCACATAGTAGCCGTAGCCGCGGGCCTCGTATTTGGTGAGACGGACCTTGCCGGAGAAAGCGGCGCGGACGGTATCGCCGGTGTGGAGATTGAGGTCAACGCCATAGTGCATACGGCGGAAACGCGAACGGTAACCGTAGCCTGAAGTGACAACACCCTTGACAGGGGGCACATATTCACTCACGTCGATATTCTTATGTTCGGGGATTGTAACGGCTGTGCCGTAGGGGTTCACGCGTTCCGAAGCCCAGAATTTGGAGTAGATTTCGGCATCGGTGGCTATATCCGCCTGCTCACGTTCCTTGATCTGATCGAGAAGCAGGTTGTTGTTTTCAATTTTGAAGGGGTTCACCATAGGCTTCTGATTGGCCAGAAGAGCGTTGTGCTCGCTGGTGTGTGAAGCCGGCAGACGGCGCTGGGCCGAGGTGGAGAATGAGAGGGTGGTGATGAGAAGAGCGGTGGAGAGAATTATTTTTACGGGGAGATTCATTATGTTCGAGGTTTTCTTGGCAAGTTTCCGGTGTTTTATGATTGGCTGTTGATGTGACGGTCGTGATTACTTTTCAGAAGGGCCGTTGATGAATTTCATCGTGGCGGGGGAATAGTCGAATATCTCGCCGGGCTTGAAGAATCGCTTCAGCTCGACTTCCGCATCGGCCGCGTTGGCCGAGGCGTGGATAATGTTTTCCTGATTGGACATCGAGAAGTCACCCCTTATGGTGCCGGGAGCGGCCTCACGTCCGTTGGTGGATCCGGTCATCATTCTAACCACATTTATGGCTTCAACGCCGCGCAGACAGAGCACGATGACGGGAGTGGCGGTCATGGAGTCAAGAATCTCATGGAAAAACGGGCGGTCGACAAGATGCGCGTAATGTTCACGCAACAATGCCTCGTCGAGCTGCATCATCTTCATTCCGGCTATTGCCAGACCTTTGCTTTCAAATCGGTCAAGCACCCGGCCAACAAGGCCGCGCTGGATGGATGACGGTTTAAATATTACGAGTGTCTGTTCCATGTTTTAACGATTGTTGACATTTGATTTTCAATCACCTCAAAGATAGTCATTCTGAACAGTTTAACCAAACATTCACTTCCAAAATGCCTGACACATCATCAAACCGCCCTTAAATCACAAAAACAACACTCTGATTTTCTGAAACTTAGTATTAAGTGTCAAAATAACATAAAAAACATCAACCTGATTTCACACTTTGTCAAAACTGTGAAATTATGTAAATTATTGTATTTTAATCGAGTATGTTTTTAACATTCGCATTTCCTCAATACGCTGTGATTCAGGCCCGATTGCACATTATACACGCCTCCGGCATCAACCATTAGCCTTGCGGATCATCCACGACATACATATACATAAAAAACCGACTGCCGGACTCTCCCCTGAAAGACACATGAAATCCGTGGCATTGACCTTTTTATCACGGTCGGTGCAGAAATTTCCCGATTTTTATGTATTTTTGCCGACATTATGAAGATTGCAATCATTGGATATGGAAAGATGGGCCACGCCATTGAGCGGATAGCCCTTGAGAGAGGCCACGAGATAGTGGCTGTGATAGATGCCGACAACACCGCCGACATCGAGGGCGAAGCCTTCGCAAGCGCTGATGTCGCCATAGAGTTCACCACCCCCGCCACCGCTCCGGGCAACGTCATGCGCGCCGCCCGGGCAGGAGTGCCTGTGGTGTGCGGCTCGACCGGCTGGGCCGACCGCCGCACCGAGGTGGAGCAGGCTGTCACAGAGGCCGGAACCGCACTCCTGGCCTCGAGCAACTTCAGCATCGGGGTGAATGTGTTCAACATCATCTCCCGCCGTCTGGCAGCCATCATGGCACATCTTCCGCAATATAAGCCCACCATGACAGAGGTGCATCACGTACACAAACTCGATCACCCGTCCGGAACCGCCATCACCCTGGCAGAAGGTATCATGGAGGAGGACAGCAGAGTGACCTCATGGTCCGACGCCGGAATCGTATGGGCCAACGCTCCCGAACCCGAGCAACGCGCACAGCTCGAGGCAGCCTCGAAGACACTCGACTCTGTGGCAGACGACACCCTCCCCATCCTCTCGCTACGCAACGGAGAGGTGCCCGGCATACACACCGTGAAATGGGATTCCCCGGTGGATGTGATCACCATCGAACACTCGGCCAAGTCGCGTGACGGGTTCGCACTCGGAGCCGTCATGGCCGCCGAATGGATCAAAGGACGCAAGGGTATCTTCACAATAGGCCAAATGATGGAGGAACTGGTGAAATGACACACGACAAATCAAGAAAAAGCTTCGGCGAAGATTTTGCCGACCGCGTGAAAGCCACCAAGAAGACCCGCTGGATACGGTTTGCCGTCGTATCGGTGATTTTCTTCCTGTGGGTGGCATGGCTCGGCAACTGGTGGGTGGCACTCGCCTGGATTCTGCTGCTCGACATATATATCACAGGCTACATACCTCTCACATGGTGGAAAAATTCAAAGAATCCTGTGGTAAGGAGCATAATGAGCTGGGTGGACGCCATACTCTATGCCCTCGTGCTGGTCTATTTCGTGTTCACCTTCATCGGGCAGAACTACCAGATACCCTCTTCATCGCTGGAGAAGTCACTGCTTGTAGGCGACTACCTGTGGGTCAACAAGATGGTCTACGGGCCGAGGGTGCCTAACACTCCCATCCACTTCCCTCTGGTGCAGAACACCTTCCCGATCATCAACACCAAGAGCTATCTCGACAAACCTCAGTGGGACTACCACCGTCTCGCCGGACTTGGTAAGGTGGAGCGTGGAGACATCGTGGTGTTCAACTTCCCGGCCGGCGACACTGTGGCCACCAAAGTGCAGAACCCCGACTACTATTCACTGTGCAAGATGTATGGCCGCACCAACGTGAACAACAATCCTCAGACATTCGGCGAGATCATCTACCGTCCCGTTGACCGAAGGGAGAATTATGTGAAACGCGCCGTAGGTCTCCCGGGCGAACGGCTCAAGATCGTGGATGGCGTGATCCATATCAACGGCAAGGCCATACCCCAGCCTGAGAACGCACAGTTCAACTACTATTACCAGTTCACCCCCTCCGCCGATGTGCAGAGAATCTGGGAAGAGCTCGGTATCTCAGCCGACGACCGCCACCGCGTCCCGGTGACACCGGAGGATCTCGAGGCCCTGCGCTCGCTCGGCTTCACGGTCAATCCCGACGGCACCGTGCCCCCCGTATATGTATCACCGCTGACAGCAGCCATGGTCAAGACCCTCGAGGCCGACAAGCAGGTGACCAAACTCATGAAAATGCCGGCCACCGAAGGGGAGATGCTCTATCCTGCCGGAGTGGCCGACTCATGGACCCGCTCTGACTATGGCGAGATATGGATCCCCAAGAAAGGAGCCACACTCAGACTCTCGCCCCGTGCATGGGATATCTATGGCCGTGTGATACGCGACTACGAAGGCAACCGTGACGCCACCATCAAGGATGGGAAAGTCTACATAGACGGCGAACCAAGGGACACGTACACCTTCAAGATGGACTATTATTTCATGATGGGCGACAACCGCGACAACTCGCTCGACTCCCGTTACTGGGGCTTCGTGCCCGAGGACCATATCGTAGGCCGTCCCGAGCGCGTGCTCATCTCCTTCGACAAGGATAAGTCGCTCTTCAACGGAGGCATACGCTGGAACCGTATCCTCAAAGATGCCAACTGATGCGTCCGGTCATTCTGCAAGACACCCACACCACTCTGCCTCCGCGCCTGTGCGCGGGGGTGGAGCACTATGCCGCGGCCTGGGTATGCAGCAGTTCCGTCCAGGACTGGACCCGGCCGTTTGACAAGCGCGAGAAAGCCACACACAGATTCGACATAGCCGATACCCGCGGACAGCTCAGCCTGACCGTGCCGATCGTGAAACCTCAGACATCGCGTTGCCGGTGGGACGAGATACAGATCTCAACCCACGGGGCATGGTGGGATGTCCACCGTGTGGCTCTCGAAAGCGCATACGGACGCACACCCTACTTCGAATTCTATATCGACCGTTTCCTCCCTATGCTCACCGTAGGGGTCGAGACCCGTTTCCCTCTCCTGCGTGATCTCGCCCTGGCCTGGGACAGGGAGATACGTTCCATACTCTCCATAGCCAACCCCGCGGAGATACCTGCAGGAGTATGGGACGTACCCGCCGCCCGGTCCTTCCCCCTCCCACCCTACCGCCAGATACGCGCCGATAGACTCGGCTTCATCCCCGCTCTGAGCATTCTTGACCTCATCTTCAATCTCGGCCCGGAGTCTCAGTTCTATCTCAACGATCTGGCCCTCCGTATGATGGGACAGAAGTCATAGTTGAGAAAATATAAGAAATTCACCTTTGTGATCATGGCTGATTATCCCACCACCGACATACTCAATATCCCCGTCCTGGCTGTGACCAGAGAGCAGTTGCTCGACTCACTCGACGAGGGAGTGCTGTTCACCCCCAATCTCGACCATCTGGTGAAGCTCCAGACCGACCGCCGCTTCTTCGAGGCCTACGGAAAGGCCGAATGGGTGGTATGCGACAGCCGTGTGCTCAAGATGTGCACCACACTCCTGCGCCATCCTATCCCTGAAGCCATCCCGGGAAGCAGTTTCTTCACCGACTACTACCTGCACCACGCCGCTGACCCTGACTGCCGCATCTTTCTGCTCGGGGCCCGTGAGGGCGTGGCCGACGAGGCGGCCCGACGCATCAATGCCCGCGTGGGACGCGAGATTGTCGTCGGCACATATTCGCCTCCTTTCGGATTCGAGAAGGATGCCGGGGAAATCAATCGTATAGCGGACCGGGTGAACTCATCCGGAGCCACCGTATGCCTTGTGGGACTCGGCGCACCCAAACAGGAACTTTTTATCACCACCTACCGTCATCTCATGCCGGACATCAGACTGTGGATGGCGCTCGGAGCCACCATAGACTTCGAGGCCGGAAACATACAGCGCGCCCCGAAATGGGTTCAGAAAATATGCATGGAGTGGTTCTACCGCTTCCTGCGCGAGCCGAAACGGATGTTCCGCCGCTACTTCATAGACGACATGAAATTCTTCGTCCACTTCACCCGCCAGCTCACAGGCACCTACCGCTCTCCGTTCTGATTACCGGCGGCTATGCCTACAAAATGGCATTATCGCATCTTCCTCTTGGCTTTTTTTCGTACCTTTGCATAAATAATTCATCAAGACAATACTTAAAGATTATATAATAGACTTATGTGGTTCGAAACTAAAGTACGCTACGACAAGACAATGGAAAACGGCTCGATCAAGAAAGTGACCGAAGCCTTCATGGTAGATGCCCTCTCGTTCACCGAGGCAGAGGCCCGCATCACCGAGGAAATAGCCCACTTTACCTCCGAGTTCAACGTCTCGGCCGTCAAGATCTCCAAGATTTCCGAGATCTTCCGCGAGCGCATCGGAGACAAGTGGTATCTTGTCAAGGTGGCTTTCATCACTCTCGACGAGAAAACCGCCGTCGAGAAGAAGTCCATCTCACAGATTCTCGTATCGGCCGACAGCTTCAAGGAAGCATACGACAATTTCATGGAGGGCATGAAAAGCACCATGGCCGACTTTGAGATCAACACCATCCAGGAGACTCCGATCCTCGACGTCTACGACGCCGACCTTGGAGGAAAGAAGGAGGATTGAGCCATGGAGACTGTCACATCCCGTCTCAACGACCTGCGGAAGCTGATTCCGTCAGGGGTGGAACTCGTGGCCGTCTCAAAGTTCCATCCCGCCGGTGCGCTGCGCGAGGCCTATGAGGCCGGCCAGCGCATCTTCGGCGAGAGCCGCGCGCCTGAGCTGGTGGCGAAGGCCGGCGAACTGCCCGGTGATATCAGTTGGCACTTCATCGGTCATCTGCAGACCAACAAGGTGCGCGCCATCATGCCTCACGTGTCGCTGATCCACAGCGTCGACTCCCTGAAACTTCTCACGCTCATCGACGCCGAGGCCGCGAGAATCGGCCGCACGGTCGATGTGCTCATGCAGCTTCATGTGGCGCGTGAGGAAACCAAGTTCGGGCTCACACCCGATGAAATGC
This sequence comes from uncultured Duncaniella sp., assembly GCA_910587165.1. Taxonomy (GTDB): domain Bacteria; phylum Bacteroidota; class Bacteroidia; order Bacteroidales; family Muribaculaceae; genus Duncaniella. The sequence continues at coordinate 16,857 of CAJUKP010000025.1, forward strand.
TCGGGCTGCTTACTCCGCCGCTTGTCGAAAGCCTCACCAATACACGCATAACGGGTGTGATGGGAATGGCCTCGAACACCGACGATGAGGACCGGATACGCCGGGACTTCCATGAGATCCGCTCGACCTTCGCACATCTCGCCTCAACCGTATTCGCCGGCCGGCCGGAATTCAAGGTGGTGAGTATGGGCATGAGCCATGACTGGCCCATAGCCGTAGACGAAGGCGCAAATATGATACGTGTCGGAACAACCATATTCGGAGACAGGGAATACTGAAAATAGAGAATACTGAAAATAATGAAAATAGCCATCGCCACCGGTACACGCGCCGACTGGGGTCTGCTCAGTCCGGTGGCCTGTGCCCTGTCACGCCGTCCGGATTGCCGGGTGGAGATCCTTGCCACAAATATGCACCTGTCACCTCTCTACGGTGACACTATAAACGAGATCGTGGCCGATGGTTTCGGCGGTTGCATAACCCGGGTGGAGATGCCTGTGGGGACCAATGACCCCGTCGGCGCCGTCGAAGCCATGGCGGTCTGCATGACCGGAATGGCCCGCGCGCTCCGTGAGCTCGCGCCCGACCTGATCGTAATCCTCGGCGACCGGTTCGAGATGCTCGCGACCGCCACCGCTGCGCTCATGCTCAGAGTGCCGATAGTCCATATTGCCGGTGGAGAGATATCCGAGGGTGCCGTGGACGACTCGATCCGCCACGCCATCACAAAGATGGCCTCTCTACATCTCACCGCCACCGAGACCTACCGCCGGCGCGTGATCGCAATGGGGGAGGAACCCGGCAGGGTGATCAACACCGGAGCCATCGGAGTCTACAATATTCTCCACACCCCGCTTCTGAGCCGGGAGGAGCTTGCGGCCTCCGTCGGACTGCCATTCCGACCCGACACCCTGCTTGTGACATATCATCCGGCCACACTCGACAGCGATGACCCGGCCATCCGCTGCCGCGCTCTGCTTGATGCGCTCGACCGCTTTCCGGAATCCGACCTCATCATCACCTATCCCAACAACGATCCGCGCGGACGGGTGATAATAGACATGATCGAGGCATACGGCAAGGCCAACCCTGAGCGGGTGAGGGTGATCCCCTCTCTCGGAAAGTTGCGATATCTCTCCGCCCTGCGCTATGTGAGCGCGGTGGTGGGCAACTCGTCAAGTGGCATAGTCGAAGTGCCTTCAATGGGTATACCCACCGTGGACATAGGCATCCGCCAGCGCGGACGCCTATGCTCGGATTCTGTGATCCACTGCGGCGACTCGGCCCCTGAAATAGCGGCCGCAATCGCCGAAGCCCTGTCACCGGAAGGACGCGCGAGGGCCTTGACCTCACCCAATCCCTATTCCCGGCCGGACACCCTCGACATCATGGTGGATGCCATCACCGGCACACCGCCGCATATTCTCCTAAGCAAGAAATTCCACGACATATCACCATCATGACCGATCCAGCCTCAGCTCTCTATGTCATACCCGCCCGAGGAGGCAGCAAGGGGATACCGCGCAAGAACATCAAGCTTCTTGCCGGACGCCCGCTCATCCATTATTCCATCGACGTGGCCCGTTCGCTGGCTCCCGACAGGCAGATAATAGTCTCGTCTGACGACGACGAGATCATCAGCGTGGCGGGCATGACCGGACTTGAGGTCGGTTACCGCCGTCCGGCCTCGCTCGGCGGCGACACCGCGGGCTCGCGTGAGGTCATACTCGATGCCATGGATCATGCCGACAGCAAGGGAATAGACTATAGCTGCGTGGTGCTCCTGCAACCCACCTCACCGCTGCGCACAGCCGACGACGTGAGAGGCTGTCTCGATCTTTACACCCCCGGGACCGATATGGTGGTGAGTGTGGCTCCGGCCGCCTGCAACCCCTACTACGACTGCTTCGAGACCGGAGCCGACGGCGCGCTCCATGTCTCGAAAGGCGACGGACTCTTCACCAGACGCCAGGATGCCCCGGCCGCCTGGCAGTTCAACGGCGCCGTCTATGTGATCAACCCCCGTTCCATCCGCGAGATGCCGCTCGGAGCATTCCCGAGGCGCATTCCCTTCGTGATGCCCCGCGAGCGCTCGATCGACCTCGACACCCCGCTCGACTGGATGGTGATGGAAAAAATTCTCGAACGATGAAACGCCACATCATACAGCAGTCAGCCTCGCTCATCGAAGCCCTCGACCGGCTCAACAACCTCTCGGGAGAAATGATGACCCTGCTTGTCACCGCCCCCGACGGCAGAATGACGGGCACTCTCACCGACGGCGACATACGCCGCGCCCTGTTGCGCGGACTCCCCCTCTCGGCTCCCGCCTCCGAGGCCATGCGCCGCGACTTCCGTTTCATCAGCGAAGGCTCTGACGCGGTGGCCACCATAAGGGAGCTGCGCGGATTGCGCATCCGCCTCATCCCGGTGCTTGACAGCAACGGGCGGATCACACGGACAATCGACACTTCCGTCACATCGACCGTCCTGCCGCTCAGAGCCATCCTCATGGCCGGAGGGAAGGGCGAAAGGCTGCGTCCTCTCACACTCGACACACCCAAACCGCTGCTGCCCGTGGGCGACCGTGCCATCATAGACCACAACGTGGCCGCTCTCGCCGAAGTCGGCATAGACCACATCTCGGTCACGGTGAACTATCTCGCCGAGAAAATCGAGGAACACTTCGCCGATCCGGTGGCCGGAGTCAATGTGCGCTGTGTGCGCGAGCCGGCACCGCTCGGGACACTCGGCTCGGCAGCCTACTGTGATATCCCCGCCGACGGAAACACACTCGTGATGAACTCCGACCTCCTCACGACGGTCTCGTTCGAGGATATGTATCTCCACCATGTCGCCGAAAAGGCAGATATAACCATCGCCGCCATCCCCTACAACGTCTCTGTCCCCTACGCCATACTCTCCACTGAAGGCTCACAGGTGAAAGCTCTCGAGGAAAAGCCCTCCTACTCATTCTATGCCAACGCCGGCATCTACATAATCTCCAATCGCCTGCTCCGCACCATCACACCCGGCGAGCGCACCGATGCCACCGACATGATAGAATCCACCATCGCCTCCGGCGGAAAGGTGACATTCTTTCCCATCTCCGGCACATGGATAGACATCGGCTCACCGGCTGACTATGCCCATGCCTGTCAGCTCATGCGCCACGCCATGAACCCGCGACGTCCGCAGGTGTTCTAAAAATAAGGGGAGATTCCCGTAACAACCATCCTCCCCTTCATATTCCAGTCCCATCAATTCAGAATTCCCTCCATAATGGCAGATTCCAACTTCATCGACTACGTAAAAGTCCTGTGCCGATCCGGCAAAGGCGGCGCCGGCTCGCGCCACTTCCACCGTGCGAAATACGTTCCCAAAGGGGGACCCGACGGCGGCGACGGCGGCCGCGGCGGCCACATCATACTCCGTGGCAATTCTCATATGTGGACACTGCTTCCACTACGCTACCGCCGCCACATCTTCGCCGGAAACGGCCAGAGCGGATCGGGTGGCCGATCGTTCGGCAAGGATGGCGACGATGTGATCGTGGAGGTGCCTTGCGGCACTGTGGTGTTCGATGCCGACACCGGCGAGTTTCTCTGTGAGGTGACCGCCGACGGCGAGGAGGTGAAGCTCCTGCGCGGAGGCCGCGGAGGTCTCGGCAACTGGCATTTCAAATCGCCCACCAACCGCACACCCCGCTATGCACAGCCCGGCGAACCGGCCATAGAGAAGTCAATCATCATGGAGCTCAAGCTGCTCGCCGACGTAGGTCTCGTTGGATTCCCCAATGCCGGAAAATCCACCCTCCTCTCGGCCATCTCAGCCGCCCGTCCGAAGATTGCCGACTACCCCTTCACCACCATGGAGCCACAGCTCGGCATCGTATCCTACCGTGGCGACCGTTCCTTCGTGATGGCCGACATCCCCGGTATCATCGAGGGAGCCAGCGAGGGAAAGGGTCTCGGACTGCGCTTCCTGCGCCACATCGAGCGCAACGCGGTGCTCCTGTTCATGGTGCCTGCCGATGCCGACGATATCAAGACACAATATGAGATCCTCGCCTCAGAACTCGAGAAATTCAATCCCCAGCTTGTCGACAAGCCCCGTGTGCTCGCAATATCCAAGAGCGATATGCTCGACGACGAGTTGCGCGAGGAGATGTCCCGCACCCTCCCCGAAGGTGTGCCCCACATATTCATCTCCGCTGTCACCGGACAGGGCATCACCGAACTCAAGGATATCCTTTGGGGCGAGATCACCGATGAACGTAACCGCATAGAAGTATCACCCATCACCCACCGTCCGCTTGACGGGCACCACCGTGTCCGCGAGGAGGATGAGTTCATATTCGAGAACGTGCCCGCCATGCCTGAAGATGATCCCGACGACCAGGAAGAATGGGACGACGAGGACTTCGAAGGGGAGGACTACGGATACGAGATGCTTGACGAGGACGATCCGCGTGGCTGAGCATAACTCACTCGGAGCCTGGGGGGAGAAGCTCGCACGCGAGCTTCTCCTCACGCAAGGCTACACCATAGGGGCCGAAAATACACGTTATGGCAATGTGGAGATCGACTTCATCGCTTTCAAGGATGATATGGTCGTGTTTGTCGAGGTCAAGACCCGCAGCACAGATTTCATAGACCCCATGGAGGCCGTGGATCGGCGCAAGCAGGCAAGGATGGTGAGAGCTGCCGATGCCTATCTCCGCGACTATGATCTGACGCTCGACTACCGCTTCGATGTGATACTTGTCATAGGCACTCCGGAGGACGGTCACACCATCGAGCACATCCCGGATGCCTTCATGCCGCCTATGTTTTCAAGGTAATTATCAAGGCAATTAATCAAATGTGATTAGTCCGTCCGCCACAGGTGAGAATAAAATCCCTCAAAATAGGTATTTCCTGTATTGCGGATTCTATCTACCTTTGCATACGGATAATTATACTACTGAACAGATAAATTAGTTCTCATAAGTGATTGAGTAAAGATTTGACCGGCTCCAGGTTGCGACAACCCGGAGCCGGTATTTTTTTGTTACCGGTCGGGAAAAGTTACCTATATCAGGACAAGGGTACAAAAGACCAAAAGGACAAAAGAAACAGATTTTTTATTTTTTGATCAGATATTATCAACTTGATTAATAATCTGATTCAAAAAGATTTGTTTCTTTTGTCCTTTTGGTCTTTTGTACCCTTGTCCTGATCGGTAACTTTAACTTGTTGATCAGAGTTTCTTCATAACCTCCTTGACGGGCTCGTTCTCGGGATCGAGTTCAAGCACCTTGGAGAAGAAGTCGCGGGCGGCAGCCTTGTCGCCGGAGTTCATGTAATATGAGCCCATGCGCATATAGGCGGTCATGTATGCGTCCTTGTATTTCTCCTTGTTGGCGGGATCGGCATCGTAGGCGGTAAGCATCTCCTCGTAGGTCTGGATGAGCTCGGGAGTGGTGTCGGCACCGTCACGCACCATGAGAAGAGTGGCCTTGTTGCGGTAGAGGGGACCCTTGTTGGCAGCCTCGGCGAGAGCCATGTCGATATACTTTATACCATTGTTGGCAGCCTCGGCGCGTTCGGGAGAACCTTCGGGCAACGAGAGGCCGAGATTCTTGTAGCGGTTGGAGAGGATGAAGTAGTCGTTGAGGGTGGCGTCACCTGCATCGACGAACTTCTGCATATATTCAACAGACTTTGCGTCGTTCTCGAGCTTGTTGTACATCTCGGAGATCTCGGCGAGCACCTGTTTGTTCTTCTCGGGATTGAGATTGTAGGCAGCCTCGTATGCGGCGATAGCCTCATCGGGACGGCCGAGCTTGCCGAGCACCTCGCCGTAGGTCATGTAGTCGGTGGCGGTGAACTTGGCGTTCTTGTGGGCGAAGAGCTTCTTGCCGGCTTCCTCAGCACCGGGATAATCCTCGAGAGCAGCCTTGTTGAGCATCACCATGCGCTGCATATACTCGTTGTCGGGGTCTTTTGCAAGCACCTGGTTGGCCATGTCGAGTGACTCCTGATACTTCTTGCCGAAGAAGAGGAGACCCGAGTAGCGCTGCTCGTCACCCTGGAAGTGGTTGGGGTTGTTCATGTACTTGCCATACTGTTCGGCAGCACGGGTGAACTGGTTGTTGTCATAATACTTCTCAGCGAGCTCGCTCTGTGCGAGGGCCGAGGTGGGAAGTTTCTCGTTGAGCTCGACAAGCTTGCCGATGGCAAAATCGGAGTTCACCTTGTTGTAGAGGTTGGAGTACTTGACGTATGCCTCGGGGTTGATGTTGCCCGACTCCTCGTCATAGATCATGGCCTGCTCATAGTAGCCGGCAGCGACACCCTTGTCAAGATTCTTGGAGAGGTCACCCTGGAGCACATAGATCTGGGGTTCCTTGTTCTTCGACACCTTCATGCCCTGGGCGATATACTTGTCGATCTCCTTGGCGTAGGCCACAGGATCGACGTTGGCGTAGGCGCGGGCGATGGCTGCCATGAGGGCGGCATCTTTCTTGTTAAACGAGAGAGCCTGCTTGAACTGCTTCTCGGCCTCGGCTTTGTTGCCGCCGCGGAGAGCGATCTCGCCCAGACCCACATAATTGTAACCGTTCTGGGGATTGGCGGTCACACCCTTGTTGAAGTTTGAGGCAGCCTCGGCGGTATTGCCGTCGCGCAGATTGAGCGAGCCAAGATAGAAGTAGCTGACAGCCTTGTCTGTACCGGCATCGTTGAGAGTCTTCTCAAGAATGGTCTTGGCCTTGTCAAAACGGTCGGCGTTGTAGTAGTCCACACCGTCCTGATAGCCACCCTGCGCGAGTGCGGTCAGGGCGAGTCCTCCCATGCAGAGGGAGAGCAGTGAGCGTAATTTCATCGGAAAAAATAGTTTTCTATTGGTTTTTGATTATTGTCTAAGGCAAAAAAGTCTTTATCTCGGGATTTCTGTTTCTGTTTAAATGGGGAGACGTTAAAGTAAATAACGGTTTATTGTCGGATTTATTTTATCGCTCACTGAACTTCCACCATCCGCGGACGCACCGTGGCTGGGAGAATACCGGTCATCTGGATGAGTTTCTGTCCCTGGAAACCTGTGACGAAGCTGTAGAAGCGGTGGGTCACGGTGCCACCGGGCGCGGTGGAGATCATGTAGACCGAACGGTAGAGAGGATATGATCCATCGAATATATAGGCCTGGTAAGGACGGTAGGCCGTCACTTCATTGTTGCCGCGGATCTTGAGCACTTTCACATCGGAATTGAACTCAAGCGCGGTGGTGTCGCTCTTCTCAACGGCCTGTGCCAGCTCCTCCACAGACTTCTGACGTCCGGACAGGTCGCTCGACACCCAGCTCACGCCAATTATGCCCACGGCATTCTTGTTGGCGGCCACGGCCTTGAACACCTCAGGATTCGACTTGACGGCCGATACATTGGGGCCGAAAGGCTTACCCGACAGGATGGAGTCACGCATATATTTCACGGTCGACGATCCCTGGTGATCGAAAATCACATCAATCTCGCCGAGCTTGCAGGGTTCCACCTGATCCCAGCGGGTCACCTCGCCTGAGAGAATTTCGGCGATCTCTTTCTTAGAGAGGATCTCGACCGGATTGGCGGGGTTGACTATCAGGGCAAGAGCATCCACGGCTATCTTCTGCTGATGCACTATTTTCTTGTGCGAGCGCAGATAGCTGAGCTCCTTCTCCGTGAGCGGACGGGTCACGACAGCACCTTTCACCGAACCCATGGCCATGATGGAGTCAATGGCCGCATTTTCCGGCATATAGAGGGCTATGACATCCTCCTTGGGATAGATGTACTCGTAGACGTTGACTTCCTGCTCCATTATCGACTCAAAAGATTCGTCGCAGGCTATCTTGGCAATTCCCGGAGCTTTCTGCTCCTTCTTGCCGCCACACGCAGCGAGCAGCGCCACCGCGAGGAGCGCTGCACAGGTGCGGGCTATGAATGAGTTCAGTGATTTTCTCATAGTGGTTGATTGAGGAAAGGAAACTTATATGCTACTCGTTGCCGTAGCCGGTGTCAATCCCGGCAAACTGGCGATAGGCTCTCCAGATGCCGTAGGCGGTGAACAGGATACCACCCGCCCATTTCACCCAGCCCCAGGTGGGGAAGAGAATATCGAAATAGCCACAGAAAAAGAGGATGCCCACGCCGAGATAGATGACGATCATGATGATGCCAAACACGTTGCGCATGGACTTGGGGGTGCCGGAGTTACGTTGAGCGCTCATTGCTTAATAGTTTAAAACGTTAATTTATCAATAGTAATAAATTAACAACCGCACGGGATGTAAAGTTCGGGCACGGTGTCACGGCGTAAAATTAACAAAAAATTCTTAATGTCAAAAATTGAATCTCAGAAGTTAAACTCATTTAACACTAAAATGCCACCTCTTTCCGTTAGAGAGATAAAAAAGCTGTTTATGAATACACCCCTGGCAGAGCGTCTGCGCCCCAGAACGCTCGACGATTACATAGGACAGAAACATCTTGTGGGCCCCGGAGGCGTCGTCAGGCGCATGATCGAGTCGGGCCGTATCGCATCATTCATTCTATGGGGGCCGCCGGGAGTGGGCAAGACAACTCTGGCCCGCATAATCGCCAACACGGTCAATGTCCCGTTCTACACCCTGTCGGCAGTCAACTCGGGTGTGAAGGAGGTGCGGGAGGTCATTGAGAAATGCAAGCGCGACGGCTCAAGTATGTTCACCCAGGGCCGTCCGGTGCTGTTCATCGACGAAATCCACCGTTTCAGCAAGTCCCAGCAGGACAGTCTGCTCGGCGCCGTGGAGAGCGGCGTGGTCACACTCATCGGGGCCACCACGGAAAACCCTTCGTTCGAGGTCATACGCCCGCTCCTCTCACGCGCACAGGTCTACACGCTCCGCTCCCTTGAAGGGGAGGAACTGCAGGAGCTTCTCGACCGGGCTATCGGGAAGGACGAAATTCTCCGTAGCCACGGTGTGGAGGTGGAACAGACCACCGCCCTGTTCCGTTTCGGAGGTGGGGATGCCCGCAAGCTGCTCAACATACTCGACCTGCTCGAGCAATCGACCCCCCAGGGGGAGAAGATAGTGATCAACGACCGCATCATCACCGACCGGCTGCAGGAGAATCCCGCCGCCTACGACAAAGGGGGCGAGATGCACTACGACATCATATCAGCCTTCATCAAGAGCATACGGGGCAGCGATCCGGATGCTGCCGTCTACTGGCTGGCCCGCATGATCGAGGGGGGCGAGGAGCCGGAATTCATAGCCCGCCGCCTGCTCATACTCGCCGCCGAGGATGTGGGTCTGGCCAACCCCAACGCCCTTCTTCTCGCCAATGCCACTTTCGATGCCATCCACAAGATCGGTTGGCCCGAGGGGCGCATCCCTCTTGCCGAATGTGCGGTCTATCTCGCGCTCTCACCCAAAAGCAATTCGGCCTATATGGCCATCGACGCCGCACTGGCCGAGGTGAGGGAGAGCGGCGACCTCCCCGTGCCGCTGCATCTCCGCAACGCCCCGACCAAACTGATGAAGGAGATGGGCTACGGCCGTGACTACAAATATGCCCACGACTATCCGGGAAATTTCGTGATACAGCAATATATGCCGGATGCCTTGGGCCACCGCGCTTTCTGGAACCCTTGCGACAACCCGTCGGAGATGCGCTCGGCCGCGCTCCAGAACCAACGCTGGCAGAAGGGGGACGGAAAGGACCAGTAAATGCTTCGTTTTCCGTGACGGAATGCTCCGCGGCGTTTTGGAAATACGGGAATTTGTCATATCTTTGCCGCCGGACCTCACTCCGTTTCCTCACGTCGGGGTGAGAAAAGATTCATTTCATCAACGTTGGCTGCAAACAGTATTTTGTTAACCAACGTTATAATATGAAATGCTACTGATTATCGGATGAACAAGGAGAACCTTCTGCAGATATATGCGTCCTCGTTCCGTCAGAACTGGGACCTGAAAGCCCTGAGCGAATTTGGCTCGGGGTCGACAATGACATACGCCGACCTGGCGCGACGCATCGCCGCCACCCACCTCGTGTTCAAGGAATGCGGTGTGAAACGGGGCGACAAGATAGCCCTCATGGGCAAGAACTCCATCCCCTGGGTGGAGGTCTATATGGCCACACTGACCTACGGCGCGGTGATAGTGCCCGTGCTCAACGATTTCAACGTGCAGGACGCCATGCACATCATCAACCATTCAGGGAGCGTGGTGCTGTTTGTCAACGATTCGATCTTCGAGAACATGGAGTTCGACAAACTGCCCGGGATAAGGGCGGTGATGTCTCTTGACCGCAGGACCGTGCTTGCCGAGCGCCCCTCCGGACAGAAACTCGAGAAATTCCTCGCCCGTCTCTCCGAAAAGATGCGCCGCACATATCCCCACGGTTTCACAGCCTCGGATGTCGACTATCCCGAGATTGACGAAAACACACTCGCCGAGATCAACTACACCTCGGGCACCACCGGTTTCTCAAAGGGTGTGATGCTCACGCTCGGCAATCTTGGCGGCAACGTGAGGTTCGGAGTCGCGTCGCGCCTCCACTACCGCGGCTCGCGCAACGTGGCCTTCCTCCCGCTGGCCCATGCCTACGGGTGTGCCTTCGATATGCTCGTGCCTCTCGCAGTCGGCACCCACATCACCCTTCTCGGCAAACTCCCCACGCCGAAACTGCTTCTCAAGGCATTCGCCGAGGTGAAGCCCAACCTCATCATCTGTGTCCCTCTCATACTCGAGAAAATCTACCGCAACAAGTTGCGTCCGGTGATAGAGAAACCTTCCATCCGGCGCCTGCTCAAAGTGCCGGGGGTCAACAAGATGATCTACCGAAAGATACGCAACCAGCTCATCGAGGCCCTGGGCGGTGAGTTCGAGGAAGTGATCGTAGGCGGCGCCCCGCTCAACCATGAGGTGGAGGAATTTCTCCACCGCATCGGCTTCCCCTTCACCGTCGGCTATGGCATGACCGAATGCGGCCCGCTCATCAGCTACACACCCTGGCGGCGATTCATCCCGGGCTCGTCGGGGCGCACACTGCCCACCATGGAGACCCGCATCGCCGACAGCGATGACCCCGCACGGGTGCAGGGCGAGATCTGTGTGAGAGGCGAGAACGTCATGCAAGGCTATTTCCGTAATCCGGAGGCCACGGAGGCCGCCATCGACGCTGAAGGATGGCTCCACACCGGCGACATGGGCACCTGCTCGGCCGACGGCACTATATTCATCCGCGGACGCTACAAGACGATGATCCTCAGCGCCAACGGGCAGAACATCTATCCCGAGGAGATCGAGGCCAAGCTCAACAATATGCCTTATGTGGCCGAGAGCCTCGTGGTAGAGCGCGGAAAACATCTCGTGGCACTTGTCTATCCCGACTACGAGGCCATGGACCGCGACAAGGTATCGACCGGAAGCCTGGAGGAACTTATGGAACAGGTGCGCAAGAACCTGAACAAGCTTGTGGCCCCCTACGAACAGGTGGACCGCATCCAGCTCATCGCCAACGAATTTGAAAAAACACCCAAGCGCTCCATAAAGCGCTATCTTTACAATGCCTGATGGACTACGCATTTGAGACAATAATCAAAGTACGCGACTACGAGACAGACTCACAGGGAATCGTCAACAATGCCAACTACCTGCACTATCTGGAGATCACGCGCCATGAGTTCTGCGAGGCGGCCGGCACCTCCTTCGCCGTCATGCAGCGCGAGGGGCTCGACCCTGTGGTGAGAAAAATCGAGATCGAATACCTCTCGTCCCTCCGTCCCGGCGACTCCATGCGCTCATGCCTCCGGCTCCGGCGCCGGGGAGCACGCTTTGTGTTCGAACAGGACATATTCAATGCCGCCACCGGTTCTCCGGTAGTGACAGCCACCGTCACGGTGGTCTGTCTGGAAGGCGGACGGCTCGGACGTGGCGATCTTCTGGCCAAAGCTTTTGAAAAATACCTCTGATCCCTGACGGCTATGATTTCCGATGATGAGAAACTGATCCGCCGCGTGGCCCTCGCATCGCTCCGCAGCATCACCCCCCGGCTGGCGGGTGAGATTCTGTCGCGCACCGGGGGAGAGGAACAGTTTTTCAGTCTCACAGCCTCGCAGCTCTCGGCCATCGTCGGCTTCAACAACCGTCTTTTCGCCGACGACATAAGGCGCAAAGCCATTGCAGAGGCCGAACGTGAGGCAGATTTCATAGCCCGCAACCGCATCCGTCCGCTCTATTACACAGATCCCGGCTATCCACAGCGGCTGCTCCAATGTGACGACGCTCCGCTGATGATCTACACCCTCGGTGACTGTGATCTCAACTCAAGCCATTTCATCGGGATTGTCGGCACACGCCATGCCACACCCTACGGCAATGCCTTCGTGGCCGAGCTGGTGGAAGGACTGGCCTCCCGCATGGCAGAGCCTCCGGTGATAGTGAGCGGTCTGGCCTACGGAATAGACATTGCCTCCCACAAGGCGGCCCTGACTGCAGGATTGCCGACCATAGGCGTGCTGGCTCACGGACTCAACACCCTCTATCCGGCCACCCACCGCGACACCGCGGCCCGGATGGTGAGATCGGGTGGTATGCTCCTGTCTGACTACCGAAGCATCGACGCCATCCACCGGGGAAATTTCCTTGCCCGCAACAGACTTGTGGCCGGGCTGTGCGACTGCCTCGTGGTGGCCGAGAGCGACACCAAAGGGGGCGCCATGGTGACAGCCCGCCTGGCATCGGCCTACTCGCGCGACGTCTTCGCACTCCCGGGGCGCATAAACGACCGTTTCTCGCGCGGATGCAACCGGCTTATCTCCGACTGCGTGGCACAGCTTGTCACCGGGCCCGATGACATCATCGAGACCATGCGCTGGCCCGTGCGGGAGCCCGAAGGCACCCAGCAGGAACTATTCCCGACCCTGACACCCGACGAACAGGCCGTGACCGATCTGCTCACACTCAAGGGTGAAGCGACCCTCAACGACATAGCCGTGGCCGTCGACATTCCTGTCCCGAGGCTCATGGGTCTGCTGATCGACATGGAATTCCGCAACCTCCTCCTCTCCGTCCCGGGCGGACGCTACCGTCCGGCTCTCAGATTATAATCATCAAAAAAACACAAGTATCATGGACAAGAAAATCATCGCCCCTTCGGAACTGATCATCAACCCCGACGGATCAGTGTTCCATCTCCATCTCCGTCCCGAACAGCTCACCGACCGTGTGATCCTCGTGGGTGACCCGGGAAGAGTCAATATGGTGGCATCGTTCTTTGATACCACCGATTTCGAAGTATCCTCACGTGAGTTCCACACCATCGGAGGCACATATCAGGGCAAGCCCATCATGTGTCTGAGCCACGGAATAGGCCCCGACAACATCGACATCGTGATCAACGAGCTCGACGCCCTGGCCAACATCGACTTCTCGACCCGCGAGGTGAAGGAGAACAAACGCCGGCTCACCCTCGTGCGCATAGGCACCTCGGGCGCACTCCAGCCCGAACTGAAGCTCGGCACACCCGTGATAGCCGAGAAAGCCATCGGATTCGACGGAGTGCTCAATTATTATGCAGGCCGTGACGAGGTGGCCGACCTTGACTTCCAGAACGCCTTCTGCGAGGCCGTAGGCTGGAACCCTCTGTGGGCAAAACCATACGTGGTCAATGCCGACGAGGAACTGGTCAATCTCATCGGCCGCGACGATATGGTGCGCGGCAACACCATCTCCGCCGTCGGATTCTACGGTCCCCAGGGGCGCGAGCTCCGTCTGCCGCTGGCCAATCCGGATCTGAACCGCCGCATCGAGGAGTTCCGCCACAACGGCCGCAAGGTCACCAACTATGAGATGGAATCGGCTCCCCTCCAGGGTCTTGGACGTCTCATGGGCCACCGCGCCATGACCGTGTGCTCCATCATAGCCAACCGCATGAACACCGAGGCCAACCCCAACTACAAGACCGCTGTCCAGGATCTCGTGGGCACCGTGCTCGACAGAATCTGATTTCTTATTCATACCCGCGGACGGGATCAGGGGACTATGCCACGGGTCCCGTCCGCCGGCTTATCCGACCTGACTTTCCTACAAACCCACAGCTTTATGAAACACTCTCTCAGACTCATCGGAGCCGCCCTGCTGCTCCTCATCATCGGCACCGGCACAGCCGGCGCACAGTATTACCAGATAGCCAACCAGATACCCGGGCTGCTGCAACCCGCTCTGTCAGGCGGTCTCAACTACAAGGGATATGTCGACGGCTCCTACGTGGTGGGCATGGGCAACCGCCGCGCCGACTTCCTCGAGCTGACCACAACCCAAGGCTTCCGCTATTCCTCATGGTTCTTCATGGGTGTGGGTGCGGGAGTCCAGGTGATGTTCTCCGACTCCAACCACCCCGAACGCCCGTCATGGCCCGCCGACGGCTTCGACCCCGACCGCGGTACCACACGTACCGCCTGCATGATTCCCCTCTACACCGACTTCCGCTTCAACATAGGGGGCGACCAGAAGGATGTCACTTTCTTCATCGACCTGAGGGTGGGCGGCTCATTCCTGATAGGCAACGACTACATCGAGATCGGCGACGGCTATCTCACAAATTCAGGATGCTTCTATCTCAAACCGGCAATGGGTCTGAGAATCCCCCTCAACGAGTCGGGCAAACAGGCCATCAATGTGGGTGTGAGCTACCAGTTTCTCACCTCCAACTACTATCGTAGCTACGCCTCCAACTGCTCGCTCAACGCTCTCGGCGTGACAATCGGATTCGACTGGTAGGGAAAAGCAAAATAACGGCCAATCCGGAAATTTTTCCTCAATCGGTGTTGGTATTGGTAAATTTATTGTATATTTGCGGTCACAAGTGTAAACCCTTACCCCAACATTTCCGATATGAAGAAACATAATTTCTATGCCGGACCCTCTATCCTCAGCGAGTACACAATCAAGCATACGGCCGAAGCCGTGAACGATTTTGCCGGAACCGGCCTGTCGATACTTGAAGTCTCCCACCGCAGCAAGGAGTTCGTGGCCGTTATGGATGAGGCCCAGGCGCTCGTCAAAGAGCTGCTCGACGTGCCCGAAGGCTATCACGTGCTCTATCTCGGCGGGGGTGCCAGCCTGCAGTTCTGCATGGCCCCCATGAACCTGCTGCGCACCAAGGCCGGATATCTCGACACCGGCACATGGGCATCCAACGCCATCAAGGAAGCCCGCCTCTTCGGCGATGTTGAGGTGCTTGCCTCGAGCAAGGACGCCAACTACACCTTCTATCCCAAGGGTTACGAGGTGCCTGCCGATCTGGACTATCTCCACATCACCACCAACAACACCATCTACGGCACCGAGCTCCGCACCGATCCCGATGTGAAGGTGCCCCTGGTAGCCGATATGTCGAGCGACATCTTCTCCCGTCCTGTCGACGTGGCCAAATATGACCTCATCTACGCCGGCGCTCAGAAGAACCTCGGCCCTGCCGGTGCCACCCTCGTGATTGTCAAGGAGAGCGCGCTGGGCCATGTGGACCGCGCGATACCCACAATGCTTGACTACCGTACCCACATCAAGAAGGGTTCGATGTTCAACACTCCCCCGGTGCTTCCCGTCTACTCGTCTCTCATGACCCTCCGCTACTATAAGGAACAGGGCGGTGTGAAGGCCCTCGAGAAACTCGACAACGAGAAGGCAGCCATGCTCTACGACGCCATTGACTCGAGCAAGATGTTTGTCGGCACAGCCGAGGCTGACTCCCGCTCCATCATGAACGTGACATTCGTCATGACTCCCGAATACAAGGAGCTGGAGAAGGAATTCGTTGACTTCGCCTCTGCCCGCGGCATCGTAGGCATCAAGGGCCACCGCTCGGTGGGCGGATTCCGCGCATCGCTCTACAACGCCCTCCCCGTCGAGAGCGTCAAGGTGCTCATCGAAGCCATGAAGGAGTTTGAAAAACAGCACTGATCATGAAGATACTCATTGCAACTGAAAAGCCTTTCGCCGCCGTCGCCGTAGACGGTATGCGCGAAGTGATCGAGGGTGCCGGAGCCGAGCTCGTTCTCCTCGAGAAATACACATCCAAGGCCGACCTGCTCGCCGCTGTGGCCGACGTGGACGGTATGATAATCCGTTCCGACAAGGTGGACGCCGAAGTGCTCGACGCCGCCGCCAACCTCAAGATCGTGGTGCGCGCCGGAGCCGGATATGACAACATAGACCTCGAGGCCGCCACGGCCCATGGAGTGAGCGCACAGAACACTCCCGGACAGAACTCAAACGCCGTGGCCGAACTCGTGTTCGGAATGGCCGTGATGATGTGCCGCAATATGTACAACGGCACCTCCGGCACCGAGCTCAAAGGGAAAACCCTCGGCATCCAGGCCTTCGGACAGGTGGGCCGCAACGTGGCCCGCATAGCGCGCGGCTTCGAGATGAATGTCTCGGCCCTCGACCCCTACTGTCCCGACACCGTGATGGAAGAGGCCGGCGTGACACCCCTCCACTCGGTGGAGCAGCTCTATCGCGAGAACAAGGTGGTGTCCATCCACATCCCCGCCACTCCCGAGACCCGCGGCTCGATAGGCTATGACCTCATCGCCTCGATGCCCAAGGGTGGACTGCTCATCAACACCGCCCGCAAGGAGGTGATTGACGAGGAAGGACTCATCCGCGCCCTCGAGGCCCGTCAGGACATCAAGTATGCCGCCGACGTGGCCCCCGAACGTGCCGCCGAGATGAAGGAGAAGTTTGGCGACCGCGTGTTCTTCACACCCAAGAAGATGGGAGCCCAGACCGCCGAGGCCAACATCAACGCCGGCATTGCCGCCGCACGTCAGGTAGTGGCATTCCTCACCACCGGCGAAGACCGCTTCCGCGTCAATAAATAACAACCGAAAGGTTACCGATCAGGACAAGGATACAGAAGGACAAACGGACAGAAGAAACAGATTTTTTTATTTTTTTGATCAGCTCTGATAAATCTGAATCAAATAATATAAAAATCTGTTTCTTCTGTCCGTTTGTCTTTTTGTATCCCTCAGCATCAGCAGCCATGGGGTGTCCGGTATGCCACGTAGTGGCAATGCAGCGGTAGGCCCGGGTAAAACCCGGGTATCCCGGTATCATACATACGTATTGCGTCGCGTAGCGCCGCCACA
>CAJUKP010000026.1 GCA_910587165.1 uncultured Duncaniella sp.
CCAGGCTCCCTTCTTCGACCCCAACGCATCCGACGCTGAGAACTACGGCGGCATCGGCGTGGTGATCGGCCACGAGATGACCCACGGATTCGACGACCAGGGACGCAACTTCGACGCCAAAGGCAACATGACCGACTGGTGGACCGCCGAGGACGCCGCCAAATTCGCCGAGAAGGCTCAAGGCCTCGTGGCTCAGTTTGACGAGATCGAAGTCCTCCCCGGACTCCACGCCAACGGTCAGTACACCCTCGGTGAGAACATCGCCGACCAGGGTGGTCTCCGCGTGGCAATGACCGCCTTCCTCGAGTCACAGAAAAAGAAAGGTGTGGACATCACATCGCCCGACGCCCTCATCGACGGATTCTCACCCCTCCAGGTGTTCTATATGAACTACGCCAACCTCTGGGCCGGAAATATCCGTGACGAGGAGATCCGCTCGCTCACCACAGGCGACGTTCACTCCCTCGGACGCAACCGCGTCAACGTCACCCTGCGCAACATCGCTCCCTTCTTCGAGGCATTCGCCATCACCGAAGGCCAGCCCATGTACCGCCCCGAATCAGAGCGCGTAGTCATCTGGTAACCAACAAAAAGTTACCGGTCAGGACAAAAGTTACCTATCAGGACAAGGGTACAGAAGAACAAAGGGACAAAAGAAACAAAAAAATTTTTTGAATTCAGATTTATCAGACTGATTTTATCTGAACGAAAAAATAAAAAATCTGTTTCTTTTGTCCCTTTGTTCTTCTGTACCCTTGTCCTGATAGGTAATTTTTTCCTAACCCGGATTCAACAAAAATTTTCATTTTTTCTTGCAGGGCCACGATAAAATCATTATCTTTGCAAACCGCTTCAAGACAAGATAATAACCTAAACACATTTACGTTGCCTTCCCGGCGGTATTTTCCAAAACAAGACAACAAACCATAAAACAAACCTAAGACCTAAACTAAAGTTATGCAAATAGCACGTTTGCTTTCCGGCTTTGTGCTACTGTCCTCACTCCTGTTGCAATCTTGCCAGCAAGAACCGCTGCGGATCACGGCTGAGGAAGAGTACATCCGCGAATTCTACAAGACTTTCAAAAATGTTGACCCCGATCACGACTGGAACCTCGCACAGAAATCAACTGTGACCGTCAAGACCAGCGTACCCTCATCCATCCGTGTGCTCGCCGACGTGAAAGGCACACGCTACCTTTTTGCCGACTACAAAGACGCACAGGGAACCACCGAGATCCCCGTAACCCTCCCCAAAGGTGTCTCCGACATCATCGTATCTGTCAACGGACAGAAATTCCCCTCAACCCTCGGCGCAACAGTCGACGCAACCTCCGCGAAGTCGAGAATCATCAATGGCTCAGAAGATAACTTCACAACTGGAGACGCCCTTGAATGGAAAATTGAACCGGAAACAGTATTCCCAACTGTGGTCATGCAGGATTATCTTGCGACCTATGGAGAAGATGATCCTAAGAATCTTTCAAAAGGAACTAATTCATTCTACTTTCTGGCAGATGGGAAAGAACATACTTTCTATCCTTTCTACTGGCAAACAAACCGAGAACATTGTCTCGGAATTTATGTAGTAGATGATAATGATGTAAGTAAAATAACTCTTCATGACCTTTACTACTCCAAATCGGGAGAGCTTTTCGTGTCTACTGACCATCGTACAGAAATAAAAGAAAGAGTAAGAAAGGTTGGTGTCGAGATGCTTTTTTGTGATTTCACCGGCTCAACTATTCCTGACGATATTAAACCGGCAAATAATTTCGATGCTAAAGACTGGGAAAATACAGTGTTCCCGGGCGTTGCTTGGAACGATAATATAACAAAATATTATACAGCAGAGAACGCCATATTCAAAACTGAGCATGGATATATCTCACGTATCACTCACTTTTGTATTGATTATAAAACATTTTACCGTTTCTTCGAGACTCCAACAGAGGAGTACACCGAGATAGTCAATCAGGAATATGTCGAAGGTACTTGGGCTAGGGCTAATAAAGACAAAAGTTATAGCTCCGGACCGGGAACATACGTAAAAACAAGAGGCATCACCTATAAACTCCCTGTTGGAAAACGCTATGGTTTCTACATCAAGGCGCTTACAGGTATCAAAAATGACTATGAAGATTTCGACCCGAAAGAGGCTAAATATGATTTCATAGTGTTCTCTAACTCCAATAGAAATAAAGTGCCGTTCTACGACCCGATTACAAACGAGGATAAAAATGAAAATATTCGTAGTACATCTTGGATGGACATGGAATGGTGGGATACATCCGGAGCTTCGGAGCTTGATAAATATGCTTACGCTTCTTGGGGCAAAGCTCAAATGTATGGCCTAAAATATACAATGTTCGGTTTTGAGGACTGGCCTGCAAAAAGCACTCAGAATCAACCAAATAATATAGGCGCTGATCTTAACGACATCATGTTCCTTTTCGAGGCAGGAGAAGAACCTACCGGCATTGCCGACACCAAAGATCCCGATCCCGAACCCGAGAAACCCTACACCTGGATTATCGCGGCTGAGGACCTTGGCGGTTCGTTTGACTGGGACTTCAACGACCTTGTGGCCGAAGTCCAGCTCCTCCCCGTGAGCGAGGATGACAAGGAATACACCAAAGTCACCGTCAAGCCCCTTGCCTCAGGTGGTTTCCGTCCCGTCTACCTCATGTACACCGGTAAGACCTACGACGTCGAGAACAATTCCGAAACCGATGTAAAAGACTACATCGTGGGCGGTGAATTCCACTCCTTGTTCGGAAGCAGCCACGGCAACCCCATCAATGTTTCAAAAGGACAGAAGAAGCAGGCCGGCGAGATAGTGTTCTACACCCCCAAGGGTCACACTATGGCCAAACCCCACGACAAGTACGACAAAGAAAATCCCAATATGGGAGGTTTCTGGGTGCTCTCGTGCGAGGAGAACAAACCCCTCTCCGGCATCTCGGCAACCAACGGACTTCAGTATCTCGAAAAAATCCCCGAAGGCCAGGGCATCAACCAGGTCGGCGCTCCGGATTCAAACAAAGAGCTCACCTCACCCCAGATTATGTGTCTGGAAGCAGGATGGCGCTGGCCCCTCGAGATGAAAGACATCCGCCACGCCTACACCACATTCGAGTCCTGGGTTACCGACGCAACCAAGACCGAATGGGTCAACACCTATGATGAGGAGCATCTGATCGACAAATATTGACATCCTCCCCTGTCACCACCTATCAGGGAAAGGATACAAATGGACAAAAGGGAAAAAAGGAACAGACGTATTTTTAGAGGTCTGTTCCTTTTTTCTTATTTTTATTTTATTATCTCCTTATTCCCCTTTATAAAAAATTTTTGTTCTATCATAGAACAAATCTGTTATATTGCTCTAAGCTAATGCGGAACGCGTTATAGGGACTTATTTCCTTTTTATTAAAAATTATGTTTCTTCTGTCCTTTTGGTCTTTTGTATCCTTGTCGTCAACGCAATGCATTCGCGAACTATGCCACGTAGTGGCATTGCAGTGGTAGGCACGGGTGATAACCCGTGCATCAAACCCCCCATGACAATTGCGTCGCGTAGCGCCGCTACAACAAGGTCGAATCGTTGTAGCGGCGCTACGCGACGCAAAAATATATATTATACGGATGATACCCGGGTTCCACCCGGGCCTACCGCTGCATTGCCACTACGTGGCAATCTTGCATCCCACACAATGCCAACGCATTGCAGCCACGGGGGTGTCCGGCAAGGACGTCATCCCCTCCCACCGCATAGCCTCCACGTGGCAACCTTGTGTCGCGCACAATGCCAACGCAATACAGTCACGGGGGTGTCCGGCAGGACACCGGTTAGATCGTAGCCGGGTACACCGGAGGTGTGCCCGGATGGAGCAGATATATTATGATTGGCGTCCGGCAAGGACGCCGGTTATCGGCTATACAACTATCGTCTTGATAACCAGCGTCCGACCGGACGCTATCCCCTCTCGCCGTACACCCCCGGGCACACCTCCGCATAGCTACGGTGTACCCGGCTACTACATAACCGACGTCCTGCCGGACGTCACCCCCTCCCATCGCATAGCCACCACGTGGTAGTCTACGACACACAAGGCATTACACCTCCAACTATGCCACGTAGTGGCAATGCAATGGTAGGCGCGGGTGATAACCCGTGCATCAAAAACCCCCATGAACAATTGCGTCGCGTAGCGCCGCTACAATGATTCGATCTTGTTGTTACCCGTCAGAAAAAAGGATACAAAAGTCCAAAAGAAAAAAAAGGAACAGACGTTTTTGGGAGGTCTGTTCCTTTTTTTCTTATTCTTATTTCCTTTTAAAAAATTCTGTTCCTTTTTTCCCTTTTGTCCATTTGTATCCTTTTCTCGCCTATCCCAGCATCTTCACCACATTCTTGCGATCGGTGGCGAGCTGCGACTTGAGCTTGTCGGTGGATTCGAAACGGCGCTCGGGACGGAGATAGTCCACAAACTCCACCATCACCTCCTCATCGTAGATATATCCCGAATAATCAATTATATGAGCCTCTATGGCTATCCGGCGTTCCCCTGCCTGCTCCTCATCCACAGTCGGACGGTAGCCGATATTTACCATGGCCTTCCGGCGCACCCCGTCGGGAGTGACCACGTATGCCGCATAGGCACCCGTCTTGGGTATCAGCGCCTGCGGCTCGACCGGCTCGATATTGGCCGTCGGGAACCCGATGGTGCGGCCGAGCTTCCGGCCATTGACCACCTTTCCCCTCAGCCTGTAGTGACCGCCGAGCATCACCGCCGCCTCGGCGGGATGCCCCTCTATGAGCCGGCGGCGGATGGCCGACGAGCTCACGGGCGACCCCGCTCCGCGGTATTCGGGGGCCTGGATAACATCCACCCCCACCTCATCGCCGATGGCACGGTAGCGGTCGAGCCCTTCGAGACGGTCGTGGCCGAAACGGTTGTTGAAACCCAGCACAAGCGCGTCGATGCCGAACCGGCGGTGGAGCATGGACAGAAACTCGGATGCCGACATCCGCCGCAGCGAATCGTTGAAACTCAGCATCACCACATCCTCGGCCCCGGCATCGGCGAGGGCATTGACCCTGTCCTCGAGCGACATGAGCAGCGCCGGAGTCTCGAGCGGACGCACCAGCGCGAGCGGATGGCGCGAGAAGGTGACAACGGCGGGAGTGAGCCCGCGCCCCTTGGCCTCGAGCCTGAGATAGTCGAGCAGAAAGCGGTGGCCCGCATGGACTCCGTCATACATACCCACGGCCGCGATGCGGCGCGTCGAGGAATCGGATCTGGTAATAAGTCTCATATAAGAGAGTGTTTAAATCATTCGTTTCGTGACAGATACTCGCGGAGCACCTCCGTGAACTCAGCCCCCACGGGCACATGGACGGCCTTGAAGCCGGCAGCGCGCGCCGCCTCGACGTTGGCCATGGAATCGTCGAAAAAGAGAGTCTCCCCTCCGTCTATGCCGCAATGTCCGCGTGTATAGTCGAATATCTCGCGGTCCGGCTTATAGCATTTGGCCTTATAGCTCGCCACCATGCCGTCGAAATAGTCGTCCATACAGAGCCCCTCCTTGCGGAACTCGTCGGCAATCATCCCCTCGAACATTATGGGATTGGTGTTCGACAGCAGATAGATGCGGTAGTCCTTGCGCAGCTCGCGCAGGGCCTTGAGGCGGCTCACGGGGATGCCGAGGAGAAACTGGTTGAAGGCATGGTCGATCTCACTGTCGGTGACCGGGCGGGCGAAGAGCGGACGGATGGCATCGCGGAACTCCGCGGCACCTATGTCGCCTCTCTCGAGGGCGAGAAAGGCACCTTTCTGGCCGTAGACACCGAGAAAATCATCGGCATCCGCCATCCCGAGAGCCTCGAAAGCCCTCACACAACGGTCGCGGTCGAGATCCATGATCACACCGCCGAGATCGAAAAGAAGATTTTTTATCATACAATCGGGGTTATTCACCCGCAAAAATAGTGAAAAAATCTCTTACTTTCAACTATAGGTCACCCCTCTTGCGCCTCCACCACATTGACATCCTGCTCCGAGGGGGTGGCGAGACTCTTGGTGACCGGTATGGGCATCCTCACCCACAGGGCATTGGGAATGAGCCTCCACAGCCCCACGAGAATGCTCCAGCGCCAGTCTACCACCGCGACGCGGCTCCGCCTCATGAGGGCGCGGAGAATGCGCGGCACGGCATACTGGAGAGTCATGGTCATGGGATACTCCTCCTTGGGGTCAAGCAACGGGGTGCGTATCCATCCCGGACGGATGTCGGTGAACTTCACGTCAACCCCGTCGATATTGGCAAGCTGATTGAGGGCACGCATATAGGTCTGCTGAAATTTCTTGGCCGACGAATAGGATGCCAGACGACCTATGCCGTTAGTTCCCGCCACAGAGGTGATGACCGCGATCTGTCCGCTCATCCCGGTGTCGCGGTAGTAACGGTAGACCGTCACCATCATCCGCGCGAACCCCGTCACATTGGTCTCGAGAGTCGTCAGCTCCTGGCTGAGATCGAGGCGGGTATTCTCATAGCCCACCCCCGCTATATGGAAATAGACATCCATACCATCCATCTCCCTGATGAGCTTCAGCAGCTCGCGCGGGGCACCGGCGCGGGTGATGTCGATACGCGCCGTCATCACATTCTCGGGATAGCGGCTCTTGAGCTCGTCGAGCGCCTCCACTTTCCTGCCGGCGGCGCCGACCAGCCATCCGGCCCCCGCAAGCTTCTCGGCCACTTTCAGGCCTATGCCCGAAGTGGCACCCATTATGATTATCTTCTTCATATCATCGGATTTTTCAATTTCACAAGTCCGTCTGAAAACCGGCACACACCGGTACATACAACTGAAACGCCCGCACATCCCCGCGGGTTCATCTCCACCCTTTATGCCATGAAAAAAACTTTAAACCACTATTGGTCATATCGGTAATATTGGTTATCTTTGCAAACCATGACACCTGAAAACGAGATGCAACCGAAGAATCCCCTGCGATATCATGAAACCTTGGATGCGTTCAAGGATACGGTCTCGCGGCATTATTCCGAAAAAGATGCATACGTTTTCCGTACTGTCATGTCCGACCCACCCACCGACAGGGATCTCACACCCCGGAAATTCCGCGATCTCGAGCCTGCTGATGTTCAGGAACTGCTTATCGAATATACCGAAGAGGAGGTAGCCGAACTTTCTGAGAAAGAGATACTCGAGGAGGTGGGACACAACGCCCTGTCGGTCAACAGCACACCTGAGAAATGCCGCAAGGAAGCCATCAGAGCCTACCGCGGGGTGAAGAAGAAATACTCATCCGAGATAGCGGATGATTTCAAGAAGAGCCGCGGACCGTTCATAGCCAAGTTCCACATCACGCCGGAATCGGGCGTCATATCGGACTTCAACAAGAACGGCCACGCAAACTATCTTGTGCGTGAGGGTGTTACTATTACAGACGTTTGGGTGAGCGATTACCCTTTGGAGGAAATAGATTATGATGGATAACCGGAACGTTGTAAAAAAGAACCTGCTTCTTGTCGGAACATTGCAGGATTTCGGCAGGCCTTATGCATCCCTGTTTTTTGACAGGGACTCGTCCGCTTTATATCTGTTGGTCAGACTCCTGGGCACACCGGCGGGTGACAACACCGCATACCTGGCAAAATATGTAACCCCCGAAGAGGTTTCCCGCTATATGAAGGGCGAGATAGGGCTGCGGTCACTGTTCGGCCACAGCGGATACTCCATTGTCACATTCGCCGGCGGAACAGCCTGCTTCAACATACCGGACAGCAACCAGACAGGCGACAGAATAGAACGGGAAGACAGATTCAACCCGCGGTTCTGCCACGACAAACTCAAACTCAAAATTTTCCTCAAACGTTTTCCCAACGTCTGACGACACAATCAACCATCATCCCCTACTATGGCTGTAAGAATTCTTTTCTTCAAAGAAGGAGTCTGTGACTACAATCCCGAGGATCTCAAAGGACGGGATATGCACGGCATCACACTCAAACTGTTTCCTGTGATGAGGATCAGCACCGACAACGAATCGTTTGTCTTCCAGATGACTGCTAAATTCTTCTCCGAAGAAACCAGCATACTCAACTATGGCTTTGTGCTGTCAATGAAGGTAGACGGATGGATTCCGGTGTCGGATATGGACATCGAGAACATGAAAGATGAGAATGACACCGAGAGTTACTTGAAACGTCTGCTTGCATCGAGGGCATCAGTAATACTGAAAGAGATATCCTCGGCAGTCATCAGTTTCACACGCGGAGCCATTGCCGCACGGTCATGGACTAATGACGTCCAAGCCCTTATCATGCCTGAAATCGACATCGACAGCTTCGTCCCGGCCATACGATACACTATTCTCGGGAAATAGCGATCATCTACCCCCGGGAAAAACCATCTGACTGCCATGAAAAGAAAAATACTGTCGCTCCTGATACTCGTCTGTGCCGTAGCCCTGTCGCCGGCGGCACCTCCGCAGCCGTCATCCCACCCCTGGCAGGGGAAGAAGGTGGCCTATCTCGGCGACTCCATAACAGATCCCCGCAACAAAGCCGCGTCAAAAAAATACTGGGGCTGGCTTGAGGAATGGCTCGGCATAACCCCGTATGTCTACGCCGTCAGCGGCCGCCAGTGGGACGACATACCCCGGCAGACAGGCAAGCTCCATGCCGAACATGGCGACGATGTAGACGCCGTGATGATACTCATGGGCACCAATGACTACAACAACGCCGTCCCCCTCGGGCGATGGTATGACGAGACTCCCGAGACCGTGGACTATGCCCACGGCTATTCCAAACGCCCGGAGACCCGCATGAAGCGCACCCCGGCAATGGATCCCGCCACATTCCGCGGACGCATCAACATCGCCCTCGACTCGCTCAAACGCACCTATCCCGACAAACAGATAGTGCTGCTCACCCCGCTCCACCGCGGCGGTTTCTACCGTGGCGACAGCAACTGGCAGATACCGGAATCATACATGAACAGATGCGGGGAATATCTCGACGCATACGTCCGGGCTGTGACCGAAGCCGGGCAGGTATGGGCCGTCCCGGTCATCGACCTCGGAGCGCTGTCCGGGCTCTACCCCGTGTGCGATCAGCAGGCCATCTATTTCAGCGACCCCGACGCCGACCGTCTCCACCCCAACGACCCCGGCCACAAACGCATCGCCGCCACACTGGTCCATCAGCTCTCCACCCTCCCGTGCACATTCTCCTACTGACCTTCCGGGCGGAAAACGGAGGGAAATCCGCCATTTCCTCAGATTCCTTGATTTGATTTTGGCGCACCCGCATTTTTTTGTAATTTTGCGCTTTAAAATCAATCACCGGCGTGGAAACAAAATATCTTTTTGTGACCGGAGGAGTGGTCTCGTCGCTCGGCAAGGGCATAATCTCCTCCTCACTGGCCTGCCTGCTCAAAGCACGTGGCTACCGTGTCACCATCCAGAAGTTTGACCCCTACATAAACATCGACCCCGGCACGCTCAACCCCTACGAGCACGGGGAATGCTATGTGACCGTCGACGGCCACGAGGCCGACCTCGATCTGGGCCACTACGAACGCTTCACCAACATCCGCACCACCCGCGCCAACAATGTCACCACCGGACGCATCTATCAGAGCGTCATCGACAAGGAGCGCCGCGGCGACTATCTGGGAAAGACCGTGCAGATCATCCCCCACATCACCGACGAGATCAAACGCAACGTCATGGCCCTCGGCAAGACCGGTCAGTTTGACTTCGTGATCACCGAGATCGGCGGCGTGGTGGGCGACATCGAGAGCCTCCCTTTCCTCGAGGCCGTGCGCCAGCTCCGCTGGGAGCTTGACAGAGACTGCCTCTGCCTCCATCTCACCTACGTCCCCTACATCGCCGCCGCCAAGGAGCTGAAGACCAAACCCACGCAACACTCCGTCAAGCAGCTCCAGCAGCTCGGCATACAGCCCGACGTGCTCGTGCTCCGCACCGAACACGAGGTGCCCGCACAGATGAGGCGCAAGATAGCCCAGTTCTGCAACGTGTCACCCGATGCCGTCGTGCAGAGCCGCGATGCCTCGTCGATCTACAAAGTGCCGATGCTCATGCACGAACAGCATCTCGACGAGATAGTGCTCCGCAAGGTGGGAGTGCCCCCCGCGGGCGAGCCCGACCTCGGCCCGTGGCGGGAGTTCCTCTCCAAAATGGACTCAGCCACCGAAAAGGTCACAATAGGCCTCGTCGGAAAATATGTCGAGCTTCAGGATGCCTACAAGAGCATCAACGAGGCTCTCTTCCAGGCCGCGACCTACCAGGGGATGAAACTCCATCTGAAATATATCCACTCCGAGAAGGTGAACCCCGGCAACGTCGCCGACCAGCTCCGCGGCCTCGACGGAGTGGTGATAGCCCCGGGCTTCGGCCAGCGCGGTATCGAGGGTAAATTCGTGGCCCTCGAATGGTGCCGCACCCACGACATCCCCACCTTCGGCATCTGCCTGGGTATGCAGTGTATGGTCATCGAATTCGCCCGCAACGTGCTCGGGCTCGCCGATGCCAACTCCACCGAGATGGACCACGCCACACCCCACAACGTGATCGACCTCATGGAGGAGCAGAAAAGCATCCACAACATGGGCGGAACCATGCGCCTCGGAGCCTACAGATGCGACCTCCGCCCCGGCTCACGCGTAGCCGCCGCCTACGGCACATCCTCCGTCGAGGAGCGCCACCGCCACAGATTCGAGTTCAACAACGACTACCGCGAACGCTTCGAGACCGCCGGAATGGCCTGTGTGGGGGAGAACCCCGAGACACGGCTGGTGGAAGTGGTCGAGATCCCCGGCCTCCGCTGGTATGTGGGCACACAGTATCACCCCGAATACTCCTCGACAGTCCTCTCACCCTCACCACTCTTCATGGACTTCGTGAAACACGCAATATCTTATAAGAAAGAAAAAGAACAACAGAACGCATAATGGATAGAAACACTCTGACGGGCCTTCTCCTGATGGGCCTCGTGATTTTTGGCTTCATGTATCTCAACCAACCCTCCGAGGAGGAGCTGCAGCGCCAGCGCCTCGAGAAGGAGCGCATGGAAGCCGAGGCCGCCCGCAAGGCCGACGACCCGGGTCTGCTCAAACTCGACTCAATCACCCCCGCCGAAGTGGCACAGATCGCAGCAACCGTGCGCGAACTCGGCCACACCGACACCGCCACCCATGTTTCCACCCTCAAGGTCGACAGGATCAACCTCACTGTCAGCGCTGACGGAAAAGTGACAGGCACAGTGGAGGCCGACGCCCAGGCCGTGGCCGTGGCACCCCTCCTCAACAACGAGACCGGCTCGATGAAACCCTCGCTCGCCGCACGGGCCATCACCAACCTGCGCTCGAGCCTGGCCACCGCGGCCCGCTACAAGGGATTCGCCCACTATCTCTCGGGCGACAGCGTCACCCTCAAACTCGAGAACAAATATCTCTCGCTCGAGCTCTCCAACAAAGGCGGCGTGATCTCACGCGCCACCCTCCGCGACTATGACAGCTATGACTCCACCGCCGTGACCCTCCTCGCTCCCGAGACCGACTCATACGGGTTCACCCTCACCTCGGCCACACAGCGTTTCGACACCCGCGAGTTCTACTTCACACCCGTGCAGGAGAACGACTCCACCATCTTCATGGGGCTCGACCTCGGCGACGGCGCCACATGGGGCATACGCTACACACTCCCCGAGGACAGCTATCTTGTGAATGTCGACATCGTGCAGAGAGGTATGCAGTCGGTCATCCCCTCGTCAGTGGCCACCATGGACTTCGCATGGCACCAGAAGATGCGCCGCCTCGAGGCCGGACGCGTGTTTGAGGAGCGCAACTCCGCTCTCTACTATATGTTTGCCGACGGCGACGTCGACAATCTCTCCGAAAACGGCGACGACAACGAGGAAATCACCCAGCGCATCAAATGGGTAAGCTGCAAGAACCAGTTCTTCTCAGCCGTGCTGATGGCCCGCTCCAACTTCGCCGCCGCCGAACTCTCCAGCCGCGAGCTCAAGGAAAACCCCGACTACATCAAGGAGATGGAGATCGCCCTCACCTGCGACTACTCCTCCTCACTGGCCAACCCCGCATCCTTCGTCATGTATCTCGGCCCCAACTCCTATCCTCTCATGAAGGACGTGGAGAAGAACGTCTTCCCCGAGGAGAATATGCACCTCACCAAGCTGATCCCCCTCGGCTGGCCCATATTCCGCTGGATCAACACCCTCATAATCATCCCGGTGTTCACCTTCCTCGGAAGCTTCATCTCCAACTACGGCATCATCATCCTGCTCCTCACCATCTTCATCAAGATAATCCTCTACCCCTTCACCTACAAGAGCCTCATCTCGCAGGCCAAGATGCGCCTGCTCGCCCCTGAGCTCAAGGTGATCAACGACAAGTATCCCGGACAGGAAAACGCCATGAAGCGCTCGCAGGAGTCCATGGCTCTCTACTCCCGTGCCGGAGCCAACCCCATGTCGGGCTGCCTCCCCATGCTGCTCCAGATGCCGGTGCTCGTGGCCATGTTCTGGTTCTTCCCGTCGGCCATCGAGCTGAGAGGCGAATCGTTCCTCTGGGCCAAGGACCTCGCCGCCCCTGACGCCATCATCTCATGGACTGCCAACATCCCCTTCATATCATCCACGTTCGGCAACCACATCTCCCTCTTCTGTCTGCTCATGACCGTCACCAACATCATGTACACCTACATCAATATGCAGACCCAGGCCTCTTCAGGAATGCCCGGCATGAAGTGGATGATGTACATGATGCCGCTGATGTTCCTCTTCATCTTCAACAACTACGCCGCCGGCCTGAGCTACTACTACTTCCTCTCACTCCTCATCACCATCGCCATGACCTTCATATTCCGCAAGGTCGTCAGCGAGGAAAAGATGCGCGCCAAGATGGCCGAGGCCGCCAAGAAGCCCCGTAAGAAAGGGTGGATGGCACGCAAGATGGAAGAAGCTCAGAAACAGCAGCAGGCCATGCTCCGCGAGCAGCAGCGCCGCGCCGGCAAAAAGAAATAACCGGACATGGGCAAGAACAAGCTCAAGAAATTCGCCGAGATGGAGACGCTCCCGTGCGTCCGTCAATACCCCTTCTCCACCCTCCGCGAGACAGGCGGATGCCCTCTGCGCGGACGGTGGGGCGAGGAGGTGTTCGGCAACTCCCGTCCCATAACCCTCGAGCTCGGATGCGGCAAAGGGGAATATGCCGTCGGCATGGGGCGCACCTACCCCGACCGAAACTTCATCGGCATCGACATCAAGGGAGCGCGTATGTGGACCGGCGCCCGCCAGGTGATGGACGAAGGGCTCACCAACGTGGCCTTCCTCCGCACATCCATCCATCTCCTCCCCGAATTCTTCGCCCCCGGCGAAGTGGAGGAGATCTGGATCACATTCCCCGATCCGCAGATGCGCAAGGTCAACAAGCGGCTCACCGGCACCCATTTCCTTGAGATCTACCGCAAGGTGCTCGCGCCCGGAGGCTCGATACGTCTCAAGACCGACTCCCCGTTCCTCTACGCCTACACAACGGCCATGATAGCCCACAACGGCCTGCCGTTGCTCGCCGCCACCGACGATCTCTACCACTCCCCGCTCAGCGCCGAAGTGCCCCCCATCACCACTTACTACGAACAGCAGTGGCTCTCGCGCGGAATCCCCAGCAAATACATCGCCTGGCAGCTCCCGGCCGATGCCCCCCTGTCGGAACCCGACATCGACATCGAGCCCGACACTTACCGCTCGTTCGGACGCGGAACTCTCCAGGGCTTCTGAACACTCCGTCCGGTCTGTGTGTTTGCAGTTTAGAACAACATTCATCCTCACGTTTTTCACACTATGCAGCTATATCCCGCACTCATCACCGAGGCTCTCGCCACCGTGCGCTATCCAGGCAACGGCAAGAACCTCGTAGAGGCAGAAATGGTGGCCGACGATATCCGCATCGACGGCGACACCGTATCGTTCTCAATCATCTTCGACAAGCCCACCGACCCGTTCATGAAATCGGTGGTGAAGGCCGCCGAGACCGCAATCCACACCTACATCTCGCCCGAGGTGAAAGTGACGGTCAACACCGCCTCCCGTCAGCCCGCGGCACCCAAGGCCGCTCCGCTCCTTCCGGGAGTGAAAAACATCGTCGGAGTCTCGTCGGGCAAAGGTGGCGTGGGAAAATCCACCGTCGCTGCCAACCTTGCCGTGGCTCTGGCCCGCGAAGGCTACCGCGTCGGACTGCTTGACGCCGATATCTTCGGACCCTCGGTGCCCAAGATGTTCGGAATCGAGGACGAACAGCTCTACATCCATGAAGTGGACGGACGCAACCTCATCATCCCCATCGAGCGCTACGGCGTGAAGGTGCTGTCTATCGGATTCCTCGTCGACAAGGAGAAAGCCGTGCTCTGGCGAGGCTCAATGGCCTCCAACGCCCTCAAGCAGCTCATTGCCGAGGCTGACTGGGGCGAACTTGACTACTTCCTCATTGATATGCCTCCCGGCACGAGCGACATTCATCTCACACTCGTGCAGACTCTCGCCATGACCGGCGTGGTCGTGGTCACAACCCCTCAGGAGGTGGCTCTTGCCGACGCCCGCAAGGGTATAGCAATGTTCATGGACGACAAGGTGAACGTGCCCATCCTCGGAATGGTGGAGAATATGGCATGGTTCACACCTGCCGAGCACCCCGATGAGCGCTACTACATATTCGGACGCGAAGGTGGTGTCAGACTTGCATCGAAACTCGGAGTACGCCTGCTCGCCCAGATACCCCTCGTGGCATCCATAGCCGACTCCGGCGACTCCGGACAGCCCATAGCAATGACCGACACCCTGACCGGCCATGCCTTCGCCCATCTCGCCCACGAGGTGACAGATGCTGTGGCCGAGCGGAACAACTCGCTACCTCCGACACAGAAAGTAGAGCTCAAACACTAATCCACTCCTGACATGAAAAAAGCCCTTACCCTCATCATTGGAGCCACACTCGGCCTCAATGCGGTAGCCGACATCCCCGAAGGATACTACAACCGGATGAACGGCAAGACCGGAGCAGAGCTGAAACAGGTGGTCCACGAGATCATCAACCCCCACACCACCATCTCATCCTATTCGGCCCTGCCGCAATATTTCCAGCAGACCGACGTATATCCCGAGTCAGACCGTTGGTGGGATATGTATTCCAACGTCACCCGCTACATCCCCTCGTTCTCCGGTCTGAACCGCGAGCACGCTTTCCCAAAAAGCTGGTGGGGCGGCCTGACCTCCACCCCGGCCTACATAGACCTCAACCACCTCTACCCGTCAGACGGCCCGGCCAATCAGGCCAAGAGCAACTATCCGCTCGGCGAGGTCAGCGGCAATCCGAAATTTGACAACAACGTCACCCGTGTCGGCTACCCGGTGAGCGGCCAGGGTGGCGGCGCGCAATACGTGTTCGAACCCGACGACGAATACAAAGGCGACTTCGCCCGCGCATACTTCTACATGGCCACCTGCTACTCCAACCTCACCTGGGCCACGAAATACCTCTGGATGGTGCAGCAGAACGACTATCCCACCCTCACCGGATGGGCCGTCGACCTCCTGCTCAAATGGGCACGTGAGGATGGGGTGAGCCAGAAAGAGATCGAGCGCAACGAGGTGGTCTACGGTTACCAGAACAACCGCAACCCCTTCATCGACTTCCCCGACCTGGCCGAATACATCTGGGGCAACAAAAAAGGTGAGAGTTTTGTAGTGGACACCGGAGGCACCGGAGGTGGCGACCCCATCCTCACAGCACCCGTAGCCGAGACCACTCTTGACTTCGGACAGGTGGCCGTCGGACAGTCCATCACCTCCCAGTTCTTCTTCAAGGGTGAGAACCTCACCGGCTCCCTCTCCCTGCGCATGGGCGGCGAGAACAAGGAGATGTTCACAATGGCAACCAACTCCATCAACTCCCGTCTCGTCAACTCATCCACCGGCTACTATCTTGAGGTCACATACACACCGACCTCCGTAGGCGAACACAACGCCCGCATACTCATCTATGACGGCGGACTCACCGGAAGCATCTATGTCAACTTCCGCGGGCAGGCCTTCCCCGAACCTACACTGTCAACCCTCACTGCCTACGAGGCATCAGGCATCACCTCTTCCTCCTACACCGCATCATGGAGCGCCGCTCCGGAGGTGATTGACGCCTACGTCCTCACCGTCAACCGCTGGAAAGGCAACGACGTGATCACCGAAGAGATCGAGGTCGACGGAGAACTCACCTCATGGGACATCACTGAATTCGACGCCTCCGACTCCGAGAGCTACTCGGTGCAGAGCTCGCGCCTCGGCTTCCGCTCGCCCGCCAGCAACGTGGTGTTCGTCACCCACAGCGGCATCACCGACATCGAGGCCTCCCGTCCCCTCACCGCCACCTGCTATCCCGGCGTGATACGTCTCCAGTGTCCCGAACCGCAGACCGATGGCTGCATCTACGACATGGCCGGCCGTCTCTTCATGACCATTCCTGTGATCGACACCGACATGGAGCTGTCTCTCCCTGAAGGAATCTACATCCTCACCACCCGACAGCATCCCGCTCCCATAAAACTCATAGCCTACTAAGGACGGGAATCTACCGTAAAAAAAGAGAAACAGATTTTTCATTTATTTGAATCGTCTAATATCAAAAAATCTGTTTCTCTTTTTTCATTCCCTCCCCTGCGGTTCCGGCCCGAGCATTTTCCGGCGATTCGTTTGTCCGTGAGCGGATTTTTTGTTACCTTTGTATTTGGAAAACAACCTTAAACTTACCAATATCAATTGTTATGGCAAAATTTGATAAAATAGCGGTTCTCGCCAAGATGGGCGAGACCGGCGTAGTGCCCGTGTTCTACCACAAGGACGCAGAAGTGGCCAAACAGGTCGTCAAGGCTTGCTACGAAGGCGGCATCCGTGCCTTCGAGTTCACCAACCGCGGTGACTTTGCCCACGAAGTATTTGCCGAGGTGGTCAAGTTCGCCGCCAAGGAATGTCCCGAGATGGCCATGGGTGTTGGTTCGGTAGTCGATCCCGCCACCGCCGCTCTCTATATCCAGCTCGGCGCCTGCTTCGTTGTAGGCCCGCTCTTCAACCCCGAGGTTTCACGTGTGTGCAACCGTCGCCTCGTGCCCTATACCCCCGGCTGCGGCACTGTCAGCGAGATCGGCGCTGCCCAGGAGACCGGATGCGACCTCTGCAAGTGCTTCCCCGGCGATGTGCTCGGTCCGAAATTCATCAAGGGTTTCATGGCCCCCATGCCCTGGTCGAAAGTTATGGTCACCGGTGGTGTCGAGCCGACCCGCGAGAACATCGAAGGCTGGATCAAGGCTGGCTGCTACTGTGTCGGCATGGGCTCCAAGCTCTTCCCCAAGGATCGTGTGGCCGCACAGGACTGGCAGTATGTGACCGACAAGTGCCGCGAGGCTCTCGGTTATGTGGCTGACGCCCGCAAGTGATACATCCCTGAGAAAATGAACTGGGAGGATGCCGGTGCCTCACTACGGTGGTGACCCGCATCCTCTTTTTTTCAATAAATTTAAACATCCTTCTTATGGAAAAAACATGGCGCTGGTTTGGCCCCAATGATAAGATCACACTTGATATGCTCCGTCAGATCGGAGTGGAAGGTATCGTCACCGCCCTCCATCACATCCCCAACGGTGAGGTGTGGAGCCTCGAGGAAGTGGAGAAGATGAAGACCTACATCGAGGACCACGGTCTGCGCTGGAGCGTGGTGGAGAGCCTGCCCGTTTCAGAATCCATCAAATATGCCGGTCCCGACCGCGACGAGCTCATCGAGAAATACAAGGAAAGCCTCCGCAATCTCGGCAAGGCCGGAGTGAAGACCATCTGCTACAACTTCATGCCCGTGCTTGACTGGGCCCGCACCACCCTCGACTATCCCAACCCCAACGGTACGTCGAACCTCTACTTCAACATGGGTGAGTTCGCCTATTTCGACATCCACATCCTCAAGCGCGAGGGTGCCGAGGCCGACTATGACGCCGACACCATCAGACGAATGGAGGAGATAAAGGCCAACATGACTCCCGAGGGTGAGAAGAGACTCGTCGAGAACATCATCGTGAAGACCCAGGGATTCGTCAACGGCAATATCTCCGAGGCCGACCTCGACCCCGTCCAGAAGTTCCGCGAGCTCCTGAAACTCTACGATGGCATCGACGCCGACCAGCTCCGCGCCAATATGGCCTATTTCCTCAACGCCATCATGCCCGTGTGCCGCGAATACGACATCAATATGTGTGTCCATCCCGACGATCCCCCGCGCCCCATCCTCGGCCTGCCCCGCATCGTCACCTGCGATGCCGACATCAAGGCGTTCCTCGAGGCTGTGCCCGATCCCCACAACGGTCTGACATTCTGTGCAGGCTCGCTGAGTGCGGGAGCACACAACGATGTGGTGGAACTGGCCCGCAAGTATGCCCGCAACACCCACTTCGCCCACATCCGCATCTGCAAGACCCTTCCCGGCGGCGACTTCAAGGAGTCGAGCCATCTCGACCCGCGCCTCATAGAAGTGGTCAGAATCTTCGAGGAGCAGAATCCCGGGGTGCCCATGCGTGTCGACCATGCCGAACTCATGCTCGGCGACGAGAAAATGGGCTACAACGCCGGCTACTCATTCCATGGCCGTATGCTCGCCCTCGGGCAGATCGACGGAGTGATGGCTGCTCTGAAAAATAGCAAATAAGACACAATCCCTCTAAAAAACATATCACCAATGAACGAGCTTTTCTCAGTGAAAGACCAGGTAGTGGTCATCACCGGCGGCACCGGTGTGCTTGGCCGCTGCATAGCTGAATATCTCGCCACCCAGGGAGCCAAGGTAGTGATCCTCGGCCGACGCAAGGAAGAAGGCGACGCAATAGTCGATGAAATCAAGGCCAAGGGAGGCGAGGCGATGTTCCTCGTCACCGACGTGATGAGCGAGGCCAAGGTGCAGGAGAACTGCGACGAGATCATGGCCCGCTACGGACGTGTCGACGCGCTGCTCAATGCAGCCGGTGGCAACATGGCCGGAGCCGTCATCTCTCCCGAAGGCAACTTCTTCGACCTCAAGGTCGATGCCTTCCGCACCGTGCTCGACCTCAACCTCACAGGCACAGTAATCCCCACACAGGTATTCCTGCGTCCCATGGTCGAGGCCGGAAAGGGGTCGATAATCAACTTCTCCTCCATGGCTGCCTTCCGCCCCATCACACGTGTGTGCGGTTATGCCGCCGCCAAGGCCGGAATTTCCAACTTCACCGCTTTCATGGCCAATGAGGTAGCCACGAAGTTCACCCCCGCCATCCGCGTCAACGCCATCGCCCCGGGCTTCTTCGTGACCAACCAGAACCGCGCCCTCCTCACCAACCCCGACGGTTCGCTTACCGCCCGTGGAGAATCCGTGATCCGCCAGACCCCCTTCAAGCGCTTCGGCAAGCCCGAGGAACTCTGCGGAACCATCCAGTATCTCCTCTCCGAAGCCTCCTCGTTCGTCACCGGCACTGTGGCCGTTGTCGACGGCGGTTTCAACTCTTTCGCCATGTAATAAAGTCAGCTCCGGCCGGACAGAACATGACATAAGGACAGAAGTGCGTAGGGAAACAGTGTCGCCCCTGGTCATCTGACCGGACAGCCATCTGTTTCCCATGCACTTCTGTCATTACCATCCTTCAAGCATCATCCCTTCACACATGAAAAAAATCATCACACTTCTCCTCACCCTTCTTCTCCTTTCCCCCTGTGCCGCATCAGCCCAGTCATCCGGAGGCCTCTCCGATCTCCTCAAAGGGCTTGGCAAAGGCTCTTCATCCTCGTCAGACGACGGCAACGGCTCCAAAGGGAGCGGACTGGGCGATCTCCTGTCCGGCGTGGCCGGCGCTCTCGGATTCGGCGACTCCGGGGCATCCATCGAGAAACTCTCCGGAACATGGAACTACAAGGCACCGGCCGTGGCGTTCAAAAGCGACAATCTGCTCCTCAAAGCCGGAGGCGCGGCCGCTGCGGCAAACGTAGAGAAGAAACTCGAGCCCTACTACAAGACCGCGGGAATCGACCGTCTCGTGCTCACCATCAACACCGACTCGACATTCACTTTCAAGACACGCATGAGCCTCAACGGCACCATAACCCACGACAAGGAGTCGGGGCTCTATGTGTTCCACTTCAAAGCATTCAAGAAGGTCAACATCGGCTCGATGAACGCCTATATCCAGCTCAACGGATCAAACGCCATGGAGCTGACATTCGACGTGACGCGTCTCATATCCATCCTCCAGAAAGTCAGCTCCCTCTCGGGCAGCGCGTCACTCAAAGGCGCATCCGCTCTTCTCGAGCAGTATGACGGCCTCACAGCCGGATTCGAGCTGAAACGTTCAGCCACCGCCGCTGACAAATCTGCCGATGCCACCACCGGCGCCACCGGAAAACGATAGTGGTCTCCATTGTCATCCCGGCCTACAACGCCGCCCGTTATCTGGCCGAATCGCTCGACAGCGTGATGGCCCAGGACATCAGCTGCTGGGAAGCTATCGTGGTCGACGATGGCTCGACCGACTCCACCCTCGCCATAGCCCGCTCATACGCCGACCGCGACAGCCGCATCAGGGTTTTCAGCAAGGAGAACGGGGGTCTATCTGACGCGCGCAACTTCGGCACCGCCCGGGCCGGAGGGGAATGGATCACATTCCTCGACAGCGACGACTGCCTCTGCCGCGGGGCCCTGCGGACGCTTCTGAACTATGCCGGAAATGCCGACATCGTGGCCGGCAGCCTCATCTCC
This sequence comes from uncultured Duncaniella sp., assembly GCA_910587165.1. Classification (GTDB taxonomy): domain Bacteria; phylum Bacteroidota; class Bacteroidia; order Bacteroidales; family Muribaculaceae; genus Duncaniella. The sequence goes on from CAJUKP010000026.1 coordinate 20,896, forward strand.
GGCTCAGTCTTCTCCGCGGCCCCTGCCCCGGCTGACTTCTCAAGCCGCACCTTCCCCCCGGCCGAGGCCCTGAGGCTCGGACTCTACCAGAGTTCCTTCCAACTCTCGGCCTGTGCGAAGCTCTACCGCCGGGGGCTTCTCGACAGAACCCGGTTCACAAAAGGGATATGGTATGAGGATCTCGACTTTCTCCCACGGGTGCTTCTCGAGGCCACGGAAGTGGCCGTCACAGACGCCCCGGTCTATTTCTACCGCGACAATCCGTCAAGCTTCATCCACACCTTCTCGCCGGGCAGACTTGATGTGCTCACCGTCACTGAGCGCATTGAGAAACTTGTGGCCGCCCGCTGTCCGGCGCTCATCCCCGCCGCACGTGACCGCCGGCTGAGCGCCAACTTCAACATCCACGCCCTGCTCGGCGCGGACGCGACAGGCAGAGCCGCCTACGCCGGTGTGCGCGACGGCTGCTGGGAGCTTATACGCTCCTACCGCGCCGCAAGTCTCCGCGACCCTGAGGTGAGACTTAAAAACAAGCTCGGCATACTTCTGAGCTATCTCGGCCCGCGGGTGTTCACACTTATTTCACGACTGATATACCGGAATTGAAAGCATCGCGCTCACGGTCGGACACCCATCCCCATTTGTTGAAATATCTCACCATGTTCACGGCATGGATCCACGTCATGCGCAGTGACTTGTATGAATCCGCCCTATGGTCATGCACGATGGCGGCGCCGGGCCACTGCACCGTCTTGAACTTCCGGTGTATGCGCCGCGTCAGGTCTATATCCTCCGGATACATGAAGAACCGTTCGTCGAAATAGCCCGTCTCCCTCAGTGCGTCCATGCGCATGAACATGAAACTCCCCTGGTGATACGGGATATTCCACGTCAGCCGTTCATCCAGATGCTTGAGCAGATAACGGTCACGCCTCCCCTGCATGAACCGCGCCGGCAGGAATCGGCGCGCGAACACGTCGAGAGGCGTCGGGAGCGCCCGGCAGGTAAACTGGCGCGATCCGTCCGGAGAGAAAATGAGCGGCTGCAGCGCCCCGACATCCGGATGAGCGTCCATATAACCCTCGATACGTTCAATAATCCCCGGATCAAACGACACATCTGAATTCATCACCAGATGATACCCTGTCCCGGCCTCCCGCTCCGCCAGCCGGATGGCCTGGTTATGGCCCGCGCCGTATCCCCGGTTGTCCGACGGGATATAGACCACCTTCTCCCTGCCGTGCGTTAGCCTGCGCGTGTTCTCCGAGCGGGAATTGTCCACGATGTAGATACGCCTCACCCTGTCGGAGGCCAGGCACTTCAGACACGCCCCGAGCTCGCGGTCGTCGGTATGGTAAGTGACTATCGAAACTGTAATCATACACAAAGATAATGAGTTTTGCCGACGGGAGCCTCATCCATGTGCCAAAAATTTAGGCTGTTTCACTGATTTTGCGTAAATTTGCGCGATATATCGCTCCCCTCTTGTATCCTATGAAAATATTCACTACCGAAAATATACGAAACATCGACCGCGTCACCATCGAGGAAGAGGGTATCAGCTCCATGGAGCTGATTCACCGCGTAGCCGAAGGTGTGGCGGGAGAGATCATGTCGCGCTGGAGTCCTAACACTCCCACCGTCATTTTCGCCGGTTCCGGCAACAACGGAGCCGATGCCCTGATAGTGGCCAAACTGCTCATCGAGGCCGGATTCCGTCCTCTCATACTCCTCTTCAACTTCAACGGCAACTCCCTGTCGCGCGACTGCAGGGCTGCCCGCCGCGAGCTGCTCGATCTGCCCGAGGTCAACCTTGTCGAGATCATCGACCGTGCCGAGCTGCCGGTGCTCACCCCGCGCCACCTCGTGGTCGACGGTCTCTTCGGCACAGGGCTGCGCGACCCCCTCGAAGGAGGTTTCATGATGCTGGCCCGCAACATATCCGAGAGCGGGGCCGACGTGGTGTCCATCGACGTCCCCTCAGGTATGTTCGGCGACTGGAACGCACGCATAATCGGCCGCAACGTGGTCCACGCCACTCTCACGATGGCGGTCCAGTTTCCGAGACTGGCATTCTTCCTGAGCGACAACGCCGACCTCGTTGGCGAGTGGAAACTCATCGACATAGGCCTCAGCCGCCGTGCCACCGAGGAGACCCCCACAAAATACTACCTCGTGGAACGCGAGGATGTGAAAGCCGTGCTCCATCCGCGCGCCCCCTTCTCATCCAAAGCCGACTACGGCCACGCCCTGCTCATAGCCGGATGCTACGGCATGATGGGAGCGGCGGTCATGGCTGCCAAGGGTGCCATCAGGAGCGGCGCCGGAAAGGTTTCGGTCCATTCCCCCAGATGCGGATTCCCGATCATACAGGGCCAGGTGCCCGAGGCCCTCTTCTCTCCTGACCCCAACGAGATAGTGATCTCCGACATGACCCCGCGTTTCGGATGGACAGCGATCGGCGTAGGCCCGGGCATAGGGGTCAACGATGCCACACGCGGCGCCCTCGAGACCCTCATAAAGACCATAAAGCGCCCCATGGTGCTCGATGCCGACGCCCTCAACATCATAGCCCGCACACCCGGACTGATGGACCACGTGGCCCCCGGAAGCATCCTCACCCCCCATGCCGGCGAATTCGACCGCCTCTTCGGCACACAGACCTCGGCCGAGGCCCGTCTGCTCAAGGCCCTCGAGGTGGCCCATACCTACCGCGTCATCATCGTGCTCAAAGGCCACTACACAGCCACAGTGCGCCCCGACGGAAAGGTGTTCTTCAACTCCACCGGCACTCCGGCCATGGCCACGGGAGGAAGCGGCGATGTACTCACCGGCATCATCACATCGCTCCTCGCACAGGGCTACAAACCCGAGGCCGCATCGGTGGCCGGTGTCTACATCCACGGTCTCGCAGGCGAGATTGCAGCCGAGACCGAGGGTGAATACGGACTGTCGGCCCTCGACATCGCCGCCGCCACCGGCAAAGCCATCAGATCAATCATGAAATAACCCCGACCATACATAACGATGAAAAGATACCTGCTTCTCTCACTCGCGGCTCTCGCCGTCATTTCCTCATCAGCCCAGAAGACCACCAAGCTCACTGCCACCAAGGACAACGAGTATGGTCTCATCTACACACTCCCGCTGACTGAGTTCGAGGTCACTGTGGCCGCGGAAAAGATCGTTAAGACCCCCGGCGAGTTTGCCCGCTATGCCGAGAAATATCTCGCCGACGCCCCTGTGCTCACCCCCTCCACATCCTACCGCATCACCTCCGTAGTGGTCAATCCCATCGGTTATGCCGATGACGACCAGCGCTACGTGGTCACTCTCAAAGGCGGTGGCGCACCGTCGGTCATTGTCACCGCCGAGAATTTCCCCGTGGCTGTGAACGACGAGGAATACACCCCTGCTGTCACACTCACACCTCTTCCCGAGCCGGTGGCTCCGCAACCCACCATCCTCGAGCGCCCCGAGGCACGTCAGGCAGTGACCCCCGACATGATCCAGAGCAAATCGTCGGCCAAACGCGCCCAGCTTGCCGCCACGAAGATCTACGAGCTCCGCACCGTGCGCAACGACATCATCTCCGGCCAGGCCGACGGAATGCCCTCCGACGGCGCGGCCATGAAGATTGCCCTCGACCAGATCAACACCCAGGAAGAGGCACTCACGGCAATGTTCCTCGGCACCGAACAGAAATCGGTGGAGGTGCGCACATTCAGCGTGCCTGTCCCCGCCGAGGGTGAGCCGACCCGCACCATCTTCGCCCGCCTCTCGCAGACCAACGGAATAGTCACCCCCGACGACCTCTCCGGCGCCCCTGTCTACATCTCCATCACCCCTGCTTCGGTGGGCGAGATGCCGCTCAACGACAAGGGGGAGCCGAAGTCATTCCCGAAAGGTGGCGTGGCCTACCGCATACCCGGCACTGCCGACGTCAGCGTGACCTACGACGGCGCCACACTCTTCGACGGTCAGTTTGAAGTGGCTCAGTATGGTGTCGTGTTCGGTCTCGACCCCTCCCTCTTCACAGCCAAGAAAGCCCCCTCATATCTCCACTTCAACCCCCTCACTGGCTCAATCCGCGAGCTCGGCGCCCTGGAATAACCCCCTTTAAGAGATTGTCTTGAAACACAACCTCTCATGAGATCATTACATATAGCACTTACTGTTGTCTTACTTTTTTCTCTTTCGCTATTCTCGTGCGGCCACCGCTCGGGCCTTGATTCCATTGACAATATCATGGAGACTCGGCCGGACAGCGCCTTGGCCATGCTCTCACGCATAGACCGCGGGAGCCTCTCCGAGGACGAACTCCCTTTCTATGCACTTCTCACCATCCAGGCTCAGTTCAAGTGCAAGATACCTGTGACATCAGACTCCCTGTTTGCCTTCGCCTATGAGAAATACCGCCGCCACCGTTCGGGCGACTTGAAAAAACGTACCATGTTTTATCATGGTAAGATACATTTCGACATAAAGGAATATCCCGTAGCCATGAAATCGGCCGTCGAGGCTTACGAGATTGCCAAGAAGGAGGATGATGACTACTGGATCGCAAAGACCGTGGAACTTATGGCCGATATATATTCCCGGGTTGATAATTATGACGAAGCCGAACGATGCAGCCGCGAGGCTATCAAATATTATCTCAAGGCAGGTAGAATAGCCAACCACAGGTTTGCCTTATGCGACTTGGCGGCAAGTTATGTCAACCGCAATCGTTTTGATGAAGCAAAGATACTGTTGGATAGTCTACGCCGGATTATCATCCGGGAGCAACCTGTGGATACTTTGCTTGTGGAATATATCGACCATGGCCTGTCACATATCCATCTTGCATATAACGAGTTTGATGAAATCAAATTGCATGATACCGGGACAGGCGATGAAGGCTATCTGGATGAAACAATACTCAAAAGCTATCTCCTTGACAATGAAGATGCTTTCAATATCCTGAGTGAAGCCCGCTTCACAACCGATGATGAGAGGGAGCATCTGCTCCTCCTCTATGCCCTCTACCGCAACGACATGAGAGTGGGCAATTACGACCGTGCCGCCCATGTGGCCGACACTCTCCTGTATATGCAGAGCGCTGTGGTACAAGAGATGTTGAAAGAGACCGTGATGGGGGCACAGAAGGATTTCTATTCCGCGAGGGCATACGATGAGGAGCAGAGGTCGCGGTCGCTGTATTTTATTCTCATATCCGTATCGGTAGTTGCCCTGATCATCATTCTCCTTATTGTCAGGATATACCATCTCGGCATACGCGCACGTAAGGCCGAACTCGAGACCAATATCGGCGAGCTGAGAAAGATGAAGCAGGAAGCCTCGAAGGTCATCAGCGACAACCGGCAGCTGGCAGCCGAACTCGAGCGCAAGGACCGGACACTCACCACCCTCCGCCGTGAGCTGGACAACACAAAGCTCAACGAGCTTGACCACGCATCCATAGTCGAAGGGCTATTCCGTGACAGGTGGGATACCCTCAATATGCTTTGTGATGAATATTTCGAGATGGGCGAGTCGGAAAAGACACGCACCGCAATTCTCAACAATATAAAGAAAGAGATCGACCGGCTGCGCTCTCCGAAAAATCTCAAAAAGATCGAGGACGCGGTCGACCACTATCTCGGAGGCATCATGACCATGCTCCGCGAGGAGTGTCCGTTCCTCAAGGAAGAAGATTTCCGCTTTCTCTCGCTCATCTACGCCGGCTTCTCGGTAAGAGCCGTATGTCTGTTCACAGGCATCAAATACAAACTTTTCTATCTAAAAAAATCCCGTCTGATCAAACGCATACTCGACTCAACAGCTCCCCACAGGGAGCTGTTCAGGGAAAAGATCGGGTAACCGGCTGAATGCGTGAGGCATATCCCGGCAGACCTGACAAGTCCGCATCAACAGTCGCGCGGCCCTGGGAGACAGGCATTTGCGAGTGAGGCAAAAACAGAATTTGCCTCACTTTTTATTTACTGATTTTCAATATATTACACCAACAGGTGAGGCAATGAAACCGGCCCCGTTTTTGCCATTGTTTGATAGAATGACCGTAACTTTGCAACCGTAAAAACCATCCAAAAATCACATCTATGAAACATCTTAATTTTGTACTGCTCTTCCTTTTCGTCTGCCTCATGGCATTCAATGCAACCACTGACAGACACAATGGGAATATCCTGCATAGATGTCACTTTTCCTCAATTTCAGCGTCTGATGTAAAAAATGAAATAAACCATCATCATGAAGAATCTTGAAAAAACTCTTTATTGGCTTGACCGCACTGCCGCGGGTCTCTTTTGTGTAGGGGTAGGATGTGTGATCAATTATTTTTGGGTATCCTGCTTCTTCTTTGCCCTCGGGGCATCGGTGTCTGAGATCAAAAACAACCGCCGTCCCCTGTTTCCCCTATGGGTTGGCCCTCTGATGTTGATATCGACCATCATCGCCTTGTGCAACGACCATGGCGAATGGACAGGCCCGCTCATATCCGCCATCGTGGCCTGCGCCATCGACATAGCCTTCAATATCTACCTGATCTACGGCCCTTCGCGAAAGTAACCGATCAGAAAAAGGATACAGAAGACCAAAAGGACAGAAGAAACAGATATTTTTAATCAAAGGAACAGACCTCTCAAAAAACATCTGTTCCTTTTTTCCTTTTGTCAATATGTATCCTTTTCCTCAATATCCATTTATCCTGACCGTTAACTGCCACGTAGGCAAATGCAGTCGGAGGGATGACGTCCGGCAGGACGTCGGTTATGTAGTAGCCGGGTACACCGTAGCTATGCGGAGGTGTGCCCGGGTGTGTACGGCGAGAGGATAGCGTCCGGCCGGACGCTGGTTATCAAGACGATAGATGCAGGACCGATAACCGGCGTCCTCCAGACGCCATTCATTTTATATCTTTCTTTCCCTCCGGGCACACCTCCGGTGTACCCGGCTACGATCTAACCGGTGTCCGGCCGGACACCCCCGGAGCGTACTTGTGGGATTTGCATGATGCAGGTGTCCTGACACCCCCGTAGCTGCAATGCGTCGCCAACGTGCGATGACGTCAGATTGCCACGTAGTGGCATTGCAGAGGTAGGCCCGGGTGGAACCCGGGTATCCTCAGTATAATATATACTTTTTGCGTCGCGTAGCGCCGCTACAACGATTCGACCTTGTTGCAGCGGCGCTACACGACGCAATTATCAGGGGTGATTTTTGACGCACGGGTTATCACCCGCGCCAACCGTTGCATAGCCACTACGTGGCATATCGCCTTGGTCGTTTTTACGACTTGCTTACATCCTCCCAGATATACATTCTGTCGGACGGGCGGATCTTGCGGGGCACTTTCAGCGAGAACGACTGCCCTTTCCTCACAACCGGGACAGGGTCATATTCAAGCCTCAGCTCATCAACCTTCATGATTATCGCACCGGTGTCGGGCCCGGTGATGACCACCTCGTCGCCCGGACGAAGCTCTCCGGCCTCCATACGGAATTCCCCTACACCGAGTTTGGGATAGTGGCGCACACCCTTGGCGATATACCTCTTCACCTTGGTGGCCGACGATCCATATTTCGACGACCACTCGCCGAGGCGCTGTCCCATATAGTAGCCGTCCCAGAATCCGCGGTTGAATACTCGGGCGAGGCTCTCGTCCCACACCGCAATCTTCTCTTCAGAATATGTCCCGTCGCATATTGCCTCGATGGCCTGCGAATAGGCCTCGACCGTCAGCTTGACATACTCGGGCCCGCGTGCGCGCCCCTCGATCTTGAACACCCTCACACCCGCGTCGATCATCTTGTTGAGGAAATGGATGGTCTTCAGGTCCTTGGGCGACATGATGTATTTGTTCTC
>CAJUKP010000027.1 GCA_910587165.1 uncultured Duncaniella sp.
GCAGATGAAGAAATTCATCGTCAAGAGCTACGGCAAGAAGGGTCAGGACATCGTCGACAAGAACTACGCCGCCGTCGACCGTGGCGGTGAGTACAAGACTCTTCCCGTCGACAAGGCATGGAGCAACCTCGAGATCGAGGCTCCCGCTGCCAACAACGATCCCGCCTTCATCAACGAGGTGGTTCGTCCCATCAACGCCCAGGACGGCGACCTGCTCAAGGTCAGCACATTCAAGGGCATCGAGGACGGCACCTGGGAGCAGGGCACCGCTGCCTACGAGAAGCGCGGTGTGGCCGCTTTCGTTCCCGAATGGCTCGAGGAGAACTGTATCCAGTGTAACAAGTGTGCCTACGTCTGCCCCCACGCTTCCATCCGTCCCTTCGTTCTCGACGAGAAAGAGATGGCTGCTGCTCCCGCCGGCACAAACGCAATCCCCGCCATCGGCAAGATGTTTGCAGGTATGCAATTCATCCAGGCCGTTGACGTGCTCGACTGTCTCGGTTGCGGCAACTGTGTGGCTGTCTGCCCCGGCAAGAAGGGCGTGAAGGCTCTCGAGATGAAACCCCTCGAGACTCAGCTCGACGTGCAGAAGGAGTGGGACTACTGCGTGGCTTCCGTAAGCTCCAAGCAGAACCTCGTGGACATCAAGAGCAACGTGAAGAACTCACAGTTCGCCACCCCGCTCTTCGAGTTCTCAGGCGCTTGCTCCGGTTGCGGCGAGACTCCCTATGTCAAGCTCATCTCCCAGCTCTTCGGCGACCACGAGATCGTGGCCAACGCTACCGGCTGTTCTTCAATCTACTCCGGTTCCGTTCCCTCAACCCCCTACACCAAGAACGAGAAGGGCTACGGTCCCGCATGGGCCAACTCCCTCTTCGAGGACTTCGCTGAGTTCGGTCTCGGCATGACCCTCGCTCACGAGAAGCTCGCCGCACGTGTGGCAGGCTTCATGCAGCAGGCTCTCGAGTGCGACAAGTGCTCCGATGAGATCAAGGCTCTCGCCGCCAAGTGGCTCGAGAATCGCACCGACGCTGCCATCACCCGTGAGGTGGCCGAGCAGATCGTGCCTCTCGCTCAGGCTTGCGGATGCGAGGTTTGCCAGGGCATCCTCTCCGTCAAGGAGCATATCGCCAAGCGTTCACAGTGGATCATCGCCGGCGACGGTGCCTCCTACGACATCGGCTTCGGTGGTCTTGACCACGTGCTCGCTTCCAACAAGAACGTCAACGTGCTCGTGCTCGACACCGAGGTTTACTCCAACACCGGTGGCCAGGCTTCCAAGGCTACTCCTATCGGCGCCATCGCCAAGTTTGCCGCTTCCGGCAAGCGTGTCCGCAAGAAGGACCTCGGCCTCATCGCCTCGACCTATGGCTACGTTTACGTGGCACAGATCGCAATGGGTGCCGACAATGCCCAGACCCTCAAGGCCATCCGCGAGGCTGAGGCTTATGACGGTCCCTCGCTCATCATCGCCTACGCTCCCTGTATCAACCACGGTATCCGCAAGGGTATGGGTCACGCTCAGGAAGAGCAGCAGGCTGCCGTTGAGTGCGGTTACTGGCACCTCTGGCGTTACAACCCCGCTCTCGAAGAGGAAGGCAAGAACCCCTTCAGCCTCGACTCAAAGGCTCCCGCATGGGACAAGTTCGAGGACTTCCTCAAGGGTGAGGTGCGCTACGCTTCCGTAATGAAGCAGTATCCCGCCGAGGCCGCCGAGCTCTTCGCTGCAGCAAAGGCCAACGCACAGTGGCGCTACAACAACTACCTGCGCCTCTCACAGCAGCAGTGGGGTCAGGAGCCCGCTCCCGAAGTGAAATAATAACAGCCCCCGTGGCATCGCTTTAGCATAATACGCCGGGCGGCAGGTCAATCCTGCCGCCCGGTTTCTCATTATGGGGTCAGCAGACAAAGCCGGTCAGGAAAGGGATACAGATGGACAAAGGGGCAAAAGGAACAAAAAGAATTTTGGATTCAGATTCATCAGACTGATTATATCTGAAAAAATAAAAAATCTGTTCCTTTTGCCCTTTTGTCCATTTGTATCCCTTTTCCTGACCGGTAACTTTTGTTTCTTAAATAGCTTTTAAATCTTGCAAATGCCATCACTTTAGCCTAACTTTGCATTCATGACCGTCAACGAATTCGCGGCTTCCGTGACCGCCAACCTACCATATACACCCAATAAGCAGCAGGAGCAGCTCATCGGGGCGTTGGCGCGTTTCTGTTCCTCCTCCACTCCGAGCGACTCCGTCTTCATCATCAACGGCTATGCCGGTACAGGCAAGACCTCGCTCACAGGCGCACTCGTCAGAAGCCTCATGGCAGTGGGGCGCGAGGTGGTGCTTCTCGCTCCCACCGGGAGGGCGGCCAAAGTGATGTCGGCAGGAGCCTCACATCCGGCCAGCACCATACACCGCCGCATCTACCGCGGTCCAACAGGCGACCTCACCGGAGGAAACACCATCATGCAGCGCAACACCCTCTCCAACGCCGTCTTCATAGTCGACGAGGCCTCCATGATAGGCGATACCTCGGCCGAAGGGACCACCTCCCTGCTCGACGACCTGGTGGAATATGTCTTCACGGGTGACAACTGCCGCCTCATACTCGTGGGTGATGTGGCACAGCTTCCCCCGGTCGGATCCACCGACTCTCCCGCCATGCAGCCGGCCACATTCAAGAGGCTCGGACTCCATGTGAGCCGCGCCACCATCACCGATACGGCCCGTCAGGCCCGCGGTTCAGGCATCCTGCGCAACGCCACATGGCTCCGCCGCGCCATGCTTGTCGATCCGCTCCCCGCGCCGAGGCTTGTCACCGACGGTTTCGACGATGTCCATGTGATAGAGGGCGACGATGTGGTCGACGTGATAGGCGAATGTTACCGCGCCGACGGTCCGGGCGAGACCATAGTGGTCACCCGCTCCAACAAGAGAGCCACCACGTTCAATCTCGGCATACGCACACAGGTGCTCGATCTCGAGGAAGAGCTCTCCCGCGGCGAGCGGCTTCTCGTGGCCAAGAACAACTATATGTGGAGCGCCAAGATAAAGGAGCTTGATTTCATAGCCAACGGCGACGTCGGCATAGTCACGGCGATCCATTCCACCGAGGAGCGCTACGGATTCCGTTTCGCCAACGTCACGTTCCATCTCCCCGACCGTGACGTCGACGTGGAATGTCGCATATTCCTCGACACCCTCACCGACGAGAGCGCCTCGATCGACCGCGAGTCAATGCAGCGCCTTGCCGAAGCCTGTATGTCTGATCCGGAGCGCAATTCACCCGACCTCAACTGGGACCAGCGGCTGCGGAGGCTCCGCACCGACCCTTATTTCAACGCCCTTCAGGTAAAATATGCCTACGCCGTCACCTGCCACAAGGCCCAGGGGGCACAGTGGGCCAATGTGGTGGTCGATCTCGGGGGCATACCCGCCGAAAGCCAGGGCCTCGACTTCTACCGTTGGCTCTACACCGCCACCTCCCGCGCCACCCGCCGCCTCTTCTTCCTCAATCCCGGCGAGATGGCCGGATAACCTGCCCCGCGATTTCACATTTCAAATGTTTTTTTGTATTTTTGCATTTGATATTCTTTTAAAAAACACAATCTGATGTCAGAAAACCCTCCCGCACAATCCGACCAGAAGTGGACCGAGATAGAGCACCTGCCCGAATGGGATGAGGAGTTCTATCATGTCTATACCGCCAAGAAGCATGGCAAGTGGCTGATGCTCAAAACTCTGCGCCCGGAGCTGAAGGGCCTGCCGGAGTATGAGAAGATGATTGAGAAGGAGTTTGAGGTGCGTTATAACCTTGCCCATCCCCACATCATCATGATCAACGATTTCGAGGAGGTGCCGGGACTGGGTATGTGCATCATCACCGATGATGTGTATGGCGACTCCCTTGCCAAGCTCATAAGTGAGAAGAAGGTGACCGAGGACCACATCTATAAGCTCAACCACCAGCTGCTCGACGCGCTTGACTATATCCAGACCAAGCATCTGGCCCATCATCCCATCAATGCATCACGTGTGATCTTCACCGAGAATGTGGGCAATCTCAAGCTCATCGACGTCGGGTTCGATCAGAAGAATTTCCTCACCCATGCCGATACGAGCGAGGATATCTACAACTACGGTGTGCTGCTCAACGAGGCTCTCGATGCGCTCGGGACTCCGAATCCGAAGCTCCGCCGCATTGCCGCGCGTTGTGTCAATCCCGATCCGGCCAAACGCTATCCCACTCTCAATGCCTTGCGTCTGGCGTTTGCCGACAAGCGCGAGCGTGTGCTCTACATCTGCATCATAGTGTTCCTGTTGGCCATGATAGGTCTGCTGTTGTGGCTCAACTCCTCCCTCCGACCTGTCCCAACCGTCTAACCACTGTCTATGTCACTTAAAGTTGTTCCTATCCGGCATACGAAGAAGGATCTGCAGGAATATGTGAAATTCGGGATTGACCTCTACAAGGGCAATCCGTGTTTCGTGCCCCCTCTGATATTCGACGATGTCGACACTCTCACCCCCTCGAAAAACCCCGCGTTCGATTTCTGCGAGGCCCAGTCGTTCATGGCCTACCGCGACGGTAAGCCGGTGGGGCGTATAACGGCCATAGTCAACGGTCTGCTCAACGAAAAGACCGGACGCAAGGAGGCCCGCTTCGGTTTCGTGGACTTCATAGACGACCCTGAGGTGGCCGACCTGCTCTTCGCCACGGCCGAGCAGTGGGCCCGCGACAAGGGTATGACCGAGATGATAGGCCCGATGGGTTTCTCGGACATGGACCACGAGGGGATGCTCATCGAGGGATTTGACGAGATGGGCACAATGGCCACCATCTACAATTATCCCTACTATCAGGCTCATGTGGAGCGTCTGGGATATGTCAAGGACACCGATTGGGTGGAATACCGCATCAAGGTGCCCGACAAGGTGCCCGACAAGATGGCCCGTATAGCCGAGATCGTGCTCAAGAAATATAATCTGCGCATTGTCAAATATACCTCGGCCAAGAAGATCAAGGCGGAGTATGGCGAGGCGCTGTTCGAGCTGATAAACGAGACATACGCCGGTCTCTACGGCTACTCGGCCCTCACGAAAAGGCAGATAGAATATTACATCGACATATATCTGGGACTGCTCCGTCTCGACTACGTTTGTCTGGTGGTCGATGCCGACGATAAGCTCATCGGTGTGGGCATAGCCATCCCGTCGCTCTCACAGGCCCTGCGCAAGAGCGGTGGAAAGCTTTTCCCCTTCGGATGGTATCATCTGCTCAAGGCTCTCAAGCGTCCCAATCCGGTGGTCGACCTCATGCTGATAGCCGTCAGCCCGGAGTATCAGTCGAAGGGTGTGAACTCGCTCTTCTTCTACGATCTCATCGGTGTGTTCAACCGCAACGGAGCCAAGGTGGCCGAGACCAATCTCGAGCTTGAGGGCAACCAGAGCGTGCAGTCGCAATGGGAGTACTTCGAGCGCCGTCAGCACCGCCGCCGCCGGGCATTCAGGAAAAAACTCTGATCCCACAATATCTCATGGAGCAGCGTCCGCTCAAAATCCTTCTCCTTGGTGATGCCAGCAACTTCCACCACACCCTGTCGGTCGGGCTCGAAAGGCTCGGGCATGATGTGACGGTGGCATCGGAGGGGGGACGGTGGATGCACACCGGACGCGACATCGACATCTCGCGTGCTCCGCTTCCCGGCAAGCTGGGTGGCCTGGCCCTCTGGATCCGGCTACGGGCCGGACTGATGAGACGTTTCACCGGATTCGACGTGGTGTCCATCCACAGCCACGGTTTCCTTCCGCTCCGTCCCGGGCGCATACAGACTGTCTACGACTATCTGCTGAAAGGCAACCGGGGGGTGTTCCACTCGGTGCTCGGCACCAGCCCCTCATACGTGCGCGAGTGCATCAACCCTGACTCTCGGCTACGCTACAACGAATACCGCATCAACGGACGTCCGTCGCCATACTCTCTCGGCTGTCCCGGCATCGAGGGGAGATGGTGCTCGCCCGAACTCGAAGCTCTCGAGAAACATATCGACCGGACCATACTGGGAGGTGTGACCGCCCTTTATGAGTATGACCTTGCGCTCCGCACTGTGCTCCCCCCCGAAAAGATAGCCTACGGAGGTATCCCGATCGACACAGCCTCGATCACCCCTGTCGTGCTTCCCGAAAAAATAGACCGTGTGAGGATTTTCCTCGGCCGGCATAAGGGGAGGCTGCTCGAGAAGGGCACCGATCTGCTCGAGGCTGCCGCCCGTTCGGTGGTTGAGCGCCATCCGGACAAGGCTGAGCTTGTCATTGTGGAAAACCGCCCTTACGACGAGTATCTCGCCCTGCTCCGCTCAGCCCATATAGTGCTTGACCAGCTCTACAGCTACACCCCCGCCACCAACGCGCTCCTCGCCATGGCCATGGGGCTTAATACAGTCTCCGGAGGCGATGAGGCATTCTACCGTTTTATCGGTGAGACCGAGATGAGGCCGGTGCTCCATGTCGAGCCCGATTTCGAGTCGGCCCGCGATGTGATAGAGCGCGCTGTGCTCTCCCCCGGGCTGATACGTGCCCGCGGTCTGGAGGGACGGCGGTTTGTGGAGAAACATAACGACTGCGTGACAGTGGCCCGCCGCAATGTGGAGTTCTGGACGCGCCGCCTCGGGGAGGAGGGACGCCTGTGACTCTCGATGTGCTCATAGCCACCCACCGTCCGGACGGCATACGCCGTGTGGCCGGAATGTCCCTCCCACGGGTGGAAGGGGTCAGATACATAGTGTCATGGCAGATGAGCGGCGACACTCCTGTGCCCACCGCCCTGGCCGGCAGGGACGATGTGGAGATACACCGCACGGAGTCGATAGGTCTGAGCCTCAACCGTAACGACGGTATCTCACGCTCACAGGCCGACATATACCTGATAGCCGACGATGACCTCAGCTATACGGCCGGACAGCTCCGGGCCGTGATGGAGGCTTTCGGCTCGCGTCCTGACATGGATGTGGCCGCTTTCATGGCGGAGAGCGATGTGCCCAAGCCCTATCCCTCCGCAGAGTGTCCCATCATGCCATACCCCAAGGGTTACTATCCCACGTCGTTCGAGATAGCTGTCCGCCGTAATGCCCGCACAGCCCCGCTGAGATTCGACAGCCGTTTCGGACTCGGATCCGGAGTGTTCCATCTCGGCGAGGAGGATGTCTTCATGCTCTCGGCCCGCAGGCTGGGGCTGGATATGCGTTTTATCCCCGTAGTGATAACCCGCCACGATGGCCCTACCACCGGTGAGCGGGCTGTCAGCGATCCCAAGGCTCTGAGAGCAATGGGAGCGGTGATGCTGCTCTTCTATCCGGCCACGTTCCCGCTCCGCATCCCCCTCAAGGCCTGGCGTCTGGGCCGGAAAGCCCATGCCCCGATGCCGGTGGCTTTTGTCCGCATGGCCGAGGGGGCTCTGATGCAGATGGCTTATAAAGTGAGATCATGGTGGAGATGAAGAGAGATACAGGCAGTTCCATCTCGCGCACGGTGCTCAAAGCCATGAGCATTTTCGGCGGGATGCAGGTATTCACCATCCTCTGCGGCATAGTGCGCACCAAACTGGTGGCCATCTGGCTCGGCACTTCGGGGGTGGGACTTTTCGCCATCTATACCTCCGCGCTCACACTTGTCTCGAGTCTAACACAGCTGAATCTGCGCACAAGCGCCGTCCGCACCATCGCCTCACACGAGGATCCGCGGACTCTCCCTGTCACGGTGGCGGTGGTGCGCCGTCTGGGGCTATGGCTCGGAGTGGCCGGAGTGGCCGTCATGCTTCTGTCGGCCCCGGTGTTCAGCCTCCGCACCTTCGGCACCTACGGGGTATCGTCGATGTTCATGCTCCTTGCTCCGGCGGTGTTCCTCATGGCACTCACCATGACCGACCAGGTGGTACTCCAGGGGCTGGGCAGACTCCGTCCGCTCGCCATGAGCAATCTCAGAGGGGTCGGGGCCGGGTTGATCGTATCCGTGCCAATTCTCTACTTTTTCAGGGACACGGGTATCGTCTGGGTGATCACAGCCTATTCTTTCACCGCATGGCTCGGGGTCAGGATGGCCCGCGCGGATCTGCCGCTTACAGGGCCGCGGCCATCGTCGGGCGAGGTCTGGGCCCTGGGGCGTCCGGTGCTTCTGATGGGATTCTATCTCACCATCGCCGCCGTCACCACCGAACTATGTTCATACATCTTCATAGCATTCCTCAACCGCGCCGGCGGTACGGCAGAGGTGGGATTGTTCCAGTCGGGATATACTCTTGTCAACCGCTATATGGGGATGATATTCTCGGCCATAGGTGTGGAATTTTTCCCCCGTCTGTCATCGGTGGCATCCCATCCCCGCCGCACGGCCACATTCGTGAGCCATGAGCTGCTGCTGCTGTCGTGCGTACTCCTCGGGGTGGTGGCTATCTTCATCCCGTTGGCTCCGGTGGGGGTGAGGCTACTCTATTCCCAGGAGTTTCTCGGGATTGTTCCCTACGTGCTTCTCGCCATGCCCGGAGTGGTGTTCCAGGGAGCAAGCTGGTGCATGGCCTTCGTGATGCTCGCACGGGGCGACGGGAAGCTCTATATGGCCACCGAGGTACTAAGCGCGGTGCTCACCGTCACTCTCAACCTTATCTTTTTCCACTTCATGGGGATAGCGGGTATAGGCCTGGCCTTCACGGTCAACAATGCCATATATGCCGCAATCATAGGCGCGGTCTATTACCGCCGCTACCGTCTGAGTCTGTCCCGCAAGGTGTTGGCCATACTCGCGGGTGTATTTATGGTATTGAGCCTCATGTCGGGCATCGCTCTCATGTTCAATCCCTGGTGGTCAGCAGTCATTTCAGTTCCGGCCATCGCTGTGGCGGTGGTGTCGGTGAGGAAAATAATGGGCTGACCTCCTCAATCCTCGTCCCAACCCTTTCCCTCCACGAGAAAAGTCCGGCATCCGAGAGCGGCGGCGGGCTTTATGTCCTTGTCCACGCTGTCGCCCACCACGAGCACTTCCGAGGGGCGGAGTCCCATCTGTCCGAGTGCGAGCGTGAAGATGGCGGGATCGGGTTTTCTCACCCCGGCTTCCGCGCTGTCTATCACCACGTCGAAAAGCCCGAGTATGCCGTAGTCGGCGAGCACGGCACGGAGATTGCCGTAGAAATTGGAGACTACGGCCAGCGGCAGATGGCTGTGGAGCTCCTGAAGCCTCGGTGTCACTTCGGCCACGCACCCGCGCGCGTATCCGTAGCAACGTGTGGCCACATCGCCCGGGGGGATACCCATGTGTTGTGCCTGGAGAGCGACTTTCCCGGTCAGTAGGTCGAGCATCGTGTCGGTGGGGCAGACGAGGGGTGTGATGTTGCGTTCGGCATGGATATAGGCCTCTCTTGTCAGGGATGAGCCGGAAGCTTTCCACGCGCGGTTCATGACATGATACCAATGCTCGCCACGCGAGTCGAGCGTGCCGCCGAAATCAAATATTATCCCCTTTATATTCTCCATTTTCCAGCCGTGCCGTGAGGTTGCGGCAGATACGCTCGTGTCTCACCACCATATATACCGCGATGGCGTTGAGCAGGGTCAGTTCGTAGACGAAGTAAAGCCACGGGAGCCCGATGAACAGTGAGATGAAGAGTCCTATCGTGCGCCAGTTGAATGTGAGGATGTTTGTGTATTTCATCAGCGGCAGCGAGAGGCGGCGGAAGTCGTCGCGGAACCCCGGCGGTATCTTTCCGTCGGGGAACCGCAGCCGCAGCTCCTTCCTGAGCCGCTGCATGGCCGGGGAGCAGGCTTCCTGCCTCATGGTGTAGCCGAGATATACGCGCATGGTGAGCCGCCGCCAGAATCCGGCGTCCGTGCTGTCGAGCTGGGCCTTGAGCTGTGCGGCGTTGTCGAGTTCGCTCCCCTCTTCCCCTTTCAGGAAATAGAGATGGAACTGGCGGTAGTAGTCGGCCATCGCAGCCTGCCGGGCATGG
Organism: uncultured Duncaniella sp.; assembly: GCA_910587165.1. GTDB lineage: Bacteria > Bacteroidota > Bacteroidia > Bacteroidales > Muribaculaceae > Duncaniella. The sequence goes on from CAJUKP010000027.1 coordinate 9,994, forward strand.
CATATACCGGCGGCTATGGCCATGAGCCACATCACGTAGGTGTGTGCGCTGAAGAAGGGGATGTCGCGGTTCTCGCGGAGCACGATGGCAATGTAGATGGCGGCGAACCAGAAGTCGCCGCTCAGCCCGTCGAGTATCCTGCCGATGCGCGAATACTGCCGGGTCATGCGGGCGAGCTGCCCGTCGGCGCTGTCAAATGAGTTGGCCCATACCAGCAGGAGCATTCCCACCACATTGACCCACAGCTCCGGATAGAAGAACAGCACTCCGGCCGCCACCCCGAGGAAGATGGAGGCGATGGTGATGGCGTTGGGGCTCACACCGAGACGCGCGGCAATCTTGGCCCATACGAATCCTACGGGCCGGTAGAAAGCCAGGTCGATGTGCTCTTCGGTGTCAGCCGACTTGAGCGACTTGCGGTATTCCTCCCTCCAGTTAGACATCAGCTTGGGACCCTCTTATTTTGAAATGTAACGTTCGTAGGCTCCGAGGAAGCGTCTGAACGCACCCCATCGCATGAGCAACTGCTCGAATATGATCCATCCGACCAGCGTCACGCCGATACCGGCGAGCACGTCGATGATGTAATGGTGGGATGTATAGACAGCCGTCCACCAGATGCCGAGGCAGATGAACGCGAACAATCCTCTGAGCCACCACGGGCAGCGCGCCTTGAGGGAATAGATGAAGGCGATGAGCATATAGGCGGCGTGGAGCGAGGGGAGGGCGGCGAACACATTGGAGTTGCGTGAGTAGAGGCCGTCGAATATGCCGAGTCCGGTCATGGCATCCCAAGCCCCGAGTCCGGCGGTCTCGCCGTGGGTGCCGGGGATGAAGCCGAAGCCGTGCATGGCCACATACCACGGCGGCGCGGCGGGGTGGATATAGTAGCCGGCGAAGCCGAGGAGATTGACGAAGAGGAATACCAGCGAGAAATGGAGATAGACCTCATACTGCCTGCCGAAATAGAGCCACAGACCGAACAGGATGGGCACGGGCACCCAGCAGAGATAGAAACATCCGGCCATGAAGTCGAGCGCCTTGGATGTGTGGAGCGCCCACCATTCGTTGGGGGTCAGGCCACCGATGCCGAACAGACCTTTCTCAGCCTCATAGAGACCGGCTATGTCCACGGGGTTGACATTGTAGTTGGGGCAGATGTTCATCCAGTCATACGAGATTCCGAACACGATGAACGGCAGGAGCGCCACCACCATGCGGCGTGTGCCTCTTGCCGCGAAGAGCAGTATGGCGAGCAGAGCCAGGATATAGATATGTTCGGTGCGCAGGCCGACGAAGATGCCTGTGACGAAGAGCCACAGTCCGAGTGCGGCTATGATCACCGCACTCTCGCGTGTAGAGGTTCCGGTCCGTGTCATCGTTTGTCAATGAGCTGGCGGCGGGCATGGTTGACGCGGGCGAACGCGGTGATGTTGGCAAACACGGCGATGATGCCCATGGCCACGATGAGGATTGTGGTGGCGTCGAATTCGGCGGAGGCCACGTTGAGTCCGGTGATACCTGTGGCGAGACAACCTGCCGCGGTGACCACTACACGCTCGGGACGCTGCATGAAGCCGATCTTGCACTCAAGACCGAGCCCCTCGGCGCGGGCGCGCACATAGCTCACCATGATCGAGCCGACGAGGGCCACGAAGGTGATGAGCGCTCCGGCCACGTAGCCTTTCTGGAGCAGATAGTAGGAGATGCCTCCGAGGGTGAAAAGTTCGCAGTAGCGGTCGAGCACGGAGTCATACATGGCACCGAACACAGAGGTCATGTTGCCGAGACGGGCCACCTGTCCGTCAAGCATATCGAACAGAGAGAAGAGGATTATGATGGCTCCGGCCCAGGTGACGAGATTGTAGTTCATGTCGGCGGGAGTGCCTGCATAGCCCGCGTAGACCAGGATCGCGGCGGCGGCTATATTGCCGAGCAGGCCTATCGTTGTGACCATATTGGGGGTCACGCCCATGCGGATGAGGAGTCTCACAAAGGGGTTGATCACGAAGTAGATGCCTTGCTGGAGACTGTCGCGGAAACGTTTGAACATGGAATTTTGCTGAGGTATTGTTATTTCGTTATCAGGCATTGTGTTATAAGTTTTTTTTACGTGGAGTCAGAAAGTCGACAATGCGTATGGCATATCGGTCGAACGGTGTGGGACGGTAGACGAAGTTGCGCTGTAGCACGAAGTTCCATCCCCACGACACGGCCAGCGAAGCCGCCAGACGGGAAGCCGCGAAGATGCCGTCGGGCTTGAATCCGAGATTGACAAGCCATTCCCATTGCGACAGGAGAGTGGCGAGTCCTGTGGTCCCGTACATATTCAGCAGTAGCGATCCGGTCCACACCATGAAATATTTCACCCCGACGGCCTTGACACTCTGTCCGGCGGCATGGAAGGTGAAACGGTAGTTGATGCAGCAGTTCACCACACCTCCGGCGAGGGCGCCGATGGCCACCGAGAGGTTGGAACGGTAGAAAGGTTCGAGAGCTACGAACACGAAGGAGTAAAGGAGCATACTCATGCCCAGATCGACCCAAGAGGCCACCTGTGATGACACTGATGAGCGCAGGAATGTGGAAATGAGTCCACCTCCGTTGAGAAATTTGTCTTTCAGCTCTTGAAATTTCATTTTTCGGCTCTTTTCGATTGAGGAAGTGAAGGACATGATCTCTTATTTGTGATTTTTGATCTCGGCGAGTACGGCGCGGGCTATCACGGCTGCCGCCTCAATGCGGCATGGCGCGAAGCTAGGCCAGTCGTTGAAGTCAATGATATGGAATGTTCCGTCCGGGGCCACTATCGCATCGCCACCGTAGAAGCGGATGTCGAGAATGTCGGCCGCGCGGCCACAGGCATCCTTGAATTTCTCGAGGTCGAACCGGGGTGTCTGTGCGTTGGTGGCCGCCGAGTCGTCGCCTCCGGTGGAATAGCTTTTCTCGAAGGGGTAGAACCACTGGAACCAGGGGGTGCCGGTGACGCCGTAGAATTTCACCTGCTCACCGTCGAGGTGGCGCATGATCACGGCTCTCTTGATGCCGCGCAGGAAGTATTCCTGAAGCATCTCCTGTGCTTCCTGAGGATGGCGCACGTAGGTGACGTCCTCCTTGTGCTGGGCATACAGGTCGCCTCGCTTTATCCATGCGCGGTCCATGCCGGCGGCTTCCATACGGGCTGTGACGGTCTGGTTGGTGTTGACCATCAGACATTCGGGGTATGGGATGCCTGATCCGAGCAGGATTCTCGAGAGCCGTTCGCGTGTGCAGTTCTCGACTCCGTATGCGGAGTTGAACACGAGGCAACCGTCGTCCTCCATGGCCTGGAGGATCGGAAACGAGCGGTGGTCGCGGCACATATGTATGATCACGCGCTCCTTCACGGCGCCCGCGATCAGCTGCTCCTCGCTGTAGGTCTTCACCTCGCATCCGCGTTTGCGGAGCTGCTCGGCTGTGAGGTTCATGATGGCTGCGTCGTTGCCTATGTGGTTGGGGGAGTAGGCCCCAGCGCGCAGAATGGCGGCAATCTTTATTTCGGCCATTGGGGTTGGATTGGTTTATTTCTTAATAAGATCCTCCGCTGCAGCGATGTCGGCAGCGTGGTCCACGTCAATTATTTTTGAGAAGTGGAATGTGCGGAGCCGGAGTCCGGCCGCCACAAGCGAGCGTTGGAAATCGCGCATCCGTGTGTGGCCCGCCTCCATGCAGTCCGTCAGATAGGAGAGGGCGCGGGGAGATAGAATGTACATACCTCCCGAGACGCAGGTCACTCCCTCGGCGGGAGTGTCGAAGTAGCCGGTGACAGTGCCGTCAGGCCCTTCGGCGACATAGAGCGGCTTCTCGTCGTCCACGTATCGCGTCACGGCCATGAGGGCGTCGCATCCATCGCGGCGGGCGGTCTGCCATTCATGCAGATAGGCTCCGAATTCGTCGGGGCGGAACACGGCGTCGACCGTCGCCACGCACACGTCATCTCCTCCGAGGCGGGGGAGAAGGGCGGCGAGGGAATGCATCGAGCCGGGTGTGGTACGGACGGTGACATTGATCGGGAGCCGGGTGCGGAGATCCTCAAGGTAGCGGCTGACATCATCCGCCTCACCGTTGATGATCACTTCTATCCGCCCGCATCCGGGCTGTGATGCCATGATACGTGCCATACGGCCGATGAGGGGCTCGCCTCCCACCTGCACGAGAGGTTTGGGGAGGGCTATGCCTTCCCCGGCGAGGCGTGAGCCTTGTCCGGCTGCTATTATGGCGTGGATCATGACGGGGGATGTGTCAGTCGTTATTTCAGTCGTTATTCTTGGGTTCCCTTGGCACACGGTCTGATCCGCGGTCGAAGTTCTGTTTTCTCAGCGGATTGCTTGTTGCCTCGGCCTCGCGCAGGCGGTTGCGATAGATGTCGAGGGCGGCATAGATGGCCTCGCGGAGCGACTGTGGTTCGGCCAGGCCTTTGCCGGCTATGTCGTAGGCGGTGCCGTGGTCGGGGGATGTGCGCACGTAACGGAGTCCGGCGGTGAAGTTCACTCCGTTCTCGCCCGCGAGGAGCTTGAAGGGGGTGAGGCCCTGATCGTGATACATGGCCAGGATTCCGTCAAACTTGGTGTAGGTGCCGCTTCCGAAGAAGCCGTCGGCGGCGTAGGGGCCGAACGCGAGCACTTTCTTCTTCGATGCATCGGCTATGGCAGGTATGATGGTGTCCTGCTCGTCGGTACCGATCACGCCGCTGTCGCCCGCATGGGGGTTGAGCGAGAGCACCGCTATGCGGGGGGAATGGATGCCGAAGTCGCTGATGAGGGAGCGGTTGAAAGCCTCGAGGGCATGGGCCACATTCTCTCGGGTGACGTTGGGGGCGACCTCGCTCAGGGAATTGTGGATTGTGACGAGGGCCACCCTCAGGCCTTCGGCACACATTATCATCATGGCCTTGTCCTTGCCTTCGCCCAGCTCGGCCTGAAGAAACTCAGTGTGGCCGGGGAAGTCGAACTCCTCGCTATGGATGGCGCTCTTGTTGATGGGGCAGGTGACGAGCACGTCGATCTTGCCGTCGCGCAGATCGGCCACAGCCTGACGCAGTGCGGCAAGGGCGGCGGCACCGCTCTCGGGTGTGGCCTGTCCCGGCTCCACCTTTGTGTCCTCGGGCACCACATTTATCATGTAGATGCGCTCGGCGGCGGGGTCGGTCTCGTCGGGAGAGGCTATCTGGGTGAATTTCACCTCCGGCAGGTTCATGGCCTTGCGGTAGAATGAGGCTATCTTGGCCGAACCGTAGACCACGGGGGTGCATATCTCGCCGAGGCGGGTGTCCTCGAAGGTCTTGAGCATGGTCTCGTAGCCTATGCCGTTGATGTCGCCGTGGGTGATTCCCACTTTTATCTTTTTGTTTTCCAAATTGTTTTCGATATGTGTGTGTTGATAGAGGAGGGGATTACTGTTGTCTCTGCTTGTCGATGATGCTGACGATGCGGTCGAAGTTGACACCCATGTCGGTGAGTTCGTCGACTATCGGTGCGGGGTCGCCTCCGAGGTCGGCATAATCCTGGAGCAGATATACCATATAGTATGTCTCGATGTAGCGGTCGGTCTGCGGGAGGGTGGCATACTGCCAGGGGGAGAGGCTCTGATAGTATTTCACGTTTGCCCCGTAGCGGCGCAACTCGTTTTCGATCAGGCTGAGGGCACGTGCGGAGGCTTCCTTGTTGCCTGTGGCCATTCCGATGCGGCCGTAGATCTGCGCCATCTTCTGGGGAATCTGTATGGCGTAGGGTGAGGCTTCGGCAGGGAGCTTCTTCTCCATGAGCTGCACAAGCTCGAGGGCCTTGGCATAGCGGTCGGCCTTGTATGCCTCAAGGGCAGCCTTGCCTTCGGAGTCCATCACGGTCGAGTCGGCGCGCTCGGCCATCACAGCTTCATTGACGAGGGCTGTGGCGGCACTTAGGATGTATGAGCGGGTCGTGGTGACCATACGGCGCACGGTCTCGTCGAGATATACCTGGCCGGGTTCGGTGACATTCTCGAGGCCGCCCCAACGGAATTTCTCCGTAATGTTGCGGTAGGCTTTGTCGGTGTTGACCGCCGAGATGTCGTAGTCGGAATTCTCGGAGTTGTAGACCGGGGTGACCTCGTAGGCCATACCGGTCGAGCGCATATAGGGCTGGAGTCCGAGATAATATTCCGAGGGGACAGTCGATGCGAAGTAGATGGGACGGTCCCATCCGTTTTTGACGGATGTGGCGAGCATATCGAGAGAGAGCACCTGGCTGAGCGACATACCGCCACGGTCGCATCCGCGGTCGTTGTGCATATTGGCGTTGATGACGGTGTCTGCTGTGCGGGCTTCCTCGGGAGTGATGCGTCCGGCCTTGACAGCGGCCTCGACGTCAACCGGGATGAACATATTGGGATATTTCATCATCGGCGCGCCCCACGAGTTCTGGCTTGACCGGGGGTCGTAGAGCTGACGGAGCGAGGCGTAGACGTTGGTCGCGGTGGTGTCCTCGTCGACGGCGAAATAGTTGTAGTTCATGCGGTCGTAGGCATAGTCCTCGGGTTTGGCGAGGGTCTCGATGCCCGGAGCGTCGTAGGAGGGATGTTTCACCTGGTTGGCATACCAGTCGGTGGTGAGATAGGAGAGGTTGACCACTTTGACGTCGGTGCGGTGGCCCTCCACTTCCTGTGCATACCATAGGGGGAAGGTGTCATTGTCGCCGTTGGTGAAAATGATCGCGTTCTCGTCGAGCGAGTCGAGATAGTTCATTCCGAAGTCACGTGTGGTGTAGCGGCCTGAACGGTCATGGTCGTCCCATGTCTGCGACACCATCTGGAGGGGAACGATGAGTCCGATCACCGCGGCGGCGATGGCGGCTGTCATGGAGTGGTCCTTCACGGTGGTTCCCGCCGCCGGTTTGCGCGGGGTGAGCAGGCTTCTGATGATCCACCAGAGTCCGGCTACGCCCATGCCGATCCAGATGGCGAATGCGTAGAATGACCCGGCGAAGGCATAGTCGCGCTCACGGGGCTGGGTGGGGGTCTGGTTGAGGTAGAGCACGATGGCTATGCCTGTCATGAAGAAGAGGAAGAATATGACCCAGAACTGTTCGATGCCACGTTTGGAGACGAATGCCTGCCATCCGAGACCTATGATGCCGAGGATGAGCGGGAGCATATAGAACACGTTGTGGCCGGCGTTGCCCTTCCCCTCGGATGCGGGCAGGAGGCTCTGGTCGCCGAGGCGGGGATTGTCAATGAAGGGGATGCCGGAGATCCAGTTGCCGTGGTTTACCTCGCCGTTGCCCTGGATGTCGTTCTGGCGGCCGGCGAAATTCCACATGAAATAGCGCCAGTACATGTGGTTGAGCTGGTAGACCAGGAAGAATCTCAGGCTCTCACCCATGGTGGGTTTGATGCGGTCGACGGTCTGGAGTGTGTTGCCGTCCTCGTCGACATACTGGGTGGCCTTGACGGGGTATCCTTTCAGCCCTCCGATCCAGTCGGAATAGGCCTGGGTGTGGAGGCCGCTGTAGATGCGGGGGAACAGCATATCCAGCTCGGGGTTCATGCGGTAGTTCTTCTTGTAGCCCACGAGATGATATTCATCTTTCTGGTCGGGAGAGGTCTTGGTCACCTTTGAGTAGATGGGAGCTCCGGGTTCGTAGATGGGGGTGAGCTGGCCTCCGTCGCCCACTTCGTAGACCACGCCGGAGTTGTGGGTCTGTCCGTAGAAGAGGGGTCGCTCGCCATACTGCTCGCGGTTGAGGTAGGAGGCGAGGGAGAACACGTTGTCGGGGGCGTTCTGGTTCATCGGCGGGTTGGCGTTGGAGCGAATGAGCAGCAGCGCGTAGCTCGAATATCCGATGAAGATCACAAATATGCTTGTGACAACGAGGTTGAGGATGCGCACGGGGAGCTTGCCGGCCTTGAAGAGGTAGACAAGCAGGGCTATCATGATGATGGCCGGGATCCACATACTGTCGCCGATGAAGGGGATGCCTGAGAGCAGGACGCTCAGGGCCACGCTCCAACGGATGCGGCTGATGCTGTCCTGGACATAGAGCTCGCGGATGGCCCAGATGAAGGTGCCGACGGCGAGGATGGCGTAGATGAGCACACCGGCGTTGTAGCTCATCCCGAGGGTGTTGACGCAGAACAGTTCGAAGTATTGCGACACTTCGATGAATCCCGGGACAAGACCGTAGAGAATCAGGCCCACGACGATGGCCGAGAGAGCCAGTGTGACGAGCGATCCCTTGGCGGTGGTGTTGTTCCAGAGGCGGTAGTAGACCACAAGTCCGATGGCCGGGATGCAGAGGAGGTTGAGCAGGTGGACGGCGATGGAGATGCCGATGACGTAGGCTATGAGCACGAGGTATTTGTCGCTGTGCGGACGGTCGGCGCGGTTCTCCCACTTGAGGATGAGCCAGAAGACGAGCGCGGTACAGAACGACGAGAATGCATATACCTCACCCTCGACAGCCGAGAACCAGAATGTGTCGCTCCAGGTGTAGGCGAGGGCGCCGCATATACCCGAGGCGAAGATGACGAGCATCTGCACGGGGCTGACTGAGGTGGCGTCGTCGCTCACTATCAGGCGTCTGACGAGATGGGTGATGGTCCAGAACAGGAGCAGTATGGTGCCGGCGGAGAGGAGTGCCGACATGGCGTTGACCATGAGTGCGACCTTCGAGGGGTCGCCGAAAGCGAAGTTGACGAAGAATCGGGCGGCGAGCATGAAGATGGGGTTGCCCGGCGGGTGTCCGACTTCGAGTTTGTAACCCTGCGAGATGAACTCCGGGCAGTCCCAGAAGCTTGCGGTGGGCTCGAGAGTGAGCATATATGTCACTGTGGCTATGATGAAGCACAGCCAGCCCAGGGCATTGTTGAGAAAATTGTATCTTTTCATTCCGGGAGTCAATAGAACTTGATGATACCCATCGCTTTTTTCACTTCGGCGAGTGTGCGGGCGGCGCGTTCGCGGGCTTTCTCGGCACCCTGGCGCACGACTTTACCGATGTATGCCTCGTCGGCACGGATCTCGGCGTAGCGCTCACGGATGGGGGTGGTGACCTTGAGGATGTCTTCGGCGAGCTGTTTCTTCATGTCGCCATAGCGTATCGAGCAGTCGGCGTATGCGTCGCGGTAGCTCTGCACGATCTCGGGGGCAGTGGTGAGCTCCATGAGTGTGAGCAGGTTCTGCACGGGTTCGGATATGGGCTGGTTGGGGGTCTTGGGGCCCTCGTCGGTGACGGCGCGCATCACTTTCTTGCGGAGCACTTTCTCCTCGTCGGTGAGGTAGATGCAGTTGCCCTCGCTCTTGCCCATCTTTCCTGAGCCGTCGAGGCCGGGCACCTTGACGGCGTTGTGGCCGAAGTTGAAGTTTTCGGGTTCGGGGAAGATGTCGACGTTGTAGAATGAGTTGAAACGGCGGGCAAACCGGCGTGTCAGCTCGAGATGCTGTTCCTGGTCCTTGCCCACGGGTACCTTGCGGGCTTTCTGGATGAGGATGTCGACGGCCATGAGGGTGGGGTAGGTGAGCAGGCCGGCGTTGACACGCTTGTTGGAGTCGGATCCAACGAGCTGTTTCTCGATGTCCTCGTCGCTGTCGGCCGAGATGCCGAGCTGTTTGCGGGCCTTGTCCTTGAACGATGTTGTGCGGAGGAGCTCGCCGATGCCTACGTGCATATTGAGCAGCAGGTACATCTCGGATATCTCGGGGACGTCGCTCTGGACGAAGATGGTGCACTTATCGGGGTCGACTCCCGCGGCCAGGTATTCGGCCAGGATGTTCCTGACGTTCTCGTGGAGCTCACGGGGGTCGGGATTGGTGGTGAGAGCGTGAAGGTCGGCTATGAAGTAGTTGCAGTCGTAGTCATCCTGCATTTTGACAAAATTCCTCAGAGCTCCGTAGTAATTGCCCAAGTGAAGATTGCCTGTGGCACGGATGCCTGAGAGCACGATTTCTTTTTCGTTCATGATGAATAGGGTTATTTGGGGGCAAAGTTACTATTTTTTGCGGAAAGAACCCTCGATTGGTGAGTTAAAAAACGCTTGAATTACCGAACAGGAGAAGAGTTGCCTGCCCGGATAAAAATAACAGGTCAGGAAAAGGATACAAATGGACAAAAGAAAAAAAGGAACAGACGTTTTTTGGGGAGGCCTGTTCCTTTTTTTCTTATCCTTATTTTTTTATTTCCTTGTATAAAGAAATTTTGTTTCTTTTTTTCTTTTGTCCATTTGTATCCTTTTCCCGGTAGGTCACGCTTCCTTGCGGGAGGCTATCTTTTTGCTGAGATATGCGTTGAATGCCATCCAGAAGAGGATGTCGAGGATTACGATGAGGTTGATGTTGATCACCAGCGAGAGGGCGAGGTTGACGAGGGTAAAGAGGGCCGAGAGGGAGATGATGCTCACCATGGCTGCGCGCGGTTTCATGCCTGCGGCAAGGAACTTGTGGTGGATGTGGTTCTTGTCGGGGAGGAACGGTGATTTGTGGTGGCGGATGCGCACGATGTAGACGCGGCACACGTCGAAGGCAGGGATGATGAGGGGGGAGAATGCCAGCACGACGGGGTTGAAGTCGACGGTGCTGTCGGCGGTGTGGGTGAAGAGTTTGGTGCCGAGCACGGCGAGAATGAGGCCGATGGTCAGCGATCCGGTGTCGCCCATGAAGATCTTGCTGTGTTTCTTGACGTCGCCGAACACATTGTAATAGAAGAAGGGCACGAGCACTCCGAATGTGGCGAAGGAGATGATGGCGTAGGCATACTCGCCCAGCATGAAGAATGAGAGGCCGTAGATCACGGTGGCTATCGAGCTGAGTCCGGAGGCCAGTCCGTCAATGCCGTCGATGAGGTTGATGGCGTTGATTATGAAGACGATGATTATGGCTGTGAAGGGCATACCCACCCACGGCGACCATGATGTGATGCCGAGCACTCCGCCGAGGGTCGAGAACCAGCATCCGGCGGTGATGAGGAGCACGGCACAGATGATCTGTACCACGAATTTGGCCCTGTACTTGATGCCGATGAGGTCGTCGGCTATACCCACCAGATAGAGCATCTGGATGGAGCAGAAGCCGGCCATGAGGAGGATGGCGTGGCGATAGAAAGCTTCGGAGAACTGTGTGTTGCCCAGAATAATGTTGAGCCCGGCGAGCAGCACGATGGAAAGGAGTATCACCGGCTCGAAGGCTATGCCGCCGAGACGGGGGATGAGACCCTTGTGGATCTTGCGTTCGTCAACCTCGTCGAACAGATTGCGACGATAGGCGATGAGAAGGATCTGCGGTATGAGAACACCTGCAAAAAGAACGCACAATGCAAATACTATCAGAGAGTTTATTATCCAATAAGTCATGATGGTGTGATGATAGGATCTATGTCTGTATCCCGGTCAGGCGGGGCTTTATGGTTTGGCCCGGCGGAAATGACCGGGAAGGTTAAACGGACGATTCGGTAAACGGCATGGAGAGACTGCTGTGTCCGGAATTGTTTGTAGTCAGCGGATGTGGAGAGTGTGTGTGGCATCCGGCGCACACATTGCAAAGGTAATAACATTCAGTTAAAAAAACAAAATCATCCGCATTTTTTTGGAAACACGCCATTGTTAACTAATGATAATTTCACTTAAATTGGGTAAAAGGCAGCATGATTATTATTAAATATGCTACTTTTGCGTGTTATAAACGTTAGAAAAACCTAATTAAATGTTTTAAAAATATGTTGAACAACAAAATCCAGGACGCTCTCAACGCCCAGATCAACGCTGAATTCTACAGCGCCTATCTCTATCTCTCGATGAGTGCACATTTTGAGTCGGCCGGTCTTCCCGGTATCGCCAACTGGTTCAAGGTGCAGTTTCAGGAGGAGCAGGCTCATGCCACCATCTTCATGAACTACATCCATCAGCGTGGCGGACGTGTCGTGCTCCAGGCCATCGACGCTGTGCCCACCGAGTGGGCCGGTGCAGCCGATGCTTTCCGTGCCACCCTCGAGCATGAGCAGAAGGTGACAGCCTCCATCAACGCCATCTACCGTCTGGCTCACGATGAGCAGGACTATGCCACCCGCGACCGTCTCAACTGGTTTGTGAGCGAGCAGGTTGAGGAGGAGGACAACTGCCGTCAGCTCATCGACAAGCTCACCCTTATCGGCGACAACGGCATGGGTCTCTATATGATTGACCGCGAGCTCGCCGGCCGCACCTACGTGGCTCCCTCGCCCCTCGCCGAGTAACCTACCTATCAGGAAGTTACCGATCAGGATAAGGGTACAAAAGAACAAAAGGACAAAAGAAACAGATTTTTATTTTTTGTTCAGATATTATCAGATTGATTATCTGACTCAAAAAAATTAAAAAATCTGTTTCTTTTGTCCTTTTGTTCTTTTGTACCCTTGTCCTGATAGTTAACTCTTAGATTCCGAGATCTTTCTTGAGGGCCTCGATCTTGTCGTGGGCGGCTGCCTGGCAGGCGTTGTAGTCCTCGGGTTTCGACATGGGGATGTGTACCTCCATGTAGAACTTGATCTTAGGCTCGGTGCCTGAGGGGCGGATGGAGATCTTGGAGTTGTCGGCGGTGAAATACTGCAGCACGTTGGATGTGCAGGGGAAGTCGAGTTTCTCTACCTTGCCGTCGGCCACGTGGGTCTCGTTGAGCGAGTCGTAGTCCTTGATCACCTCCACGGGGCTGCCGGCGAGGGTCTTGGGAGGATTCTCGCGGAAGCACTTCATCATGGCCTGGATCTCCTCGGCGCCGCTCTTGCCGGGACGCACTACGGATACGCCCACCTCGTGGCTGTAGCCATACTTCATGTAGATGTCGACGAGCATACCCTGGAAGTCCTGACCCTTCTCCATGGCCCATGCGCAGGCCTCGGCGAGAAGCGAGCAGGCGCTGACGGCGTCTTTGTCGCGGGCGAATGTCTCGGCCAGGAAGCCATAGCTCTCCTCGCCGCCGCCGAGATAGCGGAGCACGTCCTCGTTGTCGCGGATCACGGCGGCGATCCACTTGAAGCCGGTATAGCAGTCGAACATACGGACGTTGTTGGCGTCGCAGATGCTCTTGATGGTCTCGGTGGTCACGATGGTCTTGACGGCGAATTCGTTGCCCTTTATGCGGCCGAGCTCGCGGTTGCGCTCAATGAGATAGTTGAGCAGGATCATGACGATCTGGTTGCCGTTGAGGAGCACATATTCTCCGTTGTTGTCGCGGATCACGCAGCCCACGCGGTCGGCGTCGGGGTCGGAGGCCATCACGATGTCGGCGCCCACTTCCTTGGCTTTCGCGATTGCCATTGCCATGGCCGGGGGATTTTCGGGGTTGGGCGACTCAACGGTGGGGAAGTCTCCGCTGGGCACGTCCTGCTCGGGCACGTGGATGATGTTGCGGAAGCCGTAGTTGGCCAGTGAATCGGGGATGAGTTTCACGCCGGTTCCGTGGATGGGGGTGTAGACAATCTTCATGTCCTTGTGGCGCTCGATGGCCTCGGGGCTCAGCGAGAGACCCTTGATGGCTTCGAGATACACCTTGTCGACCTCGGGGCCGACGATCTGGATCTTCGACTTGTCGCCCTGGAATTTGATCTCGCTCACGCTCTTGATGCGGTTGACGTGGTCGATGATGTTGACGTCGTGGGGGGCGATGATCTGGGCGCCGTCTTCCCAATATGCCTTGTATCCGTTGTAGATCTTGGGGTTGTGGGATGCGGTGATGTTCACGCCGCTCTGGCATCCGAAGTGGCGGATGGCGAATGAGAGCTCGGGGGTGGGACGGAAGCCGTCGAAGAGATACACCTTAATGCCGTTGGCTGAGAAAATGTCGGCCACAGTCTCGGCAAACTTGCGTGAGTTGTTGCGCACGTCATGGCCCACAGCCACGCTGATCTCGGGGAGATCCTTGAAGGCTTCCTTGAGATAGTTGGCGAGGCCCTGGGTGGCGGCACCCACGGTGTAGATGTTCATGCGGTTGGTGCCGGCGCCCATGATGCCGCGCAGACCGCCGGTGCCGAACTCGAGCTGACGGTAGAAGCTCTCGATGAGCTCGGTCTTATCCTCGGCGTCGAGCATACGCTGCACTTCGGCACGGGTCTCGGCGTCATATTCGTCGCCAAGCCATTGTTGGGCTTTGGCGGTCACTTCTTTCAATAACTGGTCGTTTTCCATCTTCTTAGAAGTAAGTCGTTATATATTGTTAGTTAATTAGAATTGATTCTCGTTCAGGCAAAGATACAATCATTTGGCTTAAAAACAAAATAAGCGGTGAGAAATTTGAAAAAAGAAAGTTAATGTTACTTATCGGGATAAGGAGTTACCGGGAAGTTACCGGCCAGGATAAAGGTACAGAAGACCATAAGGACAGAAGAAACAGATTTCTTTTTTCTGGTTCAATATCATGCCACGTAGTGGCAATGCAATGGTAGGCCCGGATGGAATCCGGGTATTTCGTGGATTATCCGTGGGATTGCGTCGCGTAGCGCCGCTACTGGTCGCGCATATTGTGGCGGCGCTACGCGACGCAAATGATTGGAATGTTTTTTTGATACCCGGATTTCATCCGGGCCTACCGTTGCGTTGCCACTACGTGGCATTTGTGCTGTGACGTCCGGCAGGACGTCGGTTATGTCGTAGCCGGGTACACCGGAGCTGTGCGGAGGTGTGCCCGGAGGTATCGTGTTCGGTAGGACATCGGTTATCAACACGACAGGTATTAGCTGATAACCGGCGTCTTACAGACGCCATAAATCTGTATATTCTTTGACCGGGCACACCTCCGCAAGGCTCCGGTGTACCCGGCTACTACATAATCGGTGTCCTGCCGGACACCCCATGGCTGCGTTGGGTAGCGCCGCTACCGGTCGTGCATATTGTGGCGGCGCTACGCGACGCAAATAATAGGAATGTTTTTTGATACCCGGATGGAATCCGGGCCTACCGTTGCGTTGCCACTACGTGGCAATTTGTGCTGTGACGTCCGGCAGGACGTCGGTTATGTAGTAGCCGGGTACACCGGAGCTGTGCGGAGGTGTGCCCGGAGGTAGATCGCAAGATAATTTAGCGTCCGGTAGGACGCTGGTTATCATGACTATAGGTGTGGCGCCGATAACCGGCGTCCTTGCCGGACGCCATTGATTTTATATCTGCCATCCCCCCCGGGCACACCTCCGGTGTACCGCGGTTACTATAAATCGGTGTCCTGCCGGACACCTGATGGGTGTTTTTTTGCGTCCGGGATGTCGTTGCGTTGTTCTGATGGGTGTTTTTTGTGGCTGGGATGTCGTTGCGTTGTTCTGATGGGTATTGTTTTGCGGGTGGATGTGTGGGGGAGAATGTGAAGCGTGGCGACCCGGATGGGCCGCCACGCTTATAGGGGGGTTATGGCTTTATGATTTTAGCGGACGTAAACTTTCTGTACGTCGTTGCCCTGACGGCGGATGTAGATGCCGTTGGAGGGGTTCTCAACGCGGACACCCTGGAGGTTGAAGTATTCGAGTGTCTTGTTGGTGTTGTCGGTGATGATGTTGTCGATACCGGCGGGATCGGGCATAACGATAGCGCCCTGCATTACGACGGGGAGTTGGATAGTGCCCCATACATCGGGATTGTTCTCCTTGAGGAAAGTGAGGAGGGTAGTCCAGTTGGGATAGGTTGTCTGTCCGGAAGCGTAGAACTGTGCATCCTTGATGATGACAGTGTTGGCTTCTTTCACGTAGGTAGAGATATTGTCTTGCTCGCCGCCTTCTTGAAGAACTGTTTTCCAAAGCTCAATCTTCTCAGCGGTGCTCATGCCTTCGGTGTATTCGCTTTCGGTCAATACGAAGTCGCCTGCACCGTTGGTCATATAGAACATATCCATTCCGAATAAATCATCGGAGCTGAGGCCGGAGTAAACCTGAGGTGTGAAGAGAACGCAGGTGGGATCGGTGACGTCAAATTCGATGCAGCCGGCGAGTACAGACTCATTGAAGGGGAAATAGTCTTCTGAAGTGGTGGGGGTGTCACCGTTCAGATACTCGTTGATGTTGGCATACGGATCATAGAGACGATAGAGGTTGGGATTGGCCTGATTGCGCTGCAGCTTCACGTCGTAGGCGGGGAAGTTGGGGGCGGTGGTGAAGAAAATGGCACCTACACCGGGGAGGAACCAGGGATCTGAAAGGGTGGCGTTTCCTGCGTCAGACCAACCTTCGGCCGCGGGTGCAGTCATCTTTCTGGATTCAGCAATCATACCGGCCCAGTAGCCCTCGAAGTTGGGGCTGTCTTTGGCACCCAGGAAACATCCCTCGGGCCATCCGTTCTGGAAAGGAACAACGAAGTTGCCTTTGTCGTCGAATGTGAGCACCAGAGGATCTTTGCTGATTGCAAAGTTTTTCTGACCGTTTACCTCAGCGACAATCACGTGCTGCCAATAGATCTGACCAAGTGATGCGGTTGTGAACACGGGCTGATATGAGGCGATGGAGAGTGTGCCGGCAGCAGCATTGAATACACCCACGATAGGGTTATCATCTTTGGAGTTGCCGAAACCATAGAGGTTTACCTCATTGGCACCACTGCCCTTGAGAATCTTGATGGCACCCAATGAGAAGTCATTGCCATCCTTGTAAAGATCGACATACGCGATCTCATAGTAGCCAAGAATGTCCTCGACGGAGGTGGGCTGTGCCTTCATGACGGCAGGAGCCACCTTGCGGGCTATGGGGGCGGCGAATTCCTCAACGGAAATCTCATTGGATATGGTCTGGACGTTTTTCTCAAACTTCAAGGCCTTAACGTCGGCGGCGGATGCGGAGAGCGCAACGGCAGCTGCCAAAGCTAATGTGGTGTAAAGTTTCTTCATTTAAATCTTGCGGGTTTAATGAATGAATAGTTGTTGATATTTTCGTTTTGTTGATATTCTTTGTGAGAACTTGGCAAAATTACGTTCTATTTTAAATAAATCCAAATATTTTCAAGAAAAAATTGCGTTTTCATGAATTTTTGTCCGAAAAGACCAATTTTAATGTCGATTGCCGATGATGAAAAAGGGATACAAAAGGACAAAAGGGAAGAAGGAACAAATTTTTTGGGGACTCAGATTTATCAGAGTGATTATATCTGAACAAAAAAATAAATTTGTTTCTTTTTCCCTTTTGTCCTTTTGTACCCTTGTCCTGACCGGTAACTTCTTGTCCTGACCGGTAACTCCGGGTATAAACAATTAGCCTCCGCGAAATCACTTCGCGGAGGCTAATTGCGCTTCAGGATGGGCTTGAACCAACGACCCCCTGATTAACAGTCAGGTGCT
>CAJUKP010000028.1 GCA_910587165.1 uncultured Duncaniella sp.
AGTTATGGCTAAAGAGAAATTCGAAAGAACCAAACCGCATGTAAACATCGGTACCATCGGCCACGTTGACCACGGTAAGACTACTCTTACCGCTGCAATCACCACCGTGCTTGCAAAGAACGGTCTCTCCGAGGTTAAGTCATTCGACCAGATTGACAACGCACCCGAGGAGAAGGAGCGTGGTATCACCATCAACACTTCACACGTAGAATACGAGACCGCCAACCGTCACTATGCACACGTTGACTGCCCCGGACACGCTGACTACGTGAAGAACATGGTTACCGGTGCTGCTCAGATGGACGGTGCTATCATCGTAGTTGCCGCAACTGACGGTCCCATGCCCCAGACCCGCGAGCACATCCTTCTCGCCCGCCAGGTGAACGTTCCCCGTCTCGTCGTATTCCTCAACAAGTGCGACATGGTAGACGACGAGGAGATGTTCGACCTCGTTGAGATGGAAATGCGTGACCTTCTTTCGACTTACGAATATGACGGTGATGAGACCCCCATCATCCGCGGTTCAGCTCTCGGCGCCCTCAACGGCGAGCCCGAGTGGGAAGCCAAAGTTATGGAGCTCATGGATGCTGTCGACAACTGGATCCCCCTGCCTCCCCGAGACATCGACAAACCCTTCCTTATGCCTGTCGAGGACGTGTTCTCAATCACCGGTCGTGGTACTGTTGCCACCGGTCGTATCGAGACTGGTATCGTGAAGGTTGGCGACGAGGTTCAGATCATGGGCCTTGGTGCAGACATGAAGTCGGTTGTTACCGGCGTCGAGATGTTCCGCAAGCTTCTTGATCAGGGCGAGGCTGGTGACAACGTAGGTCTCCTTCTCCGCGGTATCGACAAGAAGGACATCAAGCGTGGTATGGTTATCTGCCATCCCGGTGTCGTTAAGCCCCACAGCAAGTTCAAAGCTTCTGTCTACATCCTCAAGAAAGAGGAAGGTGGCCGTCACACTCCTTTCCACAACCACTATCGTCCCCAGTTCTACATCCGTACACTTGACGTTACCGGTGAGATCACTCTCCCCGAAGGTGTAGAGATGGTAATGCCCGGTGACCACGTTGAGATCAACGTTGAGCTCATCAACCCGGTAGCTTGCGACGCAGGTCTTCGCTTCGCTATCCGTGAGGGCGGCCGCACAGTTGGTTCAGGTCAGATCACCGAGATCCTCGACTAATCCAATCAAGCAATCCCTGAATCCTCTCCGGAGGATCAAGAGATAAAGCCACAGAAATCCGGCTCCGGATCATCAGGAGCAAAACTTCGGAACACTCCGGAGCCGGTTTCTAAAATACGGGAATAGCTCAGTCGGTAGAGCACTGGTCTCCAAAACCAGGTGTCGGGAGTTCGAGCCTCTCTTCCCGTGCTAAAAACAGACGCAAATGAGTAAACTTAAACTACTTACAGATATTGAGGAGTCTTATACCGAACTTCGATATAAGACTTCTTGGCCTACAAGGACCCAGCTGGTCAAAAGCGCGGTGATCGTGCTGATCGCTTCCATCATCATAGCAGCGATTATCTTCGTGATGGACCAGGTGGTCGACACCCTTATGCACTTTATCTACTCTCTCGGACAGTAATCACCCTCTGAAGGAAGAAAAAAATCAATGGCTGAAGAATTGAAGAAAGCCTGGTATGTGCTCCGCGCAATCTCAGGCAAGGAAGCTAAGGTCAAGGAAGTACTCGACGGAGCGATCCGCAACACCGGCCTCGGCGATTACGTCTTTCAAGTATTGATTCCCACCGAAAAGGTGATGAGCGTCAAGAACGGCAAGAAGGTGGTGAAGGAGAAAAACCTTTACTCCGGATATGTCTTTGTGGAGTGCATACTCACGGGCGAGGTTCTCTACGAACTCCGCAACACAACCAACGTGATAGACTTTCTGCGCGGACGTGGCAAGGATGCTGCGCCCGAGTCACTGCGTGAGAGCGAGGTGCGCCGAATGCTCGGTGCAGCCGACGATCTCGCCGAGACTGCCGAGGATGGCAACGACTACATGGTAGGCGAGTCAGTCAAGGTCACAGCAGGTCCTTTCACCGGATTCTCCGGTGTCATCGAGGAAGTGAACCGCGAGAAGAGGAAACTCAAGGTGATGGTCAAGATCTTCGGGCGCAAACAGCCCCTGGAACTCGAGAACTCACAGGTAGAGCGTGAATAATCATCGCGCGGATGCCCCCGGCGTGACCGGAAGCATCCACGGGAGATGTTGCAGAGAAGGCCGGCGGCACTGAGGTCGGTTACGAGACCGAGGTCTCACAGGCACGTTCGCGACAACATCGTTTTAACCGAATCATTAACAAAAAATTTAGATTTATCATGGCTAAAGAAATTGCTGGACAGATCAAATTGCAAATCAAGGGAGGCGCAGCCAATCCCTCCCCTCCAGTAGGTCCTGCTCTCGGTTCGAAGGGCATCAACATCATGGAGTTTTGCAAGCAATTCAACGCCCGCACCCAGGACAAGGCCGGCAAAGTTCTCCCTGTTGTAATCACCTATTACACCGACAAGAGCTTTGACTTCATTGTCAAGACCCCTCCCGTAGCAATCCAGCTCCTTGAGACTGCTAAGATCAAATCCGGCTCCGCACAGCCCAACCGCAAGAAGGTGGCCGAGATCACTTGGGATCAGGTAAAGGCAATTGCCGAGGACAAAATGCCCGATTTGAACTGTTTCAACGTAGCATCGGCTATGCGTATGGTAGCCGGTACAGCCAGAAGCATGGGTATCACCGTTAAAGGAACATTCCCCGAAAACATTTAATCTTCTATTGAAATGAGTAAACTGACCAAAAATCAAAAGATTGCCCAGGAGAAGGTTGAAGCCGGGAAAGTGTACACTCTTGCCGAGGCAGTCGACCTCGTGAAGGAGATCACCTTCACAAAGTTTGACGCATCGCTCGACGTGGATGTTCGTCTTGGCGTAGATCCCCGTAAGGCTAACCAGATGGTACGTGGCGTCGTTACCCTTCCCAACGGTACAGGTAAGCAGGTGCGCGTGCTCGTTCTCTGCAACTCGGACGCCGAGGCTGCCGCAAAGGCTGCCGGCGCTGACTATGTAGGCCTTGACGAATATATCGACAAGATCAAAGGTGGCTGGACCGACGTTGACGTCATCATCACCCAGCCCGCCATCATGGGTAAGATCGGTGCCCTCGGCCGTGTACTCGGTCCCCGCGGCCTCATGCCTAACCCCAAGAGCGGTACTGTTACCGTCGACGTGGCAAAGGCTGTCGAGGAAGTGAAGAAGGGTAAGATCGACTTCAAGGTGGACAAGAACGGTATCGTTCACTCTTCAGTGGGCAAGGTCTCCTTCGAGCCCAAAGCCGCTGCCGAGAACGTGCGCGAGTTTATCAACACTCTGATCAAACTCAAGCCCGCCACCGCCAAGGGTACCTATATCAAGAGCATTTATCTTTCGAGCACCATGAGTCCGGGCATCAAGATTGACCCCAGGTCGATTGATGAGTAATCCACTTCTAACGCTGACTGAACAAAATGAAAAAGGAAGATAAAATCATAGCAATCCAGAATATCGCCAAGACCATCAGCGAGTACAGCTGCTTCTATCTCGTGGAGACCGCCGGTCTCAACGCTGAGAAGACCACAGCTCTCCGCCGTGCCTGCAACAAGGCCGACATCAAGCTCATGGTCGTGAAGAACAAGCTTCTCCACAAGGCTCTCGAAGGCCTCGAAGGCGACTATTCTGAGCTCTACGACGTGCTCCACGGCTCAACCTCACTGATGCTCTCCAACGTGGGCAACGCCCCCGCCAAGCTCATCAAGGAGTGTCTGAAGGCCGAGAAGGACGCCACACTCCCCCGTTTCAAGGCCGCATACGTGGAAGAGACCGTTTATGTCGGTGCCGACCAGCTCTCGACCCTCGAGGCTATCAAGAGCAAGAACGAGCTCATCGCCGATGTCATCGCTCTTCTCCAGTCGCCCGCCAAGAATGTTGTTTCCGCCCTCACAAGCGGTGGCACCAAGCTCCACGGCATCCTTGAGACTCTCTCGAAGAAGGAAGACTGATAAACACCGTCGTCCGATTCGAATAAAAACTTCTATCATCACAACCCCAATCACAAAAACAACAAAAAAACTATAAAATCATGGCAGATCTTAAAGCTTTTGCAGAACAACTCGTTAACCTCACCGTGAAGGAAGTCAACGAACTCGCTCAGATCCTCAAGGAGGAGTATGGCATCGAACCCGCCGCCGCAGCTGTTGCTGTTGCTGCCGGTCCCGCCGCTGGTGCTCCCGCTGAGGAGGAGAAGACCTCTTTCGACGTAGTCCTCAAGGCTGCAGGTGCTTCCAAGCTCGCAGTCGTTAAGCTCGTGAAGGAGCTCACCGGTCTCGGCCTCAAGGAGGCTAAGGAGATGGTTGACGGCGCTCCCTCAGTCATCAAGGAAGGCATGGCCAAGGCTGACGCCGAGGGTCTCAAGAAGCAGCTCGAAGAGGCTGGTGCCGAGGTTGAGCTCAAATAAGAGTTTTCTCTGCTACGCTTAGCTATAACGGGTTAAGACATCCCCCGGGATGTCTTAACCCCTTTGCGTTAAAATAGCTCCCGAAGATTAAAAAATCATAAATAATTATATTTATCAATAAATCTTCACCCCCTTTCTCCACATTTTCAGCCGGTTTCACCTCATTCCGGCTTCTGCCTTCTCCTCCCAGCTACAAAAATCTCCAGATAATTCACCAATAGATGTCAGACACCAACACCATCAAGCCCCGCGTAAACTTCGCGACGGTTAAGAATCCCCTCCCCTATCCTGACTTCCTCGAGGTGCAGCTCAAATCCTTCCAGGATTTTCTCCAGCTCGACACCCCGCCCGAAAAGCGAAAGAACGAGGGCCTTTTCAAAGTGTTTGCCGAGAACTTCCCCATCGCCGACACCCGAAACAATTTCGTACTTGAGTTCCTCGACTACTACATCGACCCCCCGCGCTACACGATCGACGAATGTCTCGAGCGCGGCCTCACCTACAGTGTCCCCCTCAAGGCCAAGCTGAAACTCTATTGCACCGATCCCGACCACGAGGATTTCGACACCGTGATCCAGGACGTATATCTCGGCCCCATCCCCTACATGACCGACAAGGGAACGTTTGTCATCAACGGAGCCGAGCGCGTGGTCGTGTCACAGCTCCACCGTTCGCCCGGTGTGTTCTTCGGACAGAGCACCCACGCCAACGGCACCAAACTCTACAGCGCCCGAATCATTCCGTTCCGCGGCAGCTGGATCGAGTTTGCCACTGACATCAACAACGTGATGTATGCCTACATCGACCGTAAGAAGAAACTCCCCGTCACAACTCTGCTCCGTGCCATCGGCCTCGAGAGCGACAAGGACATCATCGAGATCTTCGGACTGGCCGAGGAGATTAAGGTCAACCGCACAAACCTCAAGAAAGCTGTGGGCCGCAAACTCGCCGCACGTGTGCTCCGCACATGGGCCGAGGACTTCGTCGACGAAGATACCGGCGAGGTTGTATCCATCGAGCGTAACGATGTGATACTCGACCGCGAGACAGTGATCGAAGAGGAAAACATCGAAGAAATTCTCAACTCGGGCGTGCAGACAATCCTCCTCCACAAAGAGGACGTCAACACTTCCGACTACTCCATCATATTCAACACTCTCCAGAAGGATACCTCCAACTCCGAGAAGGAGGCCATCCAGTACATCTACCGACAGCTCCGCAACGCCGAGCCGCCGGACGATGCGTCGGCCCGCGAGGTGATCACCAACCTCTTCTTCTCCGAGAAACGTTATGACCTGGGCGAGGTCGGCCGCTACCGCATCAACAAGAAGCTCGGTCTCACTACACCCATGGAGGTGAAGGTGCTCACCAAGGAAGACATCATCGCCATCATCAAATACCTCATCGAGCTCATCAACTCGAAGACCGATGTCGACGATATCGACCACCTCAGCAACCGTCGTGTCCGCACCGTAGGCGAGCAGCTCTACAATCAGTTCGGCGTGGGTCTCGCACGTATGTCGCGCACCATCCGCGAACGCATGAACGTCCGCGACAACGAGGTGTTCACCCCCATCGACCTCATCAACGCCAAGACCATCTCGAGCGTCATCAACTCATTCTTCGGCACCAACGCCCTCTCGCAGTTCATGGACCAGACCAACCCTCTGGCCGAGATCACCCACAAGCGCCGTATGTCGGCCCTTGGCCCCGGCGGTCTGTCGCGCGAGCGCGCCGGATTCGAGGTGCGAGACGTGCACTACACCCACTACGGACGTCTCTGCCCCATCGAGACCCCTGAAGGACCTAACATCGGTCTGATCTCATCGCTCTGCGTATATGCCAAGATCAACGATCTCGGATTCATCGAGACCCCCTACCGCGAGGTCAAGGACGGAGTGGTCAACCTCAAGAACGACGAGGTGGTCTACCTCACCGCCGAGATCGAGGAGGGCAAGGTGATAGCCCAGGGCAACGCCCCCGTCAAGGATGACGGCGAGTTCATCAACGACCGCGTCAAGGCCCGCCTGGATGCCGACTTCCCCATCGTCGCACCCTCCGAGGTAGAGCTCATGGACGTATCGCCCACACAGATCGCCTCTATCGCCGCATCGCTCATCCCCTTCCTTGAGCATGACGACGCCAACCGCGCCCTCATGGGATCCAACATGATGCGCCAGGCAGTGCCCCTGCTCCGCAGCGAGAGCCCCATCGTCGGCACAGGCATCGAGGGACAGCTTATCCGCGACTCACGCACCCAGATCATGGCCGAGGGAGAAGGTGTCATCGAGTTTGTCGACGCCACAGTCATCCGCATCCGCTATGACCGCACCGACGACGAGGAATTCGTATCGTTCGAGGACAGCGTGAAGGAATACCGTCTGCCCAAGTTCCGCAAGACAAACCAGAGCACCACCATCGACCTGCGCCCCATCTGCAACAAGGGCCAGCGCGTCAAGAAGGGCGATATCCTCTCCGAAGGCTACTCCACCGAGAAGGGCGAGCTCGCTCTGGGCCGCAACCTCAAGGTGGCCTTCATGCCCTGGAAGGGATATAACTATGAGGACGCCATCGTGCTCAACGAGCGCATGGTGCGCGAGGATATCCTCACCTCCGTCCACGTAGACGAATACACCCTCGAGGTCCGCGAGACAAAACGAGGCATGGAGGAGCTCACATCCGACATCCCCAACGTCAGCGAAGACGCCACCAAGGATCTCGACGAGCGCGGCATCGTCCGTGTCGGCGCACATATCGAGCCCGGCGACATCATGATCGGTAAGATCACCCCCAAAGGCGAGAGCGATCCTACCCCCGAGGAGAAGCTGCTCCGTGCCATCTTCGGCGACAAGGCCGGCGATGTGAAGGACGCATCTCTCAAAGCCACTCCCTCGCTCAAGGGCGTCGTGATCGGCACACACCTCTTCCAGAAAGCCGAGAAGAAGAAGACCAAGAAGGCCATGAGCGCCGTACTTCCCAAGCTCGACGAGGAATACGAGGAGCGTCTCAACTCCCTCAAGGATCTGCTCGTATCCAAGCTCATGATCCTCACCGAAGGCAAGACATCCCAGGGTGTCAAGGACTTCCTCGGAAGCGACATCATCCCCAAGGGAGCCCGCTTCACCGCCGGAACCCTCAAGGAGATCGACTACGACACCATCAACCTCTCCAAGTGGACAGCCGATGCCCACAAGAACGACATGATCCGTGCCACCATCGTCAACTACCTGCGCAAGAGCAAGGAGATCGACGCCGAGCTCCGCCGCAAGAAGTTCGACATCTCCATAGGCGACGAGCTCCCCTCAGGCATCATGAAACTCGCCAAGGTCTACATTGCCAAGAAGCGTAAGATCTCCGTGGGCGACAAGATGGCAGGACGTCACGGCAACAAGGGTATCGTGTCGCGCATCGTGCGCCAGGAGGATATGCCTTTCCTCGCCGACGGAACCCCCGTCGACATCTGCCTCAACCCTCTGGGTGTGCCCTCGCGTATGAACCTCGGACAGATCTTCGAGACAGTGCTCGGATGGGCCGGCCGTGAGCTAGGCGAGAAATTCGCAACCCCCATCTTCGACGGCGCCACACTCGAGAACCTCAACGAGTGGACCGACAAGGCCGGTCTGCCCCGCTATGGCAAGACCTACCTCTATGACGGAGGCACCGGCGAACGCTTCGACCAGCCCGCCACCGTGGGCGTGATCTATATGCTCAAACTCGGCCACATGGTCGAGGACAAGATGCACGCACGTTCCATCGGTCCGTACTCGCTCATCACCCAGCAGCCCCTCGGCGGTAAAGCACAGTTCGGTGGACAGCGTTTCGGTGAGATGGAGGTCTGGGCGCTCGAGGCATTCGGCGCATCCCACATCCTCCAGGAGATCATCACCGTCAAGAGTGACGATGTCACCGGCCGTTCCAAGACCTACGAGGCCATCGTCAAGGGCGACGCCATGCCACCCGCCGGTATCCCCGAGTCGCTCAACGTGCTCCTCCACGAGCTCCGCGGCCTCGGTCTCAGCATCAATCTTGAGCCGTAAAGTCTCTCTCTCCCCATCTCTCCTCATTCCACTTTTTTCAAAATTGCTTTTAGACAACACCAATATATGGCTTTTAGAAAAGACAATAAACAGAAAACCGGATTCTCAAAGATCTCCATCGGCCTCGCTTCGCCCGAGGAGATCCTCGAGAAGTCAAGCGGCGAAGTGTTGAAGCCCGAAACCATAAACTACCGCACGTACAAGCCCGAGCGCGACGGCCTCTTCTGCGAGAGGATCTTCGGTCCCGTCAAGGACTACGAGTGCCACTGCGGCAAGTACAAGCGCATCCGCTACAAGGGCATCGTCTGCGACCGCTGCGGTGTGGAAGTCACCGAGAAGAAGGTGCGTCGCGAGCGCATGGGCCACATCAAGCTCGTTGTGCCCGTCGCCCACATCTGGTATTTCCGCTCACTTCCCAACAAGATCGGTTATCTGCTCGGCCTCCCCTCCAAGAAGCTCGACTCCGTGGTCTACTACGAGCGCTACGTAGTGATCAACCCCGGTGCCGCCGCCGACCTCAACCCTGAGAAACCCCTCGCCAAGCTCGACCTGCTCACCGAGGAGGAATATTTCGACATCGTCGACGCTCTCCCCCGCGAGAACCAGATGCTCGACGACTCCGATCCCGACAAGTTCATCGCCAAGATGGGCGCCGAGGCTCTCTATGACCTGCTCAAGGATCTCGACCTCGACGACCTCTCATACGCACTCCGCGCCCAGGCCAACGCCGAAGGCTCGCAGCAGCGCAAGACAGAGGCCCTCAAGCGTCTCCAGGTGGTGGAATCGTTCCGCGCATCGCGCGAGCGCAACCGCCCCGAATGGATGATACTCCAGGCCGTGCCCGTCATTCCCCCCGAACTCCGCCCCCTCGTTCCCCTGGACGGCGGACGCTTCGCCACATCCGACCTCAACGACCTCTACCGTCGCGTCATCATCCGCAACAACCGTCTCAAGCGTCTCATCGAGATCAAGGCTCCCGAGGTGATTCTCCGCAACGAGAAGCGTATGCTCCAGGAGGCCGTTGACTCACTGCTCGACAACTCACGCAAGTCATCTGCCGTCAAGACCGAGGCCAACCGTCCCCTCAAATCGCTCTCCGACTCGCTCAAGGGCAAGCAGGGACGTTTCCGTCAGAACCTTCTCGGTAAGCGTGTCGACTACTCCGCTCGTTCGGTTATCGTCGTAGGTCCTGAGCTGAAGATGCACGAGTGCGGTATCCCCAAGAATATGGCCGCCGAGCTCTACAAGCCCTTCGTGATCCGCAAGCTCATCGAGCGCGGCATCGTCAAGACCGTCAAGAGCGCCAAGAAGATCGTTGACCGCAAGGAGCCCGTGGTATGGGACATCCTCGAATATGTCATGAAAGGCCACCCCGTGCTCCTCAACCGAGCCCCGACACTTCACCGTCTCGGCATCCAGGCATTCCAGCCCAAGATGATCGAAGGCAAGGCCATCCAGCTCCATCCCCTCGCCTGTACGGCATTCAACGCCGACTTCGACGGTGACCAGATGGCCGTCCACCTTCCCCTCGGCAACGAGGCCGTGCTCGAGGCACAGCTCCTCATGCTCGGCTCCCACAACATCCTCAACCCCGCCAACGGCGCCCCCATCACCGTCCCCTCGCAGGACATGGTGCTCGGTCTCTACTACATCACCAAGCTCCGCAAGGGCGACAAGGGTGAGGGTCTGAAGTTCTACGGACCCGAAGAGGCCGAGATAGCCTACAATGAGGGCCGTGTCACACTCCACGCTCCCGTCTCGATAGTCGTGGAAGACATCGACGAGGATGGCAACCCCATCCGTCACCTGGTCGAGAACACCTCCGTAGGTCGTGTGCTCGTCAACCAGTATGTCCCCAAAGAGATCGGCTACGTCAACGAGATTCTTTCCAAGAAATCGCTCCGCACCATCATCTCCAAGGTCATCAAATATTGCGGTATCCCCCGCTCGGCCCAGTTCCTCGACGACATCAAGAACCTCGGCTACTACATGGCCTTCAAGGGTGGTCTGTCATTCAACCTCGGCGACGTGCTCATCCCCGCCGAGAAAGAGCAATATGTGGCCGAAGGCTACGAACAGGTCCAGGAGGTGCTCAACAACTACTCCATGGGCTTCATCACCAACAACGAACGCTACAACCAGATTATCGACATCTGGACACACGTCAACTCCCGTCTGGCCGACACCCTCATGAAGCAGATCTCGGCCGACAAGCAGGGCTTCAACCCTGTCTACATGATGCTTGACTCTGGTGCCCGTGGTTCTAAGGACCAGATCCGTCAGCTCTCCGGTATGCGTGGTCTTATGGCCAAGCCCCAGAAGAGCGGCGCCGAAGGTGGTCAGATCATCGAGAACCCCATTCTTGCCAACTTCAAGGAAGGCCTCTCGGTGCTCGAGTACTTCATCTCCACCCACGGTGCGCGTAAGGGTCTTGCCGATACCGCCCTCAAGACCGCCGACGCCGGATACCTTACCCGCCGTCTGGTCGACGTCGCCCACGACGTCATCATCAACGAGGTCGACTGCGGCACTCTGCGCGGACTCGTATGCACCGAGATCAAGAACAACGACGAGGTTGTCGCATCGCTCGGCGAGCGCATACTCGGCCGTGTCTCCGTCCACGACATCGTCGATCCCTCGACTGGCGAGCTCATCGTGGCCGCCGGCGAGGAAATCAACGACGCTGCCGCCGACCGCATCAACGCCTCTCCCATCGAGAGCGTCGAGATCCGCTCGGTGCTCACCTGCGAGAGCAAGAAGGGAGTATGCGCCAAGTGCTACGGCCGCAACCTGGCCACACACCGCATGGTGCAGATGGGCGAGGCTGTCGGCGTGATCGCCGCCCAGTCCATCGGTGAGCCCGGTACACAGCTTACCCTCCGTACATTCCACGTCGGTGGTGTGGCATCCAACATCGCCGCCGTCAACGCCCTCACATCACGCTACGACGGTATCCTCGAAATCGAGGAGCTCCGCACTGTCCGCACAGACGAGCTTGATGCCAAGGGTCGCAATGTGGAGGTAGTGATCGGTCGTCTGGCCGAAATGCGCATCATCGACCCCAAGACCAAGATGATGCTCACAAACGCCGCGATACCCTACGGTGCGAAACTCTACTTCGACGACGGTGCTAACGTCAAGAAGGGAGACGTCATCTGCGAATGGGACCCCTTCAACGCCGTCATCGTCAGCGAGGCCGGCGGTAAGGTGCGCTACGAGAATCTCGTCGAGAACGTCACCTACCGTGTCGACGCCGACGAGCAGACCGGTCTGCGCGAGAAGATCATCATCGAGTCGAAGGAGCGTGGCAAAGTGCCCGAGGCACAGATCATCAGCGCCGACGGCGAGATCCTCAAGACCTACGCCCTCCCTGTGGGTGCCCACCTCATGCTCGATGACAACGCCGACGTCAAGGCCGGCGAGATCTTCGTCAAGATCCCCCGTGCCGCCGGCAACGCCGGTGACATCACCGGTGGTCTTCCCCGTGTCACCGAGCTCTTCGAGGCCCGCAACCCGTCCAACCCCGCCATCGTGTCGGAAATCGACGGAGAGGTCCACTTCGGAAAGATCAAGCGCGGCAACCGCGAGATCTCTGTCACATCCAAACTGGGTGAGACAAAGAAATACCTCATCCCCCTGTCGAAACAGATCCTCGTGCAGGAGAACGACTACGTGCGCGCCGGCACACCCCTCTCCGACGGTGCCATCACCCCGGCTGACATCCTCAACATCATGGGTCCGACAGCCGTGCAGGAATACATCGTCAACGAAGTACAGGACGTCTACCGTATGCAGGGTGTGAAGATCAACGACAAGCACTTCGAGGTCATTGTCCGCCAGATGATGCGCAAGGTAAACATCATCGAGCCCGGCGACACCAACTTCCTCGAGCAGCAGGTGGTTGACAAGCGCGACTTCATGGACGAGAACGACCGCATCTGGGGCAAGAAGGTCGTGATCGACGCCGGTGACTCCGAGAATGTCAAGGCCGGTATGATCATCACCGCCCGCAAGCTCCGCGACGAGAACTCCACCCTCAAGCGCCGTGACCTCCGTCCCATCGTGGTACGTGACGCCCAGCCCGCCACATCCGAGCAGATCCTCCAGGGTATCACACGTGCCGCCCTCCAGACCAGCTCATTCATCTCGGCTGCCTCATTCCAGGAGACAACCAAGGTGCTCAACGAGGCTGCAATCAACGGCAAGGTCGACTACCTCCAGGGCATGAAGGAAAATGTGATCTGCGGTCACCTCATCCCCGCCGGAACTGGCCTCCGCTCCTACGAGCGCATCGTGGTCACCTCAAAGGACGACTTTGACCTGGCCTACGACGAAAAGATCGCCGACGACATCGAGACCCGCGACGTCGAGGAAGTGGCACACACCGAACTCTGACAACAGTCCATACAGATTCCGGATCTGAGTGTGTCTCAGATCTGAGAAGCACATAAAGAGAGGGAAGGAAACTTTGGTGTTTCCTTCCCTCTCTTTATGTGCTTCTTTTTTTATTGCCTTGCCAGCATATCGAGATATTCCGGTTCTGGCAATGAATCAGGGCTGACCTCTATAGCTCCGGGCGGAATCACCGCCTCACCATCCGCCGGATATGACAGCAGCTCCAGACCGCGCCTCTCAAGCAGGCGTAGCGAGGCCGGTATCAGACCGGCGTCCACCGAATCGGGGATGAAAAGTATCAACCGGCGTGCGAGACTCGTCTGTTCCATCAGAGCCTCTATGACCGGGGCAACCGTGCGCAGTTGCCCCTTACCTATCCTGACGGCCACAACAAGGCTGCCGGAACTGTCCGTCCCGGGAGTACGGGAGTTGACTATGCGCCTCTCGAGAAGATAACGGCGCATCCTTTCCATGATCTTGCGTTCATTTGAAGCCGTAACCTTGAATATTTTTGCAGCCCGACTGTCCGACATGGCCACAAGAGTCCATTTAAGTTTATCGGTAATATTCATAGTCTATAATATCTGTAAAGGTCAAAATGATCAAACAGTCTCTTGAGTTGCACATCGTTCTGGCCTCCGGACAGGTTGGTATGCCTAAGAGCCAGCTCGATAGGATAACACTCATGGGAGAAGATCTCATTCTTCGTCACATCCCCGTGGCGGGAGGCGAAGACCGGCGTCCCTTTCAGCAGCCCCATGGTCTTGAACCATAGATCGTCAGCCTTAGGCGCGAGCCGCTGCATTGTCTCTATGTCAAACACCCGTTCGTCCAGACATCCGGGTGGATAAAGCACACCACCTACGCCAAGAGGCACAGGAGCCGTCATAAGGCCGTCATCCGGCCCCCAGGAAGTCTTGTAATCGCACACCGGAATGCCCGACGACTCAATCACCACACCCTGGAACCAATCGGCGCATATAGCCTCGGGGTGAATCCTATGGGCGGTGAGCAGGCGGTCAAACAGATCATAATCATAAAGCTGGTCATCATCCACCGTGATGATGATATCGTCAGGAAACTCCCTCAGGGAGGGAATGAGCTTGGTGGCCGGCCCGACATCCGTGCAGAACCTTATCTCCAGGCCACGTTTCCCGAGCTTCCCGAACGATGCCGGAAGCGAACTCCCGCCAGAATGCCTCCTGTCAAGCCACAGCACAATCCGGTTGGCCTTCACAGTCTGCTCCATCAGGCTCTCTATCACAACATCCACCCAGTTGATTCTCTCGCCGAACGAGGTCAGCGACACAGTCACATTCCTGTCTGCCACACGCCCGTCAGTCACACCGCTGTCCGACAGTGAAAGCAGGTTATCCATCAGCATACGGTCATAAAGCTCCTTCACCATTGCAACGGGTGCTATCTCCGACACATAGTCAGGTGTGAATCCCGGAAGTATGGAACGCGCAAGGCTGATTATCTTGTTTAGGTTTGTCATGACGCAAATATATCCCTATTATATCAAAAAAACAAAAAACAGTCCTAAAAATTTCATTCTTCGGGGAATATGTATTAAATTTGCACCTTGGAAATGACATGGGATTCTCCCCCGCGGCTCTCCCCGCGAGTTTCCACACCTTAAACAGTGAATCAACCAAACACAATGGCAGAAAATAACAATCCCCAGGACGAAACACGCACCTCCATCGACGAGGTGAACGACACCCTCACCGGCCTCGGTGAAAAAGTACAGAACAACCCCCGCTTCATCGTGATCGGCAGCATCGTGGTTGCCGTGGTGATCGCTCTGATCCTCATCTGGGTCTATGCAATCCGCCAGCCGGGCATCAATGCAGCCAACGAGGCTCTCGGCCAGGCCGACACCGAGCTCATCATGGGCAACGACTCTGTGGCTCTCGCAAAATACAAGCAGGTGGCCGCCGACCACGGCTACAAGGCCGGTGATCTCGCCGCGCTCAACGCTGCCATCCTTCTCTACAAGGATAAGAAATACGAGGAGGCACTCGGCTATCTCAAAGACTATTCCGCATCCGAATCCATCATCGGCGCCGGAGCAAAGAGCCTCGAAGGTGACTGCTATGTGAACCTTCAGAAATACAACGAGGCACTCGACTGCTACAAAAAAGCTGTCAGCATCTCCGACAACAACCCCGCCTATACCCCCGCGTTCCTTCTCAAGGAGGCTACTGTGCTCCGCGAGCTCAAGAACTACAAGGAGGAGGCTGCTGTCTACGAACAGATCATCAAGGAATATCCCAACTATGGCGCTGAGATCGGCACCGATCTCAAGAAATATCTCGAGCGCGCCCAGGCCGGGGAATAAAATCATCTGACCTAATAACGACAACAGAAAAGGCACTGGGTTCGGCTGATAAGTTCAGCCTTACCGCCGTGCCTTTTGCCGTCACCATATCGCACACAACCTAAGGAAAAACCAACAAGTCAATACACACAGCACATGAAAACTTTAAGAAATCTGGCACTGATATGCGCCATGGCTGCCCCGGCCGTCATGATAAGCGCGGCTGAGACTGCCGGAAAGGATTGGACAGAACCGTCCGACTCAATCATCAAAGCATTTCCCACAGCCGAGGGATTCGGTAAATTCGCGCCCGGCGGACGTGGCGGAAAAGTGGTCAAAGTCACCTCGCTCTCCGACGATGACGATGTGGAAGGCACACTGCGCTGGGCATTCAAGCAGCACTCCGGCGAGCCCATCACCATCATCTTCGAGGTGAGCGGTGAGATCGCCCTCAAACGCGAACTGAAAGTGACCCGCCAGAAGTGGACCCTCGCGGGACAGACAGCCCCGGGCGAGGGAATCGTGGTGACCCACCACAAGGTCAACTTCGGCGGATCGCGAAGCTTCATAGTCCGCAATATGCGTTTCCGCGTCGGACGTCTCGACGCAAAAGGCAACGTTCTCGCCGCAAATGCCGTCGGTGCCGAGAACTGCGAGAACTTCATATTCGACCACTGCTCGTTCGGCTGGTCGGTGGAGGAGAATCTCAACACCGCCGACTCCCACTTCCTGACAGTGCAGAACTCCATCATCCACGAAGGTCTCTACAACGCCGGCCACTCCAAGGGCGCACGCGGCTACGGGGCTCAGCTCGGAGGATCACCTGCCACATACCACCACAACCTCTTCATCCACAACCAGAGCCGCTCTCCGCGTCTCAACGGTGCCCGTGGCGAGGACTTCGTGGTGTTCATGGAATATGCCAACAACGTGAACTACAACTACGGCAAACGCGGCGGATGTTATGGCGGAGAGAACACCGCAAACCTCACAAGCGGATACAACGGACTCAACTCGGGCCATGAATGCAACTTCATGAACAATCACTACAAACCGGGACCGGCATCCGATTCCAAGCGCGTGGAGTTTGTCAAGTCATCCTACGCCCGCTCCGGCGCGACCTCATGGGCTCCCGCCAAGTGGTTCATGGACGGAAACTATGCCGAGGGTATCCCCGAAGCCACAGCCGACAACTGGAAAGGTGTGGCCGTGGAGAAATACACGCTCGACGACATCCGCGTGGACGAGCGCATCGTCCCGGCCAATGCCTGGTACCGCTATTACTCCGTCGGCCCGAGAGGACGCTACACCCCGGCCAACTATATGCTCACCAATCTTGACAGCGGAGAGGCCACCCTTGCCGCCGTGGCCAAGGTGGCCGGCACTGTCAACCCCGACATCGTGGAGCGCCGTCTGCGCGAGGAGGCCCTCAACGGAACCGTCACATACGGAAACAAGGGTATCATTGACAAGGAAGACGATGCCGAAGGCTTCTTCCCCTACACAGCCGACTGTGCAGCCCCGGTAGACAGTGACAACGACGGTCTGCCCGACGAATGGGAGCTCAAACACGCATCCTCGATAGACGAGATTGACAACAACACCATCCTCCCCGGCCATGGTGGATACACCGCCCTTGAGGTCTATCTCAACGAGCTCATGGGCGAGGACTCAACCACTGCCATCACCGACATAGAGATGGACAACACCCTGCAGCCCGTAAGCTACTACACCATGCAGGGTCTGCAGCTGTCATCAGCCCCGACCTCACCCGGATTCTATATCCGCCGCCAGGGCACCCAGACAAGTAAGGTATATATCCGCTGATCCGGTTGAGACACCTTATACAGAATATGACGGACAATTGTTTATCTCAAAACAATTGTCCGTCATATTCTATATTCCGTTCAGTCCCGGCGGGACATCATGGCCATGTCTCATTCCATGAGCTTGCGGTAACGGCGGCGGGTGGGTTCCTTGCCATCGTTGTGGGCACGTTTGTAGTCCTCGTAGTCAGAATATGACCCTTCGAAGAACACCACATTGCCATCACCCTCGAACGAGAGTATATGCGTACAGATACGGTCGAGGAACCAACGGTCATGGCTCACCACCACAGCACATCCGGCGAAATCGTCGAGGCCTTCCTCGAGCGCGCGGAGGGTGTTGACATCAATATCATTGGTAGGCTCGTCGAGAAGCAGCACATTACCCTCCTCCTTGAGCGCCATCGCCAGATGGAGACGGTTGCGCTCGCCACCTGAAAGCACGGCGATCTTCTTCTCCTGATCGGCTCCGGTGAAGTTGAAGCGCGAGAGATATGCCCTGGCGTTGACATCACGGCCACCCATGCGGAAACTCTCCACTCCCTGCGAGATCACCTCATAGACACTCTTCTCTGGGAGAAGGTCGTGGTGGGTCTGGTCGACGTATGCCACCTTGACAGTCTCTCCCACCTCAAACGAACCGGCATCGGGCTTCTCCTGTCCCATTATGAGACGGAACAGAGTGGTCTTGCCGGCTCCGTTGGGACCGATCACACCCACTATACCGCCCTGGGGCAGCGAGAACGAGAGATCCTTGAACAGCTGTTTCTTGCCGAAAGCTTTCGAGAAACCGTTGACATCAATCACCTTGGCACCCAGACGCGGACCGTTGGGGATGAATATCTCGAGACGTTCCTCCTTCTCCTTCTGGTCCTCGTTGAGCAGACGGTCATAGCTTGAGAGACGGGCCTTGCCCTTGGCCTGACGGGCCTTGGGAGCCATGCGCACCCATTCGAGCTCACGCTCGAGAGTCTTGCGGCGCTTCGAGGCCTGCTTCTCCTCCTGGGCCATACGTTTGGTCTTCTGGTCGAGCCAGGAGGAATAGTTGCCTTTCCAGGGTATCCCCTCGCCACGGTCGAGCTCGAGAATCCATCCGGCAACATGATCCAGGAAGTAACGGTCGTGAGTGATGGCGATCACCGTGCCTGGATACTGCTGGAGATGCTGCTCGAGCCAGTCGATGCTCTCCGCGTCGAGGTGGTTGGTAGGCTCGTCGAGAAGCAGGATATCGGGCTGCTGGAGCAACAGACGGCAGAGGGCCACGCGGCGGCGCTCACCTCCCGAGAGAGTGGTGACAGGCTGGTCGTCCGGCGGACACTGCAAGGCATCCATGGCACGCTCGAGCTTCGAGTCGATGTTCCATGCGTCGGCGGCATCGAGCTTGTCCTGCAACTCGGCCTGACGGGCCAGAAGGGCATCCATCTTGTCGGGATCCTCGAGCACGTCGGGGTCGCCGAACGATTCGTTCACCTTGTCAAACTCGGCCAGGAGATCCATGATGGGCTGCACACCCTCGCGCACCACCTCGATGACAGTCTTCGAGGGATCGAGCTGGGGATCCTGCTCAAGATAGCCCACCGAGTAGCCGGGAGAGAACACCACCTCACCCTGATAGTTCTTGTCAATGCCGGCGATGATCTTCAGAAGCGAAGATTTACCGGAACCGTTGAGACCGATGATGCCGATCTTGGCACCGTAGAAGAATGACAGGTAGATGTTCTTGAGCACCTGCTTCTGAGGGGGGTAGGTCTTAGACACCCCCACCATTGAGAATATTACTTTCTTGTCGTCAGCCATAGGATATGGTTGTTTTCTTATCGTTTCTTAGGAGCGTATTTGGCGGGATAGTCGCAGCGTGTGCGGCCTGTGAGGATTCCGTTGAGCTTCCCCTTGATGAGCTGCCGCCTGATCATCGAGATGTGGTCGATGTAGAGCTTTCCCTCCAGATGGTCACACTCGTGCTGCACTATACGGGCCAGGAAACCGGATATCTCCTCCTCGTGGGGCTCGAAATTCTCGTCGACCCACTTGAGGCGGATGTGCTCCACACGCTTCACGTCCTCCGAAAGGCCGGGAAGACTCAGACAACCCTCGCCGCGGGTGACGGGCTCTCCGTCGAGCACCTCTATGACGGGATTGATGAGGGTGAGCTTACGGCCTGCACATTCCGGGAAAGTATCGCCCACAGGATCGGCGTCAATCACCACTATGCGGTGGTTGAGCCCTATCTGGGGAGCTGCAAGGCCAACACCTTCGCTGGCATACATGGTGGCATACATATTTTCTATCAGCTCCTTGAGACCGGCATAGTCCGGACCGATCTCAGAGCTCGTCTTTCGGAGCACAGGGTGTCCGTAGAGATAGACGGGAAGTCTCATATATATCTTATAGTTTTACTTTTTCGATTGCGGGGAGTCAAGATAGGAGTTGAGGATGATGACGGCCGCCATACGGTCGATAGCCTCCTTGTCCTGACGGCCTTTCTTCCTCACTCCGGCATCTATCATGGCGCGGTGGGCCAGAGTGGAGGTGAAGCGCTCATCCCACATCACTATGGGGAACCCTTCGGGCAGAGCCTTGCGCAGACGGCCCAGTGCGGGCGTGATGTAGCGCATGGACTCGGATGGATCGCCGCTCATTGTCGTGGGAAGCCCCACCACAATCGCGTCCACCGGCTCGCGGCTGATATAATCCTTGATGAAATCCACCAGACCGGCGGAAGGGACTGTGGCCAAAGCCGTCGCCACTATACGCAGAGAATCGGTCACGGCTATGCCGCAACGCTTACGTCCGTAATCTATGGCAAGAAGGCGTCCCATTTTTCAGTTGCAAAGTTACTAAATTTTAGCCGATTTCGCGAGTGGCACATCAAAAATTTGCACGTGACGGAAAAAGTCACTAACTTTGCGCCGTGCTTTCAGCCAAAGCATCATTCGGGGCGTAGCGCAGTCCGGTAGCGCACCTGGTTTGGGACCAGGGGGTCGCAGGTTCGAATCCTGTCACCCCGACAAGAATCACTCTGACAGAATAGTTGCCTGTCAAGGCAAGGATACAAATGGACAAAAGGTCCAAAAGAAACAGATTTTTATTTTTCAGATATTGTCTGCTTGATCAGACCGATGAAAAATAAAAATCTGTTTCTTTTGGACCTTTTGTCCATTTGTATCCTTGCCCTGACAGGTAATCTTTTTCCTGACAGGTAATTTTCAGAATTCAGACAGGCGGGCGAGATATTTGCCGATGATATCAAACTCGATATTCACCCTTGAACCGACGCGTATACCCTTGAAATTGGTATGCTCGAAAGTATAGGGAATGATGGCCACACGGAATGAAGAACGCTCCGAATCACACACCGTCAGACTCACGCCATTGACTGTGACCGATCCTTTCTCGACCGTCACATACCCCTGCCGGGCCATAGCCGGATCCACTTCATAGGCAAACTTGTAGTAACGGCTGCCCTCGACCTCCTCAATCGCCTCACACACGGCGGTGGTGTCGACATGACCCTGGACGATATGCCCGTCCAGACGTCCGTTCATGAGCATTGAGCGCTCGAGGTTCACCTCGTCCCCCTCCCTCAGATCTCCGAGATTGCTCCGGTCAAGGGTCTCCTGTATGGCGGTCACTGTATATGATCCGTCATCGTGCAAGGCCACCACGGTGAGACACACTCCATTGTGGGCCACGCTCTGGTCGATGCGGAGTTCGGTTGCAAACGAGCATTTCACTCTCAGATCCACATTGCCGTCGCGGCGTGTGACGCCGGTCACGACAGCGGCCTCTTCAACTATTCCTGAAAACATATTTTTAATATGATGTGTTTGTATGGTTGCAAATTTAATTATTTTTCCCGACATTTGCCTCATGAAGAAAAGCTTTTTATACACCCGCACCGGCGACGAAGGCATGACCTCGCTCGTGGGTGGATCGCGTGTCCCGAAACATTCGATGCGCGTATGCGCATACGGTGAAGTGGACGAACTCAACGCCCATGTGGGACTCGTCCAGGCCCTGTGTGCGGCTATCGACGGAGCGGCCGACGATGCCGCCCTGCTGCATCAGGCATCAGCGCGCCTGTTTGACATCGGCGCCCATCTCGCCACTCCCGCCGCCAAAGGAGCGGACGGTCCGGATGCGCCCGCGGTGGTGACTGCCTCCGACATCGAGGCACTGGAACAACGCATAGACGCGCTCGATTCCACTGTGGCCCCACAGCGCTCGTTCATCCTCCCCGGTGGCACCGTAGAGGCATCACACACCCATGTGGCACGGGCAGTGTGCCGGAGGGCCGAGAGAGCCATACTCGCATTCACCGAGACCACCGGCGAGAGAGTGGACCCATCGGTGTTACGTTACATCAACCGTCTGAGCGACTATCTGTTCATACTCGCCCGTTATCTCAACCATCTCGCCGGGGTGGCCGATATCCCGTGGAGCAAATGACGCTCCATTTGCCCCGTAGTTAAAATTTCACAAAAAGCTCCCGACCTATTGCATTTCCGGAATAAATGAATTAACTTTGCAATAGATTTAAAATTGTAATTATTCCAACTTTGAAAACAGTCGAATACACCTCACCTGAAATTGCGGAGAAGCTTTCCGGAAGCGGCATCAAACCGTCGGCACAGCGCATCCTCATACTCAGGCATCTCATGAGCCACAGGGTGCACCCGACTGTCGACGAGATCTACACCTCGCTCCAACCGGAGCACCCTACCCTCTCACGCACCACCGTCTACAACACCCTTAAACTCCTCTCCGGAGCGGGTATCATCAAGGCCATAGCGGTGGAGAACGGCGAGAGCACCCGCTGGGACTACTCAGAGCATCCCCATGCCCACTTCCTGTGCATGAGCTGCGGCTCGGTGACCGATATCCCGGCGGTGAGCACCGATCTACCGTCACTGCCCGAAGGCTATTCGATAATCGACATCGGGGTGACCTTCAAAGGAAGATGTCCGGAATGTTCGCGGCTCCTCCAATCCGAATCAAACAACTGAAAGTATAATCAATCCATCAATTCAAACAACACAATCACTATGAACAAGAAATTTATCTGCACCGTATGCGGTTACGTACACGAAGGCAACGAAGCTCCCGAAATATGCCCCCTCTGCAAAGCTCCCCGCTCTGCATTCAAGGAACTCAGCGATGATCCCGAGAAGGCTCTTGAGTTCGTCACCGAGCACGTGATCGGCATCGCCAAGGATACCGACGACCAGATGAAGGCTGACCTTCGCGCCCATTTCGAGGGCGAATGCGCCGAGGTGGGTATGTATCTGGCCATGTCACGCCAGGCTGACCGCGAGGGCTATCCCGAAATCGCCGAGGCTTTCAAGCGCTACGCCATCGAGGAGGCTGAGCACGCTTCACGTTTCGCCGAACTTCTCGGCGAGTGCGTATGGTCAACCGAGGAGAACCTCAAGCGCCGCATGGCTGCCGAGGCCGGTGCCAACGAGGACAAGATGCGCATCGCACGTCGCGCCAAAGAGCTCAACCTCGACGCTATCCATGACACCGTTCATGAAATGGCTAAGGACGAGGCCCGTCACGGCCAGGGCTTCCAGGGTCTCTACAACCGCTTCTTCAAGAAATAAGAAGACATCATCCCTCCGGGATATATAGAATAAAGTTGCAAGGCAACAGGTCACCGACCACGTCGCCTTGCAACTTTTCTTTTTTATAAAAAGGATACAAATGGACAAAAGGGCAAAAGAAACAAAAGGTTTTTTATTAGTGTTGAATCTGAATCCCCCAAAAACATTTGTTCCTTTTGTCCATTTGTATCCTTTTCATATCCAAGTAACTTAAAGTTCATATACTGTCGATCAGCTCCAGCTCGGCGGCAGTGAACGGCATTGATCCGACCGCCATGAGAGTATCGTCAAGCTGCCCGGAGCTACTGCACCCCACTATCACAGATGAGACATCGCGCCGCGCGAGTACCCACGCGACAGCCATCCGGGCCAGGCTCTCGCCACGGGCT
The DNA here is from genome assembly GCA_910587165.1 of uncultured Duncaniella sp. Taxonomy (GTDB): domain Bacteria; phylum Bacteroidota; class Bacteroidia; order Bacteroidales; family Muribaculaceae; genus Duncaniella. The sequence goes on from CAJUKP010000028.1 coordinate 23,070, forward strand.
GCGGCCACCTCGTTCAACCTTACAATGCGGCGCATCAGTTCAGGGGTGAGGGCCGACTCGTCGAGATGGCTTCCGGCACGTATGCGTGAATCTGCCGGGATGCCGTCGAGATAACGCGACGTGAGCAAGCCCTGCGCAAGCGGCGAGAAAACCGTGAGCCCCACGCCCTCCTCTTCGAGGAATGAAGTCATGCCACTCTTCTCGGGAGCGCGGTCGAGCAGATTCAGGCGGTCCTGGAAGGCAAGGCATGGTGTGTCATGGGAGCGTAGATATTCCACAGCGGTACGCATGGCCTCGAGAGGCCACCGCGAGATACCGACATACAAAGCCTTGCCCCTCCTCACTATATCCACGAGGGCCTGCAGAGTTTCCTCGAGCGGAGTCGAAGGGTCGTAGCGGTGGCTGTAGAAGAGATCCACATAATCGAGATTCATGCGGCGGAGACTCTGGTCGAGAGATGCCGTGAGATACTTCCTCGAACCCCAGTTGCCGTATGGTCCCGGCCACATATCATATCCGGCCTTGGTGGCAATGAACAGTTCGTCGCGGTAAGGGTGCAACGCCGACTTCATCACACGTCCGAACGTCTCCTCGGCCGAGCCGTAGGGCACTCCGTAATTGTTGGCGAGATCAAACGACACTATCCCGCGGTCGAAGGCGTGGAGTATCATATCCCGGCTGCGCGAATAGGGACGGTCGGCCCCGAAATTCTGCCACAGGCCAAGGGACACGGACGGGAGGAGCACACCGCTTCGGCCACAGCGGCGGTAGGTCATGCCGCCTTCATAGCGGCCGGCGGATGGTGTGTAAGGCTGTTCAGTCATAATGTTCAGGAGATGGTTTTATGATTACACCGCAAAAATAATCAAAAAACGGGTCAGGAAAAGGATACAAATGAACAAAAGGCCAAAAGGGACAAAAGATTTTTTTGGATTCAGACTCATCTGAGTGATTAAAAAATCTGTTTCTTCTGCCCCCTTTGTCTTTCTGTATCCCCTTTTCCTGACCGGTCTCACGCAAGGACACAAAAAAAGCCCGGCGGGACGCTGGTTCCACTTGCCGGGCTGAGTAGAAATGGGATTGGCTAAGTCTGTTATGCCATCCCAAGGTCTTTACGGCTAAAGACCTTATTAATACCGGGTCGGTACGCCCTGCGGTGAGGCGGGTGTTGCCCTTGCCGGAGCTGCGGAGTCTCGCTCCGCATAGCCCGTGACACGAAGTCAGGCGGACTACCTTTTGAAAACCTACGGGAGCGGTGAGTTGTGCCGCTCTTTCGTGCTTTCATATATACAAACAAAGCACCCGTGACATTGGTTGCCACGGGCGCGTGTAAAATATGTGAACTAATGTCAATAATCGCTGAACAGTTTCGGCTTGATGACAAGGCCCACCCTCAGCATGGAGTGGAACTCCTTGTAGGCCAGCAATCCCTCGCCGTAACCGTTGTAATATTGCAGGAACAGATATTGGTTGTCGCGGGGAAATATGCGGTAGTTTAGTTCGATGACAGTGTTGTAGTTGAGCTTCCATCCCTTCCTCTTCACAAGCGTCACGGCCACACCGAAACGCTCGTTGAGCGAGGTGAACGAGGTGCCTATCTGATATATGCCGCAATAGTTCAGGATATCCTTGTTCTCCATTCCGTCGATGATGGGTATCCATGCCTTTCCGTGCACCATGATCTGCGGGTCGATGAGGATGCTGCCGCCGAGTGTGATGCGGTTCCACGAGCGTGACGCCGTTCCGTCGCGGCCGTTCGACTCATGCTCGACCACAAGGTTGAGCTTGCCCACGAAACGGTCTCTCACAAACAGAGGCTTTGTGAGCCCGATGCCGGGGTTGAAATTGAGATCGGTCATGGGCATGGAGTTCTCAAGCACATTCCAGAAACATTTCTGGCTGTAGAAGAGGAACAGATACGTACCTCCGGGAAGTGTGGACCGGGTGAGACGCTGGGCTATGGATATCTGAAACTTGATGTTGGTGTTGTCGCGCCTTATCTTCTCCCCCACCGGGGGGCCGAATATGAAGTAATTGTCCTTATAGAGTCCGAAATACGGGCCGGAGTCAAAGGCCCGTCTGATGCTGTCGGAATTGACCTTCACCTCTTCCCCCTCCGGGACGCCGGGGACGGTGGTGACTATCTGCGAGCTCCCGGCCAGCGGCAGCAGGAGCAGGATCAATGTGACGAGAATGGATGCGGATCGCGCTTGTGGCATGAATGTGTGATGATTGCTATGCAAAAATAGTGAATCCGCCCGAGAGGAACAAAAAAAGCGGACGGAATCAGCGTTTGAGCGATCCGTCCGCTTCGTATCAGTCTATCTCACAGCCTTGACGGCCGGAGTTGCGGGCAATTTGTGAATCAGCCGATGTGGGGACCGGCAGCTACGAGAGCACGACCGGCTTCATGGCCTTCGAACTTCTTGAAGTTGTTGATGAACATCTCGGCGAGCTTGTCGGCCTTCTTGGTCCACTCTGCGGGATCGGTGTAGGTGTCGCGGGGATCGAGGATCTTGGGATCAACGCCGGGGAGTTCGGTGGGGATGGTGAAGTCGAAGATGGGGAGCTGCTTGGTAGGAGCCTTCAGGATCGAGCCGTCGAGGATGGCGTCGATGATGCCACGGGTGTCGCGGATCGAGATACGCTTGCCTGTGCCGTTCCAGCCGGTGTTGACCAGATAAGCCTTGGCGCCGCTCTTCTCCATGCGCTTAACGAGCTCCTCGGCATACTTGGTGGGGTGGAGCGAGAGGAACGCTGCACCGAAGCAGGCAGAGAAAGTGGGGGTAGGCTCGGTGATGCCGCGCTCTGTACCGGCGAGCTTGGAGGTGAAGCCCGAGAGGAAGTAATACTTGGTCTGCTCGGGGGTCAGGATCGACACGGGAGGAAGCACTCCGAATGCGTCGGCCGACAGGAAGATCACGTTCTTGGCAGCGGGGCCCTTGGAAGGAACGATGATGTTCTTGATGTGGTTGATGGGGTAGCTTACGCGGGTGTTCTCGGTCACGCTCTTGTCGGTG
>CAJUKP010000029.1 GCA_910587165.1 uncultured Duncaniella sp.
TGTTCCACCTCTTCACCCACGCGATGTTCAAGGCGCTCCTCTTCCTCGGTGCAGGATCGCTCATCCACGCCGTCCACTCAAACAACTACACCGCTATGGGTGGTCTGCGCAAGTATATGCCCATCACCCACATCACATTCCTCTTCGGATGTCTCGCCATCGCCGGTATATGGCCCTGGGCCGGATTCTTCTCCAAAGATGAAATCCTCTCGGCCTGCTATGCCAACTCCACATTCTGGGGCGTATGGATGACAGTTGTGGCCGGTATGACCTCGTTCTATATGTTCCGTATGTACTTCCTCATCTTCTGGTGGGACAATCCCGACTACGCTGCCCGCGTGAAGGAGCAGGAAGCACACGGCCATCACGCCTCGATGCCCCACGAGTCACCCATCACCATGACTCTCCCCCTCATCATCCTGGCCATCGTGTCATTCTGCTGCGGATGGATACCGTTCGGACAGCTCGTCACCTTCGACGGACATGAATACCACATCCACATTGACTGGAGCGTGGCTTCAATGAGCCTCATCGTGGCTTTCGCCGCCATCGCGCTTGCAGCGTTCCTCTATCTCAAGAAGAACGACAAGCCCACCCGTATGGCCGACTCCTGCCGCTGGCTCTGGACCGCCGCCAACCGCCGCTTCTACTGGGATGAGATATATCTCTTCATCACCCGCCGTATCATATTCGACGGCATCTGCAAGCCCATCGCATGGTTTGACCGTCATATCATCGACGGCTCGATGAACGGTCTGGCCTACGTGACCAACAGCCTCTCGGTAGCCATCAAGGGATTCCAGAGCGGCAAGGTGCAGATGTATATCTGGTGGTTCCTCATCGGTGCGGTACTTCTCGGAGTCATCACTGCCGTATGCGTATTGTAATGTAAATGTAGCAAATATAGTAACGATATGTTTTCCAATATATTAATCTACTTTGTGGTCATTCCCGTAGTGATGCTGCTGGGATTGTTCCTCTGCCGCGACATCAAGCAGATACGCGCAGTGGCCGTGACCGGCTCCGTGGCACTGACCGCACTGGCCGTGTGGGTGCTCATCGAATACATCGGGCTCCGCGCCGTCGACCCCGATACCCCCATGTTCTTCCTCGGGTCATGGGAGTGGTTCACACCCCTCAACATCCACCTCGCCGTGGGTGTCGACGGTATCTCCATCGCAATGCTCCTTCTCACAGGTGTGATCATGATCACCGGCAGCTTCGCCTCGTGGGAGATTCCCCAGCCCAAGGAGTTCTTCCTCTGGCTCGTGCTTCTCGCCACAGGTGTCTACGGTTTCTTCATCTCCATCGACCTCTTCACCATGTTCATGTTCTATGAGGTGGCCCTCATCCCCATGTACCTCCTCATCGGAGTCTGGGGCTCGGGCAACAAGAACTACTCGGCCATGAAGCTCACCCTCATGCTCATGGGTGGTTCGGCTTTCCTGATGCTCGGCCTCATCGGCATCTACTACCACTCGGCACCCGCCGGACAGCCCCTCACATGGAACATACTTGAGATTGTCGATAACGCCGCCATCCCCCACGGCTGGCAGTCGTTCCTCTTCCCGATGACCTTCGTGGGCTTCGGAGTGCTCGGAGCGATGTTCCCCTTCCACACATGGTCGCCCGACGGCCACGCCTCAGCCCCCACGGCTGTGTCGATGCTCCACGCCGGTGTGCTCATGAAACTCGGCGGCTACGGATGCTTCCGTGTGGCCATCTACCTCATGCCTCAGGCTGCTCAGGAACTCGCCTGGATCTTCATCATCCTCACCGGCATCTCGGTGGTCTACGGTGCTTTCAGCGCCTGCGTCCAGAACGACCTCAAGTACATCAACGCATATTCATCCGTGAGCCACTGCGGACTTGTGCTCTTCGCCATCCTGATGCTCAACTCCACCGCCATGACAGGTGCCATCATGCAGATGCTCTCCCACGGCCTCATGACAGCCCTCTTCTTCGCGCTCATCGGTATGATCTACGGCCGCACCCACACACGTGACATCCGCGAGATGGGTGGCATGATGCAGATTCTCCCCTACCTATCCGTGTGCTACGTGATCGCCGGTATGGCCTCCCTCGGTCTTCCCGGTCTGTCGGGCTTCGTTGCCGAGATGACCATCTTCGTCGGCTCGTTCCAGCACACCGATATGTTCCACCGCGTCTTCGTCATCGTGGCCTGCTCGTCCATCGTGACCACAGCCGTCTACATCCTCCGCGTTGTCGGCAAGCTGCTCTACGGTCCCGTCTACGACAAGCACCACCTGAGCCTCACCGACGCCAAGTGGTGGGAGCGTCTCTCGACAGCCACACTCATCGTGTGTGTCGCCGCCATCGGCTGCTGCCCCAATTTCTTCGTCGACATTATCAAGAGCACCTGGAAGTTCTTCGGAGCTCTCAATATGTAATAATACCACAGTTATAGTCACATGGATTATTCACAGTTTTTAGCAATGATGCAGGAGATAGGGCTGCTGGTCGTGTTCCTGCTCATATTCCTCTTCGACACTTTCAGCACCCCCAAGGGCTCGAAGGCTGTCCCCGGCCTCAGCGTAGCCCTGATGGGACTGCTCACCATCGCAGGTTTCTGCCCCCACTTCTATGCATCTGCCGAAGCATTCTCCGGAATGTACGTCACCTCCCCGGTGATGGGCGCGATCAAGAACATACTCAATGTCGGTGTGCTCATCGTGTTCATCCAGTCAATGAAATGGGCCAACTCCGAGTTCGTCGCCATCCGAAGGGGTGAATTCTACGAGCTCATCCTGCTCACCCTCCTGGGTATGTATCTCATGATCTCGAGCCGCCACTTCCTAATGTTCATCATTGGCCTCGAGACAGCATCGCTCCCCCTCTGCGCGCTTGTGGCCTTCGACAAGAACCGCTACGAGAGCCACGAGGCAGCCATCAAGTATGTGCTCACGGCAGTGTTCTCATCCGCCATCCTCCTGATGGGTCTTTCATACGTCTACGGCCTCTGCGGCACTCTCTACTATGAGGGAATCGCCATAATGTGCCGTTCACAGTTCGGAGTCATGATGGCTGTGGCACTCGCTTTCGTCATGGCAGGTTTCGGATTCAAGATCTCCCTCGTCCCCTTCCACCTCTGGACAGCCGACGTATATCAGGGCGCCCCCACACCCGTCACCTCATACCTCTCCGTCATCTCCAAGGGTTCCGCTGCCTTCGCGTTCCTCGTGGTGCTCACCCAGGTGTTCGGATCCCTCTACTCCGAGGCATGGGAATGGATGCTCTACGCACTGATCATCCTCACCATCACCGTGGGCAACCTCTTCGCCATGCGCCAGATCAACATGAAGCGCTTCCTTGCCTTCTCGTCCATCTCCCAGGCCGGCTACATCATGCTCGCCGTTATGGGTGACAACCCTATGGGTGTTTCGGCGCTGATGTTCTACGTACTTGTCTACGTGTTCTCCAACCTTGCAGCCTTCGGAGTCATCGGAGCCATCGAGAACGCCACCGGCAAAGTGGACATGACCGACTACAACGGTCTGTACAAGACCAATCCCCGTCTGGCCTTCACAATGATGCTTGCCATGTTCTCACTTGCAGGTATCCCCCCCTTCGCCGGATTCTTCAGTAAATTCTTCGTGTTCACATCAGCACTCAACGGCACAGGTTCGACCGCCCTCTACGTGCTCGTGCTCATCGCGTTGATCAACACCATCATCTCCCTCTACTACTATCTCCTCGTGGTGAAGGCGATGTTCATCAATGATTCCGAGAACCCCATCGCCACCTTCCGCTCAGCCTGCTCCGAGCGTGTCGCAATGTGGATCTGCGTGGCCGGTATCATCGGCCTCGGCATCATCAGCTACTTCTACAACTACCTGCTCAACGTTGTATATTAAGAATTAATCTACAAATATCCTGGCCGGCAGGCCATCCAGATAGCCCCGGGACACCCCCGGGGTTATTTGGCAAATAAAAAAACTGACAACTATGGGTCCTATCGGAGTTTTCGACTCAGGCTACGGTGGCCTGACCATCCTCAAGGAGATACGCAACACCCTCCCCGGATATGATTACCTTTATCTCGGCGACAATGCCCGTGCCCCATACGGCACACGCTCGTTCGACGTGGTCTATAAATTCACCCTCGAGGCTGTGAAGGCTCTTTTCGCGAGAGGATGCGAGCTGGTGATCCTGGCCTGCAACACAGCTTCGGCCAAGGCCCTGCGCTCCATACAGCAGAAGGATCTTCCGGGCATCGACCCTGACAAGAGAGTGCTGGGTGTCATTGTCCCGACCATAGAGAAGCTTGCAGAGATCACCCGCAACGGCAACATCGGTATCCTCGCGACACCCGGCACCGTATCGTCCGGAACATACGACATCGAGATAGCCAAGTTCTTCCCCAAATTCCGCACCGTGTCACGCGCCTGCCCCATGTGGGTTCCTCTTGTCGAGAACCGCGAGTTTGACTCTCCGGGAGCCGACTACTTTGTCAGAAAATATGTCGACGAACTCTTTGCCGAGGAGCCTGACACCGACACGATCGTGCTCGGCTGCACCCACTATCCGCTCCTGCTTCCCAAGATCGAGAAGGCGGTGGCCGGACGTGCCGGCATAGTCACACAGGGAAAGCTCGTGGCAGAAAGCCTCAAGGACTATCTGCACCGTCATCCCGAGATGGATGCAAAATGCTCGAAAGGTGGAGAAGTGACATATCTCACCACTGAGAATCCCGACCGTTTCGCCGAATCGGCCTCAGTGTTCATGGAACAACCCGTATCGGCTCAAAAAATCGAACTCTGATGTCATCATTTGCCCGTCACCTGACCCGCCTCTCCCTCCCGATAGCCCTTCTCGGAATATCAGCCTGCTCCTCCGACGGAAGCACGGAACTGACCGGAATAGGCACACTCACCGTCTCGCTTGACAGCGATATGGCGCTACGTCTCCCATCCGGAGAACCGGCGGGCATTGACTGCGGCACACAACCCGAGACCGACGACATAGCCATCACCCTCACTGACCAACAGGGCCACTATGCCCACACTTGGGAAAGCTTCAGCAAATTCCCTCAGGAGGAGAGCTACTTCGCCGGAAGCTATTCAATCGACGTCACCTGCGGCGACAGCCGTCAGGAAGGATTCGACCGCCCGGCCTTCACCGGCAATACAACGGTCACCGTCATGGAGAAGACACGCACCGACGCCGTGGTGACACTCACCCCGGTGTCGGCATTCTTAACTTTCACCTTCTCCCCCACCCTATCGGATGCCTTCCCTTCAGTGGCCGCGGTGGCCCACACACCGGGGGGCAGCTATTTCACGGTGTCCCCAGCTGAGAAGCGTCAGCTTTGCCTGCCCCCGGGGGAGACCGGGATATTCGTGACCCTCGACCCCGGCGACGGGAAAGAGATAATCTTCAAGGCCCTCTCACTGCCATCCACAAGCGAGGCTACCATCTACGAGGTGGAGCTCGACGCCGACGTGAGCGGTGAATGGCCGGTCGTGACCGTTTCGGCAGGAGGAAAAAGCGGCAGCTGCACCCTCACACCCGACTTTATCGCGGCCACCCCTCCCGGCATCACATTCAACACACCTGACGGAGAGATCGCACTGCCCGAGGGAGACTCTCCGGAATCGCCGGTCATAGCTACCGTCAACCCCGGAGGAGCACCAATCGACCAACTCCTGCTTACAACCCGGTCGGTGAGCCTCAACGGCTACGGATTTCCGGCTGAGACAGATCTGCTCCACCCCGGGCCCGGGCAGAAGGAACTTCTGGAACGCTACGGACTCGATGTGACAGAACAGGACGGTAAGATAACGGTTGATTTCACCGAATTACTCGGCAATCTCGTCTATCTCACCCCCGGAGACGCCGTGTCGACATTCTCGCTCATGGCAGTGGATTCCCGCGGCTCCATGTCATTGCCTGCCACACTCAAGGTGGTGACCACACCGGTTGAGATACAGGTGATGGAGGCCACTCCGGCTGTGATGTGCATCGACCGGACCACGGTCAAGGTGAACAGCACAGCCCCGGGCTTCGAGCGCCATGTCGAGGTAGAGGTGGAGAACACCCCGGGCCATTGGGAAAAGGCCGACGTGACCATCACCGACGACGGCGACTCATTCTTCACCCTCGGATTCGCGGTGCCCGAAGGGTCCTCGCCGGTCAATGCCCGTGTGCTATATTGCAACGAGGTGAGATCGACTTTCACGATCGAAAGGGTGCTTCCCGAATTCAATCTGAGGCTCGACGGATTCGCCAAAACCATCAATCTCGAGGTCAGCACACCCGATCCCGCCCTCACGAGCAGGATCACCGAAAGGCTCAGTGTCTACATCAACGGCGAGCCATATCCCGTCTACCGCCGGTTCTCATCCGAAGGGGTGATCACAGTGATCGGGCTCTCCCCTCTCACTGCCTACAATGTCAAGACCACTCTTATGGACGGTGTTGAAGCGCCCGAATTCACCCCGACAGTCCGCATTGTCACCGAAGGCACCCCGCAGCTCCCCAACAATGACTTCGAGGAGCGCAAGGACGGCCCCCACTTCAAGAATATGCCCTCCGGCGGAGTCTATGCCCAGACCTCCGTCGATATCTTCAACTGGCAGCATCACACCACCTACAAGTGCGAGGTGCCCAAGGAATGGGCCAACACCAATGCCAAGACATTCAACCTTTCGGCATCGAACATCAACACCTGGTATGTCCAGCCATCGGTCAGACTCATCCGCGATGACGCGGCAAGCGGATCCTTCTCGGTATTGCTCACAAGCGTGGCCTATGATCCGGCCGGAGAGGATATCCCGCCCTACGCCCAGACAGGCGAACCATATCTCGACTATTCACCTGTCGTCCCTCACATAAGCCACCGTGCGGCCGGCAAACTGTTCCTCGGGGAATACAGCTTCAACGCCGCCACCGGCGAGGAGACCTATCGTGAAGGTGTGGCATGGAATTCGCGGCCCTACTCCGTGAGCGGAACATACAAGTATCTGCCTTCGGCGGCAGAGCGCGACGACGATGGACTCGTTGTGGTGGAGGTGATCGGTAAAAGCGAAGGGCAGGAAGTGGTGATAGCATCCGGAAAGATGCTCCTCCCCTACGCCGGAAGTTTCACAGCTTTCAATGTCCCGCTTTCCTACAGCCTGCTCGGAGTGAAGGCCACACGTCTGAAACTCATGTTCGCGTCCTCCTCCCACATAGGGACTATCGAGGAAGAAAGTGCTAACGTGACCACCGTGGCCGATCCGCAGACAGCAACCTCAACCGGCGGCAGGCTGTGGATCGACAATATCCAGATGACATATTAGAGCGCAAAAAAAGGAACGGCAATCATGATCAGAATTGCCGTTCCTTTTTTTCTTATTCTATACTTTCTATTTCTATACTTTCTATCAGTCAAGATAGTTGATATATATGGCCACGCTACCCGTCACCACGTCACCAAAGGCCGGGAAGTTATTGATCGTGGTCACTCTGTCCCTATCGTCAAATTCGTATGACATCTTGATCACATCCTTCTCCGTGTCCTCATCATCCTGATAGAGATATGTCATGGTGGTGGGCAGATTTGAGGAGGAGTTACCCAGATAACCGGTCATGGCGAAGATGGAGGCCACCGGACTGAAGAATCCTATCGCCGAAGCAAGATGTGGGGTCACGAGATTGTATTTGTTGCGGGGAGCATCGGTGTAATCGAACGAATAAGAGATCGTACCCTCGCGGTCCTTTACCTCCGACTTGACGAGACAGCCGTTGCTGTAGCTATAGTTCACCTTGCCCTTGGCCGATTCATTGTACTTATCCCCGTCTTCATATCCCTCAGTCCTGGCATTGACGTTCATGGACGACACCTGACCCTGCCCATTGTAGCTGACATTGATCTTCAGTGTCGATTTCTCCCACCAGTCATAACCTTTTTCCTCGGACACTTCCGTATATGATTCAACGAAACCCTTATTGTTGAACCGGAAATCATACGCCTCCCAGGAGGTATCACCTTCCGTATCCGTCATCACGATTCTCGCGAGCTTGCGCCCTGTCGAGGCAGCGCGGGAGCCGTCATACTCGAATCTGTAGACTTCGCCGTCATAGTTCACAGCCTTGATGGAACCATCGGCATTGAACTCGGCATCCAGAACACCCGGCACCTCGGTGATACGCACACCGTCGACAATCGACGACGGGATGGGAAGTTCAGTGGCCGAACCCGCTCCGGGCTCATCCTTTTTATCATCGTCCGAGCAGGACACGGAGCAGATTCCGAGAGCTACCACAAACAACGGTAAGATAATGCGGTTTGATTTCATTGGTTTATTATTCATTGGTTAACGTTTATAATGCAGATAAACAATACAGGCGCAAATTTATACAAAAATTCACGCCTGTCTGATATTATTGTGTTAATAATTCTAAATATCGCGATCTATCACATAGTCTATGAGCGTGCGGAGGTCATTTCTCGCGCTCGACTCCGGAAATGTCCCGAGTATCCCGACAGCCTCGTCGTGAAGCCTCAGGAGGGTCTCGCGCGCGTATGCGATACCGCCGGCCTCCTTGGCAAAATCAAGCAGGGTAGTTATGTCCTGTTCTGTGATCGGCTCATGTCTCGAGACAGACAGCATCTCCTCCGCCTTCGGATGTCCCGAGCCGGTGAGGGCATGGATGAGCGGGAGTGTGATTTTCCCCTCACGCAGATCGTTGCCGGTGGGCTTGCCAAGACCTGAGGCGTCATAGTAGTCGAAGATATCATCCTTGATCTGGAAACAGAGTCCGAGCAGGCGGGCGAAACGGCGCAGACGGTCCAGCCGGTCATCATCCACCCCCGAACAGTAGCACCCCATCTCCACACAGGCCTCGAAGAGCGAGGCTGTCTTATGGGAAATCACCTCGAAATAAGCCTCCTCGGTGAGAGTGTGCTCCCGGGCATTGTATATCTGGTCCATCTCGCCGATGGAGAGAAGCCTTCCCAGGCTCCCGATCACCCCTATCACACGCATATCTCCGGTGCGGAGCGCGAGCTGCAGGGAAGTGGAAACGAAAAAGTCGCCGACAAGCACTGCTATATGATTGGTCCATACGGCATTAATGGTTGCCTGCCCGTGACGTCGGTCACTGTCGTCCACGACATCGTCATGAATCAGCGAGGCGTTGTGGAGAATCTCCACCGACGCGGCAGCCTCCATGACATTGGCCCCCTCATGGCCGAACAACTCGGCGGTGAGCATCACGAGCATGGGGCGCAATTGCTTGCCACGACGCGCGAGATAACCGTCTATCACTTTATCCATCAGAGTGTTGCCCGACCGCAACTCAGCGGCAATCATGTCGTTGAGGCACTCAAGACCCGGTGTGAGCCTACGGCGTATTTCTTGGAACGGTGTCATAATTCAAGGTGCAAATTTACAAATTTCCCACCGATTAATACACTTTTTCTTAAATTTAAGCTAAAATTTGTCGCCGAGGCCCGATTTCACGCGGGAAATACGTAACTTTATAGCCCGAAAACACCCTGTGACATGGAAAAACGTCTATTTCTTCTTGACGCCTACGCGCTCATCTACCGCGCCTACTATGCGCTGATCCGCTCCCCGAGGTTCTCGTCGGGAGGCTTCAACACATCGGCCATCTTCGGCTTCTGCAACACCCTCGAGGACCTTCTGCGCAAGGAGAATCCCACCCATATAGCCGTGTGCTTCGACCCTCCCCACGGCCGCACGTTCCGCTCCGACAAGTTCGAGGCCTACAAAGCCCAGCGTGACAAGCAGCCCGAGGATATCACAATCGCCATACCCTGGATCAAACGCATCCTCGGGGCCTACCGGATCCCGGTGATAGAGGTGGAGGGCTATGAGGCCGACGATGTGATAGGCACCCTCGCCACCCGCGCCGCCGCCGAGGGATTTGACACCTACATGATGACCCCCGACAAGGACTACGGCCAGCTCGTGGGCCCGCGGATATTCATGTACCGCCCGGCCCTCAAGGGTGAGGGGTTCGAGGTGAGGGATTCCGCAAGGGTGTGTGAACGCTACGGCATATCTACCCCACGTCAGGTGATCGACCTGCTCGCCCTCGAAGGTGACGCCTCCGACAACATTCCCGGCTGCCCGGGTGTAGGCGAGAAAACCGCCCGGAAGCTCATCGAGGAATTCGGCTCGGTGGAAAATCTGCTCGACAACACTGCCTCGCTCAAGGGCGCGCTCCAGAAGCGCGTTGTGGAGAATGCCGAACAGATCCGCCTCTCCAAGTGGCTCGCCACAATCTGCACGGATGTGCCGGTCGACGTCAGCATCCAATCGCTCGAACGCAAGGAGATAGACGCGCCCGCCCTCATGGAACTGTTCACCGAGCTTGACTTCAAGTCACTCATCGCACGGCTGCGTTCAAAGATGGCCGAGGCTCCGGCCACACCCGCACCTCCCGCTCCGGCCGGCGATGGTGAACCTTCGCTATTCGACTTCGCTGAAGATGGCGCCCCCGAGCGCCCGGCCTGCGAGAACCGTCACTACACACTCGTGTCATCCCCTGCCGAAGTGGCCGGAGTGGTGGCCGAGGCTGCCGCCCAAAAGGTGGTAGGTCTGTCGGCCTACGCCGTCGGCGACGATGCGATGGCCTCACCGCTGCGCGGAATAGCCCTGTCGTGGGACGACTGCAAGGGATATTTCATCCCCATACCCGATGATGCGCCACTGCGGGCCGAGGTGTGCTCCATAATCTCGCCGCTGTTCGGAGGTCCGGCCCCGCTCTTTGCCGGACACGACATAAAAAGGGCCTACCTGTTGCTCAAGAATGAGAAAATCGAGTTCAGAGCACCGTGGTTTGACACCTCCGTGGCCCACTATCTCATCGACCCCGAGATGAAACACGACCTCGGGCTGGTGGCCATGAAATATCTCCGCGTCACCCTCACCGGCATCCCTGCCGACGCCCGTCCCGGTCACCCCTCGTCACCGCTCGACACCGCCGCGGCCATCGGGCGCTACTGCGAGGAGGCCGACATCAGCCGTCGTCTGCGCCGGCCGCTCGCCGAGGCCGTGGCCGAAAGGGAGATGACACGCCTTATGGACGAGGTGGAGTTTCCTCTCATTCGTGTGCTGGCCGAGATGGAGTGGACAGGGGTGAGAATTGATCCCGGAGTGCTTCGCGACCTTGCCGACCGCCTGCGCGGACAGCTTGCCGGGATGGAGCAGGAAGCCTACTCGATGGCCGGCGGACCGTTCAACATCGCTTCGCCCGCCCAGGTGGGAATGGTGCTTTTCGACCGTCTTGCCATTGACCCGAAAGCCAAGAAGACCGCCCGTGGCTCCTACTCCACCACCGAGCAGACACTCGAGAAATATGCCGCCAAGGTGCCGTTGGTGAGTCTCATACTCAAGATACGGCGCCTGCGCAAGCTCATATCCACATATCTCGATGCCCTCCCCTCGCTCATCAATCCCCGCACGGGAAAGATACACACCTCCTACAACCAGACCGTCACCGCCACCGGGCGCATCTCGTCGGCCAATCCCAACCTTCAGAACATCCCTATCCGCACCGACGACGGGCGCGAGATTCGCCGGGCATTCATCCCCGACAAGGGTGACCTGATGATGAGTGCCGATTATTCACAGATCGAGCTGCGCCTCATAGCCGACCTGTCGGCCGACCGCGACATGATCGAAGGATTCCTGTCGGGCGACGACATACACCGCATCACGGCCTCCAAGATCTACAATCTCCCTCTCGGCGAGGTCACCGACGACCAGCGCCGCCATGCCAAGACAGCCAACTTCGGCATCATCTACGGAATCTCGGCATTCGGCCTGTCCGAACGTCTCGGAATAGCCCGCGCCGAAGCCAAGAAGCTTATTGACGGTTATTTCGCCACCTATCCCCACATACGCGAATATCTCGACAAGGCTGTGGAGACCGCCCGAAGCCAGGGCTACGTGACCACCCGCATGGGACGCCGGCGCTATCTGCCGGAGATCAACTCCCGCAACGCCGCCGTGCGCGGCTATGCCGAGCGCAATGCCGTCAACGCTCCTATCCAGGGCACAGCCGCCGATATCATAAAAGTGGCGATGGTGAGAATCTTCGACGAGATGGAGCGGCTCGGATTGCGGTCAAGAATGATCATGCAGGTTCACGACGAACTTATATTCAACGTTGTCCCCTCCGAGGCTGACACTCTCCGCGAACTTGTGGAGCGGCTCATGACAGGCGCCTACGAGGGTGCCGTCCCGCTCGAGGTGGCATCAGGCACGGCATCCAACTGGCTTGAGGCACACTGATACAAAAAAACAACACACTGAACATCATGACACCCGAAGAAAAACTGAAGATAGAAGAAAAGATCGTGACGATGCTCAAGACCGTCTACGATCCTGAGATCCCCGTGGATATCTACAACCTCGGACTCATATATGCGATAGATCTCGATGACGACGGCAATCTGCACATCGACATGACTCTCACCGCCCCCAACTGCCCCGCGGCTGATTTTCTGGTGGACGACGCCCGCATCAAGCTCGAGAGCATCGAGGGGATAAAGAGCGTGGACATACGCATCGTGTTCGAGCCCGAATGGACCAAGGACATGATGACCGAAGAGGCCAAGCTTGACCTCGGATTCCTATGAGGGAGCTGACATATTTCATCTCCGACCTGCATCTCGGAGCCGGTTACATAGCCGACCCGCGCGCCCAGGAACAGCGTGTGGTCAGATTCCTGCGCTCCATCGCTCCGACTGCCCGCCGGTTGTTTCTCGTAGGCGACATCCTCGACTACTGGTGGGAATACCGCGATGTGGTGCCACGGGGTTTCACACGCTTCTTCGGAGCCTTGGCCGAGCTTGCCGATGCCGGCGTGGAGATCACATGGCTGAAAGGGAACCATGATATATGGATATTCGACTACCTGCCGTCCGAGATAGGCATGAAGGTCCATGACGGCACTCTCATCACCGAACTCGAAGGGGGGAAAAGATTCCTTCTCGAGCATGGCGACGGAGTGGGACGTCTCCCCCTGTCGTTCCGTTTTCTCCGCGCCTTGTTCCGCTGCCGCCCGCTTCAGGTGATGTTTGCCGCCATCCACCCACGCTGGACAGTGGGATTCGCCCACGCATGGTCGGCCCACTCCCGCAAGAAAGGGGGCTACATCCCACCCGAAGGAGCCGGTGAGGGACTCGTGGAATTCGCCACCCGACACAATTACCGTTCACCCTCCGACAAGGTGGACTACTTCATTTTCGGACACTATCACACCATGCTCGAGCGGCAGCTTCCCGACGGTTCGGAGCTTGTTGTGCTCGGCGACTGGATCAGCCATTTCTCCTACGCGGTGTGGGATGGCAAAGAACTCAGACTCGCCAGATTTTCAGGCTGAAAGTTATAAATATTCATATTTTTAACATAGTTTAGCAATTTGAATTACTATGGGTGTAGATTATACACTATCTTGAAAATCAATACATTGTAACACAAAACTGCAAAATATGCAAAGTTTGGGATATTAAAAATATGTTGGATAACATATAAAAAAATTTTCTCACCACGAAAAGTTGGTCTACCTTTGCATCACGAACCTAAAACAATCTTTTTTACCTTAGAAATTGTACCTATTGGAAACTCATGAAAAGGGACTGCGTGAAGCTGTCCCTTTTTATTTTTTTACAAAAACACCGGTCAGGAAAGGGATACAAATGGACAAAAGGGGGAAAAGGAACAAAATATTTTTTTGAGTCAGACTGATCAAACTGATAATATCCGGACAAATAATAAAAATTTGTTTCTTTTCCCCCTTTTGTCCATTTGTATCCCTTTCCTGATCGGTAACTACGGTTTTTGTTTTTTTAACTACACAATAACTTTATATCAGATTACGTTTTGCTAAAATGAAGTGATTTATTGCTATCTTTGCGCGAATATCCAATCATATCCAACCATGATAAGAGAGATAATACTTACTTCCACACTTTTCCTTAACGGGATGGCTGTGGGCGCTGCTGAAGTGCTCACCTCTCCCGACGGCGACATACGCCTTACATTTGACCTTAGCGACGGCGGTAAGCCAACCTATTCCGTAGACTTCAAGGGGAAACAGATCATCACCCCCTCCCATCTCGGCTTCCGTCTGTTCAGCGAATCAGGACGCAACTCATTCTCAAGCCAGGGCAAGAAGGCCGGAGCCGACGCCCTCTCGCTCGCCGACGGATTCGTGCTGAAAAGCACAACCCGCTCGGACCACGACGAGACATGGAAACCCGTATGGGGTGAGGAGAGCGAGATACGCGACCACTACAACCAGATGACCGTCACACTCAGCCAGCCAGCTTTCGACCGCACGATGGAGATAACATTCCGCGCCTTCGACGACGGCATCGCTTTCCGGTATGACTTTCCCGGCCAGCCCAATCTGAACTATTTCGTGATCGACGAGGAGCTGTCGGAATTCGGCATGACAGGCGACCATTGGGCCTACTGGATCCCCGGCGACTACGACACACAGGAATACAACTACACCAAGTCACGCCTGAGCGAGATACGCGGGCTCTTCCCCTCGAAGATCAACCCCGACAACGCATCGACCACACCCTTCTCACCCACAGGTGTGCAGACCGCCCTCCAGCTCAAGACCGACGACGGGGTGTATCTGAACATCCACGAGGCCGCGACCGTGGACTATCCCACCATGCACCTCAATCTCAACGACACCACCATGACCTTCACCTCATGGCTCACTCCCGACAACCAGGGGCGGAAAGGGTATATGCAGACCCCGGTGAAAACCCCGTGGCGCTCGGTGATAATCACCGACGATCCGCGCGAGATACTCGCCTCGCGCATAATCTACAATCTCAACGAGCCATCGGCTATCGAGGACACATCATGGATCAAACCAGTGAAATACATCGGCGTGTGGTGGGAGATGATCTCCGGCGCCGGCACATGGAACTATACCGACGATGTCTACTCCGTGAAGCTCGGCGAGACTGACTATACCAAGACCAAACCCAACGGCCGGCACAGCGCCAACACCGCCAAGGTGAAGCGATATATCGACTTCGCCGCCGACCATGGTTTCGACCAGGTGCTCGTGGAGGGATGGAACGAAGGCTGGGAAGACTGGTTCGGACAGTCGAAGGACTATGTGTTTGACTTCGTGACACCTTATCCCGACTTCGACCTCAAATATCTCAACGACTACGCCGCCGGACGCGGAGTCAAGCTAATGATGCACCACGAGACATCAGGCTCGGTGCGCAACTACGAGCGCCACCTCGACCGCGCCTATGACCTCATGAACAAATATGGCTACAACGCCGTCAAGAGCGGCTACGTGGGCAACATAATCCCCCGCGGAGAGTATCACTACTCCCAGTGGATGAACAATCATTACCTCCACGCCGTCAAAAAGGCCGCCGACCACAAGATCATGGTCAACGCCCACGAGGCCACCCGCCCCACCGGACTGGCCCGCACATGGCCCAACCTCATCGGCAACGAGAGCGCCCGCGGCACCGAATATCAGGCCATGGGCGGCAATGACAAGCACCACACATCCATCCTCCCGTTCACCCGTCTGCAGGGCGGCCCGATGGACTACACACCGGGTATCTTCGAATTCGACCTCTCCACCTTCACACCCGGCAACAACTCGAAGATCGCCTCCACCATCCCCGGCCAGCTCGCGCTCTACGTCACCATGTACTCACCCCTCCAGATGGCAGCCGACCTCCCCGAGCATTATGAGAAACACCTCGACGCATTCCAGTTCATCAAGGATGTGCCCGTCGAGTGGGAACGTTCCGTCTACCTCGAGGCCGAGCCGATGGAATATGTCACCATAGCCCGCAAGGACAAGAACTCCGACGAATGGTATGTAGGCTCGACAGCCGGCACAGCCGACCGCGACAGCCGCATAAGCCTCTCCTTCCTCGACCCCTCCCGCAAATACGAGGCCACCATCTATGCCGAGGCTCCCGACGCCAACACCACCGATGGCCAGACCCGCTATACAATCACACGCAAGACCGTCACCTCAAAGTCGGCGCTCAAGCTCCACGCGCTCGCCGGAGGCGGATATGCCATCTCCATAAAACCGATCGAGAATAAAAATAAATAAACCAACAAACGTATAAATGAAGAAAACCATCATCACTTTCGCCCTTCTTGCTATTGCAGGGCAGATGTGGGGCCGCACTCTCACCCCGGCCGAGGCTCTGAGCCGCGCGCTCGGTGATGCCGCCACTCCCGCGAAGGTCAACGCCATGGCCGGCCACGCCACCAGAAGCGTCACCGCCGCCCTCACCGTCACCGACAGCGTGACAGGAACCCCCTCCCTCTACGTCATCGCCCCTGAAGGGAGCGAGGGCTACGTGATCGTTTCAGCCGACGATGTGGCCATGCCTCTGCTCGGATATTCCGACAAGGGTACATTCGATCCCGACAATATGCCCGACAACCTGCGCTGGTGGCTCGGCCAGTACAACGAGGCCATATCAGTAGCCGTCAACGACGGTCTTGAGATGCGCCCCGACGCTGCCGCCGCACCCACACGCAAGAACATCGCTCCGCTCGTCACCACCCGCTGGAACCAGGACGCCCCCTACAACGACGACTGCCCTATTCTCCCCAACGGTCAGCACGGCTACACCGGATGTGTGGCCACCGCGATGGCTCAGATCGTCAACTACCACAAGTGGCCCGAGAAAGGCACAGGCTCCATCTCATACACATGGCAGTACGGAGGCAAGAACCTCTCCTTTGACTTCAGCACCGTGACCTTCAAGTGGGACCAGATGCTCGACATCTACGGCACCGGCGCCACCGCCGAACAGAAGGCTGCCGTGGCCGAGCTGATGAACGCCTGCGCCATGGGTGTGAAGATGCAGTTCACAGCCGAGCAGTCGGGCGCCATCTCATCCGATGTCGCACCCGCCCTGCGCGACTACTTCAGCTATGACAAGGGTGTCTACACCGCCATACGCTACAACTACACCTCTGCCGATTGGGAAGATCTCGTCTACACCGAGCTCTCCACCAACGGTCCTGTCTACTATGCAGGTTCCGGCGCCGAGGGTGGCCACGCATTCGTATGCGACGGCTATGCCGACGGTTATTTCCACTTCAACTGGGGCTGGGGAGGCATGAGCGACGGCTACTTCCTGCTCAACGCCCTCGATCCCGCCAGCCAGGGCATCGGCGGCTACTCGACCGGCTTCAACCAGCGTCAGTCTGTAGTCATCGGAGTCCGCAAACCCCAGGCCGACTCACAGCTCCCGCCCCCCAACATCTCGCTGATGACCCCCATCACCGTCTACCCTGACGGCAAGAACCTCGTCATCACAGGCCCCTTCTACAACTATTCGGCCTACAGTATGCCCCGCACCCGTTTCCAGCTCCGTCTGGTCAACGATGCCACCAACGACACTGTGGTCCGCAGCTTCATCTACCCCATCAACCTCGAACCCAGCACCCTTCAGGTGAACTTCAAGGTGGGTCTGGCCAATCTGGCCGAAGGCACATGGACCGGCACCGTGGGCGTGAGCTACAATGATGTGTTCTATCCCGTCAATCCCCTCGTGGGCGACACCGGAAAGATCCGTATCGAGGTTGACGCCAACGGCGACTTCATCGCCACCCCCATCCGTTGCGGAAGCATCACATTCGGACAGGTCGAGGCCCTCTCCCCCTTCTACAATGGCAAGATCTTCGGTCTGCGCGCCACTTACAACTATGACGCGACCGAACCCCTCTATACCCAGCTCGTTCCTTTCCTCATCAACTCCTCAGGCAGACAGGTGACCAACGGACTGCCCATCGAGATCGAGCTCGCTCCCGGCGAGGGCACTGTGGAATATGTCGGCGAGTTCGCCGAGAGCGTACAGAACGGCAACTATTACATCGCTCTCTACCGTAGCGTCGGTGTCAACCAGAACGCCACCCAGACCAATTTCGAGCGTCTTTCCGATCCGATACCCGTCACCATCTCATCCCTCTCATGGGACCGCTCGCCCATCGTGAGCTGCTCCGAGTGGGAGATCGAGAATGCCGACAACGTCGATCCCTCGAAACTCACCATCACCGCAAGCCCGCAGGTGACTCTCGGCTACTTCGCCTCACCCGTGATGGCCTGCATATTCAGCGACACCGAGACAACACTCCGTCCCGCCAACGCCATCACCACCTTCTATTCCCCCAACCTCTTCATTGACGAGAAGGAGAAGAAGTCCACCGTTATCTCCGGTGACTTCGTGGCCGCCGAGCCCGGCAAGACCTATCAGGTCAAGCTCTTCATGCCCGACGGAACCACTATGACCCAGTCGCCCAAGACCTTCAAGGTGAGCGACAGCAGCGCCATCACCGACATCGAGACAGATGGCTCCGCCTCACAGGCTCCCGCCGAGTACTTCAATCTCCAGGGTCAGCGCGTTGTCAATCCCGGACCCGGCCTCTACATACGCCGTCAGGGCGACAAGGCCGAGAAGATCGTGATTGAATAACAAACATACACTCCATAAGAAAACAGTTCCTATGCTTGCATCATGCCGTCGCGGCGCAGACATAGGAACTGTTTTTCACCATCACTCCCCCATCAATCACCCCGACATGAAACACAACCTCCTTCTCACAGCCGCCGCGGCCACCCTGGCGCTCGCCTCGTGCGGAAGCCAGAAACAGGCTCAGGAGATCCATCAGTTCTCGATAATCAACGACCCCTCCGCGGAGCTGACATCATCCTACGTCATACCCAAGGCGCGCATCTACCGCACCTCGCTCCCTTCTGACTCGCTGGTGCCCATCACGCTCAACCCCAAGAGCAATTTCGTGACGTCATATCCGGCTCCGTCCGACCTCACCTCACCCCCCGTCCACCTCGCCGACGGTTGGCTGCTCGACCGCCGGGGAATAGGCCCGAACACAGTGTTCACACGCTACACCTACGCCGCTTACCGCGCCCTTCCCGCCGCTCCGGATGCATCCACTCTTGCCAAAGCGATAGTCCCCGACGTAAGGGTCACCGAGATTGTCGAGCTTCCGCTCACATTCTCCGAAGCGACACCTGCCAAGGCCGATTCACTCATCAAAGCCGGACTCCCCGGCTGCACCACCATATTGAAAAGATAAGATATGTCCCAGCAAACACCTCGCGAACGATTCTGCGAAATACTCCGCGCCACCTCGCGTGAGAACATCGAATATGTGATCGAAGATCTCGAGACATTCGGATTCTTCGAAGCCCCCGCCTCCGTGCGCAACCACTACAACCACCCCGGCGGACTGCTCGAGCACTCGCTCGGAGTCTACGATGCCGCCATGATGCTCCGCAAGGACATCATCGAGCGTCGCCCCGACCTCGAGGCAAAACTACCGGCCGATTCCGTGGCCATTGCGGCGCTGCTGCATGACGTCTGCAAGGCCGACATCTACCGCCGCGTCACCCGCAAACGCAAGAACGAGATCGGTCTCTGGGAAGATGTCGAGGAATACGAGGTGGACTACTCCTCACTCCCCGTGGGCCACGGCGAAAAGTCGGTGATGAGGCTTCTGCGCATGGGCCTCGACCTCGAGGACGACGAGATCCTCGCCATACGCTGGCACATGGGCGCCTGGGCCGTCGACTCGGATTCAGTCGAGATGGACAAGAGCTACCGTCAGGCCATAGCCAACACCCCGCTGCTCCCGCTCATCCACACCGCCGACACTCTCGCATCACAGATATTCGAACGCTGATCCCCGCCTGACAGCGTCAGAAGAACCAATTTCCCTCCGGAAGCGTTGAAATGATAGACAATATCGTTTCAACGCTTTTTATTTCTCATCATTATGCGACTCACCATTTTAATCACCATCCTGCTCGCACTGAGTGGCTCCGTCAATATCCGGGCCGCCGCCGCGACCTCCGGTGTCACGGATGTGGCGCAGATACCAGCACTTTCCTCCATCCCCACCGCCAAGGCTGCCGACGCCCGTCTGCTCCCGGCTCCCGCGAGCCTGATAGAGCCGAAGACCGTCACCCCCTCGGTATATATGTTCCCATACTCCTGGCGACGCACCTGCACCCCCAACTGGCACCGTATGTGGGTCAACACCGCCGTGCTCACAGGCGCCTTCGTCTCCACCCTCTTCGTGCTCGAGCTCCTGCCCGAGGACGCCACCGCCTGGAACCGCCGCGAGATAGAGTCAAAGCCTTTCTACAAGCGATGGGCCGACAACATTTTCCGCCTCAATCCGGAGATTGACCACGACAACCTCGTGTTCAACTACATACTCCACCCCTACGCCGGCGCCGCCTACTTCATGTCGGCCCGCTCATGCGGATTCAACTTCTTCCAGTCCATGCTCTATTCGGCCCTCATCTCCACCATAGGATGGGAATTCGGCATCGAGGCCTGCATGGAGCGCCCCTCCTATCAGGACATCATCATCACCCCCGTGGTGGGAAGCCTGTTCGGCGAGCTCTTCTATCATGCCAAGCGCCACATCGTGGAGCATGACTACACCCTCTGCGGGTCACGTGTGCTGGGCAACATCGTGGTCTTTCTTGTCGACCCCGTCAACGAGGTGGTCAACCTCTTCCGCGGCTCCTACGAGCGCCGTCTCCACCTCGGGCGCCGCGACCCCTCCGCACCCTCGCTCGCCTCAGCCTTCGCCCCCGTCCCGGGCGGCATGGCACTCTCGCTGCGCTACACGTTCTGACTCCCCGGCAGGTTTTCCGATGGGAATTTGGAGTTTATGCCAAAAAAATTGTAACTTTGCGCCCAAATATTCCCAACCGAGACCCATGAAAATAAAATCATATCAGGGGCTTAAATTTCGTCCCTTCATCGAGTGCGAATCAATCAGATCACGCGTCGCCGAGCTGGGCGCACGGATCACCGAGGATTTCAAGGACAGAAACCCCTTGCTCGTGTGTGTGCTCAACGGAGCCGCACCCTTTGCCGTCGACCTGTTCCGTGCCATCGACACCGATGCCGAGATCACATTCATCCGCCTCAAAAGCTATGAAGGGATGGGATCCACCGGCACCGTCAAGCAGGTGATGGGCCTCGGCGAGGACATCAAGGGGCGCGACGTCATCATAGTCGAGGATATCATCGACACCGGCCGCACCATGACACGCCTCGTGGACGACCTCCGGGCCATGGGGCCGGCATCTGTCAGCATAGCCACTCTTCTCTTCAAGCCCGACGCCCTTCAGGTCCGCGTCGAGCCGGACTATGTTGGATTCCAGATACCCCAGAAATTCATCATCGGCTACGGTCTCGACATCGACGGCCTCGCCCGCAATCTCAACGACATCTATGTCCTCGCCGATGAGGACACCCCCAAGGCATAAACACACTCATACACACATCCGACAGACAACCCTCTCCTCTGCCAAACCAATAGGAAAAAAAGATACAATGTTCAATCTTGTGATTTTCGGTGCCCCGGGCAGTGGAAAGGGCACCCAGAGCGAAAAGCTCATCGACCGCTACGGTCTCACCCACATCTCCACCGGCGAAGTGCTCCGCAAGGAGATAGCCGCCGGCTCTGACCTCGGCAAGATAGCCGACTCATACATCTCGAAGGGACATCTGATCCCCGACGAACTCATGGTGCGCATCCTCGCCGCCGAGGTCGACCGTCTCACACCGTCCTCCAAAGGATTCATATTCGACGGATTCCCCCGCACCATCCCCCAGGCCGAAGAGCTCACCAGGCTCCTCGAGAAACGCGGACAGAAACTCCACGCCGTGATCGGCCTCGAGGTGCCCGATGACGAGCTCACCTCACGCCTCATCAACCGCGGCAAATCGTCCGGACGTGCCGACGACAACCCCGAGACTATCAAGAACCGTCTCGACGTCTACCACTCCACCACATCGCCCCTCCGCGACTACTACATCAAGGACGGAATCTACAAAGCCATCCACGGCCTCGGATCCGTCGACGACATATTCTCACGCATCTCCTCCCACGTCGATCCCGTCGTGAAGGAATAATACACCCCCTCCACTCCCATGCAATTCACCGACATCAAGGAAATGACCTACTCCCGCTGCGTGGGAGAACTCGAAGAGATCATCCGCATGATGCAGAGCGACAAATGCGACATAGACCATCTTGCCGCCTACACCCGCCGCGGTGCCGAACTGCTGCGGGCCTGCCGGGAGCGGCTCACAGCCACCGAGGAGGAGCTCAAATCCGTCCTCGAATCCCTATCGTGACACCATCCGCCATCACAAACCAAAACAATAAACAATGAAATCATTTCCCGCAATGGTAGCCGGCATATCCCTCGCCTCAGCCTGCTTCGTGGCCTGCAATCACAACGCCACCGAGCACCTCTCGAGCCTCAACGCCGCCTACATCGACTCAACCACCGCCCCGGGCACCGACTTCTACACCCATGTCAACAAGGGATGGATGGAAGCCAATCCCCTCACTCCCGAGCACGCCCGCTACGGCCAGTTCAACACCCTCTCCGACTCCTCCGAGGCACGCGTCCGCTCTCTCGTCGAGGGTCTCGGCGCCACCAACCCCGAGAAAGGCACTGTGGCCCACAAGGTATGGACCGTCTACTCCCAGGCCATGGACACCGCACGCCGCAACGCCGAAGGTGCCGCTCCCATCCTCGCTGACCTCCGCCGCATCGAGAACACTCCCGCCGAGGGAATGGACTCTCTCTTCCTCTGGATGCACGGCAACTTCGCCAGCCCCTTCTTCGGAGCCGGCCCGATGGAAGACTTCAACAACTCCGACGCCTACGCCATGTACATCTCTGGTGGCGGAATGGGCCTCGGCGACCGTGACTACTATCTCAAGAACGACGAGCGCAACACAGCCGTCCGCAATGCCTACAAGACTCTCATCGCATCGCAGATGAAGAACGCAGGCTACTCCGACGCCGACGCAGCCCGCATCGTGGCCAACGTCATGAAGATCGAGACCGCCCTGGCCGACTCAGCCCTCACCCGCGAGGAGAGCCGCGACCTCGTGCGCATGAACAACCGCCGCTCGCTCTCTCAGCTCAAGGCCGACTACCCCGGCATAAACTGGGACACCTTCTTTGTCGAGACAATGAACATCCCCACCCCCGACTCTGTAATCGTCACCGAGCTCGCCGCCGTCAACCAGGCCAACCGCCTCATGACATCCCTCTCCGACCGCGAGAAGAAAGACTACTACCTCTGGAAATACGTCAACCAGGCTTCATCTGAGCTCAGCGACAACTTCACTCAGGCCAACTTCGAGTTCTCCAAGGTGATGAGCGGTGTCCAGGAACTCCGTCCCCTCTGGAAGCGCGCCCTCGGCGCCTCCGAAGGTGCCCTCGGAGAAGCCGTCGGCGAACTCTACGTCGAGAAATACTTCCCCCAGTCATCCAAGGACTACATGATCGGTCTCGTCGAGAACCTCCGCACAGCCCTCGGACAGCACATCGACAACCTCGACTGGATGAGCGACGCCACAAAGGCCAAGGCCCGCGAGAAACTCGCCGCATTCACCGTCAAGATCGGCTATCCCGACAAGTGGAAAGACTACTCCACCATGGAGATCGACCCCGCTCTCTCCTACTACGAGAATATGCACAACGTATCCATGTGGCATCAGCGCGACGTCTACTCCAAATGGGGCAAACCCGTCGACCGCACCGAGTGGGGCATGACTCCCCAGACCGTCAACGCCTACTACAACCCCATGGCTAACGAGATCGTGTTCCCCGCCGCAATCCTCCAGGCTCCCTTCTTCGACCCCAACGCATCCGACGCTGAGAACTACGGTGGCATCGGCGTGG
>CAJUKP010000030.1 GCA_910587165.1 uncultured Duncaniella sp.
GACCTCCACGTCCCGAACGTGGCGCGCTGCCAACTGTGCTACACCCCGATTGGCTTTCACGGGTGCAAAGTTAATGCTTTTTCCTTACGGGAGCAAATTTTTTAATCAAAATATTTGCCCCCGTGGTAATCAACATTGGTCAGAATGAGAACTGGCACATGGCTCCGATGCGTCTGGCATAGTTCTGGGAGCCGTCGAAGTCACGGCGTTTGCCGAAATTGAACTCTCCACCGATCCTCACTCGTGGGATTACATCATAGAATATATTGGCGGCTCCGTAGAGTCCATACTTGTAGTCGGTGCCGGGTACTCCACGGGAAGGAAGGAACCGGCCCTGTCCGAATGTGACGGTGGTGAAAAGTTTTGTCGAGAAGTGATAGCCCACACCGACGAAGTAGCCCCAGCCGGGCACAAGGTCGAGTTTGCCGGGAGTCCTGGAGTTTTCAATCAGGTCATATTGTCCGAGCATGAAGTCTCCGCCGAAATTCGAGTAGGATTTTCCGGCGTTGACCGTGCCGTAGACAGTGATGGCCGGGGTAGGGTTGAACACCGTGGAGAGTTGCACACCATAGCCTACGGGAGTGTGGTTGCGGCCGTTCAGCAGGTCGCGGTAGGGGAGGAAACGGGTTATCGCCGAAAGACGCACGTGCTGGTCCCGCGCCCAGCAGTATTGCACGAGGGCGGCGAAGTTGGGCACTGTGGTCGAGCGTGCTGCAGTCACTCCGTCCTCGGTCTGGAGTGTCATGGCCGGAGTCTCCACCGATGCCGCGAGCGAGAGGCCGTTTTTAAAGGTATGCATATATCTCACGAGCACAGCGGTGTTGTCCATCTTCATGGTCGGGCCGTTTGAGTCCACGGTGGGGGGGACGGCCGATCCGTCCGAGAATGTCGACGGGGCATAACCCACCGTCCAGTCTCCGATCACAGCGTATGATTTCGACAGTTTGAAGTCACGCGAGCCATAGCCGTTGAATTTGGCCTCGATATAGAGCTGATATGTGCCTATCTTGCTCGAGCGGCCTATGACTCTGAAGAACAGGGCCGTTCCCGCCGGAGTGGTGTCGAAATGATTGCGGTTGAGCGGAGTGCGTCCCATGGGGATGAAGTAGGGGGAGAATCCGGGTATGGGCATGGAGTTGCCCGGGTCGAAGTATCCTCTCATTCTCACAACACCGCCGACACCCATGGCCAGGTTGGCATCACGGCTCATGAAGAGAAAGTAAGGCGCGGCGGGATCCTGGAAATTGCGGAACTGGTCGTAGTAGAACATTGTGACGAGCCGGCGTATGGAATCCTGCTGTGGTGTGAGCTTCTCGTTTCCGAAATATATCACTCTCTGGTCGCCGATGAGTGAGTCGACGGCCTGGGAGCGGATCGGATCGGTGGCACTGATGGTGACGACAGCCGATGCTATCAGCAGGATGGCTGTGAGCAGACGTTTCATAATATGATGATTTTAGAAATATTTACCATTTATAACATTTGTGGACGGGAAATGTTTCCTCTGTCATGTAACATTTCGCCATATTTTACGTCTTATATATGAAATGGACCGCAGCGAGTTTGAACGTATTGCCCCGGCACTCAGGATTCGCATCGTCGCCCTTGTGGAGCGCATTGTCTGTGACAATGGTGCCGGACAGGCCGACGATGTGGCTCAGGACACCCTGTTGAGGCTCTGGACAATGAGGGACAGACTCGATGACTACTCCAGTCTCGAAGCTCTTGCTATGGTGATGGCCAGGAATATGGCCATCGACATGATAAGGAAGAACCACGGGGTGGCCGTGTCTCTTGACGAGGCCGTGACGAGATCGGTAGCTCCGACGCCTCACGATCTTCTGGCCGAGAAAGAAGATGCCCGGACCATGGATGCTATCCTTGCGGCTCTTCCCTCGGCACAGAGAGCATTGATAAGGATGAGGCATGAGGAGGGGATGGAAATCAGTCATATAGCGGCGGCTATCTCCTCGAGTGAGGGGGCGGTCAGGGTGGCGCTTTCGCGTGCCCGCCGTCATGTTATGGATTTATTTAAAACGAAATCAAATGAGTGATAAGGATGTGAATGATATTCGGATACTGATCGGTCGATTTCTCGACGGGGAGACTTCTCTTGCTGAGGAAAAGAGACTGTATGAGTATTTTTCTTCCGGTGAGGTGGCCGACGGACTGGAGTGTTACGCTCCTATGTTCGGATGGTATTCATCACTCGGGTCCAAGCCCGTGGATAAGAAAGCGAAGTCTGCCGGATTCCGCATATACCGCCACTGGTGTGCGGCGGCCGCGATGTTGGCGCTTATATTCACGTTCGGCCTTTTCACCCGCCAGTACAGCTACTGCCACAAGTATGAGGCTTACAAGGGGAGCTATATCGTGCGCGATGGAAAGAAAATCACGGATCTTAGGGTTGTTGGACCCGAAGCTGAGAGAATCGAACGCGAATTTGATGAGAGAATACGTATGGCCGAGCTCAGGATGCAGGAAGCCGATCAAGGTATCTCCGAATATGTCAATGTCACTCTCAGCGGGAATGTAGACCTCTCCAATCCCTCTGTCAGGAATTATATAGAAGAATTTGTTGATATTTAATTTATTACAATTATGCCCCGGTATTTTATCTTTTTAATGATGATGTTGATGACAGCCTTGGCTCTCTCAGCTCAGAAACACATGGATAAGGTTGTGGCCGAGATTACCAAAAGCGGTAATGTGACGAGCATCATATATTCCGAGGAGCGTGGTGGCGCCGGCAACAAGCTTGTCGAGTCCAAACGGTTCATTTCTTTCTCGGATATAGATTATAATCAGAAGATATATGATGCCATGATACTTGACCGTCCGAAATCCTCCTCTTACAAGGAGGTGGTGGGGACGGGCGGTTCCGGAGTCTATACCATTGAGTTCCACGGTTCAGGAAAGACCGTCACGACATACACGCTGCTTTGCCCGAACAGTATTTCCATAACGACAGTCTACAAATGATGGGTCGGGGGTGATTGGTGAAACAGAGTTACCGGTCAGGAAAAGGATACAAATGGACAAAAGTCCAAAAGAAACAAAAGATTATCTGGATTCAGATTCATCAGAATGATTAAGGTAACTATTCAACGGACACGCCGTGCTGTTCGCTGAATAGTTACCTTAAAAAAATAAAAATTCTGTTTCTTTTGGACTTTTGTCCATTTGTATCCTTTTCCTGACCGGTAACATTTGTCCGGTCAGAGGATCAGCCGCATCGTGATGTGCCGCACGATGTGCAGATGAGGCACCCTTCCTGATAGACGAGAGTCTCCTGTCCGCAGTTGGGACAGCGCTGTCCGCTTGCCGGAGTGCCTGAGGGGAGATACTTCTTCAGTGCCCGCTCCACACCCATCTTCCATGTGTTGATCGACTGGGAATCAAGCTCAAGTCCGTTCACAAGTTTTATCACCTGGGCTATGGGCATACCGTAGCGTAGAACTCCTGATATGAGTTTTGCATAGTTCCAGTATTCGGGATTGAATTTGTCCGAGAGACCTTCGATAGTGGTCTTGTAACCGCGTTTGTTGATGAACTGGAAGTCATAGCGCTTGTTGCCCTTGTCATCGACGGCCTTGATTATCTTACCCTTGGTCACAGACTTGGGACAGAAAATACCATCCTCGTCGTCAGCCAGGCCTGTGAAGATCTCGTATGGATGACCGTCACGCAGGCCGACGAAGGCGATCCACTTTTCCTTGTTATTCTGGAATCTCACCACATCCGCCTCGAGTTCATTGGGGCGGACAAGCACTTTGCCGTCGGTCGAGGGGAGGGGAGACCCGTTGGATTCATCCTTTTTCTTGTCATCTTTCTTGGTGTCCTGAGTGGAGATGAGCACACCCGCGCGGCATCCGTCACGGTAGATCGTGCATCCTTTGCATCCTGCCTTCCATGCTTCGAGATACAGACGGTTGACAAGTTCCACGCTGACATCCGAGGGGAGATTTATGGTGACCGAAATGGAATGGTCCACCCATTTCTGTACGGCTCCCTGCATCTTCACTTTCTCGAGCCAGTCGATATCGTTGGCAGTGGCTTTGTAGTAGGGCGACCGTTTCACCAGTTCGTCTATCTCGGCCTGGGTGTAGTCATGGCGCACGGGAATACCGTTTATTTCCATCCATTCGATGAATTTGGGATGATACACCACAAACTCCTCGAATGCATCGCCGTTCTCGTCCACGAAATCCACACGGACATCGACATCGTTTGCATTGACCTTGCGGCGGCGTTTGTAGACCGGCATGAACACAGGCTCGATGCCCGATGAGGTGCGGGTCATGAGAGATGTGGTGCCTGTGGGGGCGATGGTGAGACACGCTATGTTGCGGCGGCCATGTTTCTCCATCTCGGCCACGAGTTCAGGCGATGCCTCGCGAAGACGGTTGATGAACGGATTGCTGCATTCGCGTTCAGCCGAGTAGATCTCAAACGCTCCTCTCTCCTTGGCCATCTCTACTGATGATCCGAATGCCGCGAGGGCGAGCGCACGGTGCACATCCACCGACATACGTGTGGCCTCGGGGGTGCCGTAGCGCAGTCCGAGAGCGGCTATCATGTCACCCTCGGCCGTCGTGCCGAGACCGGTACGGCGTCCCTTGAGGGTCTTTGCCTTTATCTTTTTCCAGAGATTCAGTTCGGTGTGCTTCACCTCGTCGGTCTCGGGATCATTCTGGATTTTCTCGATGATGGTGTCGATCTTCTCCATCTCGAGGTCGATGATGTCGTCCATGATGCGCTGGGCCTTGCGTATGTGAGCCGCGAACAGTCCGAAGTCAAACTCGGCATTCTCAGTGAACGGGTTGATGACATACGAATAGAGGTTCACTGCCACGAGACGGCATGAATCGTAGGGGCAGAGGGGAATCTCGCCGCAGGGGTTGGTCGAGACGGTCTGGAAACCGAGGTCGGAATAACAGTCGGGGATCGACTCGCGGCGTATGGTGTCCCAGAAGAGCACACCGGGTTCGGCGGATTTCCATGCGTTGTAGACAATCTTGTTCCACATGGCCCGGGCATCGGTATCTACCTTCACGAGGGGTTCCTCTGAGTCTACGGGAAATTGTCTCACGTAGTTCTCTCCAGATTCCACCGCGCGCATGAACTCATCGTCGATCCTCACCGACACATTCGCGCCGGTGATTTTCCCCTGCTCGAGTTTGGCGTCGATGAAACGTTCGGAATCGGGATGCTTGATGGCTACGGTGAGCATCAGAGCTCCGCGGCGTCCGTCCTGAGCCACCTCGCGGGTGGAGTTTGAATACCTTTCCATGAAGGGGACGAGACCGGTGGATGTCAGTGCCGAGTTCTTCACCGGCATACCCTTCGGGCGCAGGTCGGAGAGGTCATGACCCACACCTCCGCGTCTCTTCATGAGCTGAACCTGCTCTTCGTCAATCTTGGCTATGCCGCCGTATGAGTCGGGATGGCCGTCGAGGCCGATCACGAAACAGTTGCTCAGCGATCCGGTCTGGAAATTATTTCCTATACCGGCCATGGGGCTTCCCTGGGGCACAATGTATCTGAATTTGTCGAGGAGTTCGAAGATCTCTTCCTCGCTCATCGGATTGGGGTATTTACGTTCCACTCGTGCCAGTTCGGAGGCGATCCGGTGATGCATATCGGCCGGGGTGAGTTCGTAGATGTTGCCGTAGCTGTCCTTCAGGGCATACTTGCTCACCCACACGCGTGCTGCAAGCTCATCACCGCCGAAGTAGTTCAGGGAGGCCTCGTAGGCCTGGTCGAAAGTATAAGTTTGACGTTGCATTTTCAGGTATGGTTTGTAGGTGCAAAGTTGACTAAAAAACAGGGTACGTGCAAGAAAAAAGTGCCGAAGTTATTAACACTTGCGGCACTTTTTATGTGTTGGTCTTCAGTTTCAGTCTCAGCCGAGAAGCTCTTTCTCGATCAGGGAGATATCTTCCTGAAGTTTCTTCTCGAGGGGGAGTCGCTCGTCTATCAGACGGCAGCCGTGGAGCACGGTGGCGTGTGTGCGGGAGAGGCGTGCGCCGATAGCCTTGAGCGGCATCTTGGTGTGCTTCTTGGCGAGATACATCACCATCTGACGTGCATCGGAGATCTCACGCTTGCGCGATTTCTCGAATATCTGGTTGGGCTCGAGATTGTAGAACGCGCTCACCTGCTTGGCTATGGTCTCGAAATTGAGAGTGCGCTTGTTGAGCTTCACGGAGTTGGTGAGCACACGCCGTGCCAGGTCTATGTTGACCTCTCTGTTGAGGCAAGTGGCGTGGGCGAGGAGTGACACCATCACTCCTTCGAGCTCACGGATGCTCTCGGTGACATTGGTGGCGATATAGTCCAGCACTTCCTCGGGCAGCTCCACACCGTCGCGGGAGGCCTTGCGGGCCAGCACCTCGCGGCGCAGGGGATAGTCGGGCTTCTCGAGCTGTGCGGTCATGCCGCTCTTGAAGCGGGAGAGCAGACGCTCCTCCATACCCTCCATCTCTGACGGACAGCAGTCGCTCGACATGATGATCTGCTTGTTGTTCTGCTTGAGATGGTTGAATATGTGGAAGAATGTGCGCTGGGTCTTGTCCTTGCCGATCAGATCCTGGATATCGTCAATGATAAGAGTGTCGATGCTCTGGTAGAACCGGATGAATTCGTTGACCTTGCTGCGGAGCACTGCCGATGTGAACTGATCCTGGAAAAGACGGGCCGTGATGTAGAGAACCCTCATGCGCGGATCGCGCTCCTTGATGCGGATACCTATTGCCTGGATAAGGTGGGTCTTGCCGACTCCACAGGGACCGAACACAAAGAGGGGGTTGAATGTTTTAAGCTTGGGATCGTTGGCTATGGCCTCGCCGATCGACTGTGCCACCTTGTTGCTCGCCGAGATGCAGTAGTTCTCGAATGTATATTCGGGATTGAGCTGTGAGTCGATATCCTCAACATATTTATCCTTGAACGGATTGGCCGATGCGCCTGCCACTGGCTTGACGGCTGTGCTGGGATGTCCGGAGCCCATATTGACCTTGGCCATGGGATCGCCTTCCACAACCGGGAACTGGTAGAAAAGGCGGATATTCGGGCCGAAAACTCTCTTCAGTGCGCTTCCGAACACACTGAAATATCGCTGCTCAAGCTGCTCGGAGTAAAATTCCGAGGGGCATGAGATAGTCAGCCTGTCATTCTCATATCTGATGAAGGACAGGGGACTGAACCAATATGTGAACTGTTCGGCGGGGATAGTATCCTTGATGATTTCAAGGCATTTATCCCACATCATTGAGTAATTCTGTGGCATGGTGTTACGAGCGGTGTATCTGTTTGCCCGGAGGCTATACGATTGCAAATTTCCAAATAATTTTTTGAAAATACAACCGCTGTTTTTCTTGCTTTTTGTATTTTAAACTCATTGGGTTGAGTTTCAGCAAATTATGAATTTCTTCTGAATATTTGATGCTTGAAATTTGTAACGCTCTGTAATTCAGTGTTTAAACCGATAGTACAATTTATCAACACACCGCTTGCAGATAGCTGTGAGGTGACAAAAGAGGCTGAGGATAGGCACTTTCTGATAACCGGTGACTACGTATGTGTTAAAACTATTATTTAGAATTGTTCTAAATAATGATTGCAAAGGTGAATCCCCGCCCCGAGGCCGTACCTGCCGCTCTGGCCGAGAAGTAGCGTTCCGGGTGATGGCGTGTGCACATCATTTCTGTCCACGGTTGCCCGTTTGTCTGAGGGACTCCCGCCCGGGCGAGTTGCAGCTTTATGTAGCTCTGGAGGTCTACGTGGGGTTTGCCGCCGTGACCGTCGGGATATGACACAACCGGATCCGGAAACCGGCAGGCCACTTCTTCGCCCACCTCGAAACATTCCGGACAGATTGACGGCCCGATGGCATAGACGATATCCGCCGGATCCGATCCCAGCCGCCTCATTGCCTCTACTGTGGCTCCGGCTATTCCGGCCACCGCACCTCGCCATCCGGCATGGGCCACCCCTGCCGTCCCGCTGACCGGATCGAGCATCACCACCGGAAGACAATCGGCCGTGTTCACTCCGATGGCCACATCTTTCATACGCGTCACGAGTGCGTCACAGCCATTGAGTTCACAGGCCGGAAACGGGATGCGGTCTACAGTGACAACTCTGCACGAATGGGTCTGTGTGGGGATGATGATGTGTTCGCGGTCAAGCCCGGTGGCATTGCAGAGTTCCGACAGACACCGTGCGGTGTCCGCTTCATTCCCACCGGTATAATGGCAGATGTTGAAACCACCGTAGGGATCGGCCGGATTGAACCCCTCGCCGCGCGAGGTGAAGTATGAACGGCATCTTCCGGCCATAAGCAGGGGGTGGAGTGACGGCCCGGTTTTGATTTCCATTTTGCAGTCTGATGTTTTTGATGTAATTTTGCGCGGTTTTTCAATTACGACTGCAAAATTATGAATTTTTCTCATATCAAAGGACATCTGGCCATGCTTGGCGCCAATGTAATGTGGGGACTCATGGCCCCGGTTGCCAAGATAGTCATGGCTGCCGGTCTCGTTTCCCCCTTGCTGATGACTGATTTCCGCATTTTCGGCGCCGCCATCCTGTTCTGGATAGCCTCGCTGTTCACCCGTCATGAGAAAGTGCCGACAGGCGACCTTCTTCTGCTTGCGGGAGCTGCAATGCTCGGCATCGTTTGCAATCAGGGTTGCTACGTGTTCGGCATCGGTCTGACCTCGCCCGGCGAGGCATCTATTATCACAACCACCATGCCGCTGTGGGTCATGGTGTTCGCAGCCTTGATCCTCGGCGAGCCGATCACCCTGAAGAAGATCGGAGGTATAGTGCTCGGCGCATCCGGTGCGCTTATCCTTGTGCTCAACGGCTCACGTTCGGCCGTATCTGCCGGCGATAATCCAATGCTCGGTGACATCCTTGTGCTGACAGCGCAGCTCAGCTATGCCCTCTATCTCACGTTCTACAGGAATTTCATCAGAAAATATTCTGTCTTCACCCTCATGAAGTGGATGTTCACCTTCGCGTCGATCGTGGTGCTTCCCTTCTCGGTGGGCGAGCTCGCCTCCGCTCCTTGGGAGCATTTCACTCACAAGGAGGTGTTCGGTGCGGCATACGTCGTGATCTGTGCCACATTCCTGGCCTATATATTCGTGATGATCGGACAGAAAAACCTCAGGCCTACACTTGTGGGAATGTACAACTATGTGCAGCCAATCGTTGCGACATCAACCGGAATCATCCTCGGCCTTGATGCCTTCACCGTCTACAAGGCTATGGCGATAGTGCTGATATTCACTGGTGTCTATCTCGTCACCATCAGCAAGGCCGCTCCACGGCCCGCTGTCGGGGAGTGAGGCGACACCTCAATCATGCCGCCGCAGGGGGTATTTGCTCCCGTGCAGCAGGATGCGCAGCGACGTGTTGTAGGTGAAATATGACCACGTCCAGTTCATAAGCACCGACAGCTTGCTCCTCATTCCCATGAGAGACACGAGGTGGACAAACATCCAGGCCATCCATCCGGTCCATCCGCTGAAATGAAACTTGCCGATATCGGCCACGGCCTTGTTGCGTCCGATTGTCGCCATAGAGCCTTTGTCGTCATATCTGAACGGCCCTTTCCCGGTGCCGTTGATCAGACGGCTGATATACCTGCCCTGCTGTATGGCCACCTGTGCGAGTTGCGGAAGTCCGCGTGGATATTTCCCGTCAGTGAAAATACCCATGTCGCCGATGGCATACACGCAGTCCATTCCTGCCACACGGCAATGATCGTCGGTGATGATGCGGCCACCTTTGCCGAACAAGGTGCCGGCGTCGGTACCCGTGATCTCTATCGGCTGAGCCTTCACGCCAGCTGTCCAGACCACAAGGGTGGAGTTTATCTCCGATCCGTCATCAAGCACCGCGCGCTCTCCGTCATAGCTTTTCATCACACGGCCTGTTGTCACGTCGACAAGAAGTTTCTCAAGCCCCTCGAGAGCGTCGCGTGACGATTTCTCGCTCATTGCCGCAAGAAGCCTTCCGGATCCCTCCACCAGATGGATGGTCATCTCGTCGGGTGCGATCTCAGGGTATTCCCGTTTGAGTATGTATCGTTTCAGTTCGCCAAGAGCTCCGGCCACTTCCACTCCGGCCGGTCCGCCTCCGATCACTACGAATGTGAGCAGTTTGCGGCGTGTCTCCTCATCCTTCTCGAGCGCGGCTTTTTCGCAGCGGCTTATCACCTCGTTGCGGAGGCGTATGGCCTCGTCGATCGACTTGAGTGTGTAGACCCTGTCGATAAGTTCGGGTGTGGCAAAAAAATTGTTGGTGGTGCCGAGGGCTATCACGAGCCGGTCGTATGAGATGGTCTCTGAGTCGGTGGTTACGGTTTTCGATTGCGGATCCACAGCCGTGACGTTGCCGAGATGGAAACGCGCGCCTGCATGCCCCTCTTTTCCGAGACGTCGCCGGAACGGGAAGGCTATGTCGGAAGGCTCCAGACCCGATGATGCCACCTGATAGAAAAGCGGGGGAAAACCGTGGTAGTTGTTCCTGTCCACAAGATGAACCTCGAAACGTTTGCGGTCTATATTCTTGAGCACATTAAGCCCGGCGAATCCGCCGCCGAGGATAACTATTTTTTCTTTACGTGACATCTCTGAAGCATAAGTATGATTATGCTTCTATAACGCCGCGCACCCCGCGCGGGTTTATCAGTCTGTCGAAATAGTGTGATGCGCGCAGGTCAGCACCCTTGCCGGATACTGTTCCACAAGCGCCATGTTGTGTGTGGCCATGATCACGGCTGTCCCTCCGCGGGAGATGTGGTGCAGATAGCTGATGATGGATTCTCCTGTCGCGGGGTCGAGATTGCCGGTGGGCTCGTCGGCCAGGATCACCGGCGGCTCGTTGAGAAGGGCCCTGGCTATGACTATGCGTTGTTGCTCTCCTCCCGAGAGTTCGTGCGGCCTCTTGTATGCCTTGTTGAGCATCCCGACGCTCTTGAGCACCTTCTCCACCCGTTCCCTCATCTCCTCCTTGTTCTTCCACCCCGTGGCCCGGAGCACGAAGAGAAGATTCTCTTCGGCCGAGCGGTCGTTGAGGAGCTGGAAATCCTGAAATATTATGCCTATATGCCGTCTCAGATACGGAATCTCACTCTTTTTTATTGTGGTGAGATCATAGTCGAGCACAGTAGCGTCGCCCTTGGCGATGGGGATGTCGGCATAGATGCTCTTGAGCAGGCTCGACTTGCCGCTCCCCACTTTGCCTATGAGATAGAGAAACTCTCCTTGCTCAACCTTGAGGTTGACATTCTTCAGGGCGATGAGCGAGTTGCGGTGGAGTTCGACGTTGCGGTAGCTTATGACGGTGGACATGAGACAGGATTATTATGTATTGGGGGTCGGGGAGAGGACGCTTGTGATCTGTCCGGATGGATCAGTTGCCCATCTCGGAGATGAACTTGATGCGGGCCAGACGGATTTCCTCCTCGCTGAAATCAGCTCCGAGGTCATGGTAGGCCTTGTTGAGGTCGTCGTTCTCGTTCTCCCTGAAATAATCGAAGAGTTCGTCCTGCGAATCCTCGTCGATAATCTCGTTGATGTAATAGTTTATGTTGATTTTCGTGCCGGCGAATACTATTCCCTCGATGTCGTCGAGGAGCTCTGCAAACTCCAGACCCTTTGCCTTGGCGATCTCGGGGAGGGGTATCTTGCGGTCGATGAGCTGGATGATGAACAGTTTCGTCGAGCTCTTGTCGGGCACCGAGCGCACCCTGAGGTCTTCCGGACGGTCTATCTCATTCTCAGTCACATGGCGCTGGATGAGTTTCACGAATTCGTCGCCATATCTCTTGGCCTTGCCGGCACCCACACCGGGGATGTTCTGCAGCTCCTCGATCGAGATGGGATATGTGGTGGCCATAGCCTCCAGCGAGGGGTCCTGGAATATGACGTAGGGGGGCAGATCGAGACGCTTGGCCACTTTCTTGCGGAGATCCTTGAGCATACTGAACAGTTCGTCATCGGCCACAAACGAGGCCCCTGACTTCATCACCTCGGCCTCGCTGTCGTCATTGAATTCAGAGTCTTCGACGACTTTGAACGAGACGGGGCGTGCCAGGAACTTCTTCCCCTTGGGTGTGGTGCGGAGTATTCCGTAGTTTTCAATGTCACGCTCGAGATAGCCCGAGAGGATACCCTGGCGTATCACGGCGCTGATCAGGCGCTCGTCGCATCCCTGCTCGCACCCGAACAATTCGAGGTCTTCATGACCGTATGACTGGACGTCCTGTGTGGCACGTCCGAGGAGGATGTCGGTGATATAGTCCGACTTGAACTTTTCCTTGAGCGCAATGACAGTCTCGATCACTGCACACAAATCATCTTTAGCTTCCACTTTCTTCTTTGGGTTTAGACAGTTGTCGCAATTCTGACAGTTATCGTTTAGATATTCCTCGCCAAAATAAAAAAGGAGTGAACGTCTGCGGCATGAGCTCGCCTCGGCATAGCTTTGGGTCTCGAGAAGCAGCTGCTTCCCGATCTCCTGCTCAGCCAGAGGTTTGCCCTGCATGAACTTTTCCATCTTCTGGAGGTCCTTGGCTGCATAATAGGTGATGCAGGTGCCTTCGCCTCCGTCGCGCCCGGCACGCCCGGTTTCCTGATAGTAACCTTCGAGCGATTTGGGCATATCGTAGTGAATCACAAATCTTACATCAGGCTTGTCGATACCCATGCCGAAGGCTATCGTGGCCACGATCACGTCGACCTGCTCGAGCAGAAACGCATCCTGGTTGGCGCTTCGGGTGGCGGCATCCATCCCCGCGTGATAGGGGAGGGCCTTGATGTCGTTCACGCGGAGCATCTCGGCGAGCTCCTCCACGCGTTTGCGGCTCAGGCAGTAGATTATGCCTGATTTGCCGGGATTGTTCTTGATGTACTTGATGATGTCACGGTCAGTGTTGGCCGTCTTGGGCTTTACCTCATAGTAAAGGTTCGGACGGTTGAACGACGACTTGAACACCATGGCGTCCTGCATCCCCAGATTCTTCTGTATGTCATGCTGCACCTTGGGGGTGGCGGTGGCGGTCAGGGCTATCATGGGGCGGACGTTTATCTCGTTGATGATGGGCCGGATCCTGCGGTACTCCGGTCTGAAGTCGTGGCCCCACTCCGAGATGCAGTGGGCCTCGTCGACGGCATAGAACGAGATGCGGACAGTCTTAAGAAACTCGATGTTTTCCTCCTTGGTCAGCGATTCAGGCGCCACATACAGCAGCTTGGTCTTCCCCTCTCTGATATCGGCCTTCACGGCGTCGATGGCCGCCCTGTTGAGCGACGAGTTGAGGAAGTGGGCCACATGGTCGGTCGAGCTGAAATGTCTCACCGAGTCCACCTGATTCTTCATCAGCGCTATGAGCGGGGAGATTATGATGGCTGTACCTTCCATCATGAGGGCCGGGAGCTGATAGCAAAGTGATTTGCCGCCGCCGGTCGGCATCAGGACAAACACATCGTGTCCGTCAAGAAGTCCGGACATGATGGCTTCCTGGTTGCCTTTGAAGGTGTCGAAGCCAAAGTGTTGCTTCAGGGCTGAATGAAGGTCGTGGTTCATGGGGATAGAGGTGAGGAAATGATTGGTATGGGTTTCTTATTCTTTTCTTACATTAACGTGAGTGTGATCCGGTTTGATGGTGGTTGGCGGGAACATGAGGAGAAAGATGGCCCGCTCGGGGGCCATTGGAGACCTATCCTATATAGGCCTTCTTCAGTTTCTCTTCGGCAAATTCCCGACCTATGGTCAGCTCCTTCACATCGGTGGACGGGGTCTCGAACATGGCGTCGATCATGATGGTCTCCACAATAGTGCGGAGGCCGCGGGCGCCGAGCTTGTACTCGATGGCCTTGTCGACGATGAAGTCAAGAGTCTCGGGGGCGAATGTGAGTTTCACGCCGTCCATGGCAAACAATTTCTCATATTGCCTGATAATGGCGTTCTTGGGCTCGGTGAGTACTTTGAGCAGCGCGGTCCTGTCGAGAGGATCGAGGTGGACAAGCACGGGAAGACGTCCGATGATCTCGGGTATGAGTCCGAACGACTTGAGATCCTGGGGAGCGATATACTTGAGATAGTTGTCGGAGTCCACCTTGTCTCTCACACTGTTGCCTGTGAATCCCACCACATGGGTGTTGAGTCTCTGTGCTATCTTGCGCTCGATGCCGTCAAACGCACCTCCGCAGATGAACAATATGTTCTTGGTGTCCACAGCTATCATCTTCTGCTCCGGATGCTTACGGCCACCGTTCGGCGGAACGTTGACCACCGAACCCTCCAGAAGCTTCAGAAGTCCCTGCTGCACTCCCTCGCCCGATACGTCGCGGGTGATGGAGGGATTGTCTCCCTTGCGGGCTATCTTGTCTATCTCGTCTATGAATACGATGCCCTTCTCGGCCTTCTCCACATCATAGTCGGCGGCTTGCAGCAGTCTCACGAGCAGACTCTCGATATCCTCGCCTACGTAACCGGCCTCGGTGAGCACCGTCGCGTCCACTATGGCGAAAGGCACATCGAGCTGGCGGGCTATGGTCTTGG
Source organism: uncultured Duncaniella sp. (assembly GCA_910587165.1). Taxonomy (GTDB): domain Bacteria; phylum Bacteroidota; class Bacteroidia; order Bacteroidales; family Muribaculaceae; genus Duncaniella. The sequence continues at coordinate 14,584 of CAJUKP010000030.1, forward strand.
CCAGAAGAGTCTTGCCGGTACCGGTCGGACCCACCATGATTATATTGCTCTTCTCGATGTCAACCTCGTCGGCTTCCTGTGCCAGTCTTTTGTAGTGGTTGTACACTGCCACCGACAGATATTTCTTCGCATCCTCCTGTCCGATCACGTATTGGTCAAGGAAATCGCATATCTCCTTGGGAGTGGGGATCTTGTCTGTCTCCGGTGCCTGGCTCTTCTTGCCCGGTTTCTTCCCCTTTCCCCCTTCGTCCTGGAAATAATCCTTGAGCAGGCCCTCTATCTGCTCCACGCAATCGCTGCAGATATAGGCCTCGCCAAGCGGGCTCGGGACAAGGACATCGTTGTAGCTCGGCTCCTTGCCGCAGAACGAGCATTTCACGGGGATATTTCCCCCGCCTGTATTGTTCTTCTTTGCCATTATTCTTGGAAAGAGATTGATTTTATTTCTTGTCCGGCATCAGGATATTGTCGATCATGCCATAGTCCTTGGCCTCCTGGGCGGTCATCCAGTAGTCACGGTCGGCATCAGCCTCGATGCGGTCAAGCGACATTCCCGAATGGTCGGCTATGATCTTGTAGAGCTCAGCCTTGTACTTGAGTATCTCTCTGGCGGTGATCTCAATATCGGAAGCCTGGCCCTGCACACCGCCGAGCGGCTGGTGTATCATCACCCTCGAGTGGGGGAGTGCGAGGCGTTTTCCCTGCGCGCCGGCAACGAGAAGCACCGCTGCCATGGAAGCCGCCATGCCAATGCAGATTGTCGACACATCGCTCTTGATGTGCTGCATGGTGTCATAGAGGCCGAGACCGGCTATCACAGAGCCGCCGGGTGAGTTGAGATAGATGGAAATGTCTTTTCCGGGATCCACTGAGTCGAGATAAAGAAGCTGTCCCTGCACAACTGTGGCGGTGTAGTCGTTCACGTCGGTCGACAGGAATATGATGCGGTCCATCATAAGACGGGAAAATACATCCATCTGTGCCACGTTGAGCTGACGTTCCTCTATGATTGTAGGGGAGATATAGGACGATGTGATCTGCGAGGCTGCTGATTTGCTGTACTGATCGAGTGCCAACCCGTTCATGCCAAGGTGGTGCACAGCAAAATTTCTGAAATCGTTATTCATATATTCATATATTATGGTATGATATTATATTCTTGAACTTTTGATTTGATAATGTAAAGTTAATAAAAAAATGCGTCATATCAAAGAAAAATGACCATTCTCTAAGCCAAAGAAGCAAAAAACACACCGTAAGTTACCCCCGGAGCATAGCGGAAATGCTTTTTTATTGAAAATATTTGAAAAAAATGGCCTTGACTCTTGCAGGTTCGCAACATAATCACTACCTTTGCACTCGAAAAATCACCGTTGGTGATAAGGAAAGATGGCAGAGTGGTCGATTGCGGCGGTCTTGAAAACCGTTGAGGGTCACACCTCCGGGGGTTCGAATCCCTCTCTTTCCGCGAAAAGCGCTTGGAATCTCTGATTCCCGGCGCTTTTTCGTTGGAAGAGAGCGGATGAGATTACTGATCAGGAAAAGGATACGAAAGACCAAAAGTCCAAATGAAACACAATTTTATTTGATTCAGATTCATCAGACTGATAAAAAATATGTTCCTTTTGGACTTTTGGTCTTTTGTTTAACCACTAACACCAACATCTTCACCGGCGAAGATGAGTAAGTGAATCATACTGTAAATTGCTAAAATTATGACCGTACAGCAGCTTTTCAACTCAATGACCTTTGATGATGTGATTACCGCTTTGCGCAACACTCAGCGCAATGACAGGTCAATTCAGAATGTTGCCGGATATAAAGAGGCATTCGATGTGCTTTGCAATCTGAAGCCCGAAGGCGACGGTGGCGAAGTTATATTCGATGTCACTCCTCGTGAGGAGTGGTTCACACCACACTTCCTGCCTCTTGTCGTAAACTATGTTGAGGGCGATTATTAGGGAAATACCGTTCAGAAAACCGTCATTTATCCCAATGACAATTCTTTCACTGACGCCGAACTTGCAGGAACAATACTGTGGGGCATGACATTTTACGGCTTCACAAACCGGGACGAATGGCCACCAGATAACACGGCATATACCCGTTATGGAGAAAAAGCAAAACTATTTGAACGAAGACTTTTTATTCCATATCTTCGTGATAAAAAGGAGAGGCTGAAACTAAGGAAAGGAGAATTGCCTATTGGCATCGCCATTATTATGGAGGTGTGGAATGATATACATCAGCGCCTAAGGCATCAGAATCGGAGTAAACGCCGCCGCTACCACCGTATATTGCAACGCATTGAGCTATTGAAAAAGCTCGATAAACGCCAGCACCTCATAAACAGACTTCAAGAAGTACTTGGCACCGATGCAATCCCTGCATCAAAAATGCTGAAAGCGGAGGCAATCAGCGAAAAGTGGTTTGACTCCCACTGCTACGGCAAACTTCCTCGACTCGATTACCTCATTGACCTCCTCGAAAATTATTGTCCATATTTCAACGAAATCTGCCAGTCTGGTGACCACAACATCGTAGTCAGCTATACAGCCAACACTACACCTCTGAACGATGACGAAAAAATTCGGCTGCGCTCGTTCCTCTCCAACCATTTCTCGCCCGACTCCAATTGGCAACTCTTCTTCGCCTCCGACAACACCATCCCCAACGAAATGGCTCTCCAATTTATCGGGAATCACGGCTCTTTCATTTAAAATTTAAATAAACGCATAACACCCTTACCCGATTCAGAGCGAGTCGGGTAATTTTTTATATGTTGTATGTCAGCTATTTATCTTTGATTCAAAAGATGAAAAATTCTTATTTTTGTGATAGGAAGTGCAGCAGTCTGGTAAAGCTCATTGACACATACCTCATAAGTTCTGCCAGTCCTTTTGCCTTGCCGGAGAGTTTCTTACGACGTCCTTTCCAGATAGAGAACAGCGAATAGACAATTCGATGGATTGTGTCGAGGTTCCTCGCTGCCTTTGTGGATTTACGTTTTATACTGTCCTGCAACAGATTGGTGTCAAGCCCCCAGTGCATACTCTCTATAGACCAATGATTTCGGACAGCCTTGCCAATCCAGGGTGTATCCACGGGGAGATTTGACACATACAGCCTTGTCTCGGCCGTTTCCGTACCTGTAGATTTATTGGTAGTGTTGGAGACAAACTCAACCACCGTAAGATTGCTGCCCCATCTGTCCTTGTCGGCAATGAGTTCAAGTCCGTCATATACGTTGTATGTCCGTTGCTCGATTCTTCCGTGTCCGAGTTCAGGATCTTCAATGTATGTGAACAGAGGTGCTGCATATCTGATCCTGTCCTCCACTCCGTACCGCAGTGCCCGCTGGTTGGCTTTGAGCTCTATCAGAAAATACCCGTCCTTTTCCCTTATTTTGTCAATGATTTCCTTCTGCATTGACATAGCGTCAGCTGTCACCAGTATTCCGGCAATGTCTATATTATCAATCAGCACCGGAACCGCCTTTATTTCATTGCTTTTCTCCTTACAGGCCTCTGTTGCCAACGTTATGCCGGTGGAGGGGGAATATGCCGAGACAATATCCGGGTTCCGTCCGTTGTCCTGGACAGTTCCACACATGGCTTTGCCATCAATACAGATTATTTCCATTGAGCTGCAGGCCTTTGCAATCTCATTGTGGAACGCATTGCTGAATACCGCCATCTGTCCGGAAAATCCCAGTTCGTCAATTCCGCTCTCTACCCGGCACAAGATGGGTTCCGACGGTACACCATTGTTCAGTAATCCCAATGACTGGAGTTTTCCAAGGTTGTGTCTTCCGAATTCGATTATATCAGCGCGCCTCACGCATCTGGACATCCTGGCTAAGATCATCAACATGACAATATCGCCGAGTTGGTGGCGGATGTTGCCCATGTTTGTCCTACGGAAATCGGGTATGGAGAAGGCAAAATCAATCAGTCTCTCCAAAATACTTCCTTTGGCAATTGATGTTCCCGTTTTTCTTTGTACTTTTGCAATCGCATTGGCTTCTTTATTGAAGCCGACAGAACTCTTTTGGTCAAGTGTGAAATCATTCATAACTGTTTATGTTTCAATCCTTTAAGTTATGAATAATTTGACACTTGACCAAATTTTGCACCATTAAATCACCTGAAATTCAGATATTTAACACTATTTTACGCCTAATTTACAGGTGTTGTGTGTCGCCTATAAAATATGGCTTAGTATAACCTTTCCAAGAAATTCTAAATGAAAGAACCGTGATCGGGATTAAATAATCAACAAAATATGCTGAATAACAAATCTCAACAGCTTCAGAATTTGGGCAATAATTATTAACTTTGCAAAATCATAGTTCCGATAGCTTATATGAATCAACGTCTGAATAAAGATAAGAGAATAGGATTAGTACATCTAATCGCGAAAGTGCGGCAAGCTCACCAAGACAATCGAAATATCATCTTGGAGATGGCTAATAATTTTTCATCTGATTATGTTGCGAAATTTAAAGAACTGAATTATCACATAAACGTTATCGAGGAACTACATATAAACGAAAATGGACATAGTCGTATATTGTGTAAACTCCTACAATATTCCAATGGTGGGGGGTATGTGTTTCTTGAGTCTTTCCTAAATCTCATAAAAACAAAAAATAAAAACTTCACTATAAAAGAAGTTGGACAACCCGATATAACACAAGAGAAAAGGAGGATAGACTTATGGGTACGAGGAAATAACTATGCCATTATTTTTGAAAATAAGGTGTGCAATGCCGCTGACCAAGATACACAGCTTCAACGATATATTGAAATAACAGAAGAGCATTGTCCGCTTGAAAATATCTATATTGTTTATATGCCCGAGAATGAAAAGGAACCTGCTGATTATTCTTGGGGAAATTACAAGGATATTTTTAAGGATAGATATGTCTGCATGCCATTCAACAATATTATTTTGGATTGGCTTCAAAATCTCTTGAAATCAAGAATTGTAGATTGGGAGAAAGAGGTAGAGTTGTATACGGCTATCACTCAATACACTGAATATTTAAAAGGACTATATGGTGAAACTACAGAATACATGGAAAAGCAAAAGATGATAATTACACTGGAACAAACAATAAAGAAACATCTCGCTCCAAATTTTGATGAATTGAAAGCCCTCGAGCAAATCAATACACTGTCAACCACAATTTCTACTCTTGACGAAATGAGTGGGACAAGAGATGAGTCTTTAATAGAGGCTATAAATAATGACAATCAGATTTTAGATGCGTTGAGAGAAAGGCTTGTCGCACTAAAAGATGATGCGTATAATCGTTTGTTCACTGAGAAGCGGGAGCAACTTATTAGGAAATATCCAAATCTAAAATTTAGAGATGAAGGATACGTATATTTGTTGCTTCCATATAAAGGGGAATATGGTGAATTTTCCCTCTCTTTATGGTCTGAAAGATCCAATGTCTACATATATCTTTCTTCTGCTAATGGAATAATGGGCAGGAATGGAGATACGTTTAAGGAATTAAGACAAAATAAATATTTCGATGATTCCACCCGTTGGAATTATTGGCATAAGGTAGACTTCTCGGATGAAAAAATAGTGAAAGAATTAGAGAATCTTGAGAAAATTTTGGATGAGGTTATGAAGGTAATCGATAATTTTGTCATATAGGATGTCTGCATAAGTTTATTTAATGGACGTCTGCAATACTATCGGCGTCGCTATGCCGTTGTCAATGAGATAGCGGTTGCCGGAGCGGTCGTTCTTGATGGCGAAGATGGGTTTGCCGAGCTTGACGGCCCAGTCCACGGCGTGCATGGTGCCGGAATCTTTTTCGCAAGCCACGACAATCACCTTGTCGGCTATGACCATCTGGAGTCGGGTACGCGCTATGAGTCGCGTCGGATTGGCTTTAGTCCCTTCGGGGTATTCGGAAACTATCATGCCACCTTTTTGGAGTATGGCCAATTCAAGGTCGGCGTTCTCCTTGGGATAGGCTTTATCCAGCCCGGTAGCGACTATTGCTACCGAAACGCCTCCGGCTTCCACGCAGCCTTGATGAGCGGCAGTGTCGATGCCGCGAGCCAAGCCGCTGACAACAATGTCTGACGAAAACAACCGACCAAGCTGACGCGCCAACTCGCATTCCTCAGCCGTGGTATCCCTCGCGCCTATGATGGCCACATGATTGCCTGAGGCAAGCCAGCCTTTAGTCCCCTTGAAATATATCTTGTCCGGGCAATCGGCCTCTAATGACAGCAATGGATCAGGGAAGTTATAGCTGTCACACTCGATAGATTGGATAGGGGATGTAATCTCAACGTGCGGCTTCATCACCTTCAACTCCGGAATATGCGGAAACATCTTGGCAACGGCTTTTTGTGTGGCAAGTTCAAGTGCCGGGTAATCATCTTCTATAAACTTATCAGCAACGAAAAGATTTGGCACAGGAATGTTCCAATCAATATCAAAGTCATCATCTTCAGTTCCCGTGCAACCTACCAGCTCACATGTCCAATGCTCCGCGCCGCGAATGCGCAGATAGATGCAGTACTTGTTGCCCGTCAAAGGGTCTTGAAAATAATAGTAACATTGGCTCAGGATAGAAGAGATACTCTCATACCAATAAAATTGTTTCCTTTCTTTCATAAGTAGCTGATATTGTATTCGCTGCAAAATTATATCGTTGGTGTATCAAAATGCAATACACCAACGAAATATTTGTCTAAAATGGGAATATTAACTGATGCGGTGACTACGAAGGAAGGCATCGAGATCGGCGCGGTTGACATAGATTTTGCGGCCGATTTGAGAGAAAGGGATTACGCGCTGGTCGCGGTAGTTCTGCCATGTTTTGGACGAGACTCCGAGTAGTTTTCGCGCGGCTTCGGATTCCAACCATTCGGCATCGCGGTCAGTGGAGTTGCGGTTCTCAATCATCTCCGCGAGGCGGTCGAGCTTGTCGTAGAGCGCCTGCCATTCTTCCTGCGGAATCATGACCATTGTGATGGGGGAAATTGTTGAAGATTGCGAGCTTTTGCTCATTCGTGTTTACGTTTTAGCAGTCTTGACCGCTAATTTCAACTTCTTCTCCAATGAAAAAAACAGTCGGAGGATGAAGTTGCCGGTGTATCAAGGTTTGGCATCTAACATAAGACGCTATGTTTGCCGGAGAAATCGGACGCCGGCCCGACATGGTAAAGGTTTTATTAGCCATAATGCTCTCCTAAAATAGAGAGGCGACACCGCTTTCGGGGTCGCCTCTTGCACTATTTCAGTGTGAGCGGGATGCTTATTGCTGGCGAGTTGCTCCTCAGCAGAGCTCGCTTCCTCTTGGGCATTCCAATACGAAAATACAAAAAAAATTGGCGTTCGTGAAATAAAGATGTAATTTTGAAAAGAATGAATAACTGACACCTAAAATAACGAACGCCTATGCGAAGTAACAAAAAAGTCGGGAAACGGCAAAAAATATTTGTCGGAATCGACGTCCACAGCAAGAGTTGGGATGTCACGTGCGTGACCCATAAGGGTTATTGCAGGAGTTTCAACCAGTCACCGTCGGCAGAGGCACTGATAGCATTTCTGCGCAAGGAGTTTCCTGAAGCCGAATACCATGCGGTCTATGAGAGTGGATTCACCGGTTTTTCGACCTACTATGCCCTGACGGGCGTTGGGATACATACTATTGTGACCAACGCGGCCGATGTGCCGACAACCCAGAAGGAGCAGCTGCTGAAGATAGACCGGCGCGATTCCAGGAAACTGGCCGAATCGTTGCGGAGCGGAGAACTGAACGGTATCCACGTGCGGCCGGTGGAAGATCTGGATGACAGGTCTCTGGTCCGCATCCGGAAAATTTTCAAGCGCGAGGAGGCAGCGACCAAGGTGAGGATCAGGCATCTGCTTCATTCCAACGGGGTGGAGGTCCCGGAGCAATACACGCGCCGGTGGACATTGGCTTTTACCGCATGGCTCCGCAATGAGGCCAGGCTGTTGGGCCCAAGCCGTAATTCACTGCTGATTCTCCTTGACCATCTCGAGGTACTGCACAGGGAGGTGCTTGCGGCAGGCCGTGCGGTACTCAGGATGATCCGGTCTGAAAAATATGCCGGACTACTGTGCCGGCTGATGACAGTGCCCGGCATCGGCATAAACTTCGCGGTCGTCCTGCTCACCGAGATAGGCGACTTCAACCGGTTCCCTAATGAACGCGCGTTCGCCTGCGCGCTCGGTCTGATACCGATGTGCCATGACAGTGGCGAGAATGTCTCCCATGGCAAAAAAATATTCCGTGGCAACCGGATGATCGGCTCCATGATGATCGAGGCCGCCTGGCGGGCTGTCGCCAAGGATGCGGCACTGAATGCCTATCATCAAAATGCTGCCTGCGTATGAGATCAACGACGGCCATTGTCAAGGTGGCGCGCCGTATGTCAAACATGATACTTTCGATAATGAAGAACAAAACGGACTATGATCCTGAAAAAACTTATTCCAAATAAACCGGCCTCAGCCTATGGACTGGTTCGACCCGAGATGACTCCTGATATGTTCTGTGGCGCTGCCTGGCAGTGACTACTTACATAAGAATGTTGCATCTCAATCCTAATGACTGAATCAGCGTAATGTGGGCTGCGACGGCAGCACTACTGATAGAAGTTTGTTCATAGGCACATCGCGGTTTCCCTTGTTCTGTGGGGTTGAAAATACCTCGCAGAGCAAGGTTTTTGTGTGTCAGGGAGTTAGTAAAAACACTAACTCCCTGACTACAAGTGTTAAATATTTGGTTAAAAATGCAAATTCGCTTGGTTGGCAACATAGAAGGATGCTGTTTTGGTATTGAAGGGCCAAGTTGCCCCTCACTGAATCTTTGTCGTAATGCAAAAATAATATCGGGAGGTGCGGATTTCCAAATATTTGCACCCCTTGGAC
>CAJUKP010000031.1:0-20592 GCA_910587165.1 uncultured Duncaniella sp.
GGTACTTATTCTTTAATTCGCTGATTATCAGCGTTGATTGCGGAGAGGACGAGACTCTCGTAGAGCAGTTGGTCCGCCATAACGAAAATCCGGATCTGCAGTATGCGGTATTCTGCAGCAAAAAAAACTATCAGGAAAGACGTTGGGTATATCATGGGGCAAAGACCGAATATGTCGGTCTGCAGGCAAATGGAGTCCAAAGTATACCTTATGATATAATATCATTGATCAAGGCCTCGCGAAATAGTGACGTGATTCTTGTATTGGGTGTGTCTGGTTGTGCTTTTCTTCCTGTTTTCAGACTGTTTTCAAAGAAAAAGCTTATTATCAATATCGACGGACTTGAACATCGTCGTGATAAATGGAACAAATGGGTGAGAAAATTCCTGAAATTCTCTGAGAAGCAGGCAATAAAATATGGCAATGTCATAGTGACTGATAACCAGGGGATAACTGATTATGTAAAGGATGAATATGGGAAGCCGTCAGAGCTAATTGCATATGGAGGTGATCACGCTTTGACCGCTTCAAATCCGGAGGAGACAGACCGGATATTGTCATCATATGGTATCAGGTCAAAAGAGTATGCTCTTGCCATCTGCAGAATTGAGCCGGAGAATAATGTACACGTTATTCTCGAAGCTTTTGAAAAGTCACGACACAGTCTTGTATTCATTGGCAATTGGCAGAAAAGTGAATATGGAAGAGCATTGGCTGAGAAGTACAAAGACTCTGAATTTGTGAAGATAACACCGGCTGTTTATGATCTTGAGACACTCAATGTAATTAGAAGCAATTGTTCGGTTTACCTTCATGGTCATAGTGCCGGCGGAACGAACCCTTCACTTGTGGAGGCCATGTTCTTCCATGTGCCGGTTTTTGCATTTGATTGTGTTTACAATCGTGAATCTACCGAAAACAAAGCAATATATTTCAGTTCCGTTGATGATCTTGTATCCAAGCTGAACGATCCTGATATTGATCTGGAAGCAAACGCCTCAGAGATGAACGAGATCGCGAACAGACGTTACCGTTGGGAGACTATATCCCGACAATATGAGGCATTGTTTAATTGAACCTGAATCCTAACGTAATAATATAGAGCATTATAAACCATGAAAGGAATAGTATTAGCCGGAGGTTCCGGAACACGTTTATATCCCATCACCAAAGGTGTCTCGAAGCAGATGCTTCCGATTTATGACAAGCCTATGGTTTATTATCCGATCTCGACGCTGATGCTGGCCGGGATCCGCGATATCCTCATCATCTCGACCCCCAACGACCTGCCCGGTTTCAAGCGCCTTCTCGGCGACGGATCCGACTACGGCGTGAGATTCACTTACGCCGAGCAGCCCTCTCCCGACGGTCTCGCCCAGGCATTCATCATCGGCAGGGAGTTCATCGGCGATGACTCGGCCTGCCTTGTCCTCGGCGACAACATCTTTCACGGCGCCGGCTTCTCGGCTGTGCTGAAAAACTCTGTAGATGCGGCCGAGAAGGACGGCAAGGCCACCGTGTTCGGCTACTGGGTCGACGACCCAGAGCGTTACGGCGTAGCTGAGTTCGACAAGGATGGCAACTGCCTCTCCATCGAGGAGAAGCCCGAGCACCCCAAATCCAACTACGCTGTCGTCGGACTCTATTTCTACCCCAACAAGGTGGTCGATGTCGCTGCCCGCATCAAACCCTCAGCCCGCGGCGAGCTCGAGATCACCACCGTCAACCAGGAATTCCTCAAGGACGGCGAACTGAAAGTGCAGACACTCCCCCGCGGTTTTGCCTGGCTCGACACCGGCACGCACGACTCACTCGCCGAGGCCTCGATCTATGTCGAGGTGCTCGAGAAACGTCAGGGTCTGAAGATAGCCTGCCTCGAAGGCATCGCCTACCGTCAGGGCTGGATCTCCAAAGAGAAAATGATTGAGCTCGCCCAACCGATGCTCAAGAACCAATACGGCCGGTATCTTCTCAAGGTCGTAGAGGAGATGGACCGCACCGGCGCACAAAATCTCGACTGAGACATGGAAGTAATCAGAACCGACATTGAAGGCGTGGTCATTATCCGGCCACGTGTCTTCACCGACGCCCGCGGCTATTTCTTCGAGAGCTATTCCAAGCGCGAGTTTGACGAGAAGGTCCGCCCCGTCAACTTCGTGCAGGACAATGAATCCTGTTCAACCCGGGGAGTGATGCGCGGCCTGCATTTCCAGCGTCCCCCCTTCACCCAGTCCAAACTCGTTCGCTGTGTCAAGGGCGCCGTGCTCGACGTGGCCGTCGACATCCGCAAAGGCTCGCCGACCTACGGCCGCCACGTGGCCGTCGAGCTGACCGAGGACAACCATCTGCAGTTCTTCGTCCCCCGCGGCTTCGCCCACGGCTTTGCCGTGCTCTCTGACGTCGCCGTCTTCCAGTACAAGTGCGACGAATTCTACCATCCCGAGGCCGACGGCGGCATCTCCATCCTCGACTCATCGCTCGGCATTGACTGGCACCTCGACCCTGCCGACGCCATCCTCTCCGACAAGGACACCCGTCACCCCCTGCTCGCCGATTTCGACTCCCCCTTCGATATCGGCACAGAGTTATATTAAAACGCCCCGGCGGCTTGCCATACAATTATTAATGTTGTAAATTTGCGATACAATAACCGACCGATAACATGAATATACTTGTGACCGGAGCCAACGGGCAGCTCGGCAACGGGATGCGCCTGGTCTCCAAGGACTCAAAAGACAACTATATCTTCACCGACGTGGCCGAGCTCGACATCACCGATGCCGGAGCCGTGAGCCGCATGGTGAGCGACAACGATATAAACGTGATCGTCAACTGCGCCGCCTATACCAACGTCGATAAGGCGGAGAGCGACGCCGAATTCGCCGAAATCCTCAACGCCAAGGCCGTGCGCAATCTCGCGGACGCTGTCAGAGCCAACGGCGGAACACTCATCCATGTCTCCACCGACTACGTCTTCGGCGGCTCCAAAGGCAACACCCCGCGCACCGAGGACGAACCCGCCAACCCCACGGGTGTCTACGGCCTCACCAAGCTCCATGGCGAGCAGGAGATAGAGCGATCCGGAGTCAAGGCCCTGATCTTCCGCACCGCATGGCTCTACTCCGAGTTCGGCCGAAACTTCGTCAAGACCATGCTCTCCCTCACCTCCACCAAGCCGGAGCTCAAGGTCGTTTTCGATCAGTGCGGCACCCCGACCTACGCCCTCGACCTCGCCGCCGCCATCTTCGATATCATCGAGAACCGTAAGTTTGAAGGCAACGAAGGCATCTATCACTACTCCAACGAAGGCGTCTGCTCATGGTACGACTTCACCCGCATGATCGCCGAGTATGCAGGAAACACCTCCTGCGACATCCGCCCCTGCCATTCCGACGAGTTCCCATCCCCCGTGGTTCGCCCGTCCTACTCCGTCCTCGACAAAACCAAATACAAATCCACCTTCGGCATGACCGTCCCCTACTGGACCGACTCCCTCAAGGTCTGCCTCAAAAACCTGAAAGAAAATGAAGCGTAACATACTCATCACCGGCGGAGCCGGCTTCATCGGCTCGCACGTCGTCAGACTGTTTGTCAACAAATATCCCGAATACAATATTGTAAACCTCGACAAGCTGACCTACGCCGGCAACCTTGCCAACCTCAAGGATATCGAGGACAAGCCTAACTACACATTTGTCAAGGCCGACATCGCCGACCTCGACGAAATGCGTCGCGTCATCACCGGTCACCGCATCGACGGCATCATCCATCTCGCCGCCGAGAGCCATGTCGACCGTTCTATCAAAGACCCCTTCACCTTCGCCCGCACCAACGTCATGGGCACCCTCGCGCTCCTCCAGGCCGCTAAGGAATACTGGGACACCTTGCCTGAGAAGTATGAAGGCAAACTCTTCTACCACATCTCCACCGACGAGGTCTACGGCGCCCTTGAGCTTACCCATCCCGAAGGCGTCCCCGCCCCCTTCACCACCAAGGCATCAGCCGGCGAGCATGAGGCCTACGGCACCGAATTCTTCCTCGAGACCACAAAATACAACCCCCACAGCCCCTACAGTGCCTCAAAGGCATCGAGCGACCACTTCGTCCGCGCCTACCATGACACCTACGGAATGCCCACGCTTGTCACCAACTGTTCCAACAACTACGGTCCCTACCAGTTCCCCGAGAAGCTCATCCCGCTGTTCATCAACAACATCCGCCACGGCAAACCGCTGCCTGTCTACGGTAAGGGAGAAAACGTCCGCGACTGGCTCTTCGTCGAGGACCATGCCCGTGCCATCGACATGATCTTCCATAACGGCAAGATCGCCGAGACCTACAACATCGGCGGCTTCAACGAATGGAAGAACATCGACCTCATCAAGGTCATCATCAAGACCGTAGACCGTCTTCTCGGCAACCCCGAGGGCCATTCGCTCGGCCTCATCACCTACGTCACCGACCGCCTCGGCCACGATATGCGCTACGCCATAGACTCCCGCAAGCTCCAGGCCGAACTCGGTTGGGAACCCTCACTCCAGTTCGAGGAAGGCATCGAGAAGACCGTCCGCTGGTATCTTGACCATCAGGACTGGATGGACAACATCACCTCCGGCGAATACGAGAAATACTACGAGTCAATGTACAAAGACCGGTAATCCCACACCATCTTCCCACCATACAGCAAAGCCATCGGATGCGACCCCGCGTTCCGATGGCTTTGTCGTTATTTCTTGTCGTGTGAGTTTGCAATCCGAAGAGAAATGACTTAACTTTGCAGATATCCAAACGTATTGGATTATATGGAATTAAGAGATAGATGTCGTGTGAGACTAAAAAACTGATAAAATAATGGGAAAGACCTTCAAGATGGCTTTTGGAAAGGGAGCATACTATGCGGTGTTTATTGGAACCATGATGGAGCTTGCGTTGGTGATCGTGATGTCGCTTGTGAAGCTCTACATAGGATTGCTTTTCCTTCTGATGTTGATATTGATGCTATGGTTTTGCAGTATGTCAATCCGGAGAAGCCGATATATAGTGACTGAGGATGAGATTATTATTGCTCTTTATCCGGATAGGAAGCGCAAATTCTGTATTGACAGGATATCTAAAATCAATTATGTGGATACAGGCACGGAATGGGCGCGTAATGCACCTAATGCAAGACATCAGCTTGCCATTTATTTTGACCGGAAGTATTTGAAAAGTGTTGAGCCACGATATTTCGCACCGGAGGACAGGGATGCATTTGTAGAGGAACTGCTCAGGCACAAGCCGGATATAACAGTGGATACAGAAGAGGTGAAGCTCTGATTCGGGGAGGTGTGAAGATTCTGACGCAAAAAAGAGATTCTGTCAGTCTGCCGGTTTGTCAGGATGTGACAGTCCCGGTGGCTACAGGGTTACCTTTATTTCCGGATTGATCGAGATCAATGTCTTGATGAAATCATCCTTATCGGCAGGAGATATCACCAATGGCATGACGCTTTTCAGTATCCTTCGGTCAGAAAATTCGATTGCGATTCTATCAGTGAACGATGTGGCCGGTGCGCAAATCAATGTTTTGATTGGCTTTACCGCTTTTATCTTTGATATTGGGAATCTGGAAGAGGAGAGGAAAATATGCACCACCAGTTCATTTCCGTCAATCTCATACCGTATGCTGCATAGCGGTATCAGGCAAAGTAGTGCCCCTCCGGTGATAACCGCTGTTATAATCCAGTCAGCGTCCAGCAGAAGTGGACACAGAATACATATCACACACAATGCGATCATGCACCACGTGGACCAATCAAACAACGGTTTGAATCGTTTATATGATTTCGAAGTCATATAGGAAGGCTATTATACACAGTAAAACCAATAAGACGCCTGTGATCTGTAAGATCACCTTATATTTCGATGACTTGTTTTTGTTGTAGATGTAACCACCGACGAAGCCACCATAAATGCCGGCGGCAATTGGTAGGAATATGGAAACTGGAATATGCATAGTAAGGCTTTTTTACATCTGACGCTGAAATTTAAGAATAGTTTCAGTGTCAGACAAATAAATCATTATATATCGGCACCATCTTTGAGAGCCTGACCAAGCCAAGCGAAAAAGCAGAGAACCATGATTATAACTGACATAATTTTTGTGATATTATATGTTACCAGGAAAGTCAATATGACTTTCATCTGCAAAATTAGCGGTGAGATGGGCCATATTTAGGCATACGGATGTTAATATTTATTAAAGTTATTGCATCCTGACGGTCAGCATATAGCCGAAACCACGCTGATTGATGATGCTGATATTGGAGTCATGACGAAAGACACGGCGAAGTTTGTGTATGTAACCGTGCAGGGAGTTCCGGTTGCTCATTTCATCACGTCCCCAGACGGCGATCATCAGTTCGGACGCATTGACAGTCCTGCCGATGTTTGTGGTCAGTTGTTCCAATATTCTTGCCTCTATATTCGATATCGTCGTTTCTTTGCCATTGAATGACAGCAGCTGGTTAGTGGCATCGAATTTATAACTTCCGACAGAAAACACGGTGTTCTCATTCTGAGCCTGCACTTTGTTTCGTAGAAGAGCCTTGACCCTCACGAGCAATTCCCGGAGTTCAAACGGCTTTTTGAGATAGTCATTGGCACCGATGTCAAATCCCTCCTCCACATCGTCAATCGTGCTCTTGGCGGTCAGGAAGATAATGGGTACGGCAGGGGAGATGCGCCGTATCTCCTTTGCCATGGCGAAGCCATCGAGACGTGGCATCATCACATCCGCGACAATGAGGTCGGCACCTCCGGTCTTGTATTTTGCAAGGCCATCAATGCCGTCAAACGCTGCCACAACATCGTAGCCCTGCTGACGCAGAGTGTCGCAGACAATGAGCGAAAGGTCGCGCTCGTCCTCAACGAAAAGTATCTTAGCTCTCATGATTGTCGAATTTGATTGTGAATACCGAGCCGCGTCCCTCCTGGCTCCTGACCGATATGCTCCAGCCCATCTTTTCAAGAATGTGTTTCACATAATAAAGACCAATTCCATAGCCTCGGACATCCTGACGGTTGCCGTGTGGCACACGATAGAATTTGTCGAAGATATAGGGCTGGTTCTTTGCAGGAATGCCAATGCCGTTATCGGCAACATCAAGACTGTCTGAATCTATCGTTATGTTGATGGCCACGGATTCTCCCGAATATTTGATGGCATTGTCAATCAGATTGTTCAGCACATTTGACAGATGCGACTTGTCGGCGGTTACAAAGATATCTCCCTCAGATCGGACTTCAATGGCGATATCCTTGCCACCTCTCATGCGCTGTGCTTCAGCTATATCTTCCACAAGTCCCGGCAAATGAATTTTCTCAGGCTTCAATGTCATGGTTTTCCGGCGTTCCATGCTCATGGCGAGAATATTCTCCACAAGTTCGCCGAGGTGTCTGAGTTGCTTCAGGGCTATCGTGAGATAAGCCTCTTTCTTCTCCCGGTCGTTGGCGGTGTCGTAATTTAGCAATGCATCGTTGGCTGAATATGCTATGGAGATAGGCGTTTTCAGCTCGTGGGTCATGTTGCTGACAAAATCATCCTTCATCTCCTCGATGGTGCGTAGTCTGGATACAGTCCGGAATAGATACCGGAATGCGGCAGCAAAAGTAACCATAAGCAAAAATATCGTGACAATCACCCCCATCATCTGAGATAGGATATGGCGGGTCAGAGGAGTGATATATGCTTTATAATAGACATCTTCGTTAGGATTTATGACAATTCTGAACGTGTCAAATCCTGAATGAGCTTGAATCTTTGGATTGTTGAAAAGCACGGAATCTTTTCCGTTTACAACTTCCACAGCCACAAATTCCGGATTAATATATCTGCGCGAAAGATGATCATTAAGAACGCTGTCCATAACAGTCATATCGAAACCGATATACTTATCCATGATCGAATGGAATTGTTTGCTCATAGCGTCTATCATCTGATTGGAGTAAGGGATTTCTTCCGCTAACAAGGCTTTTTCTTCAACGACTGTACCATCGGCTTCTGTTCTTACAGAGATAAGTTGTCCGTTCTCGTCTCTATAGGTTGATGCCTCTGCTTTTCTCGGAGCCTTGGAATTTACAGAATCCGCCTCTTCCTGCATGGTAGCATTTGAAGCGAGACCTTGTGCCCTGCCCGCACGGACCATGAGGTCGTCAATGTCAGCATCCGTCATGGCCGCCATTACTTCCCGTTCAACATCCTTTCTGATTGACTCATATAGTTGGACGAGATAAAAGACGTTGCAGCCAAAAATCACCGCAATGACAGATATGAATATTATGGAGTTGATTCTGAATTTTTTCATACGCAACCACGAAGTGCTCGCTGAACACCTTTTGAAAAATAATTTTGTGAAGCAAATTTACCTATAATATTTCGTATTGCCACACAGCGGATTGCATATTTAAGACTAAATAAGGGAAGACATAAGACTAAATAAGGCTGGAGTTTATGATTGACGATGGTTTTGATGATAACTTTGCGCCATAACAATAATATAATGGTTATGAAGAGAGTTTTTATCATAGTTCTTGCTCTGACTGCCGCCAACTCCGTGATGGCACAGGCCGTAAGTACTGACACCATCGAGCCCCGGCAACTCAATGAGGTCGTAGTGAAAGGGGAGAAGCCTCAAATCAAGGGGCAGGAGGGTATTATGGTGGTTGACCTTCCTGACATAGTCAAGGACAAGCCCGTTTCCAATATCCTTGAGGCGCTCGGATATCTTCCGGGTGTAGTCAATAACAACGGCATGATTGGACTTGCCGGGGCATCTGATGTCACTATCATCCTCAACGGCGAACTGACAAATATGCCCATACAGAATCTGTATCAACTCCTTTATACAACACCGGTCGACCGTCTGAAATCAGTGGAGGTAATGTACACAGCACCTGCCGGATATCATGTCAATGGAGCTGTCATTAACGTGGTGCTGAAAACACCGACTCCTCTCGATGGCCTGCAAGGACAAGTCCGTGCCGGATACAACCAAGGTCATTACGGCTCTTACGGTGGTGGTCTTGCAGCCACATACGCTGTCAAGGACTGGACTTTCGATCTCAACTATGGGCTTGCCCGTTCCAAGAGCTGGAATCACGAGGAGACCTTCTCCAATCATCTGTTTGATGGTCATCGGACAATGGTTGAAGATGATATGCGCCGAATATCTGAAAGCTGGAACAACACAATCTATACCTCGGCAACATATAAAAGATTCCATCTGACCTATAACGGACAGATAACATCATCGGCAGAAGGTTGGAGCCTGTCGGACGGGACACTCGGCAGTTTCACAAACAACTACATCTATGAAGGACCGATAAACTATCATAACATCGCATTGCGTTATTCCACACCGTCTGGTCTGACAGTCGGAGGTGACTACACATATTATGGTGAAAGCCGCATCCAGTCGCTTTTTCAAGAGTGCGATTACCTTCTTGGCGAACTGAACAGGCAGGACATCAACCGTTGGCACATCTACCTTGACCGGCAGCATCAGTTTGGCAAGTGGCAGTTCAATTATGGCATTGAGTATCAGCGGGCGGATGACAGCAGCTCACAGGTAGCCTATCCGGCGGGGGAGTCAGAGGGTTTCTCCGGCACATCCTCTGAGGACGTGGCCGATGCCTATATCGGGTTGCAACACTCTTTCGATTGGGGTTTGTCATTCAATGTGTCGGCAAAAGGCGAGTATTATCACAATAACTATCAGCATAACTGGAATTTCATCCCCCAACTCGGCGCCACATATTACAAGACACCGAAAAGCATTTTCCAATTGAACCTTTCAACCGTCCGTGTCTATCCTTCATATTGGGAACTTCGCAACAGCACATCGCATATCAATCCATATTCAAAGGTGTTGGGAAATCCTGCATTGCAACCATATCTCAACTATGCCGGCCAGTTCAGCTATATCTTCAGGCAAAAATATGTGGTCACGCTTTATGTGCAATATGCTGACAAGGCAACTGTGCAACTTCCGTATCAGTCACCCGATGAATTGAGCCTTGTTTACCAGACCATCAACATGAACTATAAGCGCACAGTGGGCCTGAACCTGAACGTGCCGTTAAATGCCGGCTATATCTGGAATGCCACAGCGATAGCCAATATCTTCAATCAACGGGAGAAGGCCGACCGGTTCCACGACATAAGTTTCGATAACGGGAAATGGATATTTTACGGAGCTTTGAACAACTCATTCCGTTTCAGTCAGAACTCTCCCGTATCATTATCTTTGGACTTGGCATATATCTCCCCCTCGATTCAGGGTCTTGCCGACCTGTCAAGTATGTGGAAAGTTGATGCAGGTGTAAGATGGCAGTTCGGCAAGAAACGTTGCTGTGAAATTGACCTGCTGGCCAACGACATCTTCAACCGTTGGTCGCCGACCATGACTATCAATCATTCAGGGCAGGACTACCGGATGAAAGTGCGTGACATGACCCGCAACCTAAAACTCACATTCATCTGGCGTTTCAATGGCTTCAAACCCAAGAACGACCCCGGCATCGACACCTCCCGTTTCGGCACCGGAAAATAAAAATGTATCATCATGAAGAAATCAAAATACAGATTCATGGGATTGCTCATAGGCTCAGTGTGTCTCGGTATGTTAAATTCCTGTGGACTTGAAAAAAGAGTAATTGTCACTACAAGAGGTCATGAAGTATCATTTCCGCATAAGCAATATATTCCGAGATGTGAGCTGTTGCAGGAATACGATACTTTCCCAAGAGACACCGTGATGAACTACAAAATAAAATAATTGACTTTTTGTATTTTTTAACATTTTTGCGGGGCGGATAAAATAAGAAAGAGTCAAATCTAAATGATTTAACTCTTTCTTTGTGTTGCCTTGGAAGGATTCGAACCCTCACAGGCGGAACCAGAATCCGACGTGCTACCATTACACCACAAGGCAATTTAATTATGTCTGTCTTAACGTTTTATGAGACCGTTCATGTTATCTGAATGACCCGTTTCGTTTTTGACGTTGCAAAAGTAGGCATTGTTTTCGTACTGTGCAAATATTTTATCAAAAATTTTTGTTCAGATATATAAATTATGAAATAAAGATGAATTTTAGTTCTGTTTAGCTTGCGGTGGCGTTATTCATATACGGAGCAAAAACCTGCATTATGTGTATCTGTGAAAAATAATTTTATCCCGTGTCTTGGTTTGTCTCGACAATATTTCTCATCTTTGCAGATGCAATGTCAAAACCATGTCCATTATGTCATATCATATATCTTTCAAACGGGCCAATCTCGTATTGCTCCTATTTATTCTCGCTGTTTCATCACATCTTTGTGCGGGCGCCCGTGAGATTATGGTTGCCGATTCCGGATGGCTCTTTCATGCCGGGCCTGTAACAGGCGGCGAACTGCCTCAGGCTGATTTGTCCGGATGGACAGAGATACGTTTGCCTCATGATTTCCAGATCTCGCAGCCTTGGGTCAGACCTGACAGTTCCGAGATGCCTGATATGGCAAATGAAATGGCCAATGTCAGGAGCCGGTTGAGTTCGCGTGCATTTAAGGAGATGGGGGAGGGGTGGTACAGATTCTTGTTCACACCTCCGGCCGGTTGGCAGGGGCAAAGAATTATTGTCGACTTTGAGGGTATCCTCCTTGTGGGCGACGTATGGGTTAACGGGAAATATGCAGGAGGAACAGATTATGGTTATCTCGGTTTTGAGATTGATCTGACAGATCTGATCAGATATGACGGGCCTAACCTGATTGCGGTGAGAGCGGATACGGGCAAACCGGACAACTCAAGATGGTACACCGGTGGCGGACTTTACCGGGGCGTATCTTTTAAAGCCACTGATCCTGACCTGTATTTTGTCCGCCATCCCTTGTCAGTCACAACCCCGGTTGTGTCGACCGACAGCTCTCTTGTGGTGATCAATGGAGAGATCTCCAATATGAAGAGAGCGGATTCCGTTACGATTGGAGTTAAAATCTCCGATCCCTCCGGCAAAGAAATCTATCAGGCTATGCGGACACATAGGGTCAACCGCAGGCAGCGTGTCCGGGAGATGCATATTGACAGCATCTTTCTTCCGGATGTCAGGCTTTGGGATATTGAGTCCCCGGATCTTTATACAGCATCTGTCGTATTGTATCATCCGGATGGCCGTGTGGCCGATAGCGTTGACTGCCGGTTCGGCATAAGGCAGATCGAGTTTTCTCCGGATTTCGGGCTAAGGCTTAACGGGAGGAAGGTGCTTCTGAAGGGAAATGCCAATCATCATACGCTCGGTGCGCTTGGCGCTGCTGCCTACCCGCGGGCCATTGAAAAGCGGTTGCGTCTTCTCAAGGAATTTGGCTTCAACCATATACGGACATCCCACAATCCGTACAGCACACGTTTTCTTGAGCTTTGTGATGAGTTGGGGATACTTGTCGTTGATGAGCTTTATGATAAATGGACACGGAAATCATCCGGTGGTCGGCGTGACTGGATGGAGGCATGGCAGCATGATCTGCCGGAATGGATCCGTCGCGACCGCAATCATCCTTCGGTGGTTATGTGGAGCCTTGGGAATGAATTGCAGACCATTACCAATCTTCCGTTCAATGATTGGGGAGTGACACCTTTCAAACTTCAGAAGACTCTTCTCTCGCGATATGACGGGAGTCGTCCTGTCACTGTGGCGATGCATCCACGTGGCAGGAATGAATTCACAGATTCCTTGCCGGCACCGCTCGCACTCGTCACTGATGTCGCCTCTTATAATTATAGGTATGGGTATTTTCCGGGTGATTCCCGACGTTATCCGTGGATGATCTTCTATCAGAGCGAGGCCAATACGTCGGGGATGGGGCCAAACTTCTTCGGAATGGATCTCGACCGTGTGGTCGGACTGGCATACTGGGGGATGATCGACTATCTCGGCGAATCGGCCGGATGGCCTGCGAAGGGATGGAACAAAGGTGTGTTTGACATCTCGCTCGAACCCAAACCGATGGCCTACTTCCTCCGGAGTTTTTTCAAACCCGAGGAGCCGATTGTCAGGATTGCGGTTGTGGACGGTGTGGAAAAACTTGACTGGAATGGAGTGCAGGTCGGAACTCTTGATCTTTCATCGCATTGGAACCGCACTCCCGGGTCAGTGCTGACCTTGTATACATTCACGAATGCCGATGAGGTGGAACTGCTGATCAATGGTGAAAGCCTGGGGCGGCGTATGAATGACACCATTGATATTGACAGACGCAATAGGTTGCTGTGGGACAGTGTTCCGTTCCGCGAAGGGCATATTGAGGCCAAGGCTTACAGAAGGGGCGGGAAGATGCCTGTGGCGACACATATCATGACAACAGCCGGTTATGCCGTGGCTATCAGGCTGGTAGGAGACAACCCGTCATGGCTTGCCGACGGGATGGATCTCCAGCATATACGCGTGGAAGCAGTGGATCGCCTCGGCAATCGTAATCCGTTGTCAGATAACAGTCTGCAGTTTGCTGTAGAGGGCCCGGCAGAGATTGTCGGAGTGATCAACGGTGACATCTGTTCCGATGAACCAACCACGGGAGACTCCCGGAGATTATGGCGGGGATCTTGTGAGGTCATTCTCCGTTCATACTCTGATTCCGGTCAGGTTAACTTTAAAGTCACGGACCGGACCGGACAGCTTAGACCTGCCGAAGTCTCATTCAAAACATTACGTAAGGATTGATTGCGGATGGATTTATCTATGTTAAAACAAGTTAAAATACCTCTGAATACTTGACATGGGGTTCCGCAGATAGTAAATTTGCGCTAATTTTCAGTAGAATGGGCAGATTGAATCACCATCATATTCCTTTATTCAGCACACGTGTAACGGCCACCGTTTCGGTTGCTCTTGTCCTTGTAGTGCTTGGGGTGGCAACATTCATTGGAATAGCGGCCAACCGGGTCACAGATTCCGTAAGGGAGAACATGGGGTTTGTGGTCGTGTTCGATCCCGAAGCCACCGCCTCCGACATATCTTCGGTGACCGACCGGCTTACGTCATCACCGGGGATAAGGGAATGCATCTATTCCTCACCTGAAGTCATACTTCAGCGGTGGCAGAAGATTGTGGGCGATGATGAGGATATCATGCGTCTTGCCCAGGTCAATCCCTTCCTTCCGGAGCTTGAGGTGCACGTCACCGCCGCTTACGCCCATCCTGACAGTATCGCGTTTCTGGCCGCACCGATCGGACTCTTGCCCTCTGTCAGCGACATCACCTATAATTCCGAGCTTATCGAGGGAGTCAATTCCACGCTGTCGAGCGTGACGCTTACGTTGCTCATCGTGGGTTGCGGCCTGCTGATTGTCTCGTTTGTCCTGATATTCAACACCGTGAGGCTTGCGGTCTACTCCCGGCGTTTCCTCATCCATACCATGAAACTTGTCGGGGCTACCGCCGGGTTCATACGTCGGCCATTTCTTGCTGAGAATGTGGTCAACGGGCTTGTTGCAGGTCTGATTGCTTCCGGTGTGATCGCACTCCTCGTCTCCTACTGCCGATCGCTTGACACAGCGCTGCTCACGGTCATATCCTGGACCGATGCCGGACTTGTTATGGCCGGAACCGTTGTGACAGGTGTCGCCATTTGCTTCATCGCGGCTCTTTTTGCCGCAAACAGATATCTGCGTCTTTCTTACGACGAACTTTTCAAATAGAGATCCCATGGATACAAAAACAAAAACAGACACTTATAAGAGCCGTTACGCCAACGGAACGGCCCACAACGGAGATGTTCTTGTCAAAGAGCCTGAATCACAGCGCCCTTTGGTGAAGATCAACTTCATATTGATGGCCATCGCCGGAGCCATGATAGTGCTCGGGTTCCTCCTGATGACAGGTGGGGCGAGCGATTGGGGTGAATTTAACCCCGACATATTCTCCGCGCGGCGCATAGTGGTGGGTCCCACGATAGCCTTCCTCGGATTCATATTTATGGGAGTCGGCATAATGTACTCTCCGCGTAATAAGAAAGATTGACACACATACTCGAAAATTTAACAAGGTACAAAGATTTTTAGAAAATGGATTGGTTAGACGCTTTGATACTCGGAATTGTTCAGGGACTTGCCGAGTATCTCCCCATAAGTTCGAGCGGACATCTCGAAATATTCCGTGAGATTCTCGGGCTTGAGCTTTCCGGCGCTGATGCCCTTCAGTTTGATGTGGTTCTTCATGTCGCCACCGTGCTCAGCACCATTGTCGTTCTGTGGAAAGAATTCCTTCCGCTGTGCAAATCGTTTTTCACCATAGCGCGTGACGACAATTTCTTCTATGTATGCAAGATTCTTCTCTCATGTATCCCGGTGGCCATCGTGGGCCTTTGCTTCAAGGATTTTGTGGAGCAGTTCTTCGGAGGTGGTCTTTTTGTGGTCGGAATATGTCTGCTTGTGACAGCCTGCCTGCTCAGTTTCGCCTATTTCTTCCGCAATCCCGCACGTGAGAAGAAGGAACACATAAAGGGTCACGACATCACCTGGTTCGACGCATTTGTCATCGGATGTGCCCAGGCCATAGCCGTACTCCCCGGTCTTAGCCGTTCCGGCACGACCATCGCCACAGGTCTTCTCCTCGGCGACAAACGCGACAAGATAGCCCAATTTTCCTTCTTCATGGTGATTATCCCAATCCTTGGTGAGGCTTTGCTTGGTGTCAAGGATATTATTTCCGGCGAAGGTATGGGTGAGAGCGTAGGGACGATGCCGCTTCTCATCGGCTTTTTCGCTTCGTTCCTTGTGGGATGTGCGGCCTGCAAGTGGATGATTGAGATCGTGAAGAAAGGCAAGCTTGTATGGTTTGCAGTCTATTGCCTTGCTGTCGGACTTCTCTGCATTCTTTGGTAACCGGCCATGGATTTCGTCACTGGAGAGACCCTGTATATTGACAAGCCTCTGGGTTGGACTTCGTTTGATGTTGTCAAACGTGTCAGGGGTGTATTGCTGCATCGGCTCCACCGCAAGAAGTTCAAGGTGGGTCATGCCGGCACTCTCGATCCCCTGGCGACAGGTGTGATGATAGTTGTCACCGGTCGTTCCACCAAACTCATCGAGCAGCTTCAGGCCGGAGTCAAGGAATATGTGGCCACTATAAGATTGGGCGCCACAACCCCATCCTTTGACCTCGAGACAGAGATCGACGCGACCTACCCGACATCACATATCACACGGGAACTTATAGATGATGCGCTCAAGGCTTTCCATGGCCGCATCGAACAGGTTCCCCCCTCGTTCTCAGCCTGTAAGGTTGACGGCCAACGTGCCTATCAGATGGCACGTAAGGGTGAGGAGGTTGAGCTTAAACCGAAGGTTCTTGTTATCGACGGGATTGAGGTCTTGTCGTTTGATCCTGTCAAGATGGATCTCACCCTCCGCATAGTCTGCAGCAAGGGCACGTATATCAGGGCTCTTGCCCGCGATATCGGTGCGGCTCTCTCATCCGGAGGCCACCTTGTGGCACTCAGGCGCACAAGGGTGGGGGAGGTGTCGATTGACGATTGTCTCGACATTGACCGTGTTGTCGAGATAATACGCAATGCCCCGTTGGAATTCCCCGATGATTACGACGGACGCAGAGATATCGACTGATTTTATATGAAAAAAGAAGTATCACATTATATATCAGGAAAGTAATATGAAACTTTCGCAGTTTAAATTCCGTCTTCCCGACGAGCTGATAGCCCAGCATCCCGACACCGAGCGTGACCAGTGCCGCCTGATGGTGGTAGACCGTAAGAACGGTACCATCGAGCACCATGAGTTCAAGGACATCATCAATTATTTTGACGATGGCGATCTTTTCGTCTACAATGACTCGATGGTGTTTCCGGCGCTTCTTTATGGCAACAAGGAAAAGACGGGGGCACGTATCGAGGTGTTCCTGCTTCGCGAGTTGAGTGCCGAAAACAAACTGTGGGACGTGCTTGTCGAGCCGGCCCGCAAGATCCGTATAGGCAACAAGCTCTATTTTGGCGATGATGACAATATGGTGGCTGAGGTGATTGACAACACCACCTCGCGTGGTCGCACACTGCGTTTCCTCTATGATGGTGACCATGAAGAGTTCAAGCGTGAGCTCTATAAACTTGGCACAAACCCTCTTCCTTATTATATCAAGGAGGACGCCAATCCTGATGACGTTGACCGCTATCAGACCATCTATGCCAGCAAGGAAGGTGCTGTCATCACGGCCGGTGCCGGATTGCACTTCTCCCGCGAGCTTCTCAAACGTCTTGAGATCAAGGGTGTCAATGAAGCTTATGTGACCATCCACAGTGGTTTGGGCAACTATCGCGAGATCGACGTGGAGGATCTTACCAAGCACCGCATGGACTCGGAAGAGATGGAAGCCAGTCAGGAGCTTGTCGACAAGGTAAATGCCACCAAGGATGCTGGTCACCGTGTATGTGCTGTCGGCACCTCTGTGCTCCGCGCCATTGCCAGCGCTGTCAGCATGGGTGGACACATGAAGACATATTCCGGTTGGACAAACAAGTTCATCTTCCCCCCGTATGACTTCACGGTCACAGATGCGCTTGTGTCCAATTTCCATCTTCCCTATTCCACCATGCTGATGATGGTTTGTGCTTTCGGAGGCTACGATCTGGTGATGGATGCATATAAGAAGGCTGTAAAGGAAGGCTACAAGTTCGGAGCCTACGGCGACTCAATGCTCATTATCTGATCTGATTAATGGCCCGGTTCCTCACCATACCTAAGACCGGCGAAGCGGTTTATCGCGAGAAGATGAGCCGCTTCCTGGCCTTTGCCATACCGGTGTCGACTCCGGAGGAGGCTAAGGAGACCATCGCGCTCTATGCCAACGAATACCATGATGCGCGCCATGTGTGCTGGGCATATATGGTGGGTGCCGACAGGCTGACCTATCTGTCGTCCGACAACGGTGAGCCATCGGGTACAGCCGGCAAACCCATACTCGGGCAAATCAACTCCCTCGGTCTTACTGACCTGGTGGTGATTGTGGTGAGATATTTCGGAGGCATCAAGCTCGGCACATCAGGACTGATCGTTGCCTACCGCGAGGCGGCAAGGATGGCCCTCGAGGATGCCGGTACTGTAGAAGGACGCGAGATGTCCTCCCTCTCTTTCACATTCCCCTATCTTGCCATGAACGAAGTGATGAGAATTGTCAAGGCCTACGGTGCATCCGAACCGGTCAGGATCGCCTCACAGGAGTTTGACAACACCTGTGCCATAACTCTCTCGCTCCCGCTTGATCTCCGTCAGGAGCTTTACGACCGGATAAATGGAATCCCGGGGACATCGGTTTCCGGCTAAACCATTCGGGTGAGATGGTTGTTTTATTTTAAGAAATATCGTTTACCCGGCGGAAATTGACTATCTTTGCCGCTTGAACACACAATAATTTTTTAGAAACATTCTTCACAAGACAATTTTCATGACAAACTCCGGAAAGGATCTCCTCCCCGAAATCATAGAAAGTATACGCGACCGCAAGGGCCGTAAGATAAGCGTTGTCGATCTCAGTGGCATCGAGAGCGCGGCAGTTTCACGTTTCGTTATATGCGAAGGCTCCTCATCCCAAAATGTCGCCGCCATTGCTGACAGTGTGCGCGATTATCTGCTTGAGCATGAACGGGTGAAGCCTTACAACTATGACGGCTATGGAAATTCATCGTGGATTGTCGTCGACTATGGCGACACAATGGTCCACATCTTCACTCCGCAGACTCGTGCCCTGTACGACCTCGAAGGTTTATGGTGCGATGCGGTCATTACCGAAATCCCTGACATAGACTAATGGACAATCCTAACAAACCAAAGAAAGGAGGCATTAAGTTCAGTATGTACTGGGCTTATGCCATCATCATAGTGTTCCTGGTCGGAATGCTATATATCGACAACAATTCTCTCACAAAGGATGTCAGCTTCACCAAGTTCGAGCAATATGTCGGAACAGGTGGAGTCGACAAGATCACAGTGTTCACCAACACCAATAAGGCGGAGGGAATGTTGTCTGACTCTCTTGCCCGCACCATTTTTCACGAGAGCCAGTATCAGTCCGGAAAAGGCACGGTCGCCTATATTGTCACAGATATCCCGTCGGCCGACAAACTTCAGGACCAGATTGAAGTGTGGCGTTCCGAAGGTAAGTTCAAGGGTGAGGTGAATTATGAGAAATCATCCGACTACACATCTATACTGTGGACCTTCGGCCCCATTATCCTTCTGGTGGCTTTCTGGTTCATAATGATGCGTCGTATGTCCGGCGGTTCCGGCAGTGGTGGCCCCGGCGGCGTATTCAACGTGGGCAAGTCGAAAGCGAAGGTATTCGAGAAAGGAGAGGCCACGAATGTCACATTCAAGGATGTGGCCGGACTCACTGAGCCGAAGACTGAGATCAGGGAGATTGTCGAGTTCCTGCGCAATCCTCAGCGTTACACCGATCTTGGTGGCAAGATTCCCAAGGGTGCGCTCCTCGTAGGCCCTCCCGGAACCGGTAAGACTCTTTTGGCCAAAGCCGTGGCCGGTGAGGCCAATGTTCCCTTCTTCTCCATGTCAGGCTCCGATTTCGTCGAGATGTTTGTCGGAGTGGGTGCCTCGCGTGTCCGCGATCTTTTCCGTCAGGCAAAGGAGAAGGCTCCATGTATAGTATTTATCGACGAGATTGACGCCGTGGGCCGTGCGCGTGGCAAGAATCCGAATATGGGAGCCAATGACGAACGTGAGAACACGCTCAACCAGTTGCTCACTGAAATGGACGGCTTCGGCACCAACAGTGGCGTCATTATCCTCGCCGCGACAAACCGTGCCGATATTCTTGACAAGGCACTTTTGCGCGCCGGACGTTTCGACCGTCAGATCACCGTTGATCTTCCGGAGCTCAAAGACCGTATAGAGATCTTCAACGTCCATCTCCGCAACATCAAGAAGGACGATACTGTAGATGTGGAGGTGATGGCTCGCCAGACCGCCGGTTTCTCCGGTGCTGACATCGCCAACGTGTGCAATGAGGCTGCTCTCATCGCCGCCCGCAATAACAAGAAAACTGTTGACCGTGATAGCTTCATGGCAGCTATCGACCGTATCATCTGCGGTCTCGAGCATAGCTCGAAGATCATCTCGGCTGACGAGAAGAAAGCAATTGCTATCCATGAGGCAGGTCATGCCACAGTGTCATGGTTCCTTGAATACTCCAACGAGATGGTCAAGGTTTCCATCGTGCCGAGAGGAATGGCCCTCGGGGCGGCATGGTATATGCCGGAGGAACGTCAGATCACACCCTTGCAGGCTTTGCTTGATCAGATGTGTATGACTCTCGGAGGCCGTGCTGCAGAGGAGATTGTGCTCGGGCAGGTTTCCACCGGAGCATTGAACGACCTTGAAAAGGTGACTAAGATGGCCTATGCCATAGTGGTCTACTACGGTATGAGCGAGAGTCTCCCCAATGTCTGCTACTATGACTCCACCGGTCAGTCATACGGATTCTCCAAACCATACGGAGGTGAGCGCGCCGCACTCATCGACAAGGAGGTGTCCCGCATTATCAACGAGCA
>CAJUKP010000031.1:20602-23445 GCA_910587165.1 uncultured Duncaniella sp.
CAATATGAGCGCGCCAAGTCCATAATCCTCGCTCACAAGGATGGTCATGGCAAGCTTGCCGAGACACTTCTCACTAAGGAAGTGATGTATTCCGAGGACCTCAAGGAGATATTCGGTCCGCGCCAGTGGCGTTCGAGGACAGAAGAGATCATGCAGCTGCAGGCTGAGCGTGACGCGGCCCGTCAGCTTCAGGAAGGGGAGAAGACGGACAGTTCCGCCGCCGGCGATCAGACCTCCGTGACTGAGGAGCCTCAGCTCCCGCCGGCCGAGACCCCGGCCGAGCTACCGGCTGATGACTCACAAGCCACACCTCCACCTTTCAAAGGATAACCCACATTGATGATTTTAGGGCGTGTTTGTAGGAAAACACGCCCTAAAATTTGCATTAAGGAAAATTTTCCGTAATTTTGCGCCATATATTTGACATAGACTTTTACAATCATATCAATATGACTATCGACCAGTACAATTTCAACGGCAAGAAAGCCATTGTCCGCGTGGACTTCAACGTTCCCCTGGATGAAAACGGACACATCACCGACGACACCCGCATCCGCGGTGCGCTCCCCACTCTCAAGAAGATCCTCGCCGACGGCGGAAGCCTCATCATCATGAGCCACATGGGCAAACCCAAAGGCAAGGTAAATCCCAAGATGTCCCTCGCTCAGATCAAGGACACCGTGGCCAAATATCTCGGGACTGAGGTTGAGTTTGCAGCCGATTGTGCCGATGCAGCCGCACAGGCAGCCGCTCTCAAGCCCGGCCAGGTGCTTCTGCTCGAGAACCTCCGTTTCCACCCCGAGGAAGAGGGCAAGCCCGTCGGAATCGACAAGGAAGATCCCGCCTACGATGCTGCCAAGAAAGAGATGAAGGAGA
Source organism: uncultured Duncaniella sp. (assembly GCA_910587165.1). Lineage (GTDB taxonomy): Bacteria > Bacteroidota > Bacteroidia > Bacteroidales > Muribaculaceae > Duncaniella. The sequence goes on from CAJUKP010000031.1 coordinate 21,479, forward strand.
AGCAGAAGGAGTTTGCCAAGACTCTCGCCTCCTATGCTGACGTATATGTCAACGATGCTTTCGGCACCGCCCACCGTCGCCATGCTTCCACAGCTGTTATCGCCGACTATTTCGACGCCGACAGCAAGATGCTCGGCTATCTGATGGAGAAAGAGGTGAATGCTGTCGACAATATCCTCAGCAACATCAACCGTCCTTTCACCGCCATCATGGGTGGCTCAAAGGTATCCACCAAGATCGGTATCATCGAGAATCTCATGGATAAGGTTGACAACCTCATCCTCTGCGGTGGCATGACCTACACATTCGCCAAGGCTCTCGGCGGAAACGTAGGCAAGTCGATCTGCGAGATGGACAAGCTTGATCTCGCTCTCGACATCATCAAGAAAGCAAAGGAGAAAGGTGTGAACCTCGTCCTCGGCACTGACTGTGTTGCCGCCGACGATTTCTCCAACGATGCCAACACCATGGTGACATCCTGCATGGATATCCCTGAAGGTTGGGAAGGTATGGATGCCGGTCCCGAGACCCGCAAGTCATTCGCCAACGCCATCAAGGACGCAAAGACCATCCTTTGGAACGGTCCTGCAGGTGTGTTCGAGTTTGACAACTTCACCGCCGGCTCACGTGCTATCGCCGATGCCATCGTTGAGGCTACCGCAAACGGCGCCTTCTCACTCGTAGGTGGCGGCGACTCCGTGGCCTGCGTCAACAAGTTTGGTCTCGCCGACAAGGTGAGCTACGTTTCCACCGGTGGTGGCGCGCTTCTTGAGGCCATCGAGGGCAAAGTGCTCCCCGGAATTGCAGCTATCCGCGGCTAAACTTCAGGATACTCAGGTCTAAGATATATTCACCGGAGACGCGCCTCCCGGCCAGCCCAATGGTCAGGAAGTGTCTCCGGTGTTTGCTCGTCTCAATGAACCCCGTCTCCCCGCCGGGAGTTATAATATAACATCAATTCCAACAGATTATGAGAAAATCAGCCATTCTCCTCATTGCGGGAGCTCTCGCAATGACAGGTTGCGTCAGCAACAAGAAATATGCGGCTCTCCAGGCCGAGCATGATGCCCTGCGTCAGGACTACACCACACTCCAGATGGATAAGGCTAAGAGCGATGCCAACGGACAGAGCCTCGAGACTCTGCTCGCCGAAGCGCGCCGCAACAATGCCGAGCTCAAGCAGAGCTATGCCAATCTGCAGAAGTCGCTTGACAACTCCATCATGCAGAATACCCAGGGTAATGTCAATATCTCAAAGCTCGTAGATGAGATCAATGCTTCCAACCGCTACATCAAGCAGCTTGTGGATGCAAAGTCAAAGTCTGACTCGCTCAATCTCGCGCTCACCACGCGCCTGACACGTTCGCTCACACCTTCCGAAGCCGATGAGGTGAATGTCAAGGTACTCAAAGGTGTGGTCTACATCTCGCTTGCCGATAATATGCTCTTCAAATCGGGCAGCTACGAGGTCAACGACCGCGCCATGCAGACCCTTGAGAAGATTGCCAAGATCATCAAGGATTACGGCGATTATGACGTGCTTGTCGAGGGCAACACCGACGATGTGCCCATCAACCGCACTAACATCCGCAACAACTGGGATCTCTCCGCACTCCGTGCATCCTCGATTGTTCAGGTGCTTCAGAATGATTTCAATGTGAATCCCTCCCGTTTGTCGGCAGCCGGCCGTGGCGAGTTCAATCCTATCGCCGACAATAGCTCCGAACTCGGTCGTCAGCGCAACCGCCGCACCGAGATCATCATCACTCCCAAGCTTGATCAGTTCCTTGATCTGATTGACAAGGCTCCCCAGGGTGAAGATGAGGTGAAATAACAGTTCAGCCGGATTCCCCTCCGGCTCTTGATCACAGCATATCCGGGGCTGTGCCGTCGCAATACGGCACAGCCCTGCTTTTAGTTCGCCCGACATGGGCATAATCTAACGGGTGCAAGTCCCCAACGCGGCC
>CAJUKP010000032.1 GCA_910587165.1 uncultured Duncaniella sp.
TAACCTTCTGATCCGTAGTCAGATGCTCTATTCAGTTGAGCTAAGGAGCCGTTGTTTTTGTTTTTGCACTGCAAAGGTAGGGACATTTCAGCTTCTGTGCAAATTTTAGAACAAAAAAATTCAATAAAAAATGAAAATAGTTACTTTTGGGTAAAATAATGGTCGGTTTTTCCTTGGAAATGTGGGCTTATTTGGAAGGAATTGAGTTTTTGTGTAATTTTGGAGAGCAAACCAAAACCAATCAAAATTATGAAAAAAAGCTTCTATATAATTATGGTCATCTTGTTTGCTGTGATTTCTCCGCTTGCGGTGTCGTCGCAGTGTGTCAACCGCTCCGGAGTGTGCGGGCCCGGTGGAATGCAGCTTCTCGAGATAGATGTCCATGCAATGGTGGGTGGCAGCTATGTCACGGAAAACTACATGGACTGCTATCCGGAGATATCCGACCTTAATTCAAATATGGGGCTTGCTCTCGGAGTGGGACTCGGTGTGAAGTTCAATCTTACCCGCACATTAGGACTCGGCACGGGACTCAACTATGTGCGCAATCGCACCACCCTTGATATGGCTGTGACCGGCGAGGGTGCGTCGAGCATATCGAATGTGTTCCAGCGTAACACCTATTATACTTTTGATGTCCCTGTTTATATATCGTTCGCTCCTTACATATCCAATGGTGTGAAGTGGAATTTCGACATGGGTATGTATTATTCATACGGAGTGCGTGGCACACAGAAGAGCACCATATATGATGCCAAGACCAATGAACTCGGTCAGCTCATGACAAGCCGCACCGTGCTTGAGAAGGACTATTACAAGGACGGCGCGTTCATCAATTCATTCAAACGCGCCGATATGGGTCTGCATCTCTCGACCGGAATCACATTTTTCGGCCATCTGAAACTTGGCGTAAGGAGCCATATCGGATTCAAGAATGTGGCTAAGTCGTCGGGACTGAGACACCCCAACAGTCATAACATAAGTTTCATGGCCATGGCCGGATGGGTGTTCTGAGACAGATCACTGCATGAGGTCACGGAATATGTCGAGGGCGGCGGTGATGTCGTCGGCCGAGGCTGACCTGTCGATTACCGGATGGCCCGGTGATTCGAGAAGAGTGAAGTTGATTTCTGAGGGGGAATTGTTTTTCTTGTCGTGTCGCATCAGGGCGATGAGTTCCGAATAGTCCTCGCAGCTCACAGCCGGACATCCATAGCCGTTGGCCTTGAGGAATGTCGTGAAGGTTTGGAGCTCGGAAGATGGGAACCCCAGAGCCATATTTGACAGAATCATCTCGACGAGTATTCCCCATGCCACGGCATGGCCGTGTGGCACAGGATGGCCCTTGTGAAGAGCCTGAGCTTCGAATGCATGGCCTGCTGTATGGCCGAGATTCAGGGCGCGCCGCAGACCGCGCTCGGTTGGGTCCTCGATGACGATGCGTTCCTTGACTTTCACGCTCTTCTCGAGCAGTGGCAGCAGGGCGTCAGGATTGATCGAGAGTATGTCTCTGCCAAGGAGCTCGCGGTAGTCGGCCTCTGAGGACAGGAGACCGTGCTTCACCATCTCGGCATAGCCCGAGAGTATCTCTTCGTCGGTGAGGGTAGAGAAGAGGGCTGTGGATATGACCACTGCGTCGGCGGGTGCGAAGGCACCGATCTCGTTCTTCAATCCTTCGAAGTTGATTCCGGTTTTCCCGCCCACGGCCGCGTCGACAGCCGACAGGAGTGTCGTGGGGACGTTGATGAAGCGTATGCCACGCTTGAATGTGGCCGCGGCGAAACCACCCATGTCGGTGATGACTCCACCGCCTATGTTGATGAGCAGGGACTTACGTGTGGCACCGGCCTCGACGAGCCTGCTCCAGATCGAGGTGAGGCCGGTCAGATTTTTGTTTTCATCACCTGGAGCGACTGTAATAACAGGGTAGGGGAGAGAGAGTCGCGGAAGCACGGCCTCTGCCACGTTTGTGTCGGTGACGATAAATGTCCCGGCCGGATCCATTTCACCGGCCAGTGTTGTGATTGTCTCGCTTATATTGTTGGTGTAAAGGATCTTCTGGCTCATGATTGCTGTATGCTGACGGTGAGTAGACTCAGTAGTAGTGAGGGAAGGGCTTCGGCGAAAGCCGGCATGGAGGGGAATACGACGGCAGCCCCGGCTTCCTCGAGCACTGATGCGGCCATCGGGCCGGTTGTCACCCCGATGGTGAAAGCTCCGGCACGGTTGCCTGACTCCACTCCGAGAGGGGCGTTCTCCACCACTATGCATTGGGAGGGTGACACTCCCGCGAGTTGCATGGCTTTGATGAAAGGCTCGGGATGTGGCTTGCCGTGGGTGACGTTGCGCGAGGTGATGCGCAGATCCTGCTCGAAGATGCCGGGATAGTCGGTGTCGAGGCGCGAGATCACGCTGCTTTGTCCCGACCCGGTGACGAGTACTCTCTTTATGCCGGAGTCGCGGAGTATGGATGTCATCTCCCGTGCTCCGGGCATAGGCTCGACGCGGGGTAGCTCCGCGAAGTATTCGGTTTTCCGTTTATAGAGTCTCTTGGCCTCCTCCGGATCCACATCGTGGCCGAAGTGGCGGTTGAAGAGGAGGTTGATGGTGGATACACCTGTACGCCCTTCATAGAGATAGAATTCGTCGCGTGTGCACGGGATGCCCAGCTCTGAAATGAGTCTGTGCCAGGCAGCGGTGTGGTTCTTCATCGAGTCATAGAGGGTTCCGTCCATGTCGATGAGGGCGGCTTTGGGGATCACACTTGTGTAGTGGTGACGCTTGAGAAACCGTATGATCTCGGTCTCGAAGGGAATATGCTGATTCATTTTTTCTTTTTCTTTTTTGATTTTCCGTTTTCAGCCGGGGTGACCGTCCGGACTGTGTCAGGAGCCTGGATAAGCCCTTCCTTGATGAAATAGAGGGAGTCGGAGCGGGATATTGTGTCGTTCCGGCTGTCGTTCGGCAGTGTTCCGGCCTCCGGGGCGGAAGAGAAGTTGAGCTCTCTGATGCGGGCGTTGCGCACACCGCGGCGGAATACGTTGCGTATCTCCCTGACGAGGTTGATACGGGTGGTGTCGGCTATAGATACGGTGCGGGCCATGTTTTTCTCGTTGAATTTCGCCCCTCCGAGCCTGATTTTCATCTTGTCGGGGTTGCCTGAGATGTTGATGCCGAACTTGAATGGTATGGGTGATTTGAGCACGGCCACATGATAGTTGAAGTTCATGTTCATGTCGTTTGAGCCCATCACACCGAGTTTGTAGCGGTCAAGATTGAACATGAACGGGAATAGCCGCAGGCTGGAATTCTCGACAATCATCTCGACGTTCATGCTGTCGATGACATTGCGTTCCTTGTGCTTGAACATGAGCCATTTGCCTATCGTGCGGAATGTCTCGTCGTCGATCACCCTCAGCGAGTCGCCGGAGATCTTGACGGCGGCTTTCAGGGTGGGGATGTCGATATTCATGGTCGAGTCGATGGCTGTCGTGGCGGCTATGTCGGCATTGATAATTCCGTCGATAGTCTGCAGGAGCGGCATGACGGTGTCGATGGCAGGGACGAGCTTGAGGAATTCACCTATGTGGAAGTCGTTGACGTTGAGACCGAAGGCAAAGGTGGCGTCATTTTTCGACGGGGCAGAGTAGAGGGCGTTCAGTCCCAGTGAGCCGACATCGGTGTGAGCCGTGAGCTGGCTTAGGTTCAGCGCGCCGCGGTAGAGGCTCAGCACTCCTTTGAAGTCATGGAATATGAGATTGGAGTAGATGATGTTGCGGGCATCCACGTTTAGATTTGCCTCTATGTTGTATGGCACCACGAGTACGGTCGAGGAGTCGGCGGCGGCCATCGCCACAGAGTGTTCTATGGCGCTTTCATCGGCTCCGGCATCGTCCGCTGCCTTTATGCGTATGAGTCCGTCGTCATGCTCGGCGAAAGCGGCACCTGCAAATACGGCTCCCGCTATCTGGTTGATGTCAATGGAGTCGGAGGTCAGATTGAAATTGGCAGTCAGGGATTGCCGTCCGGTAGACGAGGTGAGCGCACGGGTTATATTGCTCACGGTGCCGTTGACCAAGAAGTCGCTACGTCCGACGTTGAGACGTGTGTCGGTCACGGTGACCGAGTCGGAATTGAATGTGAGATTCAGGTCGGAGATTCTGTTGCGCAGAGGGAACAGAGGGGAGAAGAGTCTCATCCGTTCGGCTTTCAGCTTGCCTTCGGCCCGCCACAGTATCAGGAGTTTCTTTATGGAATTGTCCACCTCCATGTCTATCACCTCATGCTCTGTGGTGTCAGCCATGGCCATACGGGCACGGCGACGCTCGCGGTAGATGCGGGCTTCCATTCGCCTCAGTGAGTCGGCGGGGAGTTCGGGATGGGCTGCTGTGAGTGAGTCGAGCCGGGCCTGACGGCGTCGCGACAGCGCGGGTGGGGCCGACGGATGGATGGTGAGTATCGCTCCGGCGTTACCGAGGGCGGCGCGGTTGAGACGGTCGCCATACATGGCGCGCTCGGCCCCGATGTCGAGATGCATCAGGGGTTTGCGTGTGTCACCTTTATAGCGGGTGAGAGATGCGCCTACGGTGGCTTTGCGCAGATGCACCCGCACGGAGTCAATATCGGAGCGGAACATAAGTTTCTCAGCCACTATGCGTCCGCCGATAGGGTTGATGATGCTTGTGTCGGAGCTGCCGGCCGAGTTTTTGGTGCCCACACCCATTTTCAGTCCGTTTCCGCGGAGTGTCATTCCCGGAAGCTCGCACGAGATGGTGTCGATGCGCAGTGAGGCGGTGAGCAGGGAGTCGGCTGTCGCTCCCATCCGTGTGAATGATGAGTTTGTCCCCAGTTTCAGCTCCATCTCCCTTGAGTAGAGGCTGGCGGGGAGTTCCGGCATATCCACGTCGAGGCCGGTCAGTGTGGCATCGCCTGTGAGACGTATGCGGTGGAAGTTTTCCTTGTCGAGATAGCTTTGGCGGAGGTTGAAATCACAGTTGGCTTTGAGAAGACCGGTGATGGTTCCCGGGAACTGTCTCAGTATGATGGCCGGAAGTTTGGCGAAGCTCAGCCCTCCCTTGAATGAGCCTTTGATGTGGGGATCGGCTATCGGGTCTGTCACCTTGGCCACGACGAGGAATCCCATCCCCTCACCCTGGGCTTTCAGACGGCGGATGTCGAGGGTGGAGCGGTTGAGGTTGTCGCCGTTGACGGATGCCGAGGCGTCGAGCTCGATGATGTCGAGATTCATGCCGTCATAAGTCACCTTGCCTTTCGGGATCATGACGGAGATATCGAATGAGGGTATTGAATCGGTGCCGATGCGGAACGGGCGTGTCAGGTCGATGTCAGTGCCGATGTTGAAATCAGCCCTGACCTTATCGAGCTCGCCACGCAGGCCGGCGGGTATCAGCGATATGATGTCGCTGAAAGGTGTCTGTGGCAATGATGCCTTGAGGTTCTCTACGAGCAGCCCGTCGCTGAAATCAAGAGCGGTGGTGATTCCGGCGGTGACGCTGTCGGCCCTGATTGTGAAATCATTGAGGGCCACCTTCATGGGATGGCGCGGATCCCAGCAGATCTCTCCACCCAGCCCTATGCCGAGATCCCGGATGGTGATGTCGGGGATTGATGCCGATGTGAATCCTGCTATGTCGAGACGGTAGTCAGGGGCTCTGTTGCCGTCGATGACGGTGGTGGTCAGGGTCACGGAGGCTTCGATTGAGTCGGGTAGCGAGACGTAGCGCACGGGGAAACCGTCTCTGATCCCGAATGTGGCGAGGCGTATGTCGGGGATCAGCAGCGACGTGGCCTCCTCGGCCTCCTTCTCCTCGGACGGAGGGAATATGTCGAGGCTCCAGACGTCAGGTGTGGCCTGGATGAGATTGACGGCCGGAGAGGTTATCTCTGTGTCGTAGAGCTGTATCTTTCCCGCGAGAATGGCCGGAATATTGATGGCGCCGTTCAGGGCTCTGATGCTCAGGAGAGTGTCGGCATAGACCGGGAGATGGGTTCTCACGGAGTCGGGGAGCTGCCGGAATGCATGGGTGACTGCCGTGAGGCCGCGGACATCAAGCTCGAAACGCGGGAAGGTGCTGTAGAAGCTTATCTCCACTCGTTCGAGTGACAACTGTCCGTTGATATTGTCGTTGGATATCCTCTCGACGAGCGGAGTGAGCCGCTCGGGTTTGAGATAGTTGACTGCCACCGTGATGGCGGCGATGATGAGCACGACCAGGGCAAGCAGTGTCCATCCGAGCGCGCGAAGTAGGGTTTTCCATACCTTGCGCGACTTGTGTGTATCTTTGTTCTCTTCCTTATTTTCAGGCTTGTTGCTCATTCTTTTTCCTCAGGTTTGCGGGCTGTGATGTGGAAGCATGGCTGGCCACGCTCATATTTCACCCATAGTTTGCCTTCTTCCCTCATGGCTTTCAACACTTCGCCGAGCACACCCTTGAGGTCGTCGACGCTACGGGCCGGTGCCGGACGTCCGGCCACGAAGTTGGCATAGGAGATGTCGAATGTGGTGCCATACTGATGGACTGACGAGTCGATGGCATTGCGGTTGCGCCGGCGAAGCCGTTTGATGGTCTGTGGCGTGCGCAGCAGGCTTGTCACCTTTATGCGGTAGTCGCCTCCGCCACGTGCGGCGATGGTGTCGCGGAACCGGCGTCCGATCTCGCGCAATGTGCGCGCTGCCTCAGGCACCAGATAGGGGCGGGAGTATATGAGGGTGTCGAGATAATAGTCCTCGCAGGTGGTGATCCTCACTATCGGGCGGCGGAGCTGCCAGTGTGAGCGGGTGTCGGAAAGGGGTTCTATGCCATACTTCGCGGCTTCGGCCATGTGTACGTGGTTGGAGTCGTTGAAGGTCTTTCGCATATCGCCGAAGTAGTTGACTTTCATGCGCTGTGTAGGTTCGGGCATGAAGTCGAGATGACGGAGATGATATGAGACGGTGTCCTGTTTCTCAAGGTCATGGACCGAAGTGCCGCGCAGGATCTGTGTGACAGGGGCCTCTTCGGCCACGATCTCGGTGCCGTCATCCTCGCTGCGCTCCACGGGCACACACATCACCACGCACAGCGATATGAACAGACACACCGGCAGCACGAGCTGCATCAGCTTCACATAATTGAGCTTTCTGTGTGGGGTGCCTTGCTGTCCCATCATTCGGTGAGTTCTATACCGGCGGCGGCGAGCGCCTCGGCGCGTTCGATGCAGGTGGCGCACTTCCCGCAGTGTTTCTCGCCACCCTTGTAGCATGAATATGTGAGCGAATAGTCCACGCCGATCTCCTTGCCTCTCCGGGCTATGTCGGCTTTGGTGATTGCCGTATAGGGAGCTATCAGGCCGATGTTGGCGTATGTTCCGGCCGATATTGCCGCGCCCATTGCCTCGACGAACTCCGGACGGCAGTCGGGATAGATGGCATGGTCGCCCGAGTGGTTGGCGAGCATCACGTTGCTGAGTCCGAGGCTTTCGGCCAGTCCGGCGGCCACAGACAGCATTATGCCGTTGCGGAAGGGGACCACGGTGGAGGCCATGTTGCCGTCGTCGTATGATCCTTCGGGGATGGCGTCGGCTCCCGAGAGCAGCGAGCTGCAGAAATGCCGGGCCATGAAACCGAGGTCGATCTCTATCCATCTGATTCCGAGCATCTCGCAGTTGATGCGCGCGCACCGTGCCTCACGTTTGTTGTGGTTCGATCCATACTGGAACGTGACGGCTGCCGCGATACGGTGGCTGTAGTCATGGAGGAGGGTGACGGAGTCCATCCCGCCGGAAAGGACTATGAGACAGTCTTTTTCCATTTTCAGAATTCGGAGGTGAATGATGCCATGAGGCGTTGACGCGCCATATCCTCGTGGTCGCTGTCGCCGTAGTTGGCAAACGGGTGTATGGCAATGCCGCCACGGGGTGTGAAAATCCCTTTCACCTCTATATATTTAGGATCCATGAGAGCGATGAGGTCTTTCATTATGATGTTGACACAGTCTTCGTGGAAATCCCCGTGGTTGCGGAAGCTGAAGAGGTAAAGCTTGAGGCTCTTGCTCTCCACCATTTTCTCGCGCGGAATATATGATATGATGATTTTGGCAAAATCCGGTTGCCCTGTCTTGGGGCATAGCGAGGTGAACTCCGGACACAGGAATGTCACCAGATATTCATTGGACGGATGCTTGTTGACAAACGTCTCAAGCACCTCGGGGGCATATCTGTCGGGGTATGTGGTGCCGGTGTTGCCAAGAAGGGTCACGCCGGTGAGCTCGGCATCGTTACGCATACTGATGAGGTTTTTATCGTAATTAACTTGCAAAAGTAGCAATAATATTATTAAAACACAAACGCGGTTGAGATTACCGGTCCGGTTACCGATCAGGACGAGGGTACAGAAGAACAAAGGGACAAAAGAAACAAATTTTTTTATAAGTCAACCCAATTCAGATATAGCGAATAATTAAGTCAACCTCTTTCAGAAAACGATACTGATGAATCAGAGGCCCGGCAAATTTAAGAATCTGTTTCTTTTGTCCCTTTGTTCTTCTGTACCCTTGTCTGGTCGGTAACTTTCACGTCGCTTAGGGTGTCATAAATGTTAAAAATCAATGGACTTCACTTTCATTTTGTCATGAATTTTGCAGAAAATTTAGCCAAAATGAATTGATAAATGTGATTTTTAACATTATTTTGCATGACAAACATTAACGTATATCTAAAAAAGTGTTACTTTTGCAACCGATATGGGATAACTATGTCCAGAAGTGTATGGATTACACTCAAAATCAAGGACAAACACAGTGAGGCTCCAGATCGACCGCAAACGAACAATCAATCATAAAATATCAATATTCATTATTTCGTTTTTTAACTATTAGGTATGAAAAAGCTGTTTCTTCTTCTTGCGGCCCTCATCACCTTCTCCATCAATGTCATGGCGCAGGATCAGCGCGTGACCGGAGTGGTAGTAGGCGCCGACAACGGTGAACCCCTGGTGGGCGCAACCGTTATGGGAGTGGGCACGAGCGTCGGAACCGTCACAGACATCGACGGTAACTTCTCTCTCAACATCCCTGCGAAAGTCAAGAAATTATCCGTTTCCTATGTGGGAATGGAGACCAAGGAGGTTCTCGCAACCCCCGGAATTCCCATGACAATTGCACTTGACAACTCAAATGTGCTCGACGAGGTGATCACCGTTGCCTACGGTACCGCCAAGCGTTCGGCCTTCACCGGTTCCGCTTCAGTGCTCGATGCATCTGAGATCGAATCCGTGCAGGTTTCCAACCCTGTCGAGGCTCTCAAGGGCAAGGTTTCCGGTGTACAGCTTAACTCAGCTTCCGGCGCTCCCGGTTCGAGCCCCACAATCCGCATCCGTGGTATCTCTTCGATCAGTGCAGGAAATGCTCCTCTCATCGTGGTGGACGGCACACCTTATTCAGGTGACCTCAACAATATCTCCTCACAGGATATCGAGAGCATGACTGTGCTCAAGGATGCCGCTTCCAACGCCCTCTATGGTGCCCGTGGTGCCAACGGTGTGATCCTCATCACCACCAAGAAGGGTAAGGGTGATGCCAAGGTGACATTTGATGCCAAGTGGGGTAGCAACCAGCGCGCCACAAAGGACTACGATGTAATCACAAATCCCCGTCAGTATTACAACACATACGCCTGGGCTCTTGTCAATGGTCAGAGAGCCAACGGTGTGACCGATCAGGCTGCCATACTTGACTATGTCCGCAAGAATCTTATCGGTGGTGACACTAAAGATGATTCATACGGCCTTCTCTACAATGTGTTCACAGCTCCTGAAGGTGAGGAACTCGTCGGTGAGGATTTCCGCCTTAATCCCAATGCCACAGTAGGTCGTCTTGTCACCGGTGCAGACGGACTTGACTATTGGCTTCAGCCTGACAGCTGGCGTGATGAGGCATACGGCAACGCACTGCGTCAGGAATATAACCTCAGCGTTTCACAGGCTAACGACCGTGGTTCGTTCTATATCTCCGCAAGCTACCTCAACAACGAGGGTATCGTGCAGAATACCAATCTCGAGCGCTTCACCGGCCGTCTTTCCGCTGATCTTCAGGCCAAGCCCTGGCTCAAGGTCGGTGCCAACATGAGCTACACCCACTTCTCCAACAAGGCTCTTCCTGATGAAGGTGATACAGCAAGCTCAGGCAACGTATTTGCTGTGGCCAATCAGATTGCCCCCATCTATCCTCTTTGGGTACGTGACGGCAACGGTGTGATCATGACCGATGCCAACGGCATTAAGATGATGGACTATGGTGACGGTATGAATGCAGGCCTCACACGTCCTATCTTCTCCAACGCCAACCCGATTCAGGCTACACGCCTTGACGTTGACAAGGCTGAGGGCAACGCCTTCAATGCAAACGGTTTCGCTGAGATCCGTTTCCTCCGTGACTTCAAGTTTACAACAAACAACTCCGTGAGCGTCGATGAGACCCGCAACAATAGTGTGACTAATCCGTTCTATGGAATGTATGCAACCCAGAACGGTATGGTGACTGTGGCCCATCAGCGTATTATTGACTATACATACCAGCAGCTTCTCAACTGGACCCGCCAGTTCGGCGACCATAACCTCAGTGTTCTCCTCGGTCATGAGAACTATTGGCAGAAATCTTATGTCGTGGCCGGAAATTCTGTTAATATGCTTCTTCCGAGCAATGAGGAACTCTCAGGTGCCATACAGTCGCAGAACAACACTTCTTATGTAACCAATTACAATAACGAAGGTTGGCTCGGACGTGCAAACTATGACTATAACGGCAAATATTTCGCGAGCGCTTCCTTCCGCCGTGATGCTTCATCACGCTTCCATCCGGATCACCGTTGGGGTAGCTTCTGGTCACTCGGAGGCGCATGGATCATCAGCAAGGAGAGCTTCTTCAACGCTCCCTGGATTGATATCCTTAAGATCAAGGCTTCATACGGTGAGCAGGGTAATGATAATATCGGTAATTACCGGTACGTCAATACCTATACTATCACAGGTGTGAAGGATGAGACCGGCGCTCTGCATCCTGCGGCAGTGCCCGAGACCATGGGTAATAAAAATATTACCTGGGAGAAAAATGGCAACTTCAACGCCGGTGTCGATTTCAGCTTCTGGAACGAGCGTCTTTCCGGTACTGTGGAGGGATTCGTGCGTAACACCACCGATATGCTCTCTTTCTTCCCCCTTCCCACCAGTTTCGGCTACAGCGGCTACTACAAGAATGTCGGCAATATGTCAAACCGTGGTTTTGAGATTGATCTCAAGGGTGATATTATCCGCAACAAGAATGTGACATGGAGCGCCAACATCAATATGACATGGTATAAGAACAAGATCACCAAACTTCCCGAGTGGAGCAAGACCGGAGGTTGTGACGGAGTTCAGGGCTACTCATCCGGCTCATACTTCTTTGGTGAGGGAGAATCGCTTTATACCTTCCGTATGCCTAAATGGGCAGGTGTAGATCCTGAGACCGGTGTTGCTCAGTGGTGGATGGATTCCAAGGATGAAAATGGAAAGACTATCCAGGTGAAAACTGATGATTACTCAAAGGCTACCTATCACCTCTGTGGAACTGCTCTTCCTGATGTATATGGTGGTTTCGGAACCTCTGTCAACGCTTTCGGATTTGATTTCTCGATTGACTTCACTTACCAGATCGGAGGCCAGGTTTACGATAGCTCATACGCAAGTCTTGTATCCTCGATCACACAGTCCTCTCGCGGTACAGCAATCCACAAGGATGTTCTCAAGGCCTGGACACCTGAGAATAAAAACAGCAGCATACCCCGTTTCGCCTACGGTGACGAGTACTTCTCGGGAACATCCGACCGCTTCCTGACAAGTGCAAGCTACCTCGCGCTCCAGAGCATCAACTTCGGCTATACCCTTCCTTCGAAAATCACCCGCAAGATCGACGTCGATCGTGTCCGCATCTATATGAGCGCTGACAATGTTGCCCTTTGGTCGAAGCGTCAGGGCCTTGACCCCCGCCAGTCCATCACAGGTGCGGCTTCGAATGCATACTATGCCCCCATCCGTACTATCTCGGGCGGTATCAATATCTCCTTCTAATAATACACCTTCACAGAATATACAGAAATGAAGAATATATTTAAAGCAACCCTCCTGCTTGGCCTTGCTTCCTCGATGGCCCTTACCGGCTGTATCGACGAGGTGGAGCCCACCAATGGTGTGACACAGGATCAGCTTGATTCTTCCATCAAGGCGGGAGAGGCGACAGTCTATGCCATCCCCGCCAATATGGTGGAGTTTGACGACAGATTTGATGTTCACGTTTGCTTCGGTTATCCCGCGATGATGCAGATTCTTGACCGTCTGCTTGACGAGATGGTATGCGCCAAGTCGGGAACAAGCTACAACCAGTGGTCGGCATTTGAACGCGCCGTACTCACAGAGGATCATCTTTATCCACAGATTGTCTGGACTTTCTACTCCAAGCAGATTCTTGTCTGCAACAATGCTCTAGCTACCTATCCTGAGAGTATAGAGAGCGAAGAGGGCAAGGGTGCCCGCGCCAAGGCTCTCGCCTATCGTGTGATGATCATGCTTGATGCAGCCCGCCTGTTCGAGTTCCTCCCCAACGAGAAGACTTCGAATATAACAAGTGCAGGAAATGATATCCTCAACTATACCATACCGGTAGTGACTGAAAACACAACTGAGGAGGAAGCTCGTAATAATCCCCGTGTGAAGCATGACGATATGGTGACTTTCCTTCTGAATGACCTCAAATATGCTGAGGAGAACATAGAGAAGTCTACCTTTAAATCAAATCTTCTTCCCGATCTTGCCGCTGTGTATGGTCTCTATGCCCGTCTCTATATGTGGGATGAGAATTATGCCAAAGCTGCTGAATATGCACGCAAAGCCATTGATACTTCCAAAAAGACTCCTCTTACAGAAGATGCATGGACAGATACCAAGACCGGTTTCAATTCGTTCGGCAATAGCTCATGGATCTGGGGAATGCAGCTCTCTGATGAAACCAGTGCAGTGCTTACCGGTATCTGTAACTTCACATCAATGGTGTCACCCGAGACCACTTACGGCTATGCCGGTGTTGGTGCAGGAGCTTATCCCTCGGTTGGTGATGCATTCTATCGTCGTGTCAACAACAATGACTGGCGTAAGTCTTCATGGGTTCCTAACTCAGCAAATCTTGCTCAGGTTTCAAAACTGAAACTTATCCGTTACAGCACTCTTGCTGAAAAACGAGCATTCTGTAATAACTTTGAGTATGCATCTGTGAAATTCCGCCCCGGAGAAGGTAACTGCACGGATTATTCCGTTGCATCTGCCACTGCAATTCCCCTCATGCGAGTTGAGGAAATGCACTTCATCGAGATCGAGGCAACAGCCCATAGCAATGCTCCCGAGGGTAAGAAAATGCTTGAGAATTTCATGAACACCTATCGCATGAGATCGGGCACTTATACCTGCGCGGCTACAGATCCGGAGGCTATTATTGAAGAGATCTCGTTCCAGAAGCGCGTAGAGCTCTGGGGTGAGGGTCAGAACTTCTTCGATGTAAAGCGTCTCGGTTATTCCGTGACACGTGGTTATGAGAAGAACAACTTCTATGAGGCTTGCCGCTTCAACACCAACGGACGTCCCGCATGGATGAATATGCCCTTTGTCAAGATCGAGGGTGAGAACAACAAGGCTCTTGACGGTTGGAACAACCCCGGCGTATACGGATTGTATCAGCCCGTGACAGAGTTTGATTGATCCGCCAGAAAACTCTGACAAATACCTATAACCGGCCCCCGTTCATCAACTGAAGATGAACGGGGGCCGGTGTGTTCATAAGCCTCGGTGTTCACGATGCGCTTGCGGTGATGTCTTTCACCACCACAGGAAGCTCGTGGGGGTTTAGTGTTCCTGTCTCCGTGACCGGCAGGTGATGGAGAAGCACGAAGAATTCGGGTATCATGTATGACGGCAGATACTGGGCCACACGGTTCTTGAGCCATGAGAGACTGAAGGATCTGGATGCAGGCACGACGTAGGCCACCAGATAGGCGCTGCCTTTCTCGTCGGTATAGTGGAGCACGGCGCATTCCTTGACCTCTCCGGACGCGACAAGGGCACGTTCGACCTCTCCGGTCACCACCCGTCGGCCGAGGATGTTGACCTCACTGTTCTTACGGCGTTCGTAGACGAGATTGCCGTCGGGCAGACGGACACCTATATCGCCGGTGCGGGCCACGCGGGTGCCGTCGTCAAGCACAGCTATCTCCGAGAGCTGCTCCGCACGGTGGTCGCCTGTGAATGAATCGGCCACACCGTTTCCGGCAATGCATATCTCACCCTCCTCGCCCGGTGCGACGGGCGACAGGTTGTCATCGAGCAGAAGCACCTCCACCCCCTCACATTCCTTGCCGATCGGATAGCTTCCTGACGGCATGGGGCGGCCTGAGTTGCAGCAATAGATGGTGGACAGAGCTGTGGCGACCGACGGACCGTAGGTGTTGTAGACAGGCAGTTGTTCGGTGAGATGCTTAACTGAGGCGGCGTTGAGGGTGTCGCCTCCGCTTATGACCAGACGGAGAGTCAGCGGAAGAGCCGGGAGCGAATTGAGTTCCTGCATGAGATAGGGGAATCCGCTAATGATGGATACATACTGGTCATCGGCAAACCGGATCAGGGCCTCGGGATTGTTGCGGGTTGTCGCGGACGGGATGGCCAGTGTGGCGCCGTTCAGAATGGTGCCGAACACCTCCTCGATGAAGATATTGACTGTACAGGCTGAATATTGCAGAAGCACATCATCCTCGCTCACGGAGAAGAGTTTGCCGAATCTTTCGGCCATGGCGATCACCTGACGGTTGCCCACCATCACACCTGCGGGATAGCCGGAAGGTGAGCTGGAATAGAGTATGTAAGCGGCGCGGTCGGCATGACTGCGGTCGGGGAGAGCGTGGAGCGGTGGATCGACAAACAGACGCTGGTCGACGATGAGACGGGTGAAAGAGCTCACCACCGATGCATATTTTTCCTCAGTGATCACAAAGTCCACCCCGCTCTCGGTGAGGAAGCTCACGAGGCGTTCGGGAGGATAGTCGGGCTCGACGGCCACGAATGCGGCGCCGGCCTTGTTGATGGCAAGCAGTGAGGCTGTCATTTCCACACTGTGGTCCATCACCACTCCCACGCGGGCGGGAATGAACGAGGGAAAACGTGCGATAAGGGAGTCAATCATGCGGTCGAGTCCTCCGCGGTTGACACATGAGCGTTCGTCAATTATGACCGGACGTTCTGGGGCGGCAGTGACGAGCTCTTTGAAGCGTGAGTAAATCGTCGGTTCCATAGTAGTTTTTTTAGCATCATTTATACTATAACACTATGGTTTTTCCGAGAGTTTAGCGACGGATAGTTAAAAATGAGGTAAAAATTCCGTTACCGATCAGGACAAGAAGTTACCGATCAGGACAAGGGTACAAAAGAACAAAAGTTCAAAAGAAACAAATTTTTTTATTTTTGTTCAGATATAATCAGTCTGATAAGTCTGAATCAAAAAAATATGTTTCTTTTGAACTTTTGTTCTTTTGTACCCTTGTCCTGATCGGTAACTTTTCCTATTTCAATATACCGTGGCGTTTGAACACCTTTGTGATGGTCTCGAGAGCTCTGTCTACCTGCTCCATGGTGTGTGTGGCCATGAGCGAGAAGCGTATGAGAGTGTCAGACGGGGCAACAGCGGGCGATACCACGGGGTTGACGAAGATACCCTCCTCGAGAAGGTCGCGCGTGATGGAGAATGTCTTGAAATCATCGCGGATGAAGAGGGGGATGATCGGGGTGGAGGTGTTGCCTATCTCGAATCCGGCCTGACGGAAACCGTCGAGGGCGTGATTGGTGAGTTTCCAAAGGTTCTCCTGACGCTCCGGCTCGGTCTGCATGATCTCGAGTGCCTTGAGAGCCGCGGCGGTCGAGGCAGGAGTGATGGATGCGGTGAAGATGTATGAGCGTGAGTGATGGCGCAGGAAGTTGGTTATCTCCTTGTTTGTGGCAATGAATCCGCCGAGAGAGGCGAACGATTTGGAGAATGTTCCCATGATGAGATCCACATCATCGGCCACTCCCTGGGCGTGGCATACACCGCGGCCGCCTTCGCCGAACACACCTATGCCGTGGGCCTCGTCGATCATGACGCTGGCGTTGTATTGCTTGGCGAGACGCACCATCTCCTTGACGTTGGCCACATCGCCCTCCATTGAGAACACGCTGTCCGATACGATGAGCTTCACCTTGTCGGGATCGCACTTCTTGAGCTGCTTCTCGAGCGACTCCATATCGTTGTGCTTGTATTTGAGCTGCTGGCTGAATGAGAGGCGGCGTCCTTCGATGATGGAGGCATGGTCCTGCTCATCCCAGAGGGTGTAGTCCTCGCGGCCGGTAAGGGTCGACACGACGCCAAGGTTGACGCCGAATCCGGTGGAGTAGATCATCACATCCTCCTTGCCGGTATATTCAATCAATTTCTGCTCAAGCTCCTTGTGTATGTCGAGAGTTCCGTTGAGAAACGGTGATCCGGCGCAGCCGGTGCCATATTTGCGGGTGGCCTCGATGGCGGCTTCCTTTATGCGGGGGTCGTTGACCAATCCGGTGTAGCAGTTGGATCCGAACATCAGGACTTTCTTGCCGTTGATGATCACTTCTGGATCCTGCTCGCTTGAAATGGCGCGGAAATAGGGGTAGACTCCCGCGGCTTTGGCTTCCTGCGGGGCTGTGTACTTGCTGAGTTTCTGTTGTAATAAATTCATCGCTTTTTCCTTGACAAAAGTAGCGCGGATGTGACCGGCCTGTTGCTTTTCTCTTGCAGGCTGCAAAGATAGGCAAAATTTCACATTTTTAAACGTAATGTGCCGATTTTTAATGTTAATTTATTGAAACGGGGCTTATACGATGGCAAAACTTCGGCCTTTTACCCTTTTTGTTGACTATTTGTTTCAGATGAAGGGAGTGGTTAGGCACTTTTTTGCTAATTTTGCACTCCGATACATTATTATAATAGGAATTAAAACAATATCGTATGTCTGCTACACCTACATCGGCATCTTCAGAGAAGCGCACTGTGCTCGATTATGACGACATAGTGGAGATGGCTCCTTTCTTCAAGGGTAAGCGCCGTCTGGTCAACTTCATCATGAAGCTCCTTGATGTCGACAAGGTCAATTGGATCCACGACCATAATTTCGACACCCCGGGGCCGCAGTTCTGCCGCGGGTTGCTCAACGACCTCGACATAAAACTCCGCATTGACAACGAGCAGCTTCTCGACCATCTGCCTGAGGGTGCTTTCATCACTGTCAGCAACCATCCCTTCGGGGCGCTCGACGGCATCACGCTGATTGATCTGATCGGTAGCCGACGCCCCGAATTCAAGGTTATGGTCAACATGATTCTCAACCACATCGTGGCCATGCGCCCCAATTTCATAGCTGTCGACCAGACCGCGAGCGACGATCCGGCCAAGAAGGCGGTGTCGATGAAGGGTATCAAGGAGGCCATCATGCAGGTGCGCAAGGGGCATCCTGTCGGGTTCTTCCCGGCCGGGGCCGTAGGCAATTACAACCGCCATCTCCGTTTCGAGGATCGCCAGTGGCAACCGGTGGTCATCCGTCTCATCCAGCAGTTGGGAGTGCCGGTGATTCCCATCTATTTCCATGGCCTCAACAGCTGGTGGTTCCGTGCCATAGGTGTCATCTCATGGCAGCTCCGCACACTCCGGCTTCCGGCCGAAGTGTTCCGCCGCAAGGGCGACACGCTTCATATCACTGTGGGCGACATCATCACCCCCGAGGAGATCAAGGCCCATGGAGCCACAGTGGAGGAACTCGGCGATTGGTTGAGAATGAAAACATACGACCTCAAGAAATATAAATGATGAATCCCGCGTCTCACGACTTTTCCGAGGATGTGATCCTGGCCCGTCAGCGCTATGGTATCATAGGCAATTCCCCGCTCCTTATGGAGGCGGTGAGCCGCGCGGTAAGGGTTGCTCCGATTGATCTCTCTGTGCTCGTCACCGGCGAGAGCGGTTCGGGCAAGGAGTTTTTCCCGAAAATCATCCACGGGTTCTCCCCGCGTAAACACGCCAAATACATAGCGGTCAATTGCGGTGCCATCCCGGAGGGTACCATTGACTCCGAACTGTTCGGGCATGAGAAAGGTGCCTTCACCGGAGCCGTGGCTACAAGAAAAGGTTATTTCGAGGAGGCCGACGGAGGCACATTGTTTCTCGATGAGGTGGCCGAGCTCCCGCTCACCACCCAGGCGCGTCTGCTCAGGGTGCTCGAGAGCGGTGAGTTCATCAAGGTGGGCTCGTCGATGGTCCAGAGGACAAACGTGCGCATAGTCGCCGCTACGAATGTCGATATGCCCAAGGCCATTGCAGAGGGCCGTTTCCGCGAGGATCTCTATTATCGTCTGTCCACTGTGTCCATCGCTGTTCCTCCTCTGCGTGACCGTGGCACCGATATCGTGCTTCTGGCCCGTAAGTTTGCCATGGATTTTGCCGAGCGTTACACGATGCCGCGGGTTTCGCTCGATGACGATGCCCGCTCTATGCTGATGGCCTACCGCTGGCCTGGCAATGTGCGCCAGCTTAAAAATGTTGTGGAGCAGCTCGCTCTCTTCCATGCCGGAGAGAATGTCGGGGCTGATACTCTCCGTCCCTATCTTCCGGCCGCGTCAATGAGCATCGCCACAGTGGGGCAGACCTCACGGCAGGGGCATGAATATGTCGACGAGCGTGATATGCTTCTCGGAATGATTGTCAATCTGCGCCGTCAGGTCGACTCGCTCACCGAACGACTCGACAAGATTTCGCGTGGAGGAGTTGCCGGAGCCGGTTTCATAGAGACGGTTGACCCGATTGTCGACGCCGCGCCAAGAGGCACATCGCGCTCACTTGTCAAATTCGAACCGTTCTCATCGCCCATAACCCCTCGCGAGATAAATGTCGAGCCGGTGGATGAGCCTGCAACGCTTGAGGAGACGGAACGCGAGACTATCCGCCGCTCGCTCGAACGCAACGGCGGCCGCCGCAAAGCGACAGCCGCCGAACTTAACATTTCAGAGCGCACCCTTTATCGCAAGATCAAGGAATATGGCATAGAGTGACATTCCCGTTTTATCTCGGGGCGATCCTTATGATGCGTCCACCGGTGATATTGCGGTTCTTGCGCAGATATTCAGCGAGAGGCTGTGGATCCACCACCACTTTCCCCGCTTTTGATGAGGCATGAAGCAGTCTCACGACCCCGTCCTCTATGAGGATGATGCCAAGATGGCTCACATCGAGTCCGGCGGTTTTGGTGGTGAAAGCTATTATATCTCCGCTCTGCAGGGTCGAGGCCATCCCCTTCCCCTGCAGGGCGGCGCTTTTTATATAAGGAAAACGGTGTGATCTGTATCCCACCTCCACACTTTTCATGCGCTCGAACTCCATCGAGTCCTTCAGCGCGGGATATGAGTCGCGGTGACCGGTCATGAAGTCGAGGGTTTTCACCTGATAGGCCGATCCGGGCAGGCGGTCGGTCACCTCACGGATGTTGCCGCGGTGGGTGTTGTCGACGATCCAGTCACTTACATAATGTAGACGTGATGAATATCCGTCCATCTTCCCATGCCGGTAACGGAGGTTCTCGATATTATATAGGTAATCCTGCCACGAATTGCGGTTTTCGGCGATGGTGATGGCCATTGCGGCCACAGTCTCTATGAAAGTGGTGCAGTCCATTCCGTCGAGATTCACTGTCAGCATCTCCGGGGTCCCTTCGAGAGTGGAGGCCGTATATGGTGTTCCGATAAATTTTTTTCCAATGAATGCCATGGTCTCGTTGGGTGTCGATAGATCTTTTGAAGATGCTTCGACAAGAATTTCTGTTATTCTGGTTGTGTCAGACTCCTCGTTGGTCCATCTTGTCTGGCCCGGATTGACGGCGTGTGCTGTCGTTACGGCAGCCATCGAAAGCATTCCTACTATAATATAAGGAATGGTATATCGTAGTCTCATGATATAATAGTTGAGTTAATAAGCCCAAAATTACACAAAATCCGTCCCAAATGCAAATATACTTCTGATTAATGTATTTAAATTACTGTATATTAGGGTTATAAATGAGCTTGTGATTGCCTTTGACCATACTGTATTTAATACCTTAAACTAAAGATAAAGACCTTTAAGTGTTAAATAATTGTTAAAACATGGTATAAAATTTGGAGGATACCGGAAAAGTGTCTACCTTTGCACTCGCTTTTGAGAAGC
>CAJUKP010000033.1 GCA_910587165.1 uncultured Duncaniella sp.
GCACCATTGAGTCGATGGCCTTGATACCGGTCTGGAGCGGCTGCTTCACGGGCTGGCGGAAGATGACACCGGGAGCCTTGCGCTCGAGGGGCATCGGGAGGAGTTCGCCCTGGAGCGGACCTTTGCCGTCGATGGGCTGACCCAAGACGTTGATGACACGACCGAACACACCCTCGCCCACATTGATGGAGGCGATCTGGCCTGTGCGGCGCACGCTCATGTTCTCGGTGACCTTATTGACGTTGTTGAGGAGGATGACACCGACGTTGCTCTCCTCGAGGTTGAGGGCTACACCCTTCACGCCGTTCTCGAACTCCACGAGCTCGTTGGCGCAGACGTTGTCGAGGCCGTAGACGTGGGCCACGCCGTCGCCCACGTCGAGCACGGTGCCGGTTTCTTCAAACGATACCTTGGAGTTTACACTCTCGAGTTGTTGTTTAAGTACCTGAGAAATCTCGCTTGGGTTTATCATTGGTAATTGATGAGTTACTGTGGGATGGGGGGATTAATTAAGGAGTTTCAGTCGCAGCTGCTTGAGTTCGTTGGCCACGGACGCGTCGAGTTTCTCGTTGTCGATGGTGACAACGAACCCGCCTATCAGGTCGGGATCCACGGCGCTTCTGTAGTCCATCGTGTCACCGTCGAGATGAGCGGCGATGATTTTCTTGAGCCTCTCCTCATCGGCCTTGTCGAGCGGAGCCGCGGAGGTGACTGTGACCAGACGTATGCCGTGGTCGGCGCGATACTGCTTCAGGTATGCCAGCGCGATGTCGCGTGTCAGGTCCAGACGGTTGTTTTCGGTGAGGAGCTGAAGGAATCTGGCGAAGACATCGTCGGAGTCCTGGCGGACACCGGCGGCTGTCGAGAGCAGTTTCACCTTGTCGGCCGGGGCGACAAAAGGATTTGCCATGACTTTCATGAGCTGCGGCTCGGCTTCAAATGAGGCCGAGAGCGTCTTCATGAGGTCGAAGACACGCTTGTCGGCGCCCTTCTCCGAAGCGAATTCGTAGAGGGCCTTGGCGTAGCGGCTTGGGATGAGACCTTGGTTCATGATTTGAGGCTGTGAGCGGTGTTAGTTCTGTTTTTCCATCTCGTCGAGCAGGGAGCAGACAAGCTTTTCCTGTGCTTTGTCCTCTTTGAGCTGACCGCGCACGACTTTCTGTGCGATGTCGAGGGCGAAGCTTGACACTTCGGAGCGGAACTGCTCCTCGGCGGCCTTGCGTTCCTGTTCGATGGAGACTTTTGCGGCGTCCATCTCTTTTTTTGCGGCGGCCTGGGCTGCGGCGCGGGCTTCCTCGATGAGCTGATTTTTCATCTTGTCTGTCTCGCGGAGCATCTCGGCCTGCTGGCGACGGGCGTCCTCTATATATTTATTCGCCTCTTCGCGGGCATGGTCAAGCTGTTCTTTGGCATTTTGAGCATACTCCACACCCTTGTCGATGAGGTCGGCTCGGTCTGACACTCCCTTCATGATCACCGGCCAGCCCCACTTCCATAGGATGAAGAAGAGGATGGCGAATGATACGAACATCCAGAATATCAGGCCGAAATCAGGCGTGAATAGTTCCATGGCGTTATACCGGTGCTCAGATTATTAGCCTACGAACATTGCGAGGATGCAGACGATAACGGCGAAGAGGGCCACACCCTCGATAAGGGCGGCGATAACGATCATGTTGCTTCGGATGTCGCCGGTCGATTCGGGCTGACGGGCGATTGCCTCCATGGCCGAGCCACCGATTTTGCCGATGCCGATACCGGCGCCGATTGCTGCGATTGCTGCACCGATGCATACGCCGATGCCGAGAGTTCCTTCGATAGCTGCTAAGATCATTGCTAACATAGTTGTAGTGGTTTTTAGAGGGGTGATTATGTTTTTTTAGATTTTGTCTTTTTTATTTGCGGGCGGTCGCTGCCGCGGGCTTTATGGCGGCGGGTTCCTCCTTGTGTTTTTCCTCATGCCCTTCTTCCTGTCCGAGTGCGATGAAGAGGGTGGAGAGCATTGTGAACACGTATGCCTGGATGAAGCTCACAAGCACGTCGATGAGGAGCATGAACACCGAGAATATGATCGACACGACTGCCGTGGCTCCGGTCACCGCCGGGCCCATGGCCGCGAAGATGAAGATGAGCAGGGTGAGCACGATCACGATCATGTGTCCTCCCATCATGTTGGCGAAGAGACGCACGGTGAGTGCGGCGGGCTTGGTGAAGATGCCGAAGATCTCGATGAGCGGCATGATGGGGAGGGGGAACTTGAGCCACCAGGGCACATCGGGGTTGAATATCTCTTTCCAGTAGTGCTTTGTGGCGAAGATGTTGGTGATGAAGAAGGTGAGCAACGCCAGCACGAGGGTGACGGCGATGTTGCCCGTGAGATTGGCTCCGCCGGGGAAGATGACTATGAGTCCGAGGAGGTTCATTATGAGAATGAAGAAGAACACCGTCAGCAGATAGGGGGCGAATTTGTTTGCCTTGTCCTTGAGGGTGGGCTTGATCACTCCGTCGTAGATGAACAGGATGACGAATTCGATGGCGCCGGTCATTTTGCGCGGGCCTTTCATGCCTTGTGTCCTGTGCCAGCGGGCCACGCAGAGTATGGCCCAGATGGTGAGGAGGACGGCGATGAATACGCCGCACACATTCTTGGTGATGGAGATGTCGATCACGGGCTTGACTTCCTTGCCGTCGATTATCTCGACCACTTTGCCCTTGTAGGGGCTGTCCTTGCCTGCAATCTTGAATTCGGCGTTACCGTCGCGCCACACACCGCCGTTCTCATGTCCGGTGATTCTCGATGAGGAGAACACGTGGAGTCCGTCGCTTCCCCATACGATGACCGGCAGGGGGATACGCTTGTGGTGGTTGAAGGGCACTTCCCAGCCGTAGCCGTCGCCGAGGTGCTCGAAGATGATGCCCTGGGCGTCGACACCCTCCTTGGCCTCTCCTTCATCGTGGCCGGAGGCCAGTGATGTGGCGGGAAGCAGCAGGGCTATGAGAGCCAGTGCTATTTTTGTGAAGAGTTGACGTGTCATTCGGTCGGGATAGTTTTTAGTAGATGCACACTGAGATTATGTCGGAGTCGACGTCGGCTATGCCGCCGGCGGTGTCGATGCTCTTTTTCTCCCCGTCGGGCGTCGTATAGCCGATTTTGCCGGGGGTGAGGGTGGAGATGAGCGACGCATGGCCGGGGAGCACCGTGAATGCTCCGAGAGTGCCCGGGAGATGGACCACGGTCACTTCTCCCTCGAAGAGGATGTCGTCGGCTGAGATTATCTTTAGTGTCATCTTTCTGGTCGTTATAAGGTGTTATGAGCTATCAGGCTTCCACTTCGGCGAGGAGTTTCTTGCCCTTGGCGATGGCGTCGTCGATGGTTCCGACATTGAGGAAGGCCTGCTCGGGCAGGTAGTCCACCTCGCCGTCGAGGATCATTCTGAAGCCACGGATTGTCTCTGAGAGAGGCACCATCACGCCGGGGAGTCCGGTGAACTGCTCGGCCACGTGGAATGGCTGCGAGAGGAATCGCTGGGCGCGGCGTGCGCGGGCCACGACGAGTTTGTCCTCGTCGGAGAGCTCATCGACACCGAGGATGGCGATGATGTCCTGGAGCTCGTTGTATTTCTGCAGGAGCTGCTTGACGGCCTGGGCGGTATTGTAGTGCTCCTCGCCAATGATGTTGGGGTCGAGGATACGTGATGTCGACTCGAGGGGGTCGACGGCGGGATAGATACCGAGCTCGGTGATCTTACGCGAGAGCACCGTGGTGGCGTCGAGGAAGCTGAAGGTGGTGGCTGGAGCGGGGTCCGTAAGGTCGTCGGCGGGAACGTAGATGGCCTGCACGGATGTGATTGATCCGTTCTTTGTGGAGGTGATTCGTTCCTGGAGGGCGCCCATCTCGGATGCGAGGGTGGGCTGATAGCCTACAGCCGATGGCATACGGCCGAGAAGAGCCGATACCTCAGAACCTGCCTGGGTGAAACGGAAGATGTTGTCGATGAAGAGGAGGATGTCCTTACCGCCGCCGTCCTGATCGCGGAACTGCTCGGCCACTGTGAGGCCTGAGAGAGCCACGCGGAGACGTGCGCCCGGGGGTTCGTTCATCTGGCCGAACACGAGTGTGGCCTGCGACTGCTCCACCTGGCTCATGTCAACGTCGGCGAGGTTCCACTCACCTTTCTCCATGCCCTCCTCGAACTTCTTGCCATACTTGATGACACCGCTTTCGATCATCTCGCGGAGGAGGTCGTTGCCCTCGCGGGTACGTTCGCCCACACCGGTGAACACCGAGAAGCCGTTGTGGCCTTTCGCGATGTTGTTGATGAGCTCCATGATAAGCACGGTCTTGCCCACACCTGCACCGCCGAAGAGGCCGATCTTGCCGCCCTTGCTGTAGGGCTCGAGCAGGTCGATCACCTTGATTCCGGTATAGAGGATCTCGGTGCCGATGGTGAGCTCGTCGAATTCGGGCGCGGGCTGGTGGATGGGACGCAGGTTCTCGCGATTGAGTTCGGGCAGACGGTCGATGGCGTTGCCGATGACGTTGAGCAGACGTCCTTTCACCTGTTCGCCGGTGGGGACAGCGATGGGACGGTCGAGCGAGTCGACGCGGGTTCCGCGCTGGAGGCCGTCGGTACTTTCCATAGCCACACAGCGGACGGTGTCCTCACCGATGTGCTGCTCAACTTCGAGAACGAGATATGAGCCGTCGGGGCGATCTACCTTGAGGGCTGTGTAGATGGGAGGGATGATGTTGTCGTCGCCGTCGAAGATGACGTCGACAACCGGGCCGATCACCTGGGCGATTTTGCCATATTTTTCACTCATCGCGTTTATAGAGTTTTAGGAGGGTTGGGGGGATAGTTTTTCTTAGAGGTACAGGCCGAAGGTCACCACGAGGACCATCAGGACAAGGTTGAAGAGATTGATGGGGAGAAGATATTTCCACTCCAGTGTGAGGAGCTGGTCGATTCGCAGACGGGGGAATGTCCACTTGAACCAGATGATGATGAACGACAGTGCCACGGCCTTGCCGATGAACCATACGACAGAGGGGATGTAGTCCATGATGTGGTTGAAGGCATCGAAGCCGGGGATGTGGAGCGGCATCCATCCTCCGAAGAAGAGGAGCGCGGCGACGCCCGACACGATGAAGAGGTTGAGATACTCGGCGAGGTAGAAGAAACCGAAATGGATACCGGAGTATTCGGTGTGGTATCCGGCGGTGAGCTCGCTCTCGGCCTCGGGGAGGTCAAACGGGCCACGGTTGGTCTCGGCTGTTCCCGCGATCATGAATATCACGAAAGCGATGATGGCGGGGATGTGGCCTGAGAATATGAACCAGAGGTGTTCCTGACTGCGGACAATGTCGGTGACGTTCATGGAACCGGCGATGACCACCATGGTCACCACACAGAGTCCCATCGAGAGTTCATAGGACACCATCTGTGCTCCCGAACGGAGAGCGCCGATGAGTGTGAACTTGTTGTTGGACGACCATCCTGCCAGAAGTATGCCGAGCACTCCGATGGAGCTGACGGCGAGCAGGAAGAAGATGCCGACGTTGAAGTCGATGATCTGCAGTCCGTTGCCCCACGGGAGAACGGCAAACGCGAGCATCGAGGCTATGATCACGAGATAGGGGGCCAGGGCGAAGAGGAACTTGTCGATGTGGTTGAGCGATATGAGCTCCTTGATGAGGATCTTGAACATATCGGCAACGCTCTGGAGAAGTCCCCACGGACCGACACGGTTCGGGCCGAGGCGGCACTGGAAGTAGGCGCAGACCTTTCGCTCGAACAGGATGTAGAAGAGTGCGAGCACTGCATAGAGCAGCATCAGACCCACTCCGACGAGCAGACATTCGAGGGTGACGGCCGCCCACTCGGGCATGAAGCCGAGAAGGAGGGAGTGTAGCCAGGCGGTTCCTACTGATAAGTCTTGCATAACTTATATATAAGGTGGTTGAATGATTGGTTTTTTTGTTTCTCTAATTCTCGGGGGGTGGTTATCGGTCGATATCGGGCACGATGTAGTCCATCGAGCCGCCGATGGTGATAAGGTCGGCGATCTTCTGACCGCGAGTGATGTGGTCCACCACAGCAGCGGCGGGCAGACACGGGGGCGCGATCTTGAGACGGTAGGGGTTGGCAGTGCCGTCGCTCTCGAGATAGAGAGCGAATGCGCCGCGGCAGCCCTCGACCATCTTGAACCAGTGGCCTACGGGGAGTTTGAGCACCTTGGGCACCTTGACGCAATATTCACCTTCGGGGATGTTGTCGATGAGCTGTGCGATGATACGCGCGCTCTGTTCCATCTCGGCCATGCGGACTTTGAAGCGGGCCATCGAGTCGCCTTCCTCGCGGACAATCTCCTCGAAGTCGAGCTCTGAGTAGATGCTGTAAGGCATGAGCTTGCGGATGTCGCAGGCCCAGCCCGAGCCACGTCCGTTGGGGCCGGTGACTGACCAGGAGATGGCATCGGCGCGTGAGAGCACACCCACATTTTCCATACGGTCGCGGGCTATGACGTTGCCGGTGAAGATCTTGTTGTATTCCTTGATATTGGCGGGGAGCACGTCGAGAAGAGCGTGGACATCCTTGACAAAGTCGGGGTGGAGATCCTGCATGACACCGCCGATGCAGTCGTAGTTGAAAGTCATGCGGGCACCGCAGGTGCGCTCCATGATGTCGAGAATCTGCTCACGCACACGGAGTGTGTAGAAGAGCATGGTGGTCGCGCCGAGGTCCATGCAGTATGTGCCGATGAAGAGGCAGTGGGAGGCGATGCGCGAGAGCTCGTCCATGAGCACGCGGATCACCTGTGCGCGGCGGGAAATCTGGATTCCGGCAGCCTCCTCGATGAGCATACAGAGACCGTGATGGTAGTTGTGGGCCGAGAAGTAGTCCAGACGGTCCATGAAGTGGAGAGTCTGGGGATATGTGAGTCCCTCGCATATTTTCTCGACACCGCGGTGGATGTATCCCAGATAGATGTCGATTTTCTTGATGGTCTCGCCGTCGACCGCTGTGCGGAAACGGAGCACACCGTGTGTGGCGGGGTGCTGCGGGCCGATGTTGACCACAAAGTCGTCAGGCTGGAACACTCTGTGCTCTTCCTTGACGATCTTTCCGTCTTTCTCCACCCATGTGTCTGTGAAGTCGGTCTGACGTTCGTTTTCGATCGAGACGGGGTTGATGTTGGGATCGTCGTTGTAGTCCTTGCGCAGGGGGTATCCCTTCCAGTCGATATTGAGGAAGAGACGGCGCATATCGGGATTGTTGATGAAGATTATGCCGAAATAATCATATACTTCCCTCTCGTAGATTGTGGCGATCTGCCAGAGATCGTAAACGGAGTGGATGAAGGGCTTCTCGCGGTCGCCGGTAGCCATCACCTTTACGGCGATGTGGTCGTTGGTGCGTGTCGACACGAGGTAGTAGACGCAGCCCAGTCCGGCTTCTTTCCAGTCCATTCCGACGATGGTGACGAGATAGTCGAACTCCAGCTCGTGGCGGAGCATCTGGGCCATGTCGTGCCAGCGGGCGTCGGGGACGCTCACTTCAAGGACGCTCGGAGTCTGCGTGAAGGCTGCTTCGGGAAACTTTCCGGAAATCTTATCCTGGATGTTGGCCATTATACTTTATAATGTAATGATGATTGGACAAGTGGGTTTAATCGTTGACTCCCTCGATGGGGTGTGCGGCAAGGAATTCCTTCTGGCTCTCCTGACGGTTGACACCGCCGAAGAACTTCTCTACCTTGATTTTGCGGGAGAGCTGCATGATGCCGTATATCATGGCTTCGGGGCGGGGAGGACATCCGGGCACGAATACGTCTACCGGAACGATATCCTCGATTCCCATAGCCACATGATAGCTCTTCTTGAAGGGACCGCCGGAGATGGCACAGCTGCCGCAGGCAATCACATACTTAGGCTCGGCGAGCTGGTCGTAAAGACGACGGAACACCGGCACCATGCGGTGGACAATGGTTCCGGCCACCATCATGAAGTCGGCCTGACGGGGGGATGAACGTGCCACCTCCCAGCCGAAACGTGCCATGTCGAAGCGGGCGGCGCCAAGCGAGACGAATTCGATGCCGCAGCAGCTTGTAGCGAATGTGAGAGGCCAGATTGAGTTGGAGCGGCCCCAGTTGATGAGTTTGTCAAGCGATCCGACGATCACGTTCGTACCGGACTCCTGAAGCTCCTTGACGAGCTTCTCGATGTATTCGTTGTCTTTCCATGCCTCGTAGGGCATTCCCTGTGCTGTTACTTCCATTCCAATGCTCCTTTCCGCCAGGCATATACGAGGCCCAGCACTATGATGCCGAAAAATACTGCTATCGCAGTCAGTCCCTGAGTGCCGAGTTCGTGCACTCTCACTGCCCATGGGTAGAGGAATACAGTCTCGACGTCAAACATCAGGAAGAGAATGGCAAACAGATAATATCCCACCTTGAATTGAGCCATCGACTCTCCTCGGGTGGGAATGCCACATTCATAAGCCTCGCCTTTCTGTGGGTTGAACGACTTGGGCGAAATCAACCCTGCGAGCCAAAGCGCAACGGCCACAAGCGCGGCGCCCGTGAGGAGCGCCACCACCGCGAGGGTTGCATTTTGAATTGCTAATGCTATCATATTTTGTCTTCTATCGTGTTCGCGTTTTGATGGTCTATATTGCTGGCACTCTGAATGTTGCCTGCTGTTTGCGACTGGAGCTGAGGAGGGTGCGCATTTTCGCTCTGCAAATATACTGAAATTTTCTCAGAGAATTTCCGTTTTTAACGAATATTCACATTTGTTCACCAACGAGACTCTGTTGCCCTTGTGTGTTGGTGAGGCAGAGGAGATTATGACTCTCCACCGGCAGGATGGCACATACGGTCCTGTCTGAATCCGGGCTTCAGTGGGTATGGAAATGCGGAAAGAAGACCGTCACGCAGTTTCTTGAGTCTTTCATCTGACGGGAGAGCCTTGTCCATACGGTTGGCCAGGATTTCTTCCAATTTGTTCCGGTTGTGAGACAAGTCTGTGTTACTCAGTGGAATCGGAGCCTCGATTCCGAGCGATGAGTAATAGTCGTGGAATTTGAAATCAGACGATCCCGTATGCCGGTTTTTGATCCATAGGGCGGGTATTCCGTAACTGTGGGCCAGGATGATGCCATGAAGAGACGAGGAGAGAATGAGGCGGCTTGATGTAAGTTCGTTGACGAAATGTCTGATGTCGCAGTTCTGGATGTCGATGAAGTGGAGGTCCCCATATCTGCTGAAATCACGTTTGTCCTTGAAATGTGGAATTATGCTTATGTCATGGTCTTTGGCGGTCTCTACCGACGACGGCGGCAATATGAGCGGAAGCAATAGGGCCGGATCACCGACCGGAACATTGCGTAGCGGTGGAGGGAGAAGATCCCGGGTCAGATATCCGCGGACGGCGCGTATGTCTCTACAGGCTGTGGTGCTGTCGGGCTCGCGGAATCCGCTGCCCCATACAATGGCGTTTTCAGGGGCCCAGTCAAGGATTGATCCAATGGCAAACAGTATGCGTCTGCCGGGTAGAAGATATTCCTCCGTGTATTTCCTGAAGGTTCCGTCGGGCTTTATCATGCCTTTTACCGCGGATTTCAGGATGGATTTACCGGTGATGAAAGGATTCTTGAACATAACTCTGTCGGCGGCGATTGCCCCGACGATATATTCCGAGAGGTAATCGCCGAGGTTTGGCTCGTTGTTCCAGAAATACAGATTTATGTTTCCCATTGCCTTATGGTCAGAATTTAGTGTCTTTTATGTTTTTGTGTTTCGATTTCTCTATCGTAGAATTTCATATTACTGCAACGGCTGTTACTGTAACCGCTGTTGCAAAACTACGTAAAATTAATGGGATTGCCAAATATGGCAGATGTATGAGAAAAAACTGATTTGGTTTTTAAGAGGATAGTTTGTATATTTGTACCCTGACGTAACAACTAATTAAACCATAAAACACAATGTACAGCGATCCCAAAGAGTGTCTCTACTGCACTAATAATTCCACTCTCCATGATCTGATGATCGAGATAGCACCTCTCAGTGTGTCACGCGCTTTCCTATTCAAAGAGCAGACTTACCGCGGGCGTTGTCTCGTGGCCTACAACGGTCATGTCAACGATCTCAACGAGCTTTCCGACGAAGAGCGCAATGCTTTCATGGCCGATGTGGCCCGTGTGACCCGTGCCATGCAGAAGGCTTTCAATCCCGAGAAGATCAACTACGGAGCATATAGCGACAAGCTGTCCCATCTGCATTTCCACCTTGCTCCCAAGTATGTGGATGGTCCTGACTACGGTGGCACTTTCCGCATGAATCCCGGCGAGGTCTATCTCTCTGATGCCGAATATGCCGAGCTGATTTCAAAGATCAAGGAGAACCTTTGAACCTTCACGGGTGTTGGTAAGAGGGTGTTTAATAACAAATATTAAAACCAGAGTCCAATCTCATGAGGTTGTTTACGTCATGAAAAGAGGGAGCATAGCTGTAGCTATGTGACCGAATTTCAGGGCGGAAACAATCCATGAGATTGGATGCTGACGAGGTAACTTCAATAGGGTTCATTTTTATTTAATCTTAAATGGAATGAATTTTAAAAGCAAGTTTTGCCTCATGGATGTCTTTTTGGTTAAATTATCCCTAATCCTCGGTCACATAGCTACAGCTATGCTCCCTCTGATTATGAATAATTTACCTCAAAAATACATCCACTCTGGTTTAACATTTGATATTAAACACCCTCTACGAACGGAAAGGGAATGATTCCGTGTCGATA
Source organism: uncultured Duncaniella sp. (assembly GCA_910587165.1). Taxonomy (GTDB): domain Bacteria; phylum Bacteroidota; class Bacteroidia; order Bacteroidales; family Muribaculaceae; genus Duncaniella. The sequence goes on from CAJUKP010000033.1 coordinate 10,809, forward strand.
CCGGCACCCGTTTTTTTGTATAACCGCTTACCGGCGCTAACATCGTATCTCATGTCATCACAACTCAAAATCTATTGCAAGAATCTCGACGAATATATCGCTCTCGAGGGTGGCGAAAGCCTTGTTGAAATCTCTGAAAAGCTTGGCCCGCGTCTTGGTTTCGAGCCTGTGTGCGCCATGGTCAACAACAAGCAGGAGGATCTTGTATATCGGGTCTTCACCCCCAAGCAGGTTGAATTTCTGCCGCTCGGATCGCCCGAGGGTAAGCGGTGCTATACCCATTCGCTCTGCATGGTGCTCTACCGTGCCGTCGAATCGGTGGCGCCGGGTAGCCGGTTGAAGATAAGCCATTCTGTGTCCGGCGGCCTGTATGTCAAGGTTGCCGGGCTGGCGCCTGACTCGGGCAATGCCTCGCTGCTGCGTGCTGAAATGGAGCGGATTGTGGCCGCTGACCTTCCCATCGAACGGAAGGAGCGCCCCACCGGAGATGTGATGGAGATGTTTGCCGAGAGAGGACTCGATGAGAAGGTGAAACTGCTCCGGACGCTTCACACGCTCTATACTATCTATTATCGTCTCGACGGAGTGTGTGACCTTTGTCTGGGGCCGCTTGTCCATCGCACAGGTCTGCTCAGGGCGTTTGATCTCGTGCCTTACGAGGAGGGTTTCCTTCTTCTCGGGGCAGATCCGTCTGACGGCAGGCAGGTGGCGCGCATGATGCCGCAGCCGAAAGTGTTCAACGCGTTCAGGGAATACCGCCGGTTCAATCATATCGTGGGTATCAGTAACGCCGGAGATGTGAACGAGATGGTCGAGACAGGATGTGAGGGCAAGATGGTCAATGTGGCCGAGGCCCTGCATTCGAAATATATCAGGGAGATAGCCGACCGCATCACCGCGCGTCACCGCGAAGGAGGGGCGAGAGTGGTGCTCATTGCCGGGCCGTCTTCTTCAGGCAAGACCACATTCACCAAGCGTCTGGCAGTGGAGCTGCTCACGAATCTCATACGGCCGGTGATGATCTCGCTTGACGACTATTTCGTTGACCGTCACCACACTCCGCTTGACGAGAACGGTGAGCTTGATTATGAATCGCTCTATTCGCTCGATCTCGAGATGTTCAATTCGCATCTCAACGCTTTGATAAGGGGCGAGGAGGTGGAGCTGCCGCGTTATGACTTCGAGAGAGGTGTCGGCGAACCATCGGGACGCACGATAAGTCTCGATCCTGACACTGTGCTCCTCATCGAGGGCATACACGGGCTGAATCCGAGGCTCACTTCCGAGGTGGAGGAGAGGATGAAATATCGAGTCTATGTGTCGGCGCTGTCAAGCATCACCATCGACGACCATAATTGGGTGTCGACCACTGACAACCGTCTGCTCCGGCGCATGATACGCGACTATAAATACAGAGGGACATCACCTATTGACACCATAGCCCGGTGGCCCAGTGTGCGCCGAGGCGAGGAAAAATGGATATTCCCGTATCAGGAGAATGCTGATTCTATTTTCAACTCATCGCTGCTTTTCGAGCTTGGAGTCATGCGTGACGAGGCTGAGCGTGTGCTCCGATCTGTGCCGCGCGACCGTGTGGAATATGCCACGGCATCGCGTCTCCGCAAGTTTCTCAACTATTTCGCGCCCGTGTCGTCGCGCCTCATACCTCCGACGAGTCTGCTCAGGGAGTTCCTCGGCGGAAGTTCGTTCCACTATTGATTTGCCACTGCCTTTCAGCGGCAATAAAACGGCGGTGATCCGCGTTAATAGATGATATGGAAAGACTAATATGCTATATTTCGATTCTTTTCTCCTTTGTCGCGCTGTCATCGTGCGGGGATAAGGACGAGCCCGGACCTGTATTGACGGAAACAGACCGCACGGTGCTGGTCTATATGGTGGCCGACAATTCTCTCGGGACATGGAGCTGCGATGATGCCGACATCGCCGAGATGCTCACGGCTGCAAAAGCCGGCGGACTTGCCGGCGGACGCCTGGTGGTCTACCATGGCCGTCCACGCACGGAGATCAACCCTCCGCAGCTTCTCGACATAACTCCGTCGGGAGTGGTGACGCTGAAAACATATCCTACAGCTACGGCTGACGGCGATAAGATCTACTCGGTCGATCCGGCGCGCATACGCGAGGTGTTGTCCGACACGAAGACTTTCGCTCCGGCCGGTGAATATGCGATTGTGTTCTGGAGTCATTCCAGCGGTTGGCTCGGGCCGGTCGGGAAGGATGACTACCGCTACCGCGCTTTCGGTGACGACCGCGGTCATCACATCACCATACAGACGCTCGCGTCGACTCTCGCGGGTGAGAAATTCTCATTCATATATTTCGATTGCTGCCAGATGGCCAATGTGGAGAGCGCATACGAGCTCCGTCACCTCACGCCGGTGATAGTGGGCTCGCCTACCGAACTCGGCATTGACGGGATGCGCTACGATCTCAATGTCCCGGTGTTCTTCTCTCCGGTTCCCGATCTTGAGCAGGCGGCGCGCAATACCTATGAGGATTATGCAGGAAACAATCTTGAGTGTCAGATGACGGTGATACGCACCGAAGGACTCGAACGTCTCGCATCGGCTACGCGTGACATCATGGTGCGTCTTGAGGATTATCCCGAAGGCGTCGGCAGCCTGCAGCGCTATTGCCGTCCGACTGAGACCTGCTGGAGCTATGACATGAAGCAGTATATGGAGCTGATCACACCCCAGGACAGCAAGGAGCTGCTCGCCGAGTGGGAGAAGGCGTTCGACAAGGTGGTGACCTACGCCGCCTCGACCCCTACCGCTATCGGAGGAAGTGCCCTGAGTCCGTTCTATATCAATACCTGCAACGGTCTCGGGATGTATGTCATAAAAGGTCCGGAGGAGATTTCCTACCGGCAATATGACTCGCTGGCCTGGTGGAACGATGTCGTTTCCGTGGCTCCCGCCTATAAATAGAAAGTACAAACCCCATACATATCAAGCATGATACAGACAGTAGAACCGGTTGATACCGCCGTTGTAGCTCCTTCAAAGGAGATTTCGATGTTCAGGGATATGTCGTTTGACGATCTTATCCAGAATCTTATCAGCGACATGGTGCGTTTTGCCATCTCGGTGGCGATCGCAGTAGTGGTTTTCTATGCGGGCCGCTGGATTATCCGCCGCATCTATTCGATGGTCGAGTCGATCCTTCGCAGACGTCAGGTGGAGGCCTCGCTCACCACATTTGTGTTGAGCTTCGTGAATATAGTCCTCTATTTCATTCTTATAGTCACCGTCGTGGGCATTCTCGGCATCGAGACCAGTTCGTTCCTTGCCTTGTTTGCATCCGCCGGTGTCGCCATCGGTATGGCTCTCAGCGGCACACTCCAGAACTTCGCCGGAGGAGTGCTCATACTTCTGCTGAAACCGTTCAAGGTGGGTGATGTTATAGAGGCCCAGGGCTATGCCGGCACGGTGAAGAAGATAGAGATATTCAACACTGTGATCACGACACCCGACAACAAGACCATCATAATACCAAACGGAGGCCTGTCGACAGGCTCGATCAACAATTCCACCACGCAGCTCTACCGCCGCGTGGAGTGGAAGATAGGCATATCATACGGCGACAGCATCCAGCCCGCCCGCGAGGCTATCCTGGCAATGCTGAAGGCCGACGACGCTATCCGCTGGAGCGGCAACCGCCCGGCCGACACCGGTGCCGATCCCGAGGTGGTGGTGGCTTCGCTTGATGACTGTGCCGTCACTCTCTCTGTCCGTGCGTGGGTGGAAAAGGAGAACTACTGGTCGGTGTTCTTCCGCTTCAACGAGCGCTTCTATGAGGAGCTCCCGTCACGGGCCGGTATATCGTTCCCCTTCCCGCAGCTCGACGTGCATCTCGACAAGGAGTAGACCATTCCATTTATTAACATAATTTAAACCCCTTAATCCGCAAATTCTATGTAACTTTGCGGAAAGGGTGTTTTGTGTCCTTATGTGAGTGTGCAACGGTGTTGCCTTAAATCATCCTCTCTCCTCCGGACTCATGGATAACGTCACGCACACACCCTGTCATCTCTTCTCCCTCACCTCCCCTCTCTCATCCGCCGGCGCATTGCTGTACCGGTCTATCTTTCCTCACCTTCTTCCACTGGAAAAAGAAAAAACGACATAAATGACAAGTAAATGGAATTACTGTCCCCTTACATCCGACGAGCAAGAAGCGGAATCCCGGCTGGCGCAGCGCTATTCGGGAGTCCCGCCCATTAGCGAGCTGCTTGCAGAACGGGGCATTTCCACTGTGGAGGAGGCCGAGAAGTTCTTTCATCCTTCCCTCAGGGATCTGCACGACCCGTTCCTCATGCCCGACATGGACCGAGCCGTCGCCAGGCTCAACCGCGCCATGGGGTCGAAAGAAAAGATAATGGTCTACGGAGACTATGACGTAGACGGTACCACCGCCGTGGCTCTCGTCTACAAATATCTCCGCAACTATTATTCAAGCATTGATTACTATATCCCGACCCGCACGGAGGACGGATATGGTATCTCGCGTTCGACCATCGACATGGCTGCCGAATCTGGGGTCAGTCTCTTTATCATCCTTGATTGCGGTATCAAGGCTACGGATGAGGTCGCGTATGCTCGGGAACTGGGTATCGACTTCATCATCTGTGATCATCATGTGGCCGACGAGGTGCTCCCGCCGGCTGCAGCCATTCTCAACCCCAAACTCGAGGGGTCGACCTATCCATGTCCGCATCTGTCGGGCTGCGGGGTGGGTTTCAAACTTATGCAGGCGTTCGCCATTTCCAACGGACTCGGTATGGCTGATCTTGAAGGTATGCTCGATCTCGTGGCGGTCTCCATAGCCGCCGACATTGTGCCGATGGTGGGGGAGAACCGTATTCTCACCTATTTCGGTCTGAAGCGCCTCAATTCCAATCCCAACATGGGTCTGCGTGCCATCATACGCACCTGCGGGCTCTCGGGGAAGGAGATCACCATCTCGGATGTCATATTCAAGATCGGTCCGCGCATCAATGCGTCGGGACGTATGCAGAGCGGAAAGGAGGCTGTGGATCTTCTCGTCAGCCGTGATGCGGCCGACGCTCTCGCCAAGGCCAAGGAGATCGACCGCTACAATCAGGACCGCAAGGAGCTGGACAAACAGATCACTGAGGAGGCAAACGCTTTCATCGAGGAACACGCCGCATCGCTGGCCGACAAGAAGGCGATCGTGATCTATAACAAGAACTGGCACAAAGGCATCATCGGCATTGTGGCTTCGCGCCTCACGGAGCTGTATTACAAACCCACCGTGGTGCTTACATACGCCGGAGGCCTGGCCACCGGATCGTCGCGCTCGGTGCAGGGGTTTGATGTCTACGGAGCTGTTGACAGCGCCCGTGATCTGCTGGAGAATTTCGGCGGACACACTTATGCCGTCGGCCTGTCGCTCAAGGAGGAGAATATCCCTGAGTTCACCAGACGTTTCGAGGAGTATGTCACTGCCAATATCCGTCATGACCAACTTCGTCCCACTCTTGACATCGACGCCTATCTCACATTCTCGGAGATCACCACCGATTTCCTTCACCTGCTCCGGCGGTTCAATCCGTTCGGTCCGGGCAATGCCAAGCCGGTGTTCTGTACCCGTGCGGTCAAGGATTTCGGCACGAGCAAGCTTGTCGGCAAGCAGAACGAGCACATCAAGCTCGAGATTGTCGACGACACATCCGGAAAGGTCATGAACGGCATCGCTTTCAATGCTGCCAAGGATTTTCCGCATATCCATGCCGGAAAGCCCTTCGACATTGTATATACCATCGAGGAAAACAAACGCAAGTCGCTGCAGTCGGTGCAGCTCATGGTCAAGGGGATTTCCTGCCGATGAAACACGAGGTGCTCAGGCGCTATTGGGGATATGATGGTTTCCGTCCCATGCAGGAGGAGATCATTGATTCCGTGATGTCCGGGCGTGACACCCTCGGCCTTCTTCCGACCGGTGGTGGAAAAAGCATAACATTTCAGGTCCCGGCACTGATGTTGCCGGGACTTACCATTGTTGTCACTCCCCTTATATCGCTGATGAAGGATCAGGTGGACAATCTTCGTGAGCGCGGAGTGTGTGCCGTCCTGTTCCATTCGGGGCTTTCGCGGGCTGAGAAGGAGCTTGCGATGACGAGATGCCGTATCGGCAAGGCCAAGATTGCCTATGTCTCGCCGGAGCGTCTGCAGAATCAGGCGTTTCTTGCCGAGCTCCGCACTCTCACGGTCAGTCTTCTTGTGGTTGATGAGGCCCATTGCATATCACAGTGGGGCTACGATTTCCGTCCGTCATATCTCCGCATCGCCCCGTTGCGCAGGATTATAGGTGAGTCGGTGCCGGTGCTCGCGCTTACGGCGTCGGCTACGCCTGATGTGGCCCGGGATATTATGGACAGACTCGGATTTCCGGGACCGAATATCTTCTCGCGCAGTTTCACGCGAAGCAATCTGAGCTATATTGTCCGCTATGCCGATTTCAAGGAGACGATGCTGCTCAAGGTGATCAAGTCGACCTCCGGATGCGCTATTATATATGTACGCTCGCGCAGGCGCACACGTGAGCTTGCCGAACTGCTCGTCAGGGAGGGTGTCTCGGCTGAGGCTTATCATGCCGGACTCGCTCCGGAGGAGAAAGATGAGCGCCAGAACCGGTGGAAACGCGATGAAGTGCGTGTGATGGTGGCGACAAATGCCTTCGGAATGGGCATTGATAAGCCGGACGTGCGTCTTGTGGTGCATTTCGATCTCCCGTCGTCTCTCGAGGAGTATTATCAGGAGGCCGGCCGCGGAGGACGTGACGGTAAGGAGGCGCTGGCCGTCGTGTTGGTCTCCAAGGCTGACAAGGGGGTGCTCACCCGAAGAGTGTCCGAGGCGTTTCCCGACAAGGAGTTCATCGCATACGTCTATGAGATGGTCGGTAATTTCCTTTCTATTCCCGTGGGCGAGGGGTTTGAACAGGTTTGTGAATTTGACTTCAGTGCATTTTGCGGGGTCTATAAGCTTCCGCCTGTGCCGGCGCAGAGCGCGCTCCGCATTCTCACACGTGCCGGTTATCTTGAATTCATAGAGGAGACCACCTCGCGCTCGCGCCTGATGGTTGTCATGACCAAGGAGAATCTTTATTCGCTCGATCTTCCTGCTGAGGTAGAGGAGGTGTTTCAATGTGTGCTCCGGTCCTACACCGGTCTCTTTGCCGACTATGTGTATATAAATGAAGTCTCCATCTCCACATCGCTGCGCATGGCGTCCGATACAGTTTATGAGGCTCTGCTCTATCTCAGCCGCATCCATGCCGTCAGCTATATTCCGCGGAAGACCACACCTTATATAGTCTGGACCACGTCAAGAGAAGAGCCACGTCATCTCATCATGCCTCTTGATGTCTATGACCGCCAGCGTGAACGCATGGAGCATAGGGTGAATGCGATGAAGGAATTCGTATTCTCGACCTCGAAATGCAGGTCGGAAACACTTTTACGGTATTTTGGCGAAAATCCTGAGGATCCATGTGGAAAGTGCGACGTATGCAGGCAGTCATATCGGAAGAAGGAGGATAAAGGTGATGCGCGTTTGCTTGATGAGGGTATATTCTATCTCGTTTCGCGTCCCGGAGGTATAGAAATAGACGCTCTTTTGGCGGAATTGACACCCGGATATAAGGCTGAGGATGTCACTTGCCGCTTGCGTCAGCTCATAGACGATGGCAGAATTGTGCTTTCAGGTACGAATCTTATGAAAAAATAGTGGGTGCTCCGTTATCGGTTTCTTATTCTTTTAAGACTTTATTGATGTTTGTCTCAAAATAGCTCAAATCCTCCGAAAAGCTAAAATATGGCTAAAAAAGGGGGTAAAAAGGGAGAAAACGGTCTTTAAGTGTTAAATAAGTGTTAAATTAGATTTGAAATTTGGAGGGTAATGGAAAAGTGTCTACCTTTGCACTCGCTTTTCGGGGGTAACCCTTGCAGAGGCAAGCCAACAAGTTATAACCCCGGTGCTTGAATGAAAGTTCACCACCAAGTGTTAAAACAATGTTAAAATCCTCAAAAAGTT
>CAJUKP010000034.1 GCA_910587165.1 uncultured Duncaniella sp.
TGTACCCGGCAAGAACATACATAGATCTGTGGCGTCTGGCAAGACGCCGGTTATCGGATATATACCCCATCAATATATACCCCATCAATATATACCCCATCATAACAAAAAAATATTTATCTGTTTCTTCTGTCCTTATCTTATTATGTACCCTTCTATCCCCCGGTAACTAAAAAAACAGAAGAAACATTTCTGTTTCTTCTGTCCCTATTTCTGTACGAGGATATACCCCGGGATCAGTCCACCTTATAGAGCCCTACTTCCGAGGGATTGAACGAATTGATGAACTCAGAATGCTTGGTCACCTCAGCCTGGGCCAGGTTCGAATAAACCTCGGCCGACCGTGTGAACGACTCATTGCGGTTGGCATCGAGCAGCAGCAGATAGCTCATGATGGTCACCCCGGCCATCTCAACCAGACGGCGGGCCATGAAATCGCCGTAAGCGGCATCCTCCACAGCTGTCACCTTCTCCACAGCCTTGCTGTAAGTCTCAGTCATGGCAGCGAGCTTATCCTTGAGAGCCTGCAGCTCGGGCTTGACCTCGACAGCCTGATAGTCATGGATGAGATTGAGATACGTACCGGTAGTGACGTGGCGGATCGCAGCCACCACCTGAAGCTGGGTTGTACCCTCATAGATGGAAGTGATGCGCGCATCGCGATAGAGACGCTCGCAGGCATAATCCTTCATGAAGCCCGAGCCGCCATGGATCTGGATACAGTCGTATGCATTCTGGTTGCAGTATTCGCTGCCCATACCCTTCGCAAGCGGAGTGAGGGCATCGGCCATGCGGCTGTAACGCTTCGACTCCTTGCGCTCCTCGGGAGTGAGCGAACGCTCCTTGGCGATATCGTCGTAGATCTTGTAGACATCCACATTGCGGGCGCACTCATAGAGAAGCGAGCGGGTGGCATCGAGTTTGGCCTTCATCACCGAGAGCATCTCATAGACGGCCGGGAACTCGATGATAGCCTTGCCGAACTGCTTGCGGTCACGGGCGTATGCCAGAGCCTCGCGGTAGGCCAGTTCGCTCACACCCACACTCTGTGCGGCTATACCGAGACGGGCGCCGTTCATCAGGGCCATCACATACTTGATGAGACCCATGCGGCGGTTGCCGCAGAGCACAGCCTTGGCATTCTTATATGTCAGCTCGCAGGTGGGTGAACCCTTGATACCCATCTTGTTCTCGATGCGGCGCACATTCACTCCGCCATCTCTCTTGTCATAGATGAACATCGACAGTCCGCGGCCATCCTTGGTGCCGGCCTCCGAACGCGCGAGCACCAGATGTATGTCAGCGTCACCGTTGGTGATGAAACGTTTCACACCGTTGAGCAGCCATGTGCCGTCAGGTTGCTCGGTGGCCTTGAGCATCACGCTCTGCAGGTCCGAACCGGCGTCGGGCTCGGTGAGGTCCATGGACATGGTCTCGCCCTGGCACACCCTGGGAATGAATTTCTGCTTCTGCTCCTCATCGGCAAACTCATAGATTGTCTCCGCGCAGTCCTGCAGACCCCAGAGATTCTCGAAGCCGGTGTCGGCGCGGCTAACGATGTCGGCCGCCATGATATAAGGGGTGATGGGGAAATTCAGACCGCCGTAACGACGCGGCATGGCCATACCCATCAGTCCGGCCTTGCGGCAGGCCTCGAGATTTTCCTGTGTGGCGGGGGCGTAGGTGACACGGCCGTCGGCCACGGACGGACCGTCGTGGTCGACGCTCTCGGCATTGGGCGCGATGATGTCGCCGCAGATCTCGCCTACGATTTCGAGCACCTTGTCGTAGCTGTCCTGTGCGTCCTCATAGTTGAGGGGCGCATAGTCATACTTCTCGGCGTCGGTATAGTTGCGTTCTTTCAAAGCCACGATCTTCTCCATCAGCGGATGGGTGAGATGGTGCTTGAGATCGGGATTGTCAGTATAAAAGTTAGCCATGGCTGTTATTTGGAGTTCTTCTTGTAGTACTTGATCAACTTGGGCACCACTTCCTCCAGATTGCCGGTGATCACATAGTCGGCTATGGTGTTGATGGGGGCGGCGGGGTCATTGTTGATTGAAATGATTATGGAGCTGTCCTGCATTCCGGCGATGTGCTGGATCTGACCTGAGATTCCGCAGGCTATGTAGAGCTTCGGACGCACGGTCACACCGGTCTGTCCGATCTGACGGGCGTGCTCGGTGAATCCGGCATCGACAGCGGCACGCGATGCACCCACCTCCGCACCTAAGGTGTCGGCGAGCTCGTGGAGCAGCTGGAAATTCTCTTTCGAGCCTACTCCATAGCCGCCGGCCACGATGATGGGGGCATTCTTGATGTTGATCTTCGACTGCTCGATGTGACGGTCGATGATCTCGACAACGAAGTCGGTGTCGCTGACATACTTCGAGGGATCCAGGTCAATCACCTCACCCTTGTGGGCGGGATCGAACACCTCGCGCTTCATCACACCCTCCCTGACGGTGGCCATCTGGGGACGGCACTCGGGATTGACGATGGTGGCCACGATGTTGCCGCCGAATGCGGGACGGATCTGCAGCAGAAGATCCTTGTATTCCTTTCCGGTCTTGGGATCGGTATGGTCGCCGATCTCGAGCGCGGTACAGTCGGCAGTCAGACCGCTGTGGAGGCACGAGCTGACACGCGGGCCGAGGTCACGGCCGATGCAGGTGGCACCCATAAGGCAGATCTGGGGCTTGATCTCACGGAACAGATTGATGAGAACTGCCGAGTGGGGATTGGATGTATAGGGGGAGAGACGCTTGTCGGCCACTTTGTAGAGGCGATCCACACCGTAGGGGAACACCTGCTCCTCCACACCGTCGAGCTTGTCACCGGCAATCACTGCCTCAAGCTTGACGCCCAGACGGTTGGCGAGAACACGGCCCTTGGTCAGGAGTTCGAGGCTGACGTCGGCCACATGGCCGTCCTCATGCTCAAGATATACTATCAAATTATTCTGGTCCATGGGCTTATCCGATTGTGTGGTTGACAATAAGTTCTTTTACGAGATCCTCAATGGCGGCATCGCTTCCGTCGAGCACACGGCAATCCTTGGCTGTGAACACGACATTCTCGATGGCCTTCACCTTGGTGGGCGAGCCGGGCAGACCTATCTGCGAGGGATCGGCGTCGACGTATGCCGCGCTCCACTCCTGCAGATTCAGATAGGGACGCTTCTCGAGCAGGGCCTTGCGGTCGTCAGAAAGCTTGGCGGCCTCGCTGGGCGACGCTGCATATTTGTATTTCTGCACTCTCATGGCGTTGCGCGGACGGCAGGGGGCAGCCGAACCGTTGACGGTCACCACGCAGGGAAGCGGAGCCTTCACCGTCTCCACGCCATTCTCAAGACGGCGTTTCACTGTGACATATCCATCCTTGAGATCGAGGATCTCCTCGGCGTATGTCACCTGGGGAATCCCGAGCTTCTCGGCTATCTGGGGGCCCACCTGTGCGGTGTCGCCGTCGATGGCCTGACGGCCGCCGAGGATTATGTCGTAACTGCCGAACTTCCTCACGGCCTGGGCCAGTGAGTAGGAAGTGGCGAGGGTGTCGGCACCGCCGAGCACACGGTCGGTGAGGACAATGCCGGTATCGGCACCGCGGTAGATGGCTTCGCGGATGATTTCGGATGCGCGGGGAAGACCCATCGTGAGCAGCGTCACTGTGGAGCCGGGATTGGCGTCCTTCAGACGGAGAGCCTGCTCGAGAGCATTGAGGTCTTCGGGATTGAAGATGGCAGGGAGAGCCGCACGGTTGATCGTGCCATCCTCTTTCATTGCATCTTTGCCCACGTTGCGGGTGTCAGGCACCTGCTTGGCGAGCACGATGATGTTGAGACTCATTGTTATAAGATTTAGAGTAAGAATTATTTCGTGATAATGGAGATTGCGGAGAGAGTGGAGAAAAATATACGGCAAATTTACCAATTTTAAAGTAAAACGGTAAATTTGCCGTGTGAATTAATGTGAAACGTGCTCCTCAACCCACTTGCGGGCGTTGATGAATGCATCTATCCACGGAGTGACCTTGTCGGTTGACCTGGTGGCGGGATAGAATCCGCATTGCCACGGGAAGATGGCCCTCTCGAGATGCGGCATCATGGCCAGATGGCGGCCGTCGGCCGAGCATATACCGGCCACCGAGCAGCGTGAGCCGTTGGGATTGCCGGGATAGCCGTTGTAGGCATACTTGGCCACCACATTGTAGTTCTCCATGGGCATGGGGAGGTGGAACTTGCCCTCGCCGTGGGCCACCCAGATGCCGAGCTTCGATCCGGAGAGCGAGCCGAGCATCACGGAGTTGTTGGCCGGGATGTTCACCCCGAGGAACTGTGACTCGAACTTATGGGAGTCATTGTGGAGCATCATGGTCTTCTTGGGATGCTCGGGATTGATGAGGTTGAGCTCGATCATGAGCTGACAGCCGTTGCAGATACCGAGCGAGAGGGTATCGGGACGCTTGTAGAAGTTCTCGAGCGCGCGCTTGGCATTCTCGTTGTAGCGGAAGCCCGAAGCCCAGCCCTTGGCCGATCCGAGCACGTCGCTGTTGGAGAAACCTCCGCAGAACACGATCATGTTGACATCCTCGAGATTCTCGCGGCCGCTCATGAGGTCGGTCATGTGGACATCCTTCACATCGAATCCTGCCAGATAGAGCGAATAAGCCATCTCGCGGTCGCCGTTCACACCCTTCTCGCGGATGATAGCCGCCTTGACGCGGCCGTCGCCATGGCCGTCACGGCGCAGGGCTATGCCGCGGCTCTCGAGCTTGCCGTCGAAGCCCGACGGCAGACGATAGCGGATAGGCTGCTTCTTGTAGTTCTCGAAACGGGCCTTGGCGCATTTCTCGCCGCTCTGGATCGAATCCATGAGATAGCTTGTGTGCATCCACACATCGCGCAGATGGTCAATGCCCATCAGACGCTGGGTGTTGTGGAAGTTGACGATGAGGGTGCGCTCGGCCACGGGAGCTCCGATGTGGTGGAACTTCACGCCTGCCTTTGTGAGCAGCTCGTCCACTTTGTCGATCTTCGATGCCTCCACCTGAGCTACGAGCGCGGGGTTCTCGGCAAAGAGAATCTTCACGAGGTCATCGCAGCCGAACACGTTGGCGTCAAGCTCGACACCTCCGTTGACATTGGCGAATGTCATCTCCAGAAGTGTGGTCACCAGACCGCCGGCAGAGATGTCGTGGGCGGCAAGGAGCATATTCTTCTTCACAAGCTGCTGCACTGCCTCGAATGCCTTCACGAAGTAGGCGGGATCGGTCACGGTGGGAGCCTCGGCGCCAAGCTTGCCGAGCGACTGGGCGAATGCCGAGCCTCCGAGACGGAGCTCATCAGCCGAGAAGTCTATATAATAAAGTATGGATGACTTGCCGCGGAGCACGGGCGAGAGAGTCTTGCGGACATCGCTCACCTCGCCGGCGGCCGAGATGATCACGGTGCCGGGCGCGAACACCTTGTCGTCGCCATACTTCTGGGTCATCGAGAGGGAGTCCTTGCCGGTGGGAATGTTCACACCGAGGGCGCAGGCAAAGTCGCTGCAGGCCTCGACGGCACGGTAGAGAGCGGCATCCTCGCCGGGATTCTTGCAGGGCCACATCCAGTTGGCGCTGAGAGAGAGACCCTTGATTCCGTCGGTGAGAGGAGTGCCCACGATATTGGTGAGAGCCTCGGCCACAGCCACCACCGAACCCTTGGCGGAGTCGATGAGCGCCACCTGGGGAGCATGGCCGATAGAGGTGGCTATACCCTTGGTGCCGGAATAGTCGAGAGCCACCACGCCACAGTCGCTGAGGGGGAGCTGAATCTCACCCTGGCACTGCTGGCGGGCAATCTTGCCGGTGATCGAACGGTCCACCTTGTTGGTGAGCCAGTCCTTGGAGGCCACACCTTCGAGAGCGAGGGTCGCGGCCACATATTTTTCAATTTCCTTCTCGTCATACTTGAAGTCAGCCCAGGTTGTCTCCACTGTATTGTCGACAAGCGTTGTCTTGGGCGACGAGCCGAACATATCAGACATGGCGAGGTCGATGGGCTTCACACCGTTCTTCTGCTCGAACACGAAGCGGTGGTCGCCGGTGGTCTCACCCACGACATACATGGGGGCACGTTCACGGTCGGCGATGGTCTTCACATAGTCGAGATCCTCTTTTTTAAGCACCATGCCCATGCGCTCCTGGCTCTCGTTGCCGATGATCTCCTTTGACGACAGGGTCTTGTCGCCCACGGGGAGAGCGTCGATTTCGATCTTGCCGCCGGTCTCCTCAACCAGCTCCGAGAGAGCGTTGAGGTGTCCGCCCGCACCATGGTCGTGGATGGATACGATGGGGTTGTTGTCGTTCTCGGCGAGAGCGCGGATCACGTTCGACACACGCTTCTGCATCTCGGGATTGGCGCGCTGGACGGCGTTGAGCTCGATGCCTGACGCATACTGGCCGGTCTCGACCGACGATACTGCACCGCCACCCATTCCGATGCGGTAATTGTCGCCACCCATCACCACCACAGCCTCACCGGCTTCGGGAACACCCTTGATGGCATCCTTGGATGCGGCATAGCCCACACCGCCGGCAAGCATGATCACCTTGTCGTAGGCATACATCTTGCCGTTCTCGTCATGCTCGAATGTTAGCAGCGAGCCGCAGATGAGGGGCTGGCCGAACTTGTTGCCGAAGTCAGAGGCACCGTTTGATGCCTTGATGAGAATCTCCGAGGGGGTCTGGTAGAGCCATGCACGGGGATTCATCATCAGCTCCCAGGGGTGTCCGCCCAGACGGGGATAGGAAGTCATGTAGACAGCCGTACCTGCCAGAGGGAGCGAGGCGCGTCCGCCGCCCAGACGGTCGCGTATCTCGCCGCCGCTACCGGTGGCGGCGCCGTTGAAGGGCTCCACTGTCGTGGGGAAGTTGTGGGTCTCGGCCTTGAGCGAGAGGACGGTGGGGAGATCACGCACCTCGAAATAGTCGGAACGCTCGGGGTGTGTGGGATAGAACTGAGCCACGACAGGACCCTCCACGAAGGCCACATTGTCCTTGTAGGCCGAAACGAGCTTGTTGGGGTTGACCTGCGAGGTCTTCTTGATGAGTTTGAACAGCGAGAGGGGCTTTTCCTCCCCGTCGATCACGAACGAGCCGTTGAAGATCTTGTGACGGCAGTGCTCACTGTTGACCTGCGAGAAGCCGAACACCTCACTGTCGGTGAGGGGACGGCCGAGCCTCTTGGCAAGGCCACGGAGATATTCCTCCTCCTCAACCGAGAGAGCCAGACCCTCGCGCTTGTTGTATTCGGTTATATCCTCGATATACTCGATGGCTGCCGCCTTGTTGGAGGTGGTGAAGATGCGGGAGTTGAGCCCGTCATAAAGACGGGAGAGCATCTTGTCAAATGTGGGCTCGGCCACGTCGGGAGCCACACGGTGGAACTCCTCTATGCGGGTGATCCCCTCAAGGCCCATATTCTGGGTGATTTCCACTGCGTTGGTGCTCCAGGGGGTGATCATCTCCTTTCTGGGACCCACGAAGCGACCCTTGAGCGAGGTCGAACTCATCGGGGTGGCCCCGGCGAATAGCCATGACAGCTTCTCGCACTCCTCGGGCGTGAACTTGTGGTTAGTCTCTACGGCGTAAATGAGATTAGCGCCTTTCTTGAAAAAAACGACCATGAGTATCTATGTCAATGATTGGAATAATTATTCGTGAGAATGGAAAAAGGCAGCCCCGGCGGGAGGCCGCTTCACGGCCACAAAGATACTACAAATCCCCCACTCTTCCAAAAGAACAGGGGATTGAAAATGTATGTGCGGAGCAAATAAAAAAGCTATTCCAGCTCCATCATGTCAAAAAACATCAGCCGGGT
Source organism: uncultured Duncaniella sp. (assembly GCA_910587165.1). GTDB lineage: Bacteria > Bacteroidota > Bacteroidia > Bacteroidales > Muribaculaceae > Duncaniella. The sequence goes on from CAJUKP010000034.1 coordinate 7,865, forward strand.
ATGATCGTTCTCCAATTTCTGGGTCAGCTTCACAAAGCCATTCTTTTCATAGAAACCCACAGCTGTAAGATATGCATCCACAGTGATAAACCTGTAGGCCGAGAAATTATCGCCTGCATCAAGCATATCTTTTATTATGTTCATCAGCATAGAGCCTATCTGTTGTCCTTTGTGTCTGGATGAGACGGCAAACCGTCCTATCTTTATGGCCGGATAACTGCTGAATTGCTTCCCTCCGGGAAATCTATTTTTGATTTTCTTCCATTGGCTGTTAGTCACCTCCTGCTTGCTGATCTTATCATTCAGTAAGCAAAAATATGCAGCTATACCTCCATTATCATCAAGGATAAAGGAATTGGCTATGCGCTTGTCGAGAAAGCCCTTAGCATCCTCTACAAGAAATTTGTTCAAGTCCTCATCACCACAGTCGAAATTTGCGAGCTGGGTTTCAGAAGTCAGGCGAACAAGTCTCATTTTTTATATGCAGACAGTTATTAACTTTTTAGCTTCCTTGACAGCCTCTTTCAGCTTGCGGGTATTCTCCGCGCGCTGCTCTTTTGTAAGGCTCTCTACCATCCGCATTCTCTCCTCGAAACGGACGGCGTCCTTCCCCGTCAATACAGGGGTTTCCGCTATAGGTCTTGCCATGGTTTTATCTCCTTATATATTATTACTTTACAAAAGTACAACAATTTTCCGGAACATTTGTATTTCAGAAAAATAAATTCTCCCGCGACCATCACATTTTGAGCAGCGACGATCCGCTGTCGCTGTTATTGAGCGAACGGCGTTTGCTACGGAACACTGATCCGAAATCAGCCACATACTGCACGCTCAGAACCACCATGTTGCCGTTGTGTTTTATGTAACGGTCGTTGGTGGCCGGATTGACAGCGGAATAGTTCCATGTCGGGTATCTTGTGCCCTTGCGGTCGAACATATACATCCAGTCGACGCCTATGTTCCAGTGCTTGTCAGGCCTGAATTCCAGACTGAGAGCATCGCCGTTCTCCTCCTTGCCCACGATATGTCCCGAGAGGTATTTGCCCGGGAGCTTGCGCCAGTATGACACAGTCCAGGGTCCTTTGTTCCACCACACGCTCATCGAGCCGGAGAACGATGTGAGATGGTTGTCCCACCCCTCGCCACCACTCTCGTAACGCGAGAGCGTGAATGTGACGTTGGCCCCGAATCCGGCTATATCGCTGAGCCTCATATTGAGACTCGCCCCGTATGCCCGCTGCTTGCGGGAATTGACAGACTGCGAGAGAAACAGTTTGTCGCCGAGATAGAACATATCCTGTATCACGGCATTCCTGCACTCGTTCCATGAGAGGAAAAGCGACGACGAGAACTTCCCTTTCCTGAAGCTCGGCATGAGTTGCCAGATGAAATTCTCAGCCACCTTGAGCCCCGGCGATCCGTTGGATATGAGATAGGGCGACACCTGCTGGGGATAATCGGTGAGCGAGGAGAGCGTGGGGATCGAGGGTGAATAGAGGAACGTACCGCCGAGATTCCAGGAATCACTGATGTTCCACGAGCCCTGGACTGTGGTGAGATTGCGTATGAAATGACGCTTGTTGTCATCATTGCTGATCCAGAAGAGCTTGGCGCCGGTCGACAGGGACAGATACACCCTGCGGATCTGCTGGCCGAGGCTCACGTAGACATAATTGTTGTTCTCCGTGAGCACCGGCTCCCTGTCGGTGGTCTTATACAGGTTCTTGCTGTGTGACACGGTGTTCTGATAGCCACCCGAAAGGGAGGTGCGGTCGCTGAACGTGTGGGTGTAGCTCACCTCCGATATGAGCGACCGGCGGCGGCTATCAACGTCCATCACGTAGGCCTGAGGATCTCCCTCGGGAAGGTCATAGAGATTGGTGCGGTGATAGTCGTCATAGCCGAGGGTACCCACCATCTGCAGCTCGAGCGAGTTACGGTCATTGAAATCATGATTGAGATACAGGTCGAGCGACGGTGTGACGCCCTTTCCGTCCGATATGTTGTGGTTGCTGTATTCTCCGAGGAACGAGTCGATGGTCGTGCCCATATATTCCCTCTTGTTTGTCATGACGGAGGTCATCAGCGTGGCCGAGAATATGGTCCGGCTTGTCGGCCGGTAGAGATACTTCAGCCGCATCGGGTTGCCGAGATAGTTGAACGGATTGCGGTCATGCTCATCAAGATTCACACGGAAATCATCACCCACGAATGACTGATGTTTGTCATCGTAGACCTTCTTGTAGTTGCGCCACGAGGGGCTGTATGAAACAGTGAACTGCGACGGACCCTGATGATACGAGGCTCTGAGATTCGCATCGACAAAAGCGGTGGACACCGCACTGCGCCCCCACAGATATACGTCGCCGCCATCGTCGCGCTTCTTGAGCGTGATGTTGATGAATCCGCTCGATCCTCTGTCGGCATAGCGGGCGGGGGTGATGCGTGAATACTCTATGCGCTCTATATTCTTTGGTGCGAGAGCGTTGACATCATCCATTGAAGCCGGCACCCCGTCGATCAGTATAATGGGCGAGCCACCGTCGACACTCAGGGTGCGGTTGATCGGATCGGCAAGGAGGCCGGGAAGCGGAAGCTTGCTGAAAAGGCTGACCGAGGTAGACGAGGCCTTGATGTCGGAAGCCGAGGGGTAGACGAGAGTGCGTCCGCGCGCGTCGATCATGTGTTTGCCGGTCACGGTGACCTCGCCGAGAGCCTCTGCCTCGTTGAGATATATTCTGCCGACATTGATGTTTCCGGCTCCCGATTCTATCACTATCTCGGTCGGGGCATATCCGGTCATGCTGACTTCGAGCGCCATCGCCCCTTTCTCGGCGGTACTGATCTCAAAAGATCCGTCAGCACCCGTGGACGCGCCCTGAATCATCTTGTCTCCAACCTTGACAAGACATTCGGCTCCTATGATGGCGGTGGAGTCGGCATCGGACAGAACGACACCCTTTATGTCACGTGACCATGACGGCAGAAACATCGGCATGGCCAGCAATATCAGTAAAATTCTTTGCATAACAGTGAATGGTTATAAGTCAATAATAAAGTGATCTGCCTGTCACGCTATCTTCTCCTGCTCCTGAAGAATTCCTCGAAGAAGTCCATGCCTGCCTGATTGGGCATCGGGCCGAGCGTGAAGCCGTCGCGCATTATCATCACCGTCGGCTTACCCTGCTCATATTCCGTCCAGTAAGGCAGGAAATCAGCGTTAGGATCGCCGGTCTTGGTGAAATTGATCCAGTAACGAGACATGATCTGTTCCATGTGACGTTCAGTCGGGGTCATACGGTCTCTGCCCCCGAAGTCATATCCATAGATGAAAGGCATCTCGGCCACATGGCTGGCACCTCCACGCGGAGAGCGCAGGATGGTGTTCTCTGAATCCTGGTCGAAATAATACATATATACCTTCCCCTTTCCCGTGCGGCTCTGGAGATTACCCCATGCGTAGGTTCCCCATGCGAATGAGCCGTCACGGAACACATCGGCGAGCGCGTAGCGCACGTCCTCTTCCCCTTTCACGGGATAAAGTTCAAAGATGGCGTCAGCCTTGTTACCATAAGTGTTCCTGATGCGCTCACGATAGGCCTCGACCGGCATAGGCCATGAGAACATCGAGCCTTCGTCGGAGTTGAATCCCATTATGACATTCACATCATTGTATTCACCCTTCTCATATAGTTTGTACTGGTCATCCGTTATGACATAGCCGTCTACGACAGGCCAGAAACAATCCATCACAGTATTGTCTACCAGCGTTTTAAAGTCTACGGACCTCATCTGCCTTATATTCTTTTTCCCGAGCTTTCTCTGGAAGGCCTCGCCGTCGGCCGAGGCGGAAGCCACGGAACAGAGCGCCGTATTGCCGTTGCGCGAGTCACCGACCGGCCAGAACGAGCTGCCGCTCTCGCTGATGGCACCGCGGAACAACCCTTTGCATAGCGGCGACGCGCATAGTATGCTTACGGAGATTCCTCCCGCCGATTCACCGGCTATCGTGACTTTGTCGGGGTCTCCGCCGAACGCGGAGATGTTGTCGTGTATCCACTGAAGGGCCATAATCTGGTCAAGAATACCATAATTGCCCGACAGTCCGCGCTCCGATTCCTTGGCGAGCTCGGGATGGCACATGAAACCGAGAGCGCCCAGTCGGTATTCGATGCTCACGTAGATGATCCCTTCCCTGACGAAGCTATCCTGTGTCCCGCTGTAGGATCCGGTCATGAATCCTCCACCGTGGATCATCACAAACACAGGCAACTTATCTGCCGACGATACAGCCGGGGTTGTCACACTCAGATACAGACAGTCCTCACTCATCGGCAGCCCGGCACCGCCCTGGTTCGGATCCACCGGCTGCGGCGGACGGTTGCCCCACTCATCGGATCTGTAGACACCCTCCCAACTTTTTTTAGCTACGGGAGCTTTCCATCTCAGACTCCCCACCGGCGGCTCCGCATAGGGTATACGCTTGTAAAGAGCGGCACCTTCATGCTCAATCCCGGAGATTTCACCCTGCGCCACTCTGGTGTGCAGCACAAGCGCCTGCGCATCAATGCCAAGCCCCACAAGGAGGATAGCTGTCAATATTTTTCTGATCATTGTTAGTTTTCTTTGCGGTTAATAAAGCCAATTCCGCTGACAAATATACAAAAAAAGGCGCCTGAATGCAAACATTATTCACAAAATGGCATTATCGCACCTTTCCGGCGTTTTGCCGACGTAACTTTGCAGGAAAAACACCGCATCACCATGAAAAGAAAGAATCTTCCGGCATCTGTCAAGGTCTATAGCGATCTGACCACACGCATCTCCGCCAGTCTCTCATCCGCCCCGGCTTCGGCCTCGGAGGCCATGAGACTTCTCGACTCCTATCTGACCGGCGAGCCTCCGGCGTCAGACGATCTCACGGCGCTGGTGGCATTCAACATGATCAGGCCGGAAATCGACCGCGCCATGACAAGATAGGCACGTGCCCGTGAGAGGGCGGTCTCTCTCGATACTTCGACTACGAAGCCTTCGGTCGCGAGCTGTTCATGTACGACTACACGATGGGCGCGAACAACAACGTGTTCCGCAACATCTGACTTCTTTCCTCCCTCTCTCCCTCCAAGGGCTTTTCCGAAAGGAAAGGCTCTTTTGCTATTTTTTCTTTTGCACTCGCTTAGATAGCCAATATTGAATTGGCAAATAAATAATTGAAAACACAAATCCTTGTAAGATAGTCCTCGAATCAAAATTTGAAGTAGCGTCAAAAATCCAATTAAGAATCCATAGCACTAATACAAAGCAAAAAGTAAGGGCTATGATTGCGGCTATTGCTATTAGAATATTTTGGAGCAGAGATGAATTGCGGGTCATAATTCATTGATATTTTAGACCGCAAAGGTATATAAAAAGCCACGATTTTTTACCCCCGGTGAATAAGAAAGTCAAAACCGTGACTATCTTTGTGGGTGAAAAGAGGTCTATAGGTAGATTTCCGTTGCCACACCCGGTGTTTAACGGGCTTGATGGCCCAAATATTAAACCCTTCTGAAGTCAGTTTGCGGTCTTGACGTGCACAAAGAGATTGTCTGACTTAGTGCTTCTTGCCTTGCAGTGAGGCTTGTGGCTGTTTGACGCCCTTTTCCCCTCACTAAAGGTAGTCTCAGTCTTGGCTTTCTTAGAGGAAATATACACAAAAAGGCGTCTGAATGCAAACATTATTCACAAAATGGCATTATCGCACCTTTCCGGCGTTTTGCCGACGTAACTTTGCAGGAAAAACACCGCATCACCATGAAAAGAAAGAATCTTCCGGCATCTGTCAAGGTCTATAGCGATCTGACCACACGCATCTCCGCCAGTCTCTCATCCGCCCCGGCTTCGGCCTCGGAGGCCATGAGACTTCTCGACTCCTATCTGACCGGCGAGCCTCCGGCGTCAGACGATCTCACGGCGCTGGTGGCATTCAACATGATCAGGCCGGAAATCGACCGCGCCATGACAAGATCGGCACGTGCCCGTGAGAGGGCGGCCTCACGCCGCCGGCAGAAGGAGGCCGAGGAGAGGCTCGCAATCCGCAGAAAGGAACTCGAAAGTCTGTTCCGCGGGGAAGCCGTGGAGGCATACGACCGGCTCGTCAGGAAAATGATGGCCGAGGATATGGAGGAAGAGCGGAGGACCGGGCAGAACTACTACCGCCGCCCGCCCCACCGCGACAACTATATAAACAATTATATAAAAGACAAGACGGAAGCGACGCTCCGACTCGAACGACAAACAATCATCTCGCCATAATTGTTATGACGAGATAGAATGCCACCGCGCATCACGACCTCACACATCAACCCACACTCACATCAATGCAGACGAATCTTGACTTCACTACCATAATAATAGCCCTGGGCCTCACACTGGCCGCGGGAATGTCCACAGCCCTGGGCGCGCTGCTCGCGTTCATGACAAAGTCGACCAACAAGAAATTCCTCTCAGGCTCGCTGGGCCTCTCGGCAGGTGTGATGATCTATGTCTCATTCATGGAGCTGATGCCGGAGGCACTCGAGAAACTATCCGGCATCTATTCCGAGAAATTGGCGTCGATATACACGATAACCGCCTTTTTTGCCGGAATGTTGCTGATAGCCGTGATAGACCGCCTCATCCCCGAGGACGAGAACCCGCACGAGATGCACCTGGTGGAACAGATAGGCGATGAGGACAGGCGCCTCAGCAAAGCCGGCGCGCATGGAGCGGAACGTTACAAGCGCACGGGACTGATGATTGCCCTCGCCATAGGCATACACAACTTTCCCGAGGGTATAGCCGCTTTCGTCAGCGCCCTCAACGGCCTGGAATTCGCACTCCCGGTGGTGATCGCCATCGCCATCCACAACATCCCTGAAGGGATAGCCGTATCCGTGCCCATATATCATGCTACCGGCAACCGCAACAAAGCCTTCGTCTGCTCACTGCTCTCGGGCCTCGCCGAACCTGCCGGAGCCATTCTGGCGCTGTTCGTGCTGCTCCCATTCTGGACACCCCAGCTCGACGGCCTGCTGCTCGCGGCAGTATCAGGCATCATGGTCTACATTTCCATCGACGAACTGCTCCCCGCCGCCGAGGAATATGGCCATCACCACGCCGCCATCACCGGAGTGGTGATCGGCATGGCCGTCATGGCCATCTCACTCCTGCTGCTCTGACCCCTCCGCAGAGTGACAAAAAGAACGGACTGCGAAAGAGAAAATAAACAAAATGACAGACAAACGGATTTTATATTGACAATTGTTTTGTAGCAGAGTAAATTTATTATACTTTTGCAATATCACAAACCAATCACTCATATAAATCACGTTTACAACTCACGTATGAAAAGAATCATCACTCTGTTGTTCGCTTCCGCCGCCATCCTCTCGGCCACAGGATCGGACTTCGATTTCGGAACTGAAGGGACACGCCAGCCGCAACGTCGTACCAATCCGACACAACAGAAATCAGCACTGCTGGAACCGGGCCACGGCAAGGTGGCAAAGAAGCGGCCGGCCAATACCGTCATGTCACGGCACACACCAGACCTTCCCTCTCCGGAGAAAGACACTCCATACATAACAGAACGCCCCAATGGCTCCGCCACAACATATCTCCGCTCGGGCCATGCCGTGGCCTTTATATGGGGGTATCTGATAAACACCTCGGCCGATGGCTACATCTGTGAGGTGATCAAGGGAGAAGACGGGGAGATATTCATCAAACCGGCATTCTCCCAATATGCCACCGACGGCTGGCTGCAGGGAAACATCAGCGACGGGGTGGCGACATTCACACTACCTCAGAAGATAGGATTTGACCAGGACTACTACGAAGATGAGTATGCGCTCAAAGTTACCTATGATCCTGAACTGCAGAATATGGTTCCGTCCGATGACCAGACCTACCGTCTGAAGCTCAATGACGACGGCACCATCACGAGTCTGCAGGATGAGAACGATGAGCTCGGACTCTGCCATTGGATGCCCGGCTTCGACGGAAATCCGGACACCTATACATGGCAAGGATTTGCCGATTCGTTCGCCTCGATGTCGCCGCTGCAGCTCAAAGTGGCCGATGTCCCGGCCTCAGTGGATTTCGAACAATGGTATATGATCGACGGCGTTACCGCCCGCAGCGTAGAGGTGGGCATAGGAGATGACAGCTTCTACCTCCGCAACCTCAGCCCGCTTATGCCTGACGGAGTGATCAAGGGAAGCTACGACCCGTCGACCGGCAAAGTGATGTTCGAAGGTGGGCAGTATCAGGGAGTCTGTCCGTCCATGAACTGCATCGGCTATGCGGTGGGCGCCACTCAGGAATATGATTATTTCACCGACTGGTTCGAATATGTCTATGCCGGGCAGATAGAATTCACCTACGACGCAAAGACCAGGACACTTAAAAGTGACAACTCCATACTCTTCTCGACAGTCCCCGATGATATAAACTATTTTGACTATATCGACTCCCCGGAGATCAGATATCAGTCGCCGGACATCGAGGTTAGCTCCATCGACCCGCCCATACTGACCAACTACATAATGGCAGGTGCGGCGCAGAATTTCACAATGCTCAGCTTTGTGCTGCCGGTGGTGATGGAATCAGGCACCATCCTTGACACATCCCGACTCTCTTACCAGATTGTCATTGATGACGAACCGATGACTTTCTCCTCTGCTGACTACAACGACATCGGAAGTCCGACCACTGAGATACCCTACGGATACAATACGGGCCAATATGGCAATTTCTATACCGAAGGAGCCGAGCATATGCTCGCCGTTTATCCGACAGTGAACGAATCAATCGGAATCCGCTCGGTCTACAAGTCGGGAGAAAAAACAATCCACTCCCCCATCACATACGTGCCGGGCTACACATCTGCCATCGGCATCACAACCGCCAAGCCGGAAGCCGGAAAGGAGATTTACTTTGATCTGCACGGACGAAGGATAGACAACCCGGCGTCCGGACTCTTCATCCGCCACACCACCATGCAGGACGGCTCAGTGCGCATCGAGAAAGTGATACGCTGAAATTATAAACAAGTAGCAAGGGATAATAAACAATGGCGGGAGAACGTTAATAAACATATAATGAAACATCTCTTACTATTGTTATTATCCCTTTCGCTATGTCAGGCTGCCAAGGCCCAGGGAGAGTCAGCCGTCAAGGTCAGCGAAGGCGGATATGGACTCGTCAGGACCAATCTCTCCGTCGAATATGAACATTCATGGGGGCAGGTGAGCGATGAGTTCGAAGCCCGCGCATCCTATGAATTTCTGAAAAAGCGCCACCTCACCCTATCGGCAAATGCCAGATACAACTCATATACGACGGACTTCGACGAAGGATCGTTCAGCGATGGTTTCGAGCCATCGGCGATAGGTCTTAACAAGACCCACATCATGGGACACGCCGGATTGACTGCCACTGCCCGCGGGAAGCTGTTCGGCCGGCCTGTGATGGGACTTGCCCTGGTGAACACGGGATTCAGCCCGGCCGGATTTGACCGCGTGTCGGGGATTCTGATGGGTCTTGTGATGCTGAGGGCCAATCGCGACACCCAATTTGGACTTGGCCCTCTGGTCATGCTCAACACAACATCGCGTATACCGGCCTTTCTGGTGTTTGTTTACCGGCACAGATTCAACGACAAGTGGCTTCTCAACCTCTATGGAGCCATGTTTGGGGTGGAATATACACCGACAGCAAACGATCTTCTGGCAGCGGGAGCCGATGTGAATGTGAAGTCATTCTTTTTCAGAACCCACGATGACCGTCTGCCCGGCAGTTGCCGGTTCACCATCACCACGGCCCGTCCGCTCATCAAATACCGGCGACGGTTGGGAGACAATCTCTATTTCGAGGCCAAAGGCGGTGTTGCCCTCAGGATGTCATGCCGTATCAACGGACGCACGGGCACCCACACCTACAGCGAGGGGTCCCAGAAACCGGCACCTTTCATAAGGATAGGATTGTCATACGCAATGTGAGCGGATCGCCCGTCATGAATCCGAATCTATCTCAACCGCACAACAAACTTGGGGAAATATTTGGAAAAGGCACAGAAAATCACTACCTTTGCAGCCGAAAATGCGCGTATCTCACGATAAGTCGCATAAAACCAACACAAATCACTAATAATTCACCTAAAATGAATCATTACGAAACCGTTTTCATTTTAACTCCCGTTTTGTCTGACCAGCAGATGAAGGAAGCGGTAGAAAAGTTCGAGAAGGTGCTGACCGACAACGGCGCATCTATCGTCAACGAAGAAATCTGGGGTCTTCGCAAACTTGCCTATCCCATCCAGAAAAAGTCAACCGGCTTCTACTCTCTCGTAGAGTTTGACGGCGATCCCACCATCGTCAAGAAGATCGAGACAGCTTTCCGTCGCGACGAGCGCGTTCTGCGTTTCCTCGTTTTCCGTCTCGACAAGTACGCCAAGGAGTATGCCGACAAGCGTCGCAACCGCGTAAAATCCACCGCAACAGTAACCGAAGAAGCAAAGGAGAACTAAATCATGGCACAAGCATCTGAAATCCGTTACCTCACACCCCTGTCGGTAGACGTAAAGAAGAAGAAATATTGCCGTTTCAAGAGAAGCGGTATCAAGTATATCGACTACAAGGATCCCGAATTCCTCAAGAAGTTCCTCAACGAGC
>CAJUKP010000035.1 GCA_910587165.1 uncultured Duncaniella sp.
AAAATACTTGGAATCCAATTATTCGGATATGGGGATGTTGCTTTGGTAGGCTTCTACAACATATAACTCGATGGTTGGATAATCGGCAGACACTCTGTTCAGAACATCTTTCACTTCATCCCATTTCAAGCCTCCCAATCCGGCACCAATCGCAGGGAGAGCGATTTTTGTCACATTTTCCCTCACAGCCAATTCAAGCATCGTTTTGACCGACCGCTCGATATATTCTATCCGTGCTTTTGTTCTCCATGTAGCCTGTGTGCCAAGGTTATATACGTGTCCGTCTCCATAATTATAATCGAAAACATCTCCGGGATTGTAAATCCCATCTTTGCACATCGTTTTATATTCAGAATACATCTCCGGGTATTTACTACGAAACTGCAAGGCAATTCCTTTGCCCATCGCTCCGGCACAGTTGCATCCGTGGGCATAGCTGCTTACACCACTGATATTGAATATGTCACCTTTCTCAATATATTTTATCATCGTGAGGTTTATTTCAAAAGTTTACGGTCATTATCATCACTCTCCAACACTCTCATCTGATGTATGGCTATTTGGTTAAGTTTGATAAGTCGCTCTGATTGGGGCAGTCCTTGCTCTATGAATACGGCATTGAGACTTTCCATGTTGGATAGGCAGATAAGTTCATTTACCGATGCATAGTCGCGTATATTACCTTTCAAATTGGGGTTATCCTCACGCCATTGCTTTGCAGTCATCCCGAACATAGCCACATTCAACACATCGGCTTCATTGGCATATATGATGCTTGCCTGTGCTTTTGTGACCTCTGCCGGAATAAGGTTCTGTTTGATGGCATCAGTGTGTATGCGGTAGTTGATTTTTGACAACTCACGCTTCGCCGACCATCCGATCAACCGCTGTTCCTCAGATTTAAGCCGCTGAAACTCCTTGACTATATATAATTCAAACTCAACGGAAATCCAACTTGCGAATTTGAATGCAATATCCTTATGTGCATAAGTACCTCCGTAGCGTCCGGATTTGGAAATCAAACCAATGGCATTGGTTGTTTCAATCCATTTCTTAGGAGATAGTGTAAAGGCATTTAAGCCCGCTTCTTTTCTAAACCCCTCGAATTCGAGGGGTTTGAAATCGGGATTATATAGACTTTCCCAAATGCCAAGAAACTCAATCGTATTACGGTTACGCATCCAGTTACCGATAACAGCAGTAGGATCATCGCTTTTATGACGTGCCAAATCGGTTATTGACACATAATCTTCTCCATCAACATAGATGATGGTTATATTCGTATTTTGAACTGTGATTTTTGCCATTTGGGGTAAGCGTTTGATTACAACCGCAAATATACACCAAAAATTTGATATATCAACGCATTAGCCTGCTTTCAAAAAAACATCCGCCTGGCAGCTGAACCAGGCGGATGTCTTGTTTGCTATTCTTATTCGTCCATATCATTATTGCGGGGATTGTTGTTGAGCTCCCTCACGTCGTCCTTGACCATTTTGGGGGTGTTCTTGTCATCGGTGGCGATATTTACATCCACGCCACGAAGTTCGGATTCTTTCTTCTTATCCATAGTTTTGATGTTTTTAGGGTTTTATAGAAGAACGTCCGCCGGCCCCCGATGGTTCACTCCTCAACGGGGAGATTGTTGAGCTGGGCGATATAGTCGAGTATCTCTTCACGCCCACGTTTATCCTCGCTTGATGTGAGGAACACCGGAGGAAGTTCCTCCCAGCTCTCGAGCAGGCGGTCGAGATATTTGCGCACATTACGGCGCCCGGCATCATTGCCGAGCTTGTCAAGCTTTGTGAAAACGATCGAGAACGGGATGCCATTCTCTCCAAGCCAATCGAAAAAATCAAGATCAATCTTCATCGGGGCATGGCGGGAGTCGATGAGCACGAACAGGTTTGTCATCTGCCGGCGGTTGAGTATGTAGCCCCTGATCATCTTCTCCAGTTGCTCGCGCTGCTCCTTGCCGCGGAGGGCGAACCCATAGCCGGGCAGATCGACGATATACCAATCGTCGTTGATGAGAAAGTGGTTGATGAGCAGTGTCTTGCCGGGGGTAGATGAGGTTTTGGCAAGTTTGGTCTGCCCGGTGAGCATATTGATGAGTGACGATTTACCCACGTTGCTTCGGCCAATGAAGGCATATTCATGCCTGTTTTCGTCGGGACACTTCTTATGGGTGGAGTTGGAGATGGCAAATCGAGCCGAGTTTATGATCATATTAAAAAATCTGTTTTCAGTTAATTCAGTCAAGCATAAGACTGATCATAGGGCGTTGGGACGGGAAGCGGATGATTTCACCTATCGCCGGAGACGAAAAGGCTATCTCGCCGAGGACGTCGACAGAGACATCAAAATCGGCGTTGCCGTGATAGTTGTCATCTATTCCACACAATCCGTCGGCAATGATGAAAGTATGCGTATTGAGATCGGTGAGAATCGGGTCTTTGACTTTTACCACACATTTCAAATCCGGATGTGCGGCGGCTACAGCTCCGAGCAGGAGTCCGGCATTCACCACCCTGCCCATACCTCTCGGCATCAGTCGGCCACCCATCGAGTCGCCGGGACGGCCATAGAGCAGGAACGGAGTGTCCGGGTATATGCCGCGAAGAGCGCGGAGTGCGGCTGTACGGGCATCCTCGTTCTCGCCCATGACATCTGTCACAAGGAGCAGGTCTTCTTTGGGTACAGCCCAGGCCATGGATACGATTCTTGGCCCGTGGTCTTCATCGTTGGCAGCTATGACCACCGACGAGCCCCCGTCGGCCTCGAGATCGGCTCTGATATTGTCGAAATCACGTCTCGTGTGGAGAATGTAGCATTTGCGCAGATTCTGGAAACGGTCGAAAGCGTTCCATACATCCTCAGGTGCAGGATTGTCCATCAGCTCGTATGATCCCTCCACGGGGAATGAATGCAGCGATGTGAAACGCTGCTCCTTGGTGTAGAACAAGGTTGAGAATCCGAACCGACGGTAGTAGAAATACAAGGCGCTTCGTGCTGGAATGAGGGCGCAGAGCATATCTCCACGTGCCGCCGACGTGTGCAGGGCATCAGCCATGAGATTCGACATATATCCCTTGCCCCTCTGCTTGCGCAGGGTGGCGGCTCCTGCAATATAACCTATCGGATGAGGGGCCTGCTGGAATTTCATCTCATATCTCTGCAGAAGCAGACTGCTCACAGTCTGTCCCGACGGATCGGTCAGCGTAAGGGCTTCTTCGTCGCGGTAGACGCGGTCGAAATACATGGTGACATAGTCTCTCGAATCCGGGAAACTCTCACGCCATATTTTCATTATATCATCTCTCTTGCTCATAGTATATGGTAAACAATCAAGATGGCGATTAGGTTGGGGTTTGATTGAATGAGTCAGGGCCGGATGATGAAGTAATGACAAAAGTGGCCACCGGTAGATATGATGTCCGGATCTCCGTCAGCCACTTTTGTCATTTTATTCCGTCACGGCCATATCATGGATATGGCTTTTTCCGGTTGGTTCCGTCCGGTTATCCCTGATGGGCGGGACGGAGCAGGTCGTTGACTGTCTTTACGGGGTTGAATGTGGAGATGGGCACCTCGACAAACACTGTGTTCCAGTCGCTCATAGCTCCGTTCCACAGGCCCGGCAGCTCCATGGCGCGGAGTTCCTTGCCGTGGCTCGACTTGGATGAGATGAAGCCGGTGGCGGGATCTACGTATGACGGGAGATCAAACTTGTTGCCATGAATATCCTTGATGTAACATACGAGATCTACGGGATTGAAGTGGGTGGCTGTGGCCATCATCTTCTTGTATTCCTCGTTTGAGGGATCCACCTGGTTGCTCTCGAGAATCTGGGGAGATGTGGAGCCGTCGGGGTTGAAGGCGATGAACGGGCCGCCGCCGGGCTCACCCTCGTTGCGCACCATTCCGCAGACACGCAGAGGGCGGTTGAGTTTCTTCTTGAGATATTCAACCACGGAATCATCGTCCATATTTTCAAGGGCGGCGTCACGCACATTGAGCACATTGTTGAGATATTCGATCATTCTCTTGAGATCATCGGAGGTGTAGACCTTCTCTTCGAGAGCGATGAGGTCTTCCTCGATCTGATCGTGCACCTCAAGCAGGATTCCACCGAGAATCTCCTTGTATTTCACGGTGTCGCCGCGCTTGGAATCAGGCACCACATTGTCGATATTCTTGATGAACACCACTGCCGATTCGATATCGTTGAGATTGCGTATGAGGGCGCCGTGGCCACCGGGACGGAACAGGAGATGGCCGTCCTCGATGAAGGGGGTATTGTCGGGATTCACGGCGATAGTGTCTGTCGAGGGTTTCTGCTCGCTCATCGACACATTGAATTTCACGCCGGTGCGGGCCTCTGTGGGAGGTATGACCTCTTTGAGTTTCTCCTCGAAAAGCTTGCGGTGGTTGGCTGAGACAGTGAAGTGGAGATTGACCACACCGTTTGAGTTGGCAGCGGTCTGTGCGCCTTCCGCAAGGTGCTCCTCGATGGGAGTGCGCGAGCCTTCGGGATAAGTGTGGAATTTGAGCAGGCCTTTGGGCAGACCTCCGTAGTTCATTCCGTCAGGCAGCACAATGGCAGCGATGATGTCGCGGTTGCGGCCTTCGGCTATGAGGGTGTCGAGATCCTTGCCGTAGAGCTTCTCCACGGTTGCACGAAGCTCGGGGAGGAAAGGAAGTTTGTCGATGCTTGCAATGAGGGCAGCCACAGGCGATCCTTCCTTGAGCTCGTCGGTGCCTCCGTCGACATACTCGAAGAGGGCCTTGAACATACGGGAGGCTGCTCCTGATGCGGGAACAAACTTGCACACCTCGCCGCCATGGTCGAGATATTCATGCCAACGGTCGAGGGCTGCCTCGGCTTCCTCGTCGGAGATACGGAAAATTCCGGCATCGACGCGCGCTGTATCTTGTATTTTCAGGTAGGGAAATCCGGTTACAAATCTGTTGAGCTGGGCTTCAACTTCTGCTTCGCTTATACCTTTTGAGCGGAGCAATTCGAGGTCTTCCTGTCTTAACATGGTCGTATAGATAGTGGTTTCTTGATGATTTTTGTAAATTGTACCCCAAATATACGCATTATTTCCCAAAAACAACCACTTCATCTCCTTTTTTTGTATTTTTGCATCTCAAGCAACAATGGATATTATGAAAAGAACGATATTATCTTTGGCCCTGTCCGGCCTTGCCTGTGCTGCCGTGGCGGTGACACCTGTTACATTTGATTATGCCGTGGTCGATGGTGACACGCTTAGAATGGATGTGTATATGCCTGCCTCCGATGCTGTGAGACCACGGCCGGCTGTGATTTTCGCTTTCGGTGGAGGGTTCACAGGCGGTTCGCGTGACAACGGTGAGTATCGTGAATATTTCGATTTCCTTGCCGACAATGGGGTAGTGGTCATTTCCACCGACTATCGCACGACACTCGTGAGCAAGGCGCAGCCCGGACAGCTGGGTTCAGCCGAAGGCTTCACGAAGGCGATGGTGACAGCTGTGGGAGATGCTGTCACCGATTTCTACACTGCCACAGGATATGTGCTCGGTCATGCGGACGGATGGAATGTCGACCCGGACTGCATCATAGCTTCCGGGTCGAGCGCGGGTGCGATAACCGCATTGCAGGCTGAATACGGTCTCGTGAACGGCGACGTGCCGGCAGGTTTTTTCCCTGAAGGGTTCAATTATGCGGCTGCTGTGACATTTGCCGGTGCGATATGCTGTGGAGAGTCTCCGGTGTGGGCTGAGACACCATGTCCGATGATGCTGTTTCATGGAGATGCTGACCGGAACGTCCCGTTCGCCACGCTGTCGGCCGGACCTCTCAGTCTGTGTGGATCGAAGACGATAGCACTGTCACTCGAACAGAAGAAAGTGCCATGTGAATTCTATACATTTGCCGGGGCGGACCATTCGGTCGCAATCTCGCCGATGCACGGGAATCTCTATGCCATACTCGGTTTCATACGTCGTGTGAGCGAAGGGAAACAGAAGGCATCGCTCAATGCTGTCGAATTCGTGGCAGGCGAGCCGACTGACTATCAGACAACATTCTCAATAGCCGACTATATGAAGGCGAATATGTGAGGAATCAGTATTGCAGGTAGATGAACGGGACTATGTCACTTGACCTCACCTGTATGACGGCGAGAACCACCGCCGCCAGGATGATGGCCTGAAGCAGGAGCGGGGAGCTCATGAACGAGTGCTTCACCCTCGCGCCGAGGCGGGAAGGGGCTATGTGCAGGAGATAGCCTGTGGCCATGGCTATGACTATGGTGAGGTATCCGCTGATGAACTGTGGGGCTACGGAGATGTGGAAATCATTGATGATCTGATGCCACATCATGTAGAAATCGTCCATAGAGCGTGATCGGAACAGCATGAATGTGGCAGTCATGAGCATGAATGTGAACACCATATTGAATCCCCGTGTCATGGCCGATTTCTTCACGGGAGTAGAAATGACACTGATCTCACCGGTCTCGTTGACTACAGTCTCTGACACGGTGGCGGGGAAAATGCGGAGAAGGCTCTTGTGGATCACAAGCAATGCTCCGTGTACTGCCCCCCATATCACATACATCCATGAGGCGCCATGCCAAAGACCACCCACGACCATGGTGATGAACTGATTGAAATATGCGCGTGAACGCGAGCAGCGGTTACCTCCGAGCGGTATGTAGACATAGTCGCGCAGCCATGTGGAGAGTGAGATGTGCCAGCGGTGCCAGAACTCGGTAGGGCTCTGGGCCTTGAACGGGGCATTGAAGTTTTCCTTGAAACGGAAGCCGAGAAGCAGGGCTATGCCTATGGCCATATCGCTGTAGCCTGAGAAGTCGCAATAGAGCTGTATGGTGAATCCGATCGACGCCATGAAATTCTCAAATCCGCTGTAAAGTGCGGGATTATCAAACACACGGTCGACGAAGTTGCCTGAGATGAAGTCGGCTATCACCATTTTCTTGATAAGTCCGAGAATGATGAGCCAAACTCCTTCCGACACCATATCGCCCGTGATCTCCGGATTTCCCTTGATCTGTGGGAGCATATCCTTCGCACGCACTACAGGGCCGGCCAGCAGGGGCGGGAAGAATGTGAGGAAGAACATATAGTCGAGAAGGTTGCGGCAAGGTGTGAGCTGCCCGCGATAGATGTCGACAATATAGCTTATGGACCTGAATGTGAAGAAAGATATACCGGCGGGAAGGATGATGTTGATGACATCCATATCCGTGGTCATGAAACGGTTGATGGTGTCGATGATGAGGCCGAAGTACTTGAAATAGACAAGCATCCCCACATTGACGGCTATGTTTGTGAGCACTATCAGTTTCATCACCGTCACTCGGCCGCGGCTGAGCGTCGAGGCCTTCTGCATGGCAAGGCCAAGCAGGAAGTCGCTTAAAGCCACTCCAAGCAGTATGAGACAGCATAGTCCCGACGACTTGTAGTAGAAGTAGAGCGAGAACAGTATGGTGAATACCATCCTCCCGGTTCTCCATCCGCGCAGCATACGGTAGACTGCAAGAAATCCCGCAAACAGCATCAGGAACAGTCCTGTGTTGAAAAGGAGTGGTTGGTGAGAGTCATAGCTAAACGTTTCGACCACCTTAGCCAGGTCGATGTTGAGCTTCTCAAGAGCTTCGGCGCAGCTTGTGTCCATATCAGACAGCTTTTCGATTAAGAGGTTGATTATTTATTGTCGCGCAGAGAATCCATTATTGCCTCGTAGAGCAGGCGCCCTTCGAGATTGTAGGCCTTATGTGTGTGGTGGACGCGGTCTTTGGCAAAAAGTCCGTTGTTGATCCATGTCGTGCTTGATCCTGAACCTCCTGCCACGTCATACCAGTCATAGACAGCTATGCCGTTTTCCTTTCCATAGTCGAGTATAGCCTGACGCAGGGGAGCGATGTTGCGGTTGACAGCGTATGAGCGCACTGAACGGTTCACCGTGCGGTAACGGGCTTTTCTTCCCTTGCGGGCTTTTCCCTTGACCCTTACTTTCTTGGTGGTTGTCACTGACCGCTGACACTCCTGTGGTGTTGTGAGAAGTATAAGCGCGTCCGGATTGGCTGTGGTTATGTTCTTCACAAGACGGTCGATGGACCGGGTGAAAGCTCTTGTGTCAAGTTTCCCGAATGCCTCGTTGGTTCCCAGCGAGATTATGACGAGATTCGGCTGCAGGGGATTGATGCCCACACCCACATTGCCGATACGGTTGTAAGTCTCGTATGCGGCTCCGTTGTTGCCGATGGCATGGTAGAACACACCGGGCCGACCGCCCGACAGGGATGCGCCGAAGAGTGTGAGGTCGCCGGCGGATGAGAAGTGTACGGTTATCTCGGTCTCCTGGGTAGGGAGTATGATCTGTGTGTAGTCACGTGAAGGGATGGCCCGGTGCTGTAGTTTTGTGCCGTCAGCAGTGGTCACGTTGTTGACAGACAGACGTCCGGAGTGGAAGATCGTGACGGAGGAGAAGGGGTTGTAGTCATCGCGTCCGGAAGTGGCCACAGTGAAAGACCCGTTTGATGTTGTCGGACGGATTGACAGTCCTGTGAATCCGACAGTCTGCCGCCATGAGGAGCTCATGAGCTTGTTCGGTATCCAGGATCCCGAACTGCTGAACGAATAGTCGGTAGGCTGATTGGTGCCGCTGAGTTTAAGTGGGGATATGATGCCGCGTCCGGCATTGCCGAAGTCATATTGCAGGAGCTCACGTGTGGTTCCTGTGGAAATGTCAGCCTGGATATGGCTGTCACCTATGTGGACAATCGAGACGGGTGATGATGCCGACGACTGGAAGGCCTCGCGCAGTTTTGACCAGTCCGCACCGTTATATATGATGCGGTTTGAGGCTGTGCGTATGAAGGAGGGCACCGGTATATCTATGTCGTCTGCCTCGTCAGGGATGATCACTATGTTCTCACGCACATCACGGTCATCATCCTCGACATCAGATACAGTCTCCTCATCCATCACCTCTTCACCGGCTTGAGGTTCAGCGGTCAGTTGCTGGGCCGAGAGGGGTGTGACGGTTAACAATGCCGCCGCAACCGGCAGAAATATATTTCTTATGTGGGTAATTCTCATTGCAAATTGTGTTGTATGGCTTTGAAAAGCTCGTCGGCGAGACGTGCGCCACCTTTGTGGGTCATGTGGATATAATCCTTGTTGATGAGCCCGGCATTGCTCCATTCCACCACGGCGTCCTCGCCACCCATTGCCTCACGTGTGTCCCAGAACAGGCAGTGGGCTCTGCGGGCAGCATCGCGCTGGGCCGAGATCATGGCCGGGGCAGTGGACATTGATCTGACTGTGCCGCCGCGCTTCTCACCTCTGTCTCCTACGCCCATCACAAGGATGTCGGCCCTTGGATAGCAGCGGCGCACGTGATTGATCACATCGACCATACGTGACGAGTAGAGGGAGTAGTTCTTCTGCGAGGCTGACATGGCGTTGATGCCAAACTCAAGGATTATGAGGTTGTAGTCGATGAATGAAGCCATCTGGCGGCACAGCGGGACATTGACTTTGGTAAGTGTGATGCCGGAGAAGCCGCGTGATGACATACAGTCGAGACTCACACCCTTCACACCGTCAAGCCATACTCCGAGACACACCAGCGAGGTGGAGGCGGTCTTTAGCTCGAACGACGAAGTGGGGGTGGCAACCTCTATGCATTGAACGGAATCGGAGGCGGCTATATTGCGCTCTTCCCACTCGCCACCTTCCGTTTTAACATTGATTACGGAATTTTGTGGGGAAATGAAAAGAAAACGCGAACGTTCCCACGATGAGGTGTGGGCGAATGCGTCGGTGCCACGGTAGGCGGCATTGGCAGGGCCGGTCGGTAGGGAATACTGTTCCGCCAGGTCAATATAGCGCGGGTCAGGCTTTTTATTGGCCATGAAAGTTTTCCATCCCTTTCCCTCCTGACGCACAGACTTGCGGAAACCGGGAAAATCCGAGTGCATGGACACATATCCGACGCCGGCGCCGCCGTAGGCATCCTGCAGTTTCTCCCTGAGATCCTGAGTGAAGATGTCTCCCTCGATGTAACTGTCACCGACGACAGCCACACGTGCCAGCGATCCGGTCTCGATGGCGTGGCGGAACTGAATGAGCCCGACGCCGTCGGTGGTATAGTCCTCTATGACCACAATGCCCCCCTGCCGCGGAGCTTTGGGAGCGGAGATAATGGTGTCGATGGGCTGGGAGAGCACAGAATCGTTGGCAGTGAGCGGATTGCGTTCCTCGGCCTCTTTCATGGCCTTTACCAGTTCCGGGTCGATCTCTTCCTCGGGATTCGCCACAT
The DNA here is from genome assembly GCA_910587165.1 of uncultured Duncaniella sp. GTDB lineage: Bacteria > Bacteroidota > Bacteroidia > Bacteroidales > Muribaculaceae > Duncaniella. The sequence goes on from CAJUKP010000035.1 coordinate 10,343, forward strand.
CTTCCATAACGCCGACCTCCTTGAGAATGTCTGAGAAAAGTGAGAAATCCTTTACACGGCCTCCGGTCCATTTGGAGAGGGGGAGGAGAGATACAATGATGACTATGATGATAGCGGTGGCTATGATGAGCAGAGGGCTTCCTTTCTTGATTGCCATTATGTGATGTTATGCTTTAGAACCTTGATATTGGATGAATTCCCCATCGCGGAGATCATAAACGCGTGTCATGGAGGGATTGCAGTCGGTGATTATGGAGCTGAGCACAGCGGTCTTGTCGGCGGTCTCTTTCCATTCATCCTCCTCAACGGAGTCGGGCATGATTCCACCGCCGGCATAAAGATTGTAGATCCATCCCCCGTCTGTCCCGAACACACCGAAGGCTGCAAAGGCACAGCGGAGGTTGACAAAGGCGTATATGCAGTTGTCGATGCGTACACCTACCACTCCGGCATAGCACTGCCGTCTGTGGCTCTCAAGGGTGTCTATCTCAGCTATCGCCACATCGACCGGAATGCCTGCCACAGCCGGGGTGGGACTGAGGGTGTCGATCACTTCAATAGGGTCGGCATGACCGGTGGCTGATATCGGGGTGCAGAGGTGTTTCACCGCTCCGGTGTACAGCTCCTCCATAGGACTGGCATCCACGGTCAGACCGAGGTTGCTGAGGCTGTGTGTGATGTAGTCGGCCACATAACGGTGCTCGAGCAGATTCTTGTCATCCCAGTCGGCATCCGATCCGGCAGATTGTGTGCCGGCGAGAGCCATGGTGCGGAAGGTATTTCCGGCAGCGTCGGCAGACAGCAGCAGCTCGGGGGTGGCTCCAAACCATAATCCGGTCTCAGGTGTGTAACAGAAATAGCGGAAAGTGTCCGGGGCGGAGGCGATGTATTCATCGACCACCTCCGTTATGTATCTGGTGGAGAAAATGCTCTCATGGCGTGAGAGCACTACCTTCCCGCCGTGGGTGCGCAGACGGTGGCGCATCTTGATGAATGCTGCCGAATAGCTCTCGCGGCGTGTCGACATCCTGAGCGGTCTCACATCGGAGGCCGGATAGATATCTTTTAACTCAGCTATCAGGTCGGACAGAGTGTTCTCGTCATACTCAGGTCTGATTCCGGCCACGTAAGGCTCGTCGGCGTTGAACCGGCTTATGAAAAAGGTATCACACCCGTCAGCCTTGATGTTGTCATCATCCGCAAATGCATGGCATTCGCCATCCTTGTCGGGACGTGATGCGAAAAAACGGCACTCTTTATGCCCGGGGAGGGCAAAGAGTGCGAACGGGATATTATATGTGAGGCAATTATCGACAGCCTCAAACTGTTTGTCAGTTATCAGTTTCATCTTCGAGTGGAACCCCCGCGAGTTCAAAGGGGTATGCATCGGTGATTTTAACGTTATAGAATCTTCCTCTCACGAGGGGACGTGTCTTTCTGACGAGCACTTCCGGATCCACTTCGGGTGAATCGGCTCCGGTGCGGCCAACATAATAATCATCCTCCTCACGGTCGATGATCACTCTCTGCACTGTGCCGACCTTGAGCTGCTGGAGTTCAGCGGAAATCTCTTCCTGAATCTTCATCAGGCGGTCCAGACGATCCTGCTTCACATCTTCGGGTATTGAGTCTTCGAGGTGTCGGGCTGCATAAGTGTCCTCTTCCTCACAATAAGCGAACGCGCCCATACGGTCAAAGCGTTGCTCCTTGACAAACTCCACGAGCTCGTCAAATTCCTTTTCCCCCTCGCCCGGGAATCCCACCATCAGTGTGGTACGGATTGTGATCCCCGGAACACGGCGGCGTATCTCATCAAGCAGAGCGCGGGTCTCGGCCCCGGTGATGTGGCGGCGCATATTGGACAGCACATTGTCCGATATGTGTTGGAGCGCTATGTCGAGATAGCGGCACACGTTCGGGCGTGAGGCCATGACATCAAGCAGTTCAAGCGGAAACTCGTTGGGGTATGCATAGTGAAGTCTTATCCAGTCCACCCCGGGCACATCGGATATCGCTTCAACAAGGCGGGCTATCTCCTGCCGGCCATAGATGTCAATGCCGTAGGAGGTCAGATCCTGTGCTATGACATTGAATTCCCTGACCCCTCTGGCAACCAGCATCTTCACCTCCTCGACAATTTCCTCGACGGGGCGCGACTTGTAACGCCCGGTTATGAGCGGAATGGCACAGAACGCACAGAAACGGTTGCATCCCTCGGCTATCTTGAGATAAGCGTGATGGCGCGGGGTGGTGATCACACGGTCGTAGGGGGCGGATGCCGGGTGGCGTCGCGCAAGCTCGGTCACCAGTCCGGCCCAATCGGTTTTTCCATACCATAGGTCAACCTCAGGGATCTCGTCGGGAAGCTGGGATGCATAGCGCTCCGACAGACACCCCATCACATACAGACCGTCGATGTTTCCGGCACGGCGTTCCTCGCCCCACGAGAGAATCTCGTTGATGCTTTCCTCCTTGGCATCACCTATGAAACCACAGGTGTTGACCACGATGTGACGGCGTGACTCACCGGCGAAAAAGGATTCGTCGGCGGCATCGGTCACAGTGTAGCCCACGTCAGAAAACATTCTCATGAGCCTCTCGGAATCAACAAGATTCTTGGAGCAACCGAGGGATATGACAGCTATCTTGTCGGTCATATCTTATTTTTCTCCGAAAAGTGACTCGACAAAGGCGCGCTTGTCAAATACCTGGAGATCGTCGATCTTCTCGCCCAGTCCGATATATTTCACGGGTATCTTGAATTGGTCGCTGATGCCGATCACCACGCCGCCTTTGGCTGTGCCGTCGAGCTTGGTGATGGCGAGTTCGTTGACCTGGGTGGCGGCTACGAATTGTTTAGCCTGCTCGAAAGCGTTCTGACCGGTGGAGCCGTCAAGCACGAGGAGCACCTCGTGCGGCGCATCGGGCACGAGTTTCTGCATCACGTTGCGCACCTTGGTGAGCTCGTCCATCAGACCTTTCTTGTTGTGCAGACGGCCTGCCGTGTCGATGATTACCACGTCGACGTCATTGGCAATGGCGCTCTGGAGGGTATCGAAAGCCACTGATGCCGGATCGGCTCCGAGCTTCTGTTTCACCACCGGAACGTCTGCCCGACGTCCCCACTCCTCAAGCTGCTCTATGGCGGCGGCACGGAATGTATCGGCCGCACCGAGCATCACTTTGTTACCTGCCCGCTTGAACTGGGCCGCCATCTTGCCGATTGTGGTTGTCTTGCCCACTCCGTTGACTCCCACCACCATTATCACGTGGGGGCGGTTGCCTTCGGGCAGGGTGAAATCGGGCAGCGAGGATGAGTTGTCGTTTTCGGCGAGCATCTCGGATATTTCCTCGCAGAGCAGGCGGTTGAGCTCCGACGAGCCGACATATTTGTCACGGGCCACACGTTTCTGTATGCGGTCGATGATACGCAGGGTGGTGTCGACACCGACATCAGAGGTCACAAAAACCTCTTCGAGGTTGTCAAGCACATCATCGTCTACTGTCGATTTACCGGCTATGGCGTGGGAGATACGGTCGAAAAACCCGCGCTGGGTCTTCTCAAGGCCCTTGTCGAGTGTCTCTTTCTTCTCTTTATTGCGTGAAAACAGGTCGAAAAATCCCATAATTCAAGAGGGGGGTTGGTTAGAATGTGCAAAATTACAAAATATCCACATAATTTCCAACTTTCACAAAAATAGCTGACCGGCGCGGATTCCCTCCCGATATGATATAAAAAAAGTATGTGCCGGATGCCGGGGCATCCTGACACATACTTGAATTCTATAGATCAGTGGTCTGTTCTCAGTGGTTGCGGATATAGTCTGTGATCCATGCGCCTACCTCCTTGGTGCCGTAGGTGGCACCGCCGGGCACCTGGATCTCGGGGGTGCGCACGTTGGCCTCGAGAGATGCGTTTACGGCGTCTCTGATAAGGCGTCCCTCTGCCCCGAGGTCGAAGTATTCGAAGAGCATGGCCACTGAAAGAATCTGTGCAAGGGGATTTGCTATGTTTTTCCCTTTTGCCTGGGGCCATGAACCATGTATCGGTTCGAAAACCGGGGTTTTCTCGCCTGTGGAGGCGGAGGGGAGGAGTCCCATCGAACCGGAGATGACTGATCCCTCGTCGGTGAGGATGTCGCCGAATGTGTTCTCGGTCACCATCACATCGAAGAATTTCGGATCCTGGATCATACGCATGGCGGCGTTGTCGACATACATATAGTCGGTCTCTACGTCGGGATACTGGAGGGAGATCTCCTGTGCCACCTTACGCCAGAGACGGCTTGAGGCGAGCACGTTGGCTTTGTCGACCACGGTGAGGTGTCTGCGGCGGCGGCGAGCGTAGCCGTAGGCCACGTGGAGTATCCGTTCCACCTCGGCACGTGTGTAGGCGTTGGTGTCGTAGGCACGGTCGTCACCCTCAAGTTTCTCGCCGAAGTACATACCGCCGGTGAGCTCACGGATGCAGACGAAGTCAGCACCCTCCACGATGTCGCGACGCAGCGGGGAGAGATGGATGAGACATCCGAAGGTCTCTACCGGGCGGATGTTCGCGTATAGCCCGAGCTTCTTGCGCATGGCCAGCAGACCTTGCTCGGGACGCACTTTGGCATTGGGATCGTTGTCAAATCTGGGGTCGCCCACGGCCGAGAACAGGACAGCGTCCGCCCACAGGCAGGTGTTGTATGTGTCGTCGGGGAACGGATCGCCCACCTTGTCAATGGCGTCGGCTCCGCACAGTGCGTTGCGGTATTCCACCTTGTGACCGAATTTTTCACATACGGCTGTCATCACATCGACACCGCAGGCCGAGATTTCGGGGCCGATACCATCGCCCGCGAGTACTGCTATCTTGAAGTCCATTGGAGAAACTATTTATTATCTATTATATTCAACATTTTCACTGTGGCGCGGATGGCCGCCTCTGTCTGGTCGGCATCAAGTCCGCGTGTCTTTATGGATGTCCCTTCATGGTTCCATGTCACGGTGGTCTGGACGAGGGCGTCCGTGCGTCCGCCGGGGGGAATATTGACACTGTAGTTGGAGAGGGTGGGGAAGGTGCGCCCGAGACGTTGGGTGTAGATGGTACGTACTGCCCGCATGAACGCGTCAAACTGTCCGTCGCCCACGGCTGACTCCTGATACTCGGTGTCGTCAACGATGAGTTTCACTGTGGCCGTGGGGCGTAGTCCCTGTGCGAGATTGAGAGCGTAGTTTGCCACTCTCACTCTTGTGGGAAGGGCTGAATGGCGCAGCACATCGGCCACGATGAAGGGGAGATCGGCCTGTGATACAAGCTCTTTCTTGTCGCCGAGCTGGATCACACGGTCTGTGACTTTCAGCACCTCCTCGTCGGAGAGTTCTATGCCGAGTGCCTCGAGGTTCTTGCGTATGTTGGCACGTCCTGATGTCTTGCCAAGGGCATATTCCCTCTCACGTCCGAAACGCTCGGGAAGCAGGTCGTTGTAATAAAGCTTGCTCTTGTTGTCTCCGTCGGCGTGGACTCCGGCGCATTGGGTGAACACGCTCTCCCCGATGATGGGTTTGTTCGGGGGGACAGGTATGCCTGAGAATGACTCCACGATGTGGCTCACTTTGTTGATCTTGCTCTCGTCAATTCCGGTCATCACCCCAAGCATATCATGGAGTGCGGTGACCGAACTCGACAGGGCGGCATTCCCGGCGCGTTCGCCAAGTCCGTTGACAGTGCAGTGTATGCCACGCGCTCCGGCTTTTACAGCGGCGAGCACATTCGCCGTGGCCAGGTCATAGTCGTTGTGGGCGTGGAAATCAAAGTGGAGTTCCGGATACCGTTCCACCATTTTGCTCACGTAGAGTCCGGTATCGGCCGGATCGAGTATGCCCAGTGTGTCGGGGAGCAGATACCTTCTGACGGGAAGCTCCCTGAGGGCATCCATCAGCGAGAACACGTAGTCAGGTGAATGCTTCATTCCATTGCTCCAGTCCTCGAGGTAAAGGTTGACCTCGAGGCCGGCTCCGGAGGCACGTCCGATCTCCTCGGCTATGGCCTTGAAATGTTCCTCGGGGGTCATTTTCAGCTGAAGCCTGCAATGCTTTTCCGACCCTTTGGCCAGGAGGTTGATCACCTTTGCCCCGACACCTTTCACCCAGTCCACTGATTTTCCCCGGTCGATGAATCCGAGCACTTCGATGGCTCCTATGCACCTGTTGGCGGCTGCCCATGAACAGATACGCGCCACAGTGGCCCGCTCACCTTCAGAGACACGCGCGGATGCAATCTCCACTCTCGGCACATGAAGATCCTGGAGCAAAAGCCGTGTAATGGCCATCTTCTCCGAGGTGGAGAATGACACTCCCGAGGTCTGTTCGCCGTCGCGGAGCGTGGTGTCCATTATCTCGATGCTCTTCATCTGCGGGCTGCTTCCCATGCCTCTGTGTCCTGACGGCGTGAGAGGAGGTATTCAACGTCGTCGAGACCTTCGGAGAGGCACTGTTTCTTATAGGGGTTGATGTCGAATGTCTCGGCGCGGCCGGTGGATATATTCGTGACTGTCTGGGAGGGGAGATCCACCCTCACCTGAGCCGCCGGGTCGGCTGAAATGGTGGCGAAAAGTTCGGCAAGAAACTCCTCGCTCACAGTGACTGGGAGCACGAAGCAGTTCAGCTCGTTCTGCTTGTGGATGTCGGCGAAGAAGCTTGAGATGACCACGCGGAATCCATAGTCATGTATGGCCCATGCGGCGTGCTCGCGCGACGAGCCGGAGCCGAAGTTCTTTCCGGCTACGAGGATGCACCCTGAATAGGTGGGATCGTTGAGGACGAAATCAGGCCTTGGGTTGCCGTCGCTGTCATAGCGCCAGTCGCGGAAAAGATTGTCGCCGAAACCTTCGCGGGAGGTGGCTTTGAGGAAGCGTGCAGGGATAATCTGGTCTGTGTCAACGTTCTCCATAGGGAGGGGTACACAGGTGGATGTTATGGTGGAGAATTTTTCTTTCATAGCTGACGGTTTAGAGGTTGTTTAAAAACAAATGAGAAAACCAGAGTCCAATCTCATGAGGTGGATTCTGTCATGAAAAGAGGGAGCATAGCTGTAGCTATGTGACCGATTTTCAGGGCAGAATCCACCCATGAGATTGGATGCATATAAGGTAACTTTTTTTGTCTCATCTATGATTACAGTATTAAAGATATTAACAATTCAAGTTTGATTAGCCTCATGGATGTCTTTTTGGTTAAATTATCCCTAATCCTCGGTCACATAGCTACAGCTATGCTCCCTCTGATTATGAATAATTTACCTCAAAAATACATCCACTCTGGTTTCACATTTGT
>CAJUKP010000036.1 GCA_910587165.1 uncultured Duncaniella sp.
CTCTGATTATGAATAATTTACCTCAAAAATACATCCACTCTGGTTTCACATTTGTGTTTAAACAACCTCTTAGAGAAGTTCACGGGGATTGGTGATACATCCGGTGACAGCGGCAGCCGCGGCCACGAGCGGTCCGGCGAGTATGGTGCGTGAACCGGGTCCTTGACGCCCCTCAAAGTTGCGGTTGGAGGTCGAGACGGCAAGTTTTCCGGAGGGGATCTTGTCGTCGTTCATGGCCAGACAGGCCGAGCATCCGGGTTGACGGATCTCAAATCCGGCATCGGTGAAGATTTTGTCAAGCCCTTCCTCGCGTATCTGACGGTCAACATTCCAGGAGCCGGGCACGAGCCACGCGGTCACGCCGGGATGTTTCTTCCGTCCCCGGACAATGGATGCGAAAGCCCTGAAATCTTCTATGCGGCCGTTGGTGCATGATCCGATGAACACATAGTCGACTGGCTTGCCCACCAGTTTCTCCCCCTCCTTGAATCCCATATAGGCGAGGGCCTTGTCGAATGATATTTTCCCTTGTTCATCTCCGGGAGCCGCAGGCACAGGGTCGTTGATGCCGATTCCCATACCGGGATTGGTGCCGAAGGTGATGCGGGGCTCGATATCTTCGGCATGGAATGTCACCTCGCGGTCAAATACCGCGTCGGGATCGGAAGGAAGAGTGCGCCAATAGGCCACGGCTTTATCCCATTCCTCACCTTCCGGAGCATATTCACGCCCTTTGACATATTCGAATGTTGTCTCGTCGGGGGCTATCATTCCGCCTCGCGCGCCCATTTCGATGGATAGATTGCACACTGTGAGGCGCTCTTCCATGCTGAGGTTGCGTATTGCTTCTCCGGCATATTCCACGAAGTATCCTGTGGCTCCGCCGGTGGTCATTTGTGCTATGATATATAAGGCGATATCCTTGGCCGTCACTCCGGGTTTGAGCCGACCCTCGACATTGATGCGCATTGTCTTGGGTTTATTCTGGATGATGCACTGGGACGCGAGTACCATCTCCACCTCGGAGGTGCCTATGCCGAATGCCACGGCTCCCACGGCTCCGTGGGTTGATGTGTGCGAGTCACCGCACACTATCGTTGCCCCCGGCAGAGTCAGGCCGTTCTCAGGCCCGATGACATGGATTATGCCGTTTTTCGGATGTCCGATACCGAAATAGGTCACGCCGAATTCGGAGGCGTTTCCGCAAAGGGTATCGACCTGGTTGCGTGACACGGGATCGGCTATCGGTTTGTCCTGGTCAACGGTGGGTATGTTATGGTCGGGGGAGCAGAATGTGCGTTCCGGGCGGAACACTTTCAGTCCACGCTCCCTGAGTCCTGCGAATGCCTGTGGGCTTGTCACTTCATGACAGTAATGGCGGTCAATGTAAAGCTGGTCCGGGCCGTCGGTGATATGGTTGACCACATGGGCGTCCCAGATTTTGTCGAAAAGGGTCTTTGCCATAGAAATCGTACTTCTTTTGGGTGTGGGTGTGTTTTTGGATGAGCGACAGTCGGCGGTCGGTTGGATACTGCCGTGTGTGTGAGCTCAGCGGACGAACTTGTTGATGGCGTCGATGAAGGCCTCGGCACTTGCCGCCACAATGTCGGTATTGGCCGAGAATCCGTAGTAGGACGCTCCTTCGTGCTCGACAGTCATGTGGACCTTGCCTATGTCGTTGCTTCCCTTGTTGATGGCCTGTATGAGGAATTCCTTGACAAGCATCCGGCGGCGTATGATGATCTTGATGGCCGAGATGGCGGCGTCGACCGGACCGTTGCCCGAAGCGCAGGCCTCGAACTTCTCTCCGGCAATGTCGAGCCCCACGCTTGCCACAGAGTGGACTCCCACGCCTGAGGTGACCTGAAGAAAATCGAGCTTGATGCGGTTTGATGCCTTACGGTGCTGTCCGGCGAGCATGAGCACATCGTCGTCGTTGATTTCCTTCTTGCGGTCTGCAAGCTTGAGAAACTCCTCGTATGCCTTGTCAAGCTGTTCGGTAGTCAGCTCGATTCCGAGCACGTGGAGACGATGTTTGAGCGCCGCGCGGCCCGAACGGGCGGTGAGCACGATCGAGTTCTCGTCAATGCCGACATCCCGCGGATCTATGATCTCGTAGCTCTCACGGTTCTTGAGCACACCATCCTGATGGATGCCCGAGGAATGGGCGAACGCATTGCGTCCCACGATGGCTTTGTTGGGCTGGACGGGCATATTCATGAGACTTGACACCATGCGTGACACCGGGGTGATCTTGGTGGCGTTGATGTTTGTGTCGATCCCGAGCTCGCGGTGGGAGCGGAAGGTCATGACCACTTCCTCGAGGGCAGTGTTGCCGGCTCTTTCTCCGATACCGTTTATAGTCACCTCCGCCTGACGGGCTCCGTTGACAATTCCGGCCACGGTGTTGGCGGTAGCCATTCCGAGATCGTTGTGGCAGTGGGTGGCTATCGTGACTTTGTCGATACCGTCCACATGGTCCATGAGATATTTTATCTTCTCTCCGAACTGCCAGGGCAGGCAATATCCGGTGGTGTCCGGGATATTTATCACAGTGGCTCCGGCCTTGATGACGGCCTCGACCACCCGGGCGAGATATTCATTGTCGGTGCGGCCGGCGTCCTCGGCATAGAACTGCACATCCTCGACAAATTTCTTAGCGTATGACACAGCGCGTACCGCACGCTCGAGGATCTCCTCACGGTTGGAGTTGAATTTATACTTGATATGAGGATCGGAAGTGCCTATACCGGTGTGGATACGTGGATGCTTGGCATATTTAAGCGCCTCGGCGGCCACCCGGATGTCATTCTCGACGGCACGGGTGAGCGCGCAGATGGTGGGCCATGTCACCGCTTTTGATATCTCCACTACGGAATTGAAGTCTCCGGGACTGGACACGGGAAATCCGGCTTCGATGACATCGACTCCGAGAGCCTCGAGCGCCTTTGCCACCTCGATTTTCTCGACCGTGTTGAGCTGGCATCCCGGCACCTGTTCGCCGTCGCGGAGAGTCGTGTCAAATATGAATAATCTGTCGCTCATAAGAATCTTTAATGTTTTAGAACTGCAAAGTTAATAATTATTTCTAAAAACAATACAAATCAAGCGAAATTTTAATCGGACTGTGCGGCTGTATGTCGTCCAAATCACTTTTTCAGCGCATCCAGTGCCGCTATGAGGCTATTTTTAAAAGAACGGGACAGAGGCACCGCTATTGATTGTTCCATAACTACGGAGGAACCCACAGATCTGATGCGGGAGATATTGACGGCATAGGACTTGTGGACACGGTGGAATTCATTCTCCGGCAATTGAGATAAAAGATCCTTGAGTGTGGATCTTGTTGTGATGCGGTCGTCAGTTGTTGTGATCCTCACATAGTTCTCACACGCTTCCAGATATATTATATCGTTCAGATCTATACGATGGGTGATTCTGTCGGCCCGGATGACGATATGGTTCTTGCCAGAGATGCCTTTACGATAGTCCACAAACCGGATGGCTTTGTCCAAGGATTGACAGAAGCGGGTGAATGACACCGGCTTCAACAGATAGTCGCAGACATTGAGCTCGTATCCTCTAAGTGCATATCGCTCGTAAGCCGTGACAATGATGAATGCGGTCCGGAGCTCCACTGATGCAATGAAGTCGAGTCCTGATTGGCCGGGCATTTCAATGTCCATGAAAATGATGTCAGGAGCATTGTGATTCCTGAGATATACGTCAAGTGCGGTGACATCGGTCAACTCTGCCAGGCAGGTCAGATGTTGAACCCGGTTCACATAGCTTCTCAGACCATGACGTGCGGTATGTTCATCGTCAACAATGATGCATGAATAGCAGGGAGGGGTTGTCATAGTTTGATTTTCAGATGAGCATGATAGATACCGTTGTCATTACCGGTGGAGAATTCATGTCCGCCGCCGTAGAGGAGTCCAAGCCGGCGGCGCAGATTGTCAAGACCTATTCCGGAAGGTTTCTCTTGAATTGTGTCAGACCGTGAGGTGGAATTGTCAACAGTGAATTCTATGAAACCGATGTCGCGTTTCAGGGAGATTTTTATTTTCCGTGGTGTTCCACCGGAGTGTTTCATGGCGTTCTCCACGAGCGGGAGCAGGAGATGTCTGTGGATCACATCGGATCCGTAACGCCGGTCAATGGAAATATCAATGTCATAGAGATCCTCAAATCTGGCACGGTAAAGCTCGATATAACTTTCCAACACTTCAATTTCTCTCTCAACGCTGACGGGACTGTCATCCTGGTATAATTGCGAGCGGAGCAGATTGGACAGGTGCTCGACAATACCGCGGGCTTTCTCATTTGTCTCATCTATGCTGAAATAAATGGTGTTCAGCATATTGAAAAGGAAATGCGGATGGATCTGCTCGCGCAGCAAACGCAGATCGGCCTCTGCCTTGGCTTTTCCTGCTTCCTGTTCCAGAAGCCTTGCCTCGGTATATTTCCGGTAGAGATAGTTGCTTTTGGTGGAAAGATGAAGCCACAATGCCATAAGACAGACTATTACCACGGGAATCACAAGATGAGGGAGCTCGGATGCGAGTGGTACGTCATGAGACATCCACATGACAAGAAGGGAGAATGTAAGAGCGAAGAGAGTGACGGCTGAATACTCGAAAAACGGTGATACAGTTCTTCTGACACAGTATTTCACCCATTTCTCAGCCAGATAGAATCCAAGATAATTGAATATGAGTATACCTGACAGTTCAGTAGCAATGAATTGCCATGAATGTGACAGGTAGCGGTCGCCCGTCGGCCAGTCGTTTGCCAGTCTGATCAACATGAATTGAATGACCGCGAATATTAGAGGAGCTAATTTCATAAGTTTGTCATTTACAAATTTACACGATTAAGTTCTTCAATCCAAATGTTACGGTCCGCTTTATCTTTTTTTCTCTGTCCGCCACTGAAACGGTAGGATATCGACAGTCCTATTTTCCTCATATCCTCGAATTCTTTCTCGCATAGTGTCGCTTTCCTGCCTGAAAGGTATATTGTTGATATTGAATGGTTGGTGTTGAATATGTCTTTCACATAGGCCGAAATGGAGATCCTCCCGTTGTAAAACCTTCGTCTGATACCGATATACGTGTTCCAGACTGAGGAAGCACGTGCCTGACCGAAAGCAACCGGACCTCTGAATGACAGTTTGATTTCAGCGGAGATGGCAAAAGGAAGTGTCAGCGAATTCCTTATTTCAAACATCGGGGTGAAAAGGTTGTTGGATCCGGTATTCAGAAATGCCGGCAGACGGTATCCGGAGTAAATGAGACCGGCATTGGCCATGATATTCCCCCATCCGGTTAGACGGATGTCGCCGCATGAGGCTGAAAGAAGAATCTGCAGATGCCGCGGAAAGTTTTCCGGGGTTACATACACGACTTTATCTGTAAGCTCCCTGTAACACTTCACGATCTCCCCGGATGTGTTTGTGGCAGAAAGAAGAAATCTGAGTGACCTGTTGTCAGACCATGCAATGCTCAAGGAATGGGCGGTGGATTCTTTCAGATTGATGTTGCCACCGACATGGGTAATGTCATCAAATACGTGGATGAATGGATCGAGATCGGCGAAACGGGGACGTGTGACCTTGCAGGCATAGGATAACAGCCACGAACTCTCAGGTGAACTGTTGAGTGATAATGATAGGGACGGGTAGATGTGGAAAGATTTATCGGACATATCGTGAGGTAAGGCGCTTTCATTGCCGGAGAATGATGTGCTCAGATTGCTTTGCTCCGCTCTTATTCCGGCGGTTATTTTCAGCCTATCGTAAGAAGCTGTGCCTTCGGCATATATCGCGTTTACATTTTCCTCATATCCGAATGATGAGCCCAACCCATCCGGCGATAATGTGCCATCGGTCTCGGTTGACGAATAATTACCGTCGCTGTCGAGCTTCACATACGAAAGCCTCAAGCCTGACGAGATTGTCCAGTTGGCTGACAAGGTGTATCTCCAGTCAAAAGTACCGACTATTCCGAGTGTGTGTCCGCACATATCTCCCTCAAGATCTGTTCCTGTATTGTCATTCATGAACTGCCGTTCCGAATTGGTGTGTCTGAAAAAGTCACACGCGGCGGTCCATTTTCCCTCCCTTCCGCTAAGATCCCGGTTCAGATAGATACCTCCGTATATGTTTCCGGTCCGGAAACGTGCATTGTTTGAAGTTACGGTCGGTTCATTGACAAACGGGACGGTGGTCCGCATCACAGCAGGTTCACGTCGTCTGTGATAGTTGTAATTTAATGATATCCCGGCAGATATTGGCCTGTCAGTCTTATAGTCGTAAGAGAGTGATACGAAGTGCATGGCATCATGTCTGACACGGTCATATTTCTGTAAGAGTCTCTCCTGATAGTCAAGATATGGTCTGTCTGTGACCAGTTCGGACGGATCCCGTTTAAGAAATGTGGAATAATTGAAGGATAGGTTGCCGTTGGAATTGTTAAGTTCGACATTGGCTGAAGCGTACATTTTCCGGGCTTTGCCGGCTTCGCTGTTGAGATTGGCCGTTGTTGAGTATCCTTTCTCGCGCTTACGCCGCCGGCGTATGTTGAGTGAAATGATCGGATCAGAACCAGCCCGTCTGGCTCCGGGAGTATTGATGATCTCAATGTTGTCAATCTCCGTCACCGGGAGAGATTGTAGATAGTTGACCAAAGCATCACCTGTCAATATTGATTTTCGTCCGTCAATAAGGACGGAAAGTCCCTGCATTCCGTTGAGCATGAAGTCTCCTTTATTGCTCACGGTTATCCCTGGCAGTGCCTTAATGGCTTCCAGAAGATTGCCCTGACTACCGGAGATCGAGGCTGAAGGTATATAGGTGATACGGTCGGCGCGGATGATGGCCTCCGGGCGTCTGGCTGTCACTATCACCTCCTGCAGTTCGTTTGGGCGAGGATGAAGTGAATCTGTTGGGTGGGCGGAGAGGTCCTGAATCTGTATTGCCGCGGTAATCAAGGCTAATGTTTTCAGATGATTGAACATATCTAAGGTTTTTATTCAACGCAAAGATATGTACTTCATGACTCATGGATGAAATAAGAGTGATGTGATGCCGTTTTTCTGTGATGAATGCCAAAAAGCACCGGATAACAAAGTGTTGTTTATTATCCGGTGCTTTTTCTGTGCCGTTCAGCCAGTCGATGGCTTATAAGGCTATTGTGTGATACCTGATGTTATCAGTATGCGAACATCGGGTATGATTCCATTGTGGCGTTGACCTTAGCGCGGACGGCGGCGATGGTCTCGGGGTCAGTGGGGTTGCGGAGCACGGTGTCGATCATCTCGGCTATCTCACCCATGAGGGGTTCCTTGGCACCGCGGGTGGTGATGGCGGGAGTGCCGAGACGGATGCCGGATGTCTGGAAGGGTGAACGGGAATCGAAGGGCACCATGTTCTTGTTGGCGGTGATGTCTGCCTCGACGAGAGCTTTCTCTGCAACCTTGCCGGTGAGATCAGGGAACTTGCTGCGGAGATCGAGGAGGATGCAGTGGTTTTCGGTTCCACCTGACACGATGTTGTAGCCCATCGACATGAGTGCTTCTGCCAGAGCAGCGGCATTCTTCTTGACCTGGGTCTGATATGTCTTGAACTCGGGCTGGAGGGCTTCACCGAAGGCTACGGCCTTGGCGGCGATGACGTGTTCGAGCGGGCCGCCCTGTACTCCGGGGAATACGGCGGAATCAAGCAGCGAGGACATCATGCGCACAACTCCCTTGGGAGTTTTCTTGCCCCAGGGGTTCTCAAAATCCTTGCCCATCATGATCACACCGCCGCGGGGGCCGCGGAGTGTCTTGTGGGTGGTTGAGGTGACGATGTGGGCATATTTGACAGGGTTGTCAAGGAGGCCGGCGGCGATGAGACCTGCAGGATGAGCCATGTCAATCATGAGAATGGCACCGATCTCATCGGCGAGGCGACGCATACGGGCATAGTCCCATTCGCGGCTGTAAGCCGAGGCTCCGCCGACAATGAGGCGGGGACGCTCGCGACGGGCCACTTCCTCCATCTGCTCGTAGTCCACACGTCCGGTCTCGGCGTCGACATTGTATTCGAGGGCCTGGAACATGAGGCCGGAGAAATTGACGGGGCTTCCGTGGGAGAGATGGCCACCGTGGCTCAGATTGAGGCCGAGGAATTTGTCGCCGGGCTGGAGGCAGGCCATGAATACGGCCATGTTGGCCTGTGCGCCGGAGTGGGGCTGCACGTTGGCCCATTCAGCCCCGAAGAGCTGTTTGAGGCGCTCGATGGCGAGTGACTCCACTTCGTCGACCACTTCACAGCCTCCGTAGTAACGGTGGCCGGGATAGCCTTCGGCATATTTGTTGGTGAGGCATGAGCCCATGGCCTGCATCACTTGCTCACTGACGAAGTTTTCCGACGCGATCAGCTCGATGCCCTTTTTCTGGCGGGCGTGCTCGCGGGAGATGATGTCAAAAACGATCTTGTCTCGTTCCATAAATCTTTGATATGTGTTGTGATTTTTCTATTTGTTCATGAATTGCTATTTTCCATTCTTTTTCACCGACCAACCGAAGCGGCCTATCTCCGGACCCTGTTCGAAGTACCGGCCATGTGAATAGCTCATAAGGCCGGCAGATGCGAGATCGAAGGCACCGGTGACAGGGTCGATGAGACTTTCGTCGGCAAGGACGTTGACCACTTCGGCAATGAACATATCGTGACTGCCGAGACTGACAATTTGCATGACACGGCATTCGATGCTCAGAGGTGACTCGGCTATGCAGGGGCAGGCCACTTTCTCACCCTCGGATGGTGTGAGTCCGGTCTCTTTCCATTTGTCGTGGTCGGCACCCGATCGCACTCCGGCCCAGTCGGTGGCGCGGGCCATGGCGGCGGTGGTGAGGTTGATGGTGAATTCCATCCGCTCCCTGATGAGGTGGTAGGAATGGCGCTCAGGACGCACGGATATGTAGCACATGGCCGGGTTGGTGCATATTGTTCCGGTCCATGCCACAGTGATCATGTTTGACGACTCCATCGTGCCGCAGGTGACGAGCACCGCAGGTAGCGGATAGATCATCGTTCCGGGTTTCCAGGATACCTTTGACATTACGGCGTTGAAAGGGGGACGGTTCAGATGATGGCTTCGGTGCTCTTCACGGTGTGCGAGCAGTAGTGGCAACAGATGGTGACATCGTTGCGGTCAACGACATGGAAGCGTGTGAGCATAGGCTCATTGTTGGTGATGCATTTGGGATTTCCACATTTCACGAGTCCGACAATCGTGTCGGGCAGAGTGACGGGGAATTTCTCGACCACCTCATAGTCACGTATTATGTTTATTACCGCCGATGGGGCTATCAGTGCGATGCGGTTGATGGTTTTCTCGGGGAAAATCACGTCGGCCACTTTTATGATGCCCTTGTTGCCGAGGCGCTTGGAATCGAGATTGTTGCCAATGGTGACGGCTGTGTCCAGATTCTCAATGCCGAGTATCTTGACGGCCTTGAAGAGCACTGACGAAGGGATGTGGTCAATCACGGTGCCGTTGCGCAGGGCTGCCACGGCGAGTTCTGATTTGGATACTGTCTTTGTCATATCAACGGCTTGTTAGTCGGTTACGTCAATGCCAAGTGAGCGGCATATCAAAGCTTCGCGGGCATAGAGTCCGTTACGGGCCTGATCGAAATAGTAGGCATGGGGATTGTCATCGACATCCTGGGCGATTTCGTTGACACGTGGCAGCGGGTGGAGTATGCGCATATTCTCACGGGCTTCTCCGAGCATGGACGCGTTGAGATTGTAGAGATCCTTGACCTGTTCGTATTCCATAATATCGGCGAAACGCTCGCGCTGCACACGGGTCATATATATGATGTCGGATGTGTTGATCACCTCGGGGGAGAAGTCGGTGTGCTCGGTGAAGCGTATTCCGTTCTCGCGGCAGAAAGTTTTGTATTCCTCGGGCATTCCGAGTTCCTTGCAGGCCACGAAGCGGAATGTGGGGTTGAACCACCGCATGGCCATGATGAGCGAGTGGACGGTGCGGCCATATTTCAGGTCGCCGACAAGTGTGATGGTGAGATCCTCGAGCCGACCCTGTGTCTTGTAGATCGAGTAGAGGTCAAGCATGGTCTGCGAGGGGTGCTGATGGGCACCGTCGCCGGCGTTGATGACGGGAACATCGGTGACCTCGGTGGCGTAGAGAGCCGCTCCCTCGAGGTGGTGGCGCATGACGATGAGGTCGGCATAGTTGCTCACCATCTTGATGGTGTCTTTGAGTGTCTCTCCTTTTGATGTCGAGGTGTTCGAGGCATCGGAGAAGCCTATCACACGCCCGCCGAGACGGTTGACAGCAGTCTCGAAGCTGAGACGGGTTCGGGTGGACGGCTCGAAAAAGAGCGTTGCCACAACTTTTCCTTCAAGCAGCCTGCGGTTGGGGTTCTGCTCGAACTTACGCGCTGTCTCGAGGAGCTGCATAATCTCCTCGCGGCTTATATCGCTGATTGACACAAGACTTTTGGTATTCATTGCAGTGAAATGATGGATGAATGGTGAGTTCCACCGCAAAGTTACGAATTTTATAGGTCACGCACAAAGTATTGGCGCATTTTGATGAATATCTTCGCGAGTGACCCAGGTCAGTTGTGGGATACCTTGTAATATAGGATTATTCCGATGATGGCGTATAGGAAATTGGGTATCCACATGGCCACGAACGGGGATGTCATGCCTGAGACTGCGAAAGTGGATGTCACGGTCATGAACAGGATGTAGCTGAACGACAGCACAAGACCTATGCCGATGTTGACGCCCATTCCACCCTTGACCTTGCGTGATGACAGTGACATACCTATGACAGTGAGGATGAATGCAGCCGCTGTCATGGCATATCTGCGGTGGTTCTCGATCTCAAAAGTCTTGATATTGGCCACACCACGTTTTTTCTGGCTCTCGATATATGAGCGTAGTTCGGGGGAGGTCATCATCTCACAGTCGTTTTTGGAGATCAGGAAGTCTCGGGGCTCTATGGGTATGACGGTGTCGAGGCGGGATCCGCGTGTGATCTTCTCGCTGCGGCCGTCGAAGGTGCGTATCATGTAGTCGCGGACAGTCCAGTTGTGGAGAGTGTCATAGCGTATGGTCTGGGCCGTGAGACGCGATACGAGTTTCTTGTCCTTGAATGATTCGAGGGAGAACTTGTAGCCGGTCTTCTGGTTGTTGTCGTATCGCGACATATATGCAATCTCACCTTTAGCCACCTGCAGCTGGATGTTGGTGCCGTAGTCGACACGCTTGTTCTTCACGTAAGTATTGGTGTAATCAATACGTTTTACGTTGGCAGGCGGGATGATATATGCACTCAGGACATAGGTGGCTATGGCTATGACCGTGGCGCTTATGAGATATGGGCGCAGGAGACGGCGGTAGCTCATGCCGGTGGACAGCATGGCTATGATCTCGGAATTGTCGGCGAGCTTGGATGTGAAGAATATGACCGCTATGAAGGTGAAGAGGGGGCTGAACTGATTGGCGAAGTAGGGGAGGAAGTTGAGAAAGTAGTCGAACACGGTGGCCTTGAGAGGGGCCTTGAGGAATGAATCGAGTTTCTCGTTGATATCAAACATTATCGTGATGGCCAGGATGAGGGCTATCGCGAAAATGTAGGTTCCGAGGAATTTACGTATTATGTACCAGTCGAGTATCTTCATCAGTTGTCATGACGGGATTTCAGGTCAGAGCCGCCGGGTGACGCACTCGACCATTTCGGTCTTCCAAGTCTTGAAATCGCCGGCGATTATGTGGCGTCGCGCCTCGCCGACGAGCCAAAGATAGAAGGCGAGATTGTGGATAGAGGCTATCTGCATGGCGAGAATCTCGTCGGCTATGAAAAGGTGGCGCAGATATGCCTTGGAATAAACCTGATCAACGAATGCGGGGCCATCTTCCTGGAGAGGGGAGAAGTCGTCGGCCCATTTGCGGTTGCGCATATTCATGATGCCGTGGCGGGTGAAGAGCATTCCGTTACGGCCGTTGCGGGTGGGCATGACGCAATCCATCATATCGACACCGCGGTCGATTGCCTCGAGAATGTTGGCGGGCGTACCGACTCCCATCAGATAGCGCGGACGGTCGGCCGGGAGGATGTCGTTGACCACTTCGATCATCTCATACATTTTCTCGACAGGTTCGCCCACGGCAAGACCGCCGATTGCGTTGCCTTCGGCTCCGAGATCGGCCACATGACGTGCGGCGTCCTTGCGCAGCTCAGGATATACGACACCCTGGACTATGGGGAAAAATGCCTGCCGATAGCCATATTTGCCTTCGGTCTCGTTGAAATGTTTCCATCCGCGTTCGAGCCATCTCTGAGTGAGCTTCAACGAGCGCCGGGCATAGTCGAAATCGGCTGTTCCGGGAGGGCACTCGTCAAGTGCCATCATTATGTCGGCGCCGATGGAGCGCTGTATGTCGACGACTCCTTCGGGGGTGAAAAGATGACGTGAACCGTCGATATGTGAACGGAAATGTGCGCCCTCCTCGGTGAGTTTGCGGTTGGACGAGAGGGAGAAAACCTGAAATCCGCCGCTGTCGGTGAGAATAGGTCGCTCCCAACCGTTGAATTTGTGGAGTCCTCCGGCTTTCTCGAGCACCTCTATGCCCGGGCGGAGATAGAGGTGGTATGTGTTGCCAAGTATGATCTGGGCTTTTATGTCGTCACGCAGCTCGCGCTGGTGGACAGCCTTTACGCTGCCGAGAGTTCCCACGGGCATGAATATGGGGGTCTCGATGGTGCCGTGGTCGGTGGTGATCAGGCCGGCGCGGGCGTTGCTGCCAGCGGCTGTGGCCAGTAGCTGGAAATCCATTGATAGCAGGTGCTTATTGTTTCTCGTAGTCGACGATATCGACGAGTTTCAAATCAAACACAAGTGTCGAATAGGGGGGGATGATGCCTTGCGATGAGCTGCCGTAGCCGAGGGTATAGGGGATTACCACACGTGCGCTGTCGCCCACTCTCATATAGAGGAGTGCGATTGTCCATCCCTGGATGAGTTTGTCGGGGCGTGTCTGGAAGACGCTGTCTGTCTGAAGGTAGGATGAATCAAAGGGGACATCATTGCAGAGGCGTCCGATGTATTTCACATTCACTGTGGATGTGAGAAGGGGGGAGAGGTTGCCTTCTGTCAGCTTGCGGTCGTTGAGATAGCGTATGAGAATCTGGGCCGAGCTGTTCCAGACCGGAGTGAGAGGCTCGTATAGGTTTGTGCCTTCAGGACTGAGGGTATATTTCTGGTCGTCGAAGAAGGCTTCGTTTTCCTCACGCCATTCTTTGTATGTATCCCAGGTTTCGCTGTCATCGTCGCTGTTGCAGCTCCCGGCCATGAGGCCGAGGGCTACAGCAGGGATGAATAGGAATGCTTTTTGTAGGATGTTCATTATTTGATAGTTAGAACTTCACTTCGGGTGCGCGCTGGGCTGCGTCGTCGGCCTTGAACTGAGGCTGAGGCGAGAAGCCGAACCACCCGGCGTAGATAACGGTGGGGAATTTCTTGATGGCCGTATTGTAGCCTGCCACGGCCTCGGTGTAGCGGCCGCGGGCTGTCGCAATGCGGTTTTCGGTGCCTTCGAGCTGCACCTGGAGGTCACGGAAGTTTTCGTTGGCCTTCAGGTCGGGGTAGGCCTCGGTGACGGCGAGAAGTGACTTGAGTGCGCCTGTGAGCTCATTCTGGGCAGCCTGGAATTTTGCCAGGCTTTCCTCGTCGAGGTTCGCGGGGTCAATGTTGATGGATGTGGCGGCCGCACGGGCTTTGGTCACATTCTCGAGTGTGGAGCTTTCGTGGGTGGCGTAGCCTTTGACTGTATTGACGAGGTTGGGGATGAGATCGGAGCGACGCTGGTACTGGTTCTGCACCTCGGCCCACTGCTGCTCGACACCCTGTTTCTGTTCGACGAGGGAGTTGTAGTTGCATGAACTGAGGGCCGGAAGCATCGCGGCCAGAAGGAGAATGATTTTGAAATGTTTCATAACAGGTAAGTAAAATGAAGAGAGATTTATCCCAATTTGCGGAGGAGGGAATTGAGAGATACGTTGGAGTGGATGATCTTGTGGAGATCGTCGATGCTTACACGTGTCTGCTGCATGGAATCACGTTCGCGAAGTGTGACGGTGTTGTCCTCGAGGGTCTGATGGTCCACGGTGATACAGTAAGGTGTGCCGATGGCGTCCTGACGGCGGTAGCGTTTGCCGATGGTATCTTTTTCCTCGTAGTGTGTGGCGAAGTCAAATTTGAGATCGTTGACAATCTCGCGGGCCTTTTCGGGGAGTCCGTCTTTCTTCACGAGCGGGAGCACGGCGCACTTGACGGGTGCGAGGGGAGCGGGGAGGTGAAGCACCACACGCTTGTCGCCGCCTTCGAGCTGCTGCTCCTCATAGCTTGAGCAAAGCACGCTGAGCACCATGCGGTCAACGCCGATGGAGGTCTCGATCACGTATGGGGTGTAGCTTTCGTTGAGCTCGGGGTCGAAATACTGTATCTTCTTGCCTGAGAATTTCTCATGCTGCGAGAGGTCGAAGTTGGTGCGTGAGTGGATGCCCTCAACTTCCTTGAATCCGAACGGCATCTGGAATTCGATGTCGGTGGCCGCATTGGCGTAGTGGGCGAGTTTCTCATGGTCGTGATAGCGGTATTTCTCGTCGCCGAGGCCGAGGGCCTTGTGCCAGCGGAGACGGAATTCCTTCCATTTCTTGAACCACTCCATCTCGGAACCGGGGCGAACGAAGAACTGCATCTCCATCTGCTCGAACTCTCTCATGCGGAAGATGAACTGACGGGCAACTATTTCGTTACGGAAAGCCTTGCCTATCTGGGCGATGCCGAAGGGGATGCGCATACGGCCTGTCTTCTGCACGTTGAGGTAGTTGACAAAGATGCCCTGGGCGGTCTCGGGACGGAGATAGACTGTCATCGAGCCGTCGGCTGTGGAGCCCATCTCGGTTTTGAACATGAGGTTGAACTGGCGTACTTCTGTCCAGTTCTTGGTGCCGGAAATGGGGCATACGATCTCTTCGTCGACAATTATCTGGCGGAGGCCGTCGAGGTCGCTGTCATTCATTGCCTTTGCAAAACGCTCGTGGAGGGCGTCGCGTCTGGCAACGATGTCGAGCACGCGGGGATTTGTCTGACGGAACATGGCTTCGTCGAAGTTCTCGCCGAAGCGTTTGGCTGCTTTTGCCACTTCCTTGTCGATCTTCTCGTCCATCTTGGCGATGTGATCCTCGATGAGCACATCGGCACGATAGCGTTTCTTGGAGTCTTTGTTGTCAATGAGAGGATCGTTGAAAGCGTCGACGTGGCCTGATGCTTTCCAGATGGTCGGATGCATGAAGATGGCAGAGTCGATGCCTACGATGTTCTCATGAAGGAGGGTCATTGAGTCCCACCAGTAACGTTTGATGTTGTTTTTGAGTTCTACGCCGTTCTGGCCGTAGTCGTAGACAGCGGAGAGGCCGTCATAGATTTCGCTGGACTGGAATACAAAGCCATACTCTTTAGCGTGGCTCACGATCTTCTTGAAAACATCTTCCTGGGTTGCCATAGGTCTGATTATGGGATAGAATTATCTTAAATATCTGTTGTCTGGGTTGGAGAGATACTATTAGGGTGCAAAGTTAAGAAAAATATCTCACCTCATGGCATAAACGGAGAAAAATTCTCAATCAGGGCCCACGGAATGGGATGAATTGTCCGGATACGAGGTTGCCGCTTTGAGAGGCTTCCACAATATATAATGATGGTAGGATAATCGGCAGGCACTCTATCCGTAACATTTTTCACATCATCCCATTTCAAACCTCCCTGTCCTTGCTTATGTGTCAGAATATTTTAACCTTCTTACCATTGATTATATATATTCCACTATCAAGATCGTTTTGTGCTTGCGATTCATTCTCGTACACGCCAATACATATACCTTGAAGATTGAACACCTTTACCGGCTCATCATTTGTTGTGCCTGTTATCTGAGGTGATGATGCGTACTGATTTACAGGAAGATGGTTATTAAACCATTCTATGTTTTTTCTTAGAGCGTTCTTAATCCTATCAGCTCTGAGTTGGGCGGTTTGTGTCGGGTCTTCATTCCACCGTTCACAGTCTTTTTCCCATGCTGACGCAAGCGGAAGGACAATATCATCAATCGTTCCGTATATTTCAGATAAACGCGACGGATATATCTCATGCCATACATCTTTCACTGCATCACAAAAAATACCATACTGGATAATCTCTCCAATCCAATGCGGTGTAAATCCGTAATGTACTTTCATTCGGAAAGTATAGTCGGTTTTATCCCGGTTGTAGCAAACGAGGTCCCAAATTGGCCCCGCAACCCACTTGGCATTATCTCCCATATCTTTATGAAGGTAGAAACTGCCATGAAATCCATCGGGGTTATCCATAACTTCCTGTAAGATAAAGAAGCGTGCCATACTTTCTACATCGAAATACTCTTCCCAAGTCGTTGAGGTCTTGTCGGTTGAATATATAGCAGAGTTTATAGCTTTAAACTCATTTGTCAGCCACTGCAACTGATCGGAAGATAAATCTTCTGGAGAATGGTAACGGAGAGTGAGATTCCATCTTCTACATTCCGGGATTGTAATTTGACATTCGTCATGATAGTTGTCAACCTCAACAAGCCAACCATACGGTATTATATTGGGATCCGTTTCTTGGTCTTTCTGTTCGTATATGTTTACCCGGTTTTCATCAATACGGATTGTTTCAGTCAAGAAATATAAGCCGATGTAATCTCCGTTCAGTACCACTTCAACCGACCGAAAACTGGGTGTCCAAGCCATGTTCATCAGCTGACCCAACTGTAAACCTGCCACAGTGTTTTCCGTTGGTTTCAATAGGGCAAAATGTTTGTTCTTCGGCATACCCATGACCGATGTCTTTTTTGCAAACTTTATTTTGTATGGTTTCTTCGCGCCTTTCCATGATGAATGTCCTCGCCCGCGTATTTGCATAGGCAGTGGCTCTGATTCTGAGCCCAAAGCATCGTACTCACTGTTTTCCAACGGGTCAAGCCAATATTTGGCATCAAGATACTCCGTCTTTGATGTTATCGGTGTGCGATTTTCAGTTTCAATATACATCACAGGCAGCGTGCCGGATATTGTCACGGCAGTTGATGGCGGCTGTACGCCGGCGTCAATTTCATCGGCGCACGACACCAACAACATCGTTGCAATAAGGAGGGTCATTAATCTCATGTTTTTTTATTTTTGTTCACACGATAGATGAAATACTGATTAAAAGACTGCATAGGATATATTCCTTTTTATAAAAAAGAAGTCAGTTGAGGTAATTTCCCACAGGTTTAAGCAGATAGAAACAGCTTGTGCTTGCATAATCGCGTAGATATGGGATATTTGAAATATAATCCGGTATATTTCGTGGAGTCAAACCATATTTAGTTTCGTAATGAGGATTTATAAGGTAGAGAGTTCTATCCGCTATATCCCATTTTGTCAAGGATACAATCTCCTCAAAAGCCTCTATGGTAAGGCCGGTATTTCGGATAGACATCAACTCATTGATCATCTCCTCGG
>CAJUKP010000037.1 GCA_910587165.1 uncultured Duncaniella sp.
GGTTGCGGTCGGTCTCGGTGGCATAGGAGATGGCGTCGGCGTGGATGGGGCCGTCGTCGAGTTCGATGCCGTCGGCTATGCGCTGCATATCATCCTCGGCGATGTCCTTGTCGGTCCACACGTGATAGATTTTCTTCTTCACGAACTTGGGATGTGTGAGTTTCGAGGCGAGGTCGCCGTCGTTTGTGAGCAGAAGCACACCGGTGGTGTTGCGGTCGAGACGTCCGACGGGGTAGATGCGCTCCTCGCAGGCTCCCTTGACGAGATCCATCACGGTGAGACGTCCGTTCGGGTCGTCGCTGGTGGTCACGCAATCCTTGGGCTTGTTGAGCAGGATGTAACACTTCTTCTCGAGCGCCACTACCTTCTCGTCATATTCCACCACGTCGCTGTGGCTTATCTTGGTGCCGAGCTCGGTCACCACCTCGCCGTTGACCTTTATGAGGCCCTGGAGGATGTATTCGTCGGCTTCGCGGCGTGAGCAGAGACCGGCATTGGCCATATATTTGTTGAGACGGATCTGTTCGTTAGGATCCGGGATCTCCATTTCATATTCGATGCGTTTGGGGCGCGGAGTGAAACTGCGGCCTCCCTGGGGCATTCCGAACTGGTTCTGGCGCGGACCCTTGTTCTGGTAGCCGCCCTGACGGTTGCCACCCTGGTATCCACCCTGACGGTTACCGCCCTGATATCCACCCTGGCGGTTTCCACCCTGATATCCGCCCTGGTTGTTACGGGGCTGATAGCCTGTCTGGCGGTTACCGCCCTGATATCCGCCCTGGTTGTTGCGGGGCTGATAGCCTGTCTGACGGTTTCCGCCCTGATATCCGCCCTGGTTGTTGCGGGGCTGATAGCCTGACTGACGGTTACCACCCTGATATCCACCCTGACGGTTGTTATAGTTGTTGCGGGGTTGATAGCCACCCTGATTGTATCCACCCTGACGGTTATAGTTGTTGCGGGGCTGATAGCCGGTGCTCTGTGGTGTTGAGTCGTCGCCCGAAGCTGCTTCCGAAGCGGCTCCTTCGGTCGGAGTGCCCTCGGTCTGCGGGGCGTATGGACGCTGCTGGTATCCGCCCTGACGGTTGTTGTTGTAACGGTTGTTCTGATATCCCCCCTGGTTGTAACGGTTACCACCCTGATATCCACCCTGACGGTTATTGTAGGGCCGCTGCTGATAGGATCGGTTGGGATTGTAACCCTGGTTACCGTATGAGCGGTGCTGCTCCTGCTGGGCGCCACCTTCCTGAGCAGTCTGCTCGAAGTCGGTGGAATGGCTGTCGTGATTGGCCGCTGATACGGGGCGCGCGCCTATGCGCGGGCGTTTGCCTTTCTTTTCGTTGCTGTCCATGATAGCTCTTTAGTGTTTTGAGTTGTTATGAAGTGTGATTTTTTTATGTCTGCCCGGCCTCTCGGCGGGCTGCTGAATAAGAATTGGTAAAATGAAAACTGTTGTTACTGTCAAAGTTTCAGAAGACTATGTCTCTTGATGTAAAACGAATGTATTTTAATAAAAGTTGAATGATGAATTATCTAAGTCGCAAAATTAATATAAATTTTAATCAAATGCAAGTGAAAATCTTATTGCGTTAAGTAGATTATATCAGAATTTTATGTGTCATAGTGGTACACATGGCTTAGTACTGAAGGGTACATAAGAAGGCAAGGACATAAGAAACAAATTTTTTTAATTAAGTGGGCGATGTAAGAGTTTTATTGGAATTATTGCATAACCTTGTGTGAATACAAAAAAATATACATCGTTTGCCCCGTTAGGGGCAATGCAACGGTAGGCCCGGGTGCAAACCCGGGTATCAAAATGCACCAACAATAATTGGCGTCGCGTAGCGCCGCAGCAAAAGCACGAACTTGTTGCGGCGCTACGCGACGCCATCATCCATAATGAAACGGATGATACCCGGGTTGGCACCCGGGCCTACCATTGCATTGCCACTACGTGGCATACTGCGATTACATATAGAAAGGTACATAAGAAGACAAGGACAGAAGAAACAAATTTTTATTTTTAGTCTGTTTCTTATGTCCTTGTCTTCTTATGTACCCTTCAGTCCGAGGTATCTTTGTATCTTTCAGTGAGATGTGTTGGGGTTATTTCACGAGCACTTTGGTAGCTTTGCCGTCTTGGCGCTTGATGTAAAGGCCGGGAGTGAGATGGTCGGCATTGACGCGCACACCGTTGAGGTTGAAGAATTCGGCGGGTGCATTGCTTTCATTGCCAATGATATCTTCAATGCCGGTATTGGCAGAGACTGTCACCTCGCAATATTCGGTGTGGGGGCATCCGTAACCGTCGACAACTGTATAGGTGATGGTGGCAGTTCCCTCGGCAACGGCGGTGACAATACCGTTGTCAACCGTGGCAACTTCAGTATTGGAAGAGGCCCAGGTTTCCGATTCAACAGTCACATCATCGTCCTTGGTCACAGTTGCAGAAATTGTGGCGGTTTTACCCTCTTCAATCGAGATAGTTGCTTCGCTCAATGTGATATCAAGCGCCCCCATCTCGCGGAAGTCGGTGAAATGATTCCAACCTCTGGCCTCAGAATAGGCCTTGAATGTACCTTTGGGTATATATACGACAGAAGTTTCTGGAACTCGCAAGAACGAACTTGAAGAACAGGATGGGGGTGTCATTGGCAGCGCGAATACAGTTGTCAGTGCGGAGCAGTCTGAGAAAGCACCACTTTCAATCTTGGTCACTGAGTTAGGTATAGTGACCGATGTCAGGCTACTGCAAAAGGAGAATGCATTGCTACCAATTTTCGTCACCGAGTTGGGAATAGTGACCGATGTCAGGATACTGCAACGGGAGAATGCATCGTCGCCAATTTCCGTCACGGAGTTGGGGATTTCGAAAATATTTCCTTTTCCGGCTGGATAGATTATGAGTTTAGAAATGTTATGATCATATAATACTCCGTCTATGGTCTTATAATTTTTATTTCCGTCCTGTAAGACGATTTCTTGCAGGGATGTGCAGGCCACGAACGGATTATTTACTATGCTGGTCACGGAATTAGGGATGGTGACTGATGTCAGACTGCTGCAACCGTAGAATGCGCTTCTGCCAATTTCCGTTACAGAGTTGGGGATGGAGACCGATGTCAGGTTACTGCAACCGTAGAATGCGCTACCGCCAATTTCCGTTACTGAATTGGGTATAGTTACCGATGTCAGGTTACTGCAATCGGAGAATGCGCTGTCTCCAATTTTCGTTACCGAGTTGGGTATGTTGCAAACTGTTTTTGCTCCAGGCCAGCGAATCAATGAAGTCATATCTTTGGAAAACAAAATGCCATCAGCAGAGGCATAGGTTATGTTTTCCTCTGACACCAGAATTTCATTTAAAGAATCGCAACCGCTGAATGCGCCAGCGATGATTTCCGTAACTGATTCGGGTATAGTTACCGATGAAAGGCTGCTGCAATAGGAGAATACATTATAGTCAATTCTTTTCACGGAGTTAGGTATAATTACCGATATCAGACTACTGCAACGGGAGAATGCACCGCTGCCAATTTCTGTCACAGAGTTGGGGATAGAGACCGATGTCAAACTGCTGCATTGTTGGAATGCACCGCTGCCGATTTCAACCACAGAGTTTGGTATAGTGACCGATTTCAAGCCACAGCCACCGAAAGCATACTTTTCAATATTTGTTACAGTATTGGGGATAGTGACTTTTTCGAGTTTCATAAATCTTCGATGTTCCCACCAATGGGTGTACTGATCGTTACCTTCATTGTTGAAGTTGGAGAACAAGCCTTCGCCCAAGGCTGTTACGGTATAACGTGTTTCGTTATATGTCGCATGAGAGGGAATGGTCAGTTCGGTGGCGTTGCTGCCTTCTTCGCCTCCATAATGTACGACAGTGACCTCATGATCGGCATCGGGATTTATGGTATAAGTCCAGTCTCCATCCACGAACACCTGAATGCCATTCGGATTTTGTGCGTATGTGGTCACGCTTAGCGTGAGCAATACCGCGAACAGGAGTAAAATCTTTTTCATGTCTATTGATCGGTTAATATTATGATTCTTGTATTTCTGTGTTCTTGCCCGTGAGATCTATGCGGTAAGGTAATAAGCACTGGCAAAGATAATAAAAGTTTCTGAATCAACAGTTATTTGACAAAAAAATCCAAAATTTACTGAGGATACACAAGACAGAAGGGTACATAAGAAGGCAAGGACATAGGAAACAGATCTTTTTTAATTAAGTGGGCGATGTAAGTTCGTTTTATTGAAATTATTGCATAACCTTGTGTGAATACATAAAAAATATACATTGTTTGCCCCGATAGGGGCAATGCAACGGTAGGCCCGGGTGCAAACCCGGGTATCAAAATGCACCGACAATAATTGGCGTCGCGTAGCGCCGCTACAAGTTCGCTCTTTTGTAGCGGCGCTACGCGACGCCATCATCCATAATGATACGGAGGATACCCGGGTTGACACCCGGGCCTACCGTTGCATTGCCACTACGTGGCATATTGCTATGTAGTGTATAATGCTGAAGGGTACATAAGAAGGCAAGGACATAGGAAACAGAGATTTTTTTTAATTAAGTGGACGATGTAAGTTCGTTTTATTGAAATTATTGCATACCCCTGTGTGAATACACATCGTTTGCCCCGATAGGGGCAATGCAATGGTAGGCCCGGGTGCGAACCCGGGTATCAAAATGCACCAACAATAATTGGCGTCGCGTAGCGCCGCAACAAGTTCGCTCTTTTGTAGCGGCGCTACGCGACGCAAACGTTTGTATATTTTCGGGATGCACGGGTTGGCACCCGCGCCTACCTCTGCATTGCCACTACGTGGCAATCTAACGTCACACACATTGGCTACGAAATACAGTAGCGGCGGGACCGAGGGTATCCGGAAGGACTGAGGGTATCCGGAAGGACTGTGGGCAGGACACCGGTTTATAGTAGCCGGGCACACCGTAGTCTTGCGGAGGTGTGCCCGGTCAAAGAATATACAGATTCATGGCGTCTGACAAGACGCCGGTTATCAGCACGATCGGGCAATTGATGTTATGATAACCGGCGTCCTTCAGGACGCCTCCATCCTTTCCGAACTCACCTCCGTGCACACCTACGCGGTGCTCCGGTGTACACGGCTACTACATAATCTGCGTCCTCCGGACGCCTGACCAAGAGGCAATTACGACAGTTGGCGGCAGATACAGATTACATCGGACTGAGATACATCCGACTGAAAGGTACATAAAAAAATAAGAACACAAGAAACAAACTAAATAAAAAATTTTTTTCTTGTGTCCTTATTTTCTTTTGTACCCTTCTATCCCAAACATTTCCTTCTGTCCCTGTCGATACGATCTAATCGGATAGAAAGTCGGATACGTTGTCCCAATAGTCTGAACTTGGTATCAGCAGTTTGGTAATCGCGCCGCCGACGAGGGCTCCTGCGAGTGTGCTGAGCACCGACTCTTTCTCGCGTGGCTGGGGGACTGTGCGGTAGATCACAGATCCCGGGACATTGAAAATATCGGTGGATTTGTGCTTGCAGAAGTCGTTGAGACTGATGCGTGGCGTGTGGCATTCGAGGGTCATGTCGGTGAAATTGAAATGCAGTTTGCCGAACATCATGAGCCCCTGCAGACCGATGCTGCCGCCGGGTGTGCGATGGGCCGGACCGGCATCCATCTCAGGTGTGACCACCGAGCTCCCTCCGAGGTCTATCCTTATCCCCTGGGGCATGATGTCAGGCTCTGCGCCGAGCAGGTTGACGGTTCCGTAGCCACGGTTGCCCGTGTCGATTCCAAGGAGCATATCCCTGTCGGCGATTCTTCCGGAGGTGAGGAGAGTGCCGTCCGGAGCGAGACACATATTGGGGCGTTGTGACGTGCACCGTGCGGGTGAGGTGGCCACAGTGATAGTGTTGTTCACAAAGTCGATTGTGATATCCTTGAGCCTGACCAGCAGCTCGCTGCCGAGCATCGGGCAGTCGCGCATGAGTGTGCCGGATGCCGACGGTATCACCATGAACGGGACATCAGTGACCGTTATGTCGCCCAGGCTGAGTTCGCGGGCCAGGGAGAGGTGCGGCCCGGAGGTGTTGCCGCCGATAGGGGTGAGGTCCAACACCGATGCGAGGGAATCTGTCACGATATTGAGCGCGGAGCCGGTGTTGAACACCACTCTCACCGGCGCTCCGTTTATGGCAGCTACGTCGCTTGTCATCGTCAGAGGTCCTTTGTTCTGTCCGGTCCCGTCGTTGATCAGTGTGAACGGTATCACGGCTCTCTCAGAAGCGGGAAAACCGATGGCGTAGGGAGTGTGGGCAGCGAGCGCACCGTATCTTTCCGCCAGTTCGTGCAGCTCGCACAGCGTGGCCTTGTCGGAGGGCGGGACTACGGTGTCGTTGATGAGATGATCCACCGTCACATGAGCGGCCTCGTTGAGCCCCTCGCGGCTCAGGGCCATTGCAAACATCACTCCCGAACGAAGCTTCATGTCGGGAGGGAGCGAGCTGCTGTGGGTGGCGAACAATTCCCGGAATCCTCCGAGAGCCTCGTCCGGACGGTTGAGCCAGAAGCCTGTCATGCAGCGGGAAAACACCTCGAGCATGGGGCTTATGGAGTCGCGGGGCAGAGAGGAGCGCAGCGAGTCGAGCGCGAGCCAGTCGGCCGAGTCGACGGCATCGGCTATCTTCCGGTCAGTCCCGATGGCACCGGCGGCCTGACCGATCGAAAGCAGGAGTGCGATGAATGTGATAATCCGGTGTATCATATCCCCGCAAAGATATGAATAATCCTGTCGGGAGGCAAGAAAACTTACAGAAAAAATAAGACGGGATCTTTCTTTCCGCGTTTTGAAAAGCCGTGGGAAATGGCTAAATTTGCAGCCGATATGATACTGTTTCCCAACGCAAAGATAAATCTGGGGCTCGACATTCTGAGACGACGCCCCGACGGATACCATGACATAGAGACAGTGATGGTGCCCGTGGCCTGGCGTGATGTACTCGAGATAGTCCCGTCACGCACGGGGGAGACCACGCTCACCGTCAGCGGGCGTGAGGTCAACTGTCCGCCCGAGAAGAATCTGGTGATGAAAGCTTACCGCGCCCTCGGGTCGAGGGTGGGCGGTCTGCCTCCTGTGGAGATATACCTGCGCAAGGTGATACCTGACGGAGCCGGGTTGGGTGGCGGTTCGGCTGACGCATCATTCATACTGACAGGGCTCAACGATCTCTTCTCGCTGGGACTGTCTGACGGAGAACTGGCTGCCGTGGCAGCCGGGCTGGGTGCCGACTGCCCGCTCTTTGTCTACAACAGGCCCATGCTCGCCACCGGGACCGGAACACGTCTCGAACCTATCGGGGTGGATCTCGCCGGCCTTACACTTGTGATAGTCAAGCCCCCTGTGAGTGTGCCGACAGCTGCTGCATACGCGGCGGTGACCCCCTCGGTGCCCGATGTCCCTCTCAGGGAGCGTATCAAGCTGCCGGTTGACCGCTGGCAGGATGTCGTGGTCAACGACTTCGAGGCCTCTGTGTTCCCGGCCTATCCCGAGGTGGCCGCCGTGAAGCGGGCGCTCATCAAGGATATGGGAGCGGTCTATGCCTCCATGTCTGGGTCGGGGTCGGCTGTGTTCGGCCTGTTCGGGCGTGACATTTTGGCAGACGGGGTGACACGCCGTTTCCCGGGGTGTGCTACGTTTGTCATGCGTCTTGAATGAGCCTATTTTCTTTTGAGTGATTGAACGTTATGGGAGCAATGTTGTTCTATTTGTAGAATTGTGCCTGATTTTTCGGCTCTGGGCCGGAAGTTTGGCAACGTTTTTGCACCATATATCAAGTTAAAAAACATACATCAGCACTATGAGCAAAGAACAGCATAATAATCCAGAGGAACGACTCCACCGCGAGGGGGGCAATGAAGAGATGTTCGACGATGTGCAGCAGGCACAGGAAGAGGCCGAAAGCCAGATCGACGAGGCCAACGACATGATCAACCACGAGCTGGCCGACATTGACGCCCTCAACAAGCAGTTGCTTGATGCACAGGCACAGGTCGAGAAAGAGAAGAAGGAATATCTCTTCCTGATGGCCGAGTTCGACAATTTCCGCAAACGCACTGTCAGAGAGAAGAGCGAGCTCATCAAGAATGCCTCCGAAGGGGTCCTCAAGGGATTGCTTCCGATTGTAGATGATTTCGAGCGCGGTCTCGAGGCAAGCGCCAAGGCCGATGATCCCGCCGACATACGCACCGGAATGGAGCTGATCTATCAGAAGCTCGTGAAGTTTCTCGCGGCAAACGGCGTGAAGGCCATCGAGTCGACCGGCAAGCCCTTTGATGCCGAGCTCCACGAGGCCATAGCCATGGTGCCTGTGCCCGATGAGGCTCAGAAGGGAATGGTGATAGACACCCCCACGAAAGGTTACACACTCAACGACAAAGTGCTCCGCCATGCCAAGGTGGCTGTGGGGCAATAATCACAGTATATCATGGCAGCGAAAAGAGACTATTACGAAGTGCTTGGAGTCGACAGGAATGCCGACGAGAAAGCCATAAAAAGCGCCTATCGAAAGAAGGCCATACAATATCATCCCGACAAGAACCCGGGCGACAAGGAGGCCGAGGAGAAATTCAAGGAGGCCGCCGAGGCCTATGATGTGCTCTCCAACCCCGAGAAGCGCGCCAAATATGACCAGTTCGGCCACGATATGGGCCCCACCGGATTCCCCGGCGGAGGTGGCGGTTTCCATGCGGGCGGATTCTCCATGGAGGACATCTTCTCGCAGTTCGGCGACATCTTCGGAGGTGCGTTCGGCAATATGGGCGGATTTGAGTCGGCAGGTGGCCGCACCCGCCGCCGGCAGCGCCGCGGCACCGATCTGCGCATCAAGATCAAGATGACACTCGAGGAGATCGCGACCGGTGTGACCAAGACCCTGAAGATACCCACACTTGTCAAGGATACCCACTGCAACGGCACCGGAGCAAAGGACGGCACCGCATTCACCACCTGTCCCACCTGTAACGGATCGGGCACTGTGATACGCCAGCAGCAGACCATGTTCGGACTGTCACAGTCGGCTGTGGAGTGCCCCCAGTGTCATGGTGAGGGCAAGATAATCACCGAGAAATGCACCCACTGCCATGGCGAGGGTGTGGTGAGAAAGGACGAGACCGTCACATTCTCCATACCGGCAGGTGTGCAGGACGGCCAGACCCTCACAATGCGTGGCAAAGGTAATGCCGCCCCTCACGGCGGTGCCAACGGCGACCTGCTCATCGTGATCGAGGAGGTGAAGCATCCCGAACTCATCCGTGA
This sequence comes from uncultured Duncaniella sp., assembly GCA_910587165.1. GTDB lineage: Bacteria > Bacteroidota > Bacteroidia > Bacteroidales > Muribaculaceae > Duncaniella. Next base: position 9,330 of record CAJUKP010000037.1, read on the forward strand.
TGGCAATGATGTGATCTACAATCTCATGCTTGATATCCCCACCGCCACTCTCGGCGGCTCGGTGGAAGTGCCCACCATCACCGGACGCGCCCGTATGAAGATCCCGGCAGGCACCCAGCCCGGCAAGGTGCTGCGTCTGCGCGGCAAGGGTCTGCCTTCCCCCGACGGATACGGCACAGGCGACGAGCTTGTCAACGTGATGGTCTACATCCCTGAGAACCTCACCCCCGAATCACGGCAGGCCATTGAGAGCCTCCAGGGAAAACCCGAGATGACTCCCGATGCCTCGACAAAGAACCGAATATTCTCAAAACTACGCCACATTTTTGAATAATACGCACACTCTCGAACTTTTAGCTCCGGCCAGGAATGTCGACACCGCTATGTCGGCCGTTCTGGCCGGGGCTGACGCTATATACATAGGTCCCGAAAGCCATGGCGCCCGCCGGGCTGCCGCCAATTCCATCGACGACCTGCGCCGTCTTGTCGACTTCGCCCACCCTTACGGTGTGAGAGTCTACGCCACGGTCAACACCCTCGTCTACGATAACGAGATAGCCGGTGTGGAGCGGCTGATCGCTTCCCTCTACCAAGCCGGTGTGGATGCGCTGATAGTGCAGGATCTCGGAATACTCAGGATGGACATCCCTCCGATCGACCTTCATGCGAGCACCCAGTGTGACATCCGCACCCCGGCGAAGGCCCGCTTTCTTGCTGAGGTCGGATTCTCCCGCCTTGTGCTACCCCGCGAGCTCTCCATTCAGGAGATAAAGGAGATACGTGAGGCCATCCCGCCGTCCACCGAGCTCGAGGCCTTCATCCACGGGGCGCTCTGTGTGAGCTACAGCGGCGACTGCCGTGCCAGCTATATGGCCGGTGGCAGGTCGGCCAACCGTGGCGAGTGTGCCCAGATATGCCGTCTGCCATACGATCTAACAGACAGCGACGGCAATATCCTTGTGAAAGGGAAGCATCTCCTCTCGCTGCGCGACCTCAACCGTTCGGCCTCGATAGCCGACATGGCCGATGCAGGGGTGATGTCGTTCAAGATTGAGGGGCGGCTCAAGGAGGAGGCATACGTCAAGAATACCGTGGCATGGTATTCAAGAATACTCGACCGCTTGGTTGACGGGAGTGGAGGCCGCTACACACGTCTGAGCGACGGACATTCGCGTCCGGGTTTCACTCCGGTCCCTGAGAAATCATTCAACCGCGGCTTCACCTCCTATTTTTTGACAGGCCGCGCCCCGGCCAAGGGTATGGCCTCGATGGATTCCCCGAAAGCCGTCGGGGAGAAGGTGGGCAAAGTGGTCAGATGCACCCCCGGTTTCATCACGGCCAGTCTCGACACACCGCTGGCCAACGGCGATGGTCTCGGCTATTTTGACCGGGCAGGCATATTCCGTGGTTTCAGGCTCAACAGGACTGACCGCGACAGACTCTATCCGGCCACACCACAGGATATTCAGCCCGGCACGGTCATCTACCGCAACCGCGACAAGGAGTGGGACGACGAGATTTCATCCGCACGGACCGAAAGGCTCATCTCCGTCGACATGAGTCTGCGCTCTCTCCCCGACGGACGTGTGGCTCTCGCCATGACCGACTCCCGTGGCAACAATATTGAGACAACCACGGCTGAGAGCTTCACTGACAAGGCTGTGACCCCCCAGGAAGCTCCGCGTCGGAGAATACTTGACAAACTCGGAGGCACCCGCTACAAGGCCGGGCGTATAGTCGACCTCCTCGGCCCCATCTTTATTCCCGCCTCACGTCTTGCCTCCCTGCGCCGTGAGGCTGTGGAGTTGCTTGACTCAGCCAGAGCCATGACATACCGCCGCCGTCTCCGTCAGCCCGAAAACCCCGGCGCGCGTTATCCGTCGGACACGCTCACGATTCACGACAATGTGGCCAACCATCTTGCCACCGGGTTTTACCGCTCCCATGGGGTCACCGCCATCACCCCCGCCGCTGAGGTAGAGCGTCCTGTGGGGGAGACCCAGGTCATGGCCACACGTTATTGTCTGCGGAAAGAGATGGGCCGGTGCCTGCTCACCCCCTCGGGAGCCAAATGGCCGTCCGATCTCTACCTCGTCAGCCCCTCCGGCCTCCGTATGCGTGTCGAGTTTGACTGCAAGCGATGCGGAATGAACCTCTACACCTGTCCCGAAGGGACCGGCGGTGTATAAAAAGTTACCGTCCATGAAAAGGATACAAAGGGACAAAATGACAGAAGGAACAAAAAGTTTTGAGATTCAGATTCATCAGACACTGATAAAAAAATATGTTTCTTTTTTACCTTTTGTCATTTTGTATCCCTTTTCCTGACCATTTTTTTTGCTCATTAAGGTTGAAAATTCTTAAAAAAGCTTTCTGAATTGCTAAAAAATGCTTATATTTGCAAAAAGTTTACGATTGTGAAGAATCTCAACCTGATATTTTGGCTTATGATAGCGGTTATTTCCACTGGATGGTTTGTGGCCGGTTGCACCGGCGCACCTTCCGACAGGAAGATTGTGACTGTCAGCATAGAGCCTCAGAAATACATACTCGAACAGATCACCGGCGATAAGGTGCAGGTGAGATGTCTGCTGTCAGACGGCGCCAATCCCGAGACCTACGACCCCTCGATGACCCACATGCTGAATCTGCAGCACTCATTGGGCTATCTCCGCATGGGCAACATAGGCTTCGAGGCCGCTCTTCTTGACAAGATCCACGAGTCAAACCCCGATCTTCCCATCATCAACACATCCGAAGGGATTGAGCCGGTGATGGGCACGCATGGTCATGGAAACGTGAGACATGAGATCGTCGACCCTCACACATGGTCGTCGGTGAAGAACGCCCGCATCATAGCCCGTAATATGTGCGAGGCCATGGTGGAGATTGATCCTGACAACAAGAATTTCTACCGCAGGAATCTCGAGGCCTTTGACGCACACCTCGACTCGCTTGACCATGCTCTGTCCGTCCGCCTGGCGCCTATGAGAGGCAAGGCATTCCTAGTGTGGCACCCCTCGCTGAGCTATTTTGCCCGCGACTACGGACTTGAGCAGATCGTTGTGGGCGGTCATGAGCACAAGGAGATGTCGGTGGGCGATCTCCGTGATGTGATCGACGAGGTGAAACGTCATAGCGCCGAAGTGTTCTTCTCACAGAAGGATTTCGACAGCCGTCAGGTGTCGGCTGTCAATGAGGAGATCGGTGCCCGCAGGGTGGAGATAAACCCTATGTCATACAATTGGGAGAAGGAGATCGTTGCCACAGCCGACGCTCTCGTTGAAACAGCCGGAGAGAATGAATGATGTCATTATTTCCCTCAGGGACATCTCGCGCCGCTGGGACGGAAAAGATGTCCTGTCAGATATCAACTTCGACGTCCGCCGGGGAGATTTCGTGGCCATAACCGGCCCCAACGGTGGCGGCAAGACCACCCTTCTCCGGATCATACTCAAGCTCCTGAAGCCGACATCAGGCACAGTGACATATATGGATAACGGACAGCCGGTCGACAATCTTTCAATCGGCTATCTCCCTCAGAAGAACATGATCGACTCCCGCTTTCCGATCACGGTCGGCGAAGTAGTGGCATCGGGACTGATAGGAGAGAATATCGGACGTAAGGAGACACAGCGCCTCACCGGGGAGACCCTCCGGCTCATGGGACTTGGCGAACACGCCGGTAAGAGCATAGGTGTCCTTTCGGGCGGACAGCTCCAGAGAGCTCTCCTGGGGCGGGCCATCATATCATCGCCGAAAGTGCTGGTACTTGACGAGCCGCTGAGCTACGTCGACAAACAGTTCGAGCATTACATATACACGCTTGTCGAGAAACTCTCGGCATCGACCACCATCCTGCTTGTCTCGCATGAGATGTCAACAATAGCAGGAATGGCCAACCGCCATCTTATAATTGACCATAACCTCCATGAATGTCACTCTCCCCACCACCATGTCCACTACGATTGTGAGATGTAGACCGATGAATCTGGTGCAAGAGCTGTGATCGGAAGGCGGTGCGGGAGTTGTGAGAGATCTGTCTATCCGGGCGGGCGGAGGTTATATGAAATATTGCCGCAGGGTTGCGGCTGTGAGTTCCGGATCGGTGACGATGCCGAGTATGGCCGGACAGTCGTTGACTTCGGCGAACTGACGGAATGATCCGGCAAGCGTTTCCTCGGACCGGGCTTCGAAATAGGCACATCCCCAGGCTTCGGCCAGGCCACGCAGGGGGAGACGGGTGCCCACGGCGAAGTATCTCTCAAGTTCGGGCAGACCGGAGGTGCTCCCTATGAAGCGGAATATCCCACCGCCACCGTTGAGCATCACTATGGCCTTGAAACGGGGTGAGAGCAGGGTTGAACTCAGAGCGGAGATATCATACTGGAAGCTCATGTCGCCTGAGATGAGAAGAGTTGTCCCGTTGTAGACCGCCGATGCTCCGAGAGCTGTCGACGTGCAGCCGTCGATTCCGCTCACCCCGCGGTTGCAGTCGGAGCGGTGTATGCGTGAGCAATCCATGAGCTGGGCATATCTCACCGGTGTGCCGTTGCTGAGATGCAGGTTCCAGCCACGCGGTATCCGCGCGAAGATATAGGCGAGCGCCTTGAGATCGCTCCACGGACTCGAGGCCACATACCGGTCGTGGATGGCTATGGCCCGGTTGTAGATGCCGTGCCATTCCAGGGCATAGTCCGATGGTGACCGGTGGGGTTGCATGGCCGATGCGAGCTGGCTCATGAATATGGCCGGATTGAGGCTCACGCGCAGTGACAGATGCCTGAAACAGTCGATGGTGGTATGTGATACACCTACGTGCCAGTGCTCGAGGCCGCCGAGACCACGCAGCCACTCCTTGATGAACCGCGACACCAGTGCGCCCCCGAGGGTTATCACCACGTCGGGACGCAGCCGTTCCTTTTCCTCGGCGGTCATCCGGCAGAGGGTGGAGTCAATCCGGCTGATGAAACGGGGGGAATGAAGGTTGGCAAGAGTCTCCGTGAGCACGACCACGTTCGGCAGTCCGGCCATTTTGGCGAGCGCACGGTTGAGCTTCTCGTCAGGAGCGTTGAAACCGGCTATCACCATGATCCGGCGCGGCGATGCGAGTCTCGAGCCGAGAGCGCGGGCCTCGGCCACGGGGAGTTCCGACCGGGTGGACAGTTCGTCTATCACCCTTGCCGTTCCGGGTGTATGCTCGGAGAATGAGTTGAGCGGATTGTCGAGACGGACATTGATATGCACCGGACCGCGCCGTCCGGAGGTGGCCTCGAGAAGTGCGTCGTTGATGATGCGGTTGGTCCACCACGGGCCGTTGGGGAAGTCAATGCGGGCCGAAATATCACAGCTCCGCTTCACGTAGGGGGCCAGTGCGTCCTGTTGCCAGATGGTCTGTGAGTCATCCTGGTCTATCCATTCTTCCGGACGGTCGGCCGAGATGACCACCAGCGGGACGCGGCGGTAGAAGGCCTCGGCCACGGCCGGGGCGTAGTTGAGCAGCGCGGTGCCGCTCGTACACACCACTGCCACCGGAGCGCCGCTCTGCACACTCATGCCCAGGGCTATGAATGCTGCCGAGCGCTCGTCGATCACGGTGTGGCACCTCAGGGCGCCGTTGCGTGTGAGGGCCACGATGAGTGGGGCGTTACGGCTGCCGGGGGAGATCACGGCTTCCCTCACGCCGTGGGCCACAAGGAGATCGGTCAGTATGTTGCACGAGAGCTTGTCGGTGGTTTGCATTGTCCGGTTGTATTTTTATATGGCAAAATTAACCATTTTCAGCGGGATTTGTTAATTTTGTAGCATCAAAAATACTGCAGTTATGATCATAGCTTCACAGAAACACAAGGAAAACATAGCCGAATATCTGCTCTATATGTGGCAGATCGAGGATATGATAAGGGCCAACGGTCTCGATATGGACAGGATAAAGGCCAATGTGATCGACAAGTTCCGTCTGGCGCCGGAACAGGAGAGGGAAATGACCGAATGGTATGAATCGCTCATCGACATGATGCGCCGCGAGGGAGTGGAGAAGAGTGGTCATCTGCAGCTCAACAAAAATGTGATAATCCAGCTCACCGATCTCCACGCGGCACTGCTCAAGGATCCGCGTTTTCCCGAGTACACGGCCGAGTTTTACAAAACGCTTCCTTATATCGTTGAGCTAAGGTCAAAATCCGGCGACAACCCTGTCGGCGAACTCGAGACCTGTTTCAATGCTCTTTACGGTATGCTTCTTCTGCGTCTGCAGAGCAAGGAGGTCACTCCGGCAACAAAAGAGGCCGTGACACAGATAAGCCGCTTCCTGGCTGTCCTCGCCAGAAACTACAATCTCGATCGCGAGGACAAGCTCTTCCCACCTGAAGAGAGTTAGATGAATTGTCGGGGATAGAAGGGTACAAAAGAAAACAAGGACATAAGAAACAGAATATTTTTTTTAGTTTGTTTCTTATGTCCTTGTTTTCTTCTGTACCTTTCAGTCCGAGGTAATTTTTTGTTGTAATTGCTTATTGGTCAGGCGTCCGGAGGACGCTGATTATGTAGTAGCCGTGTACACCGAAGCGGAGCGGAGGTGTGCACGGATGTGAGCACGGAAAGGATGGAGGCGTCCTGAAGGACGCCGGTTATCATTAATCAATTGCCCGATCGTGCTGATAACCGGCGTCTTGCCAGACGCCATGAATCTGTATATTCTTTGACCGGGCACACCTCCGCAAGACTCCGGTGTGCCCGGCTACTATAAACCGGTGTCCTGCCGGACACCCACAGTCCTGCCGGACACCCACAGTCCTGCCGGACACCCACGGTCCTGCCGGACATCCACGGTCCTGCCGGACATCCACAGTCATGGCGGGCATCCTCAGTACCACCGCTACTGTATTTCGTTGCTGATGTGTGTGTTACGATAGATTGCCACGTAGTGGCAATGCAGAGGTAGGCGCGGGTGCTAACCCGTG
>CAJUKP010000038.1 GCA_910587165.1 uncultured Duncaniella sp.
GTTCGCAACGGTTGACAACGATGGCAATGTGACACTCACCGGCAACGGCGGCGAGAGCGCGCAGGCTGACGGCGAGGTGGTGACCGAGTGCAGGATCATCGCCGAGACCCTCTATGCCGACGGCCCCGTGGCTGAGTTTACCGTTCAGGACTACGCTTCGGCTATCGACGACATCGTGGTCGACACCCCCGTCGCTCCCGAGCGTCCCAACGACATCTACAACCTGCAGGGCATCTGCCTCAAGCGCAACGCTTCGCAGGAGGATGTTGACGCCCTTGCCCCCGGCCTCTACATCATCGGCGGCAAGAAGGTGCTTGTAAAATAAGCAATAAAAGAAATTTACCTTCCAAAAGAAGGTAAAGTTAGCGCGATAGGTGAATAGGAAACAGATTGTCTTCATGGCACTGTTTCCTATTCTAATTTTTATATCCCGGAAGAAGTTACCGGGGACTGAAGGGTACAGAAGAACAAAGGGACAAAAGAAACAGACTTTTTTGAGGGGATTCAGATTCAGCAGTCTGATTATATCTGAACAAAAAAATTTTTTGTTTCTTTTGTCCCTTTGTTCTTCTGTACCCTTCAGTCCCCGGTAACTTTTTCTTACTATATTAGGTGGATTACCGATAATTTTTCTTAAATTTGCGCATCACACACATATAATCAAAAGGTAGAAGAGATGAGAGTGATCGACCACATAAAAAATGCACAGGGGGGAAGCACCGCCTTCTCCTTCGAGATACTCCCCCCGCTCAAGGGGAATGATATCGAGCGGGTATATTCGATTGTCGACAAGCTGCGCGAATTTGACCCGAAATATATCAACATCACCTCCCACCGTTCGGAGGTGGAATATAGGGAGAACCCCGACGGCACCATAGTGAAGAACAAGGTGAAGAAGCGTCCGGGCACAGTGGCCATAGCCTCGGCCGTACAGAACAAATATGGCATCACGGCGGTGCCCCACATCATCTGCAAGGGATTCACCCGCGACGAGACGGAATATGCCCTCATCGACCTCAATTTTCTCGGCATACACGATCTGCTGTTGCTCCAGGGGGATACCAAAGGGCCCGACAAATCCAGCGATCCAAAGGTGGTGAACCTCCACGCCTCCGATCTGCAGGCCCAGGTGAACGATTTCAACCGCGGAATCTATCAGGACGGAATCCGTTTCGAGCCTAACGCCACCCCGTTCAGCTACGGTATGGCCTGCTATCCCGAGAAACATGAAGCCGCCCCCAATATGGAGAGTGACCTGAGATATGCGAAGGCAAAGGTGGATGCCGGGGCCGACTATCTGGTGACACAGATGTTCTTCGACAACGAGAAATACTATGCGTTTGTGGAGCGGGCGCGTCAGGCAGGGATCACGGTGCCTATCATTCCCGGAATCAAGCCGGTGGTGACCATGAGCCAGCTCACGGTGCTCCCGCGAGTGTTCCGCAGCGACATCCCCGAGCCGTTCGCGGCCGAGCTTCGGAAATGCCGGTCCGATGCCGAGGCCCGCGAGGTGGGTGTGGAATGGTGCATAGCCCAGTGCCGCGACCTGATGGCTAACGGTGTGCCCTCGATCCACTTCTACACCCTCATGGCCACGGACTCGGTGAGGCGGATAGCCGGGGAGATATACTGACCGCGGCAGAACATTTCACGGACGGGAGATGTTGTAATAGGGTAAGACAAAAATACAACAGCCCTATGAAAAAACAGGTTACATATATCGACCACAGCGGGTTTGCAGTCGTCACCCCCGATGCCATCATGGTGTTTGACTACTATAAGGACCCCGATAAAAAACTCGAGAAGGTGCTCAAGGAAAACGAGCAGGCACCGGTGCTCTTCTTCGTCACCCACCATCATCCCGACCATTTCAACACTTCCATATTCGAGCTTGCCCAGAACCGCAAGCGCGTCTATATACTCTCCAACGACATATTCTCGAAACTCGTGCCACAGACAGGCATAGAGGTAGCCTGGATGTCGGCCGGCGACGCGCTCGAGCAGATTCCGGGAGTGAAGCGCGTAGAGGCCTGCGGATCGACCGACGCGGGCGTAAGCTATGCCATCACCCTATCGGACGGATCAGTGATATTCCATGCCGGCGACCTCAACGACTGGCATTGGAAGGAGGAATCGACCGAGCGTGAGATCCAGAAAGCCGAGAGCCGCTTCAACACCATAGTGAACCGCATCGCTTCCTCTTATCCCGAGATGGATATCGTGATGTTTCCGGTCGATGCGCGTATGGGCGCCGACTTCGCCAAAGGCGCGGAGATATTCCTCGACAAGGTGAAGGTGAAGAATTTCTTCCCCATGCACTTCTGGGGCGAGCCTCAGAAGGCCTGCGATTTCGCCGACTATATCCCTAAGTCGAGCACCGCATCATGCCACTGCCTTGACCGCCCGGGAATGAGCGTCGAGGTGGAGTGATCCCTCCGGATCCGACAAAACATCACGGCCACCGCCACGGCTCAGAGAAAGCCGCCGCGGTGGCCGGTTTTCCATACAATAAACAGCCCCCGCCGACGTTATAGATAAATATGCCTGCTGTTCTCCGTCATATCATCCTTCTGGTGCTCCTGCTTTCAGCCGGGGCAGGCGATGTCATGGCCCAGACCTCAGACATCCCGTCGGCCGAGGAGATCGAAGCCCGCGGAGGCCGCAAGAAGGCCCTGCAAGGCTACTACTTCTTCGAGGGGGAGGATGGCGAGGAGCAGCTGATGCTCGTCCTGGCCGATGTCACCGTGTTTCCGCCCCTCAAGTTCAAGAACAAGAAAGAGGAGGAGTTCTACTGGAAGACCGTCAGGGATGTGCGCAAGGCCCTCCCATACGCGAAGCTGATCTGCGAGACGCTGATAGAGACATACGAGTATATCGAGACATACCCCACCCAGAAAGAACGTGAGGAGCATCTGAAGAAGATGGAGGGGGCTGTGTTCGAGCAGTACAAACCCGTGCTCAAGAAATTCACAAAGAGCCAGGCCCAGATGCTGATAAAGCTCATCAACCGCGAGACCAACCAGTCGAGCTACAATATCCTCAAGGCATTTCTCGGTTCGTTCAGAGCCGGTTTCTGGCAGACATTCGGACGTTTCTTCGGGGTCAACCTGAAGACTTCATACAAACCTGAGTCCGACCGCAAGGATGCCATCATAGAGCGCGTGGCCACAATGATCGAACTCGGCCAGCTCTAAAAATTACCGAAGTTACCGATCAGGACAAGGGTACAAAATAACAAAAGGACAAAAGAAACAGATTTTTATTTTTTGATCAGATATAATCAGTCTGATAAATCTGAATCCAAAAAAAATTTTTGTTTCTTTTGTCCTTTTGTTATTTTGTACCCTTGTCCTGACCAGCAACCTTCATCAGAAGGGAAGATCGTCGGTGGGATCGGGAGCGAGGTCTACCTTGGGAGGAGCGGCGGGAGTGGCATATCCGCCGGGCATCTGGGTGGCGGGGCCATAGGAGGGCGCAGCGGCGGGTGTGGGAGCGACCCCGGGGGCGGCGTAGGCACCGGCGGCCTGTGCGGGAGCTGTGAGGTTGGGATCCTCGGCCTTCCATGCACGGATATCCACATACCAACGGCCGTTATACTCGCGGCTGTCGATGTCGAAATAGATCTTCACCATCTGGCCGACCTGAAGGGGATACTGGTCCACACGGTCGCCGAAGAAGTTGAAAGCCACTTTCTTGGGATATGTCTCCTGGGTCTCGAGCACATAGTCGCGCTTCTTCCAGACATTGCCTTTGGCAGATGTTCCGCCCTGCTCGGGGAGGGCGGCTATGATTTTACCTACAATTTCCATATTGTGATCTGATTAAATTTCCACTTGTAATCTTGTAATGTGGAAAAAGCGGGGCGCTCTTTCCACATTACAAAAGTAGTCAAATTTTGTCAAGCACACAAAGGTTTCGGCGGTTATTTTCCCTGATATCCCTCGGGCGACGGATCGGTGACCACCACAGGCTTGCCGGTCATCGACGAGAGCAGAGATGTGAGATTGGCCACAGCCTCGGCCCGCGCGCGCTTCACGTAACCCTTGGCATATACGGCCTTGACGAAGCTGTCGAGGGTGAGTTGCTTCATCTTGTTCTCCTCCGCGGTGGTGATGTTGGCATCGCCCATGAACGAGTCATTCCAGTTGTCGATCACGGTATATGATCCCGGCTCGGTGCTCTCGCGGATCTCCACTATCTCGCGCGGGAGAGTGACACGTATGGTGTCCGACGAAGAGTCCATGGCGAGCCCCTCGAGATCGAACGAGATGTTGCCCACGAGCACTTCGCGCGCCACGAGATGCCGCTGGCCGACATGGCCCCTCACAGGCACCTCCTCATAGATCTCCACAGTGCAGAGGCGGGCCATATCCTTCACCTCCTTGATCGTGGCATCGTGTAGGGTGACCCGCGATCTGGAGGGGGCGAAATAAAAATATGCTATGATGCCGCATACGGCGAGCACCACTATCAGGGTGAGATATTTATAGAGTGTTTTCATCTTCCTGCGTCATTCCTTGAAGTTAACTATTACGGTATATCCCTCCTCGCCTCCGCCGAGCAGAGCCGGGAAAAATGTCTGTGCCTTGGCCTTGGCCGAGCTCACGAGCCTGTCGCGGAAGAACGGTTTCTCCTCCACCTCCTTTTTGAGGGCGGTATTCATCATCTCCTTTATCCCGGCCCGTTCGCGGGGGTCGATCTCGCTGCGGAGACCGGTGACGCGGTAGTGCACCTCGTTGATGCCAAGGTCGCGGCCCGAGTATTCGGTACGGATGGCCGGGAGATTCAGCGTGATCGTGCGGGCCTTCTCATCCACCTGCACATCCTCGGGGCTGAGTTCCGACATATCCACATAAGCCGTCAGATAAGTGTCGTAGGAATATGCCGCCACTCTCTTGCCCACCTTCATGGCATCTCCGAGGGCCTCGAGGGCCTGCTTCATGTTCTCGGCCTCGCCGAGCTTCAGGTCGTCGATGGTGGCGAGTTTCGAGACTGTCATGCGCGAGAGCTGGAGCTTGTTGACCGACCGGACCTCAGAGTAGAGCCGCGCCTGCCTGTCGTCCTGACACGAGACCAGCCCGAAAGTCAGAGCCAGAAGAAATGTGAATGTCTTTAGTATTTTCATGTTCTTGGTTATTGTTATCTTGCTACAAAGATAGCATCCGGACAGCCCCAAAAAAAGTTAATTTATTTTAATAAAGCCCTCAATTTAGACCATGCCGGGGGTTGGTGTGTTATTTATAGGTAATTTTGCAGTCTATGAGCAAATACCTGAAATATATCTTTCAACTTTTTCTCTCCCCCGGCCATGGTTGGGAAGACATCGCCGCTGCCCGCATCCCTGCGCCACAGATAGCCTCGTCGGGCTATTATCCCCTCATCGCCGTCACAGCCGTGAGTGTGTTCATGCAGGCCATATACCACCGCCACGAATACTTCCTCAAGCTCTTCATGAGCATGATCATCACTTTCGCGGTCTATTTCGTGAGCTACTTCTTCGCCACCTTCATGCTATCTCTCTTTGTCGAGCCGATGCTCAACGGGAAGTATGACGAGGAGCGGTGCCACACATTCGCCCTCTATTCCCTGGGCCTGCTCGCGGTGGTCAACATCGTGGTCAACTGTCTCCCCGTCGGCTTCGCGGTGCTGTTCTTCCTCCCCCTCTATGTGGCACTCATCCAGTGGAAGGGCGCCGCATATATGGACATACGTCCCGAAAAGACAGGCCTGTTCATGATTCTCGCCATACTCGGCATCCTCACTCCTCCGTTTGTGTTCTACTTCATTTTCTCACTCATTTTCTGATTCTCCCGACCAATGGCCCACAAGACTCCGAAGGAAATCAATATAAAAAACAAACGTGCCACTTTCGACTACGCCATTTCCGACACCTTCACAGCCGGCATAGTCCTCACAGGCACCGAAATCAAGTCAATACGCGACGGAAAAGCATCGCTGACCGACTCATTCTGCTTCACCGACAACGGCGAGGTGTGGGTCAAGAATATGTATATCGCCGAATATTTCTACGGATCATACAACAACCACGCCGCCCGCCGCGACCGCAAACTCCTGCTCAACCGCAAAGAGATCGACAAGCTCGAGAAATCGGGTAAGGAGGCAGGCTATACCATCGTGCCGCTGCGTCTCTTCATCAACGACCGCGGTCTGGCCAAACTCGTCATAGGCATTGCCCGCGGAAAGAAGGAATATGACAAACGTCAGTCCATCAAAGAGCGCGAGGACAAGCGCACCCTCGCCCGCATCATGCAGAAATAGGACCCGGCATACCATTCCCCCTGTCCCCCCCCATCACTCCACCGTCATCCCAGGTCATGGCGGTGGAGTTTTTTTCTCCACCTCAGCCAATAGATTTTTATCGGTTTTTTCCTACCTTTGCATGAAAACCGACATATCCGATGCATCATATTATCACATTCATCGCAATTGCCATCATCCTGTTCCTGCCCTCATGCGGAGGCCGGTCCAAAGTGTCAGCCACACTCGACTCCGCCGAGACACTCATGGAGACCGATCCCGACTCTGCTCTCGCATTGCTGGAAAGCATTACTTGTGAGCGGCTTACAAACGATGACTTAAAAGCATTGTATGGGCTATTGACTGTTCAAGCCGGATTTAAGACAGGACAGAATGTGATGGAGGATTCTTTGATTGATATATCCGTTGCACATTATCGAAAAAGCAAGGATAAATCCAATCTGATGAAATCATTGTTCTATCAAGGTAAAATACGTTATAATTTACAAGATTATCCACAAGCCATTATCTCTGCCATCCAGTCTCATGAAATGGCTGTTGATTATGACGACTCATATTGGCGAGCCAAATCGGCAGAACTAATGTCTGATATTTTCTGCATGACAAAAAACAATAGCGAGGAACTCAGATATGCACAGGAAGCCGCATCACATTATCTTATTGCCGGAAAAGAAAGAAATCATCGGTTCTCAATCTGCGACATTGCAATCGCCTATTATAATGATGACAACTTCCAACGTGCCATCGAACTCATTGACAGTATTAAACAAATAGCAAGTTCCACGCCGCAAGATTCAGCCCTGCTGGCATATTGCGAGCGGGCTTTATCCCATGCCTATTACAAAACCGGACGAATTGACGATGCATTCGAATCAATCGTCAATCTTTCATCCATGCCCGGCATATACAGCCTCTCGGCCTCTGATTTTAATCTTTTGGCAGAAATATCCATTGATGAAGATAATCTGGATGACGGCAGATTATACCTGAATCTCGCCGATTCAACCACCTTTGATCTAACGGACAAAACGGTATCGACGCTTCCCCGTATACGCATATATGAGAAAGAAGAAAACTACCGGGAAGCGCTGAGACTCATGGACAGCCTGCTTAATTATCAGAATCAGGTTGTGGATCAACTTCTTGAACAATCGGTACTCTCTTCCCAACGCGACTATTATGAACTCAGAAGAAATGAAGAGAAACAACATTTGTCGTATATGAGGAGTCTGACTCTGATCATTGGAATATTTTCTTTGCTTGTCATCATCTCGTTTATTTTATTCTACCGCTATCGTATAAAAGTCAAAAACCGGCTTGTTGAAGGAAAAATGGCCATGATCCATTCCATTACCGAGGAAAAAAAGAATGTCGAGAATAAGTATGGCGTGTTATTCACGAGTATAAAAGAGAAGGAGGTAGAGATTGCCAATCTGAATATACAGATTAAAGATCTTGATCTAAACCTAACGAAACAAAAGAACGATTCAAAACGGGATATGCTTGAAAGATTTGTCAAGCATCAGGAAACCATTGAAGCATTGTTCAGGGACAAATGGGCCATGCTCAATATGCTAAGTACCGAATACTTCGAAAAAGGGACCACTCCTAAGACAAGGGCACTTATAGTCAATAACGTCGAGGCAGAAATCATGAAATTCTGTGATAGAAAGAACCTGCGGCAACTTGAGAACTCAGTAAATGAGTATATGAACTCAATCTTAAAAAGATTGAGGGAGCAATGTCCGTTTCTGACAGAAGAAGAGATTAAATTCATCACTTTTGTCTATGCCGGTTTCTCATCAAGGACTATATGTCTGCTGACAGGCCTAAAGCCTAAAGGATACTATTCAAAGAAGTCTCGACTTGCAGATAAAATCCTCAGTTCAGATGCTGCAGACAAGGCCGAATTTGCATCAAAACTATGACCGCAAACAGGGCCTTTTTCACGTGAAGAATATTTTGATATTCTGATACATAATAACCACATAGTATTCAATCGTTTAACCATAAGCACTGAAGAACATTCAGAAGACTGATTATTTGGCGATATAGGTATTCAATTCATAACTTTGCAATATCTGAATCACCAAAAATCACACCTATGAAACAACCTTACAAACCATTCATCCTCGTCTTGTTTGCGATGGTTACTCTACAAAATACAGTAGCCGCAACAACATTGATACCCTAAACAGAATCTGCCGGATCGAGATTGGTCAACCCTGAGCAATAGAATAAAAATCTATGGCTTAGAAGGTCTCCATCGTACACTCATAAACACAAAAATGGGCTTTGAAATCACGTGTTCCAAAATTAATTTTGGCCGATTCTCTACAACTCTGATTTACAGCATTTTGCATCTGTGGAAATTTCCAAAATGTGAAACTTTTATTTTGGTAATATGGATTTTCAATTATAATTTTGCATTACTTCAAATCGCAAAATCAACCTTCTCCATGAAGCTTTCCTTTCATCCGGTATCTTTTATCCCTGCTTCTTTATAACATACAGATAAAAGAGCTCGGACGTGGAAACAGGGACTAATTAAAAAATTAATAATCTTTAAAATATATTTGTATTTTAGTGCATTTTGTTATATATTTGCACTTTCACCAATCAAATCCTTACAATTATGAAATCATTTGCAATTATGCTTGTTTCAGTTGTGGTGTCATTATACGCCACGGCTGCCGGAACGGGTCATCTTGATGTAAAGGTGACGGGGCCGGGTGAGCTTGGCGCGGTATTGGCAGACAAAGCCGCCACAGTGGAGTCGCTCGCCGTTGAGGGACCGATTGATGAAAGGGATTTCGCCACATTGTGGGAATGTTCGTTCGAGGGCGAGCTCAGAAGTCTCGATCTTTCCAAGGCTCTCCCCGACGGCAATGCAATTCCCGACTCGGCGTTCTTTCACGAAAAAGCCCAGAGGGGGCCGTATTCCACCAACGAATACAGCTACAACAGATTGAAACTCACGGAGCTTGCCCTGCCCGAAAATCTCGTGCGTATAGGCAATTCAGCCCTGAAATGTCTTTTGATCAGATCATTGGAGATACCGGCGTCAGTCAGAGACCTTGGAGCATATTGCTTCGCCCGTTGCGATTCATTGAAGGAACCGGTGGCGCTGCCCGAAGGTCTGGAAGCCGTACCCGAAGGTTGTTTCTATTTCTGCCAATATATGACCGGTATCACAATCCCTGCCTCTGTGAAGATGTTGGGAGAAAAAGCATTCAAAGATTGCAACTCAATGACCGGAGCGCCATTGATCATACCCGAGGGGGTGACTGAGATTCCTGATTATTGCTTCAGTGGCTGTATGGCGGTACATGAATTCAAGCTGCCGTCGACTCTTCGCTCCATCGGCAATCTGGCTTTCGAGGGTCTGATACTTGACACTCCATATATGATCCTGCCGGAAGGGCTGGAGGAGATCGGCGAGAGAGCTTTCGACAACAATACTTTCTTTGAGATAGAGATTCCGGCATCTTGCACCGAGCTGGGCCAAATGGCATTCATGAGCAGCCGCAGACTACGCAGCATGAGATTCGGCAGCGGATCACCCATCCGTGAGATTCCGGCAGGATTCGCGCTCTCATGCGACTCGCTCACCACATTGGTTCTGCCCGACGGTCTCGTCTCCATCGGAGATAGAGCCTTCGATTCGTGCAATTCACTCAGCGAGATTGATTTCCCCTCCACTCTCACAAGCATTGGAATAAACGCCTTCTTCGGCAACTCAATCATAGATCTTGTGCTTCCCGAGAATCTCGAGAAGCTGGGCGGCGGTTGCTTCGAACAGCGGGGGTCATCGAAACTGAAGAGCATCTGCTCGCTCAACCCCACCCCTCCCTATATCTTCTTCAGCCCGTTCTCTCAGGATCTCCCCACCGATATCCCCGTATATGTTCCGGTGGGAGCGGCCGAGACCTACCGCACTACCATGGGATGGAGAAACTTCACCAATATCATCGAGAGTTCCGACCTGCCGCCGACTGTGGGAATCGGGACGATTGTGACAGACACTACAGGGGAGGACATACCGGTCCATGACCTTATGGGACGCCGCGTGTCAAACCCGACAAAGGGTAATATATACATAAAATCAGGGAAGAAATATATCCACTGAGACAGCGGACAAAACGAATCCCTGAGATACTGATACTGATTAATGATTGGTAGCTACCGGAGGGGGCGGGCGTGGACAGGTAAAATAAATCGCAGCCGCTCCCTCCACTTTGTCTACCTATCCGGCGGAACCACAAGGACACGCACCGTGCTGTCCGGTGAAAGGAGACGGATCCACACCGCAGACTTGTCACGCCCCATCATTCTCGCCTCTGAAAGCATCACCTGACCGCCGCCCACCGTAAGCTCCGGGGCTGAATAGATGGAATCAGAACGCAGACCGCTGTGACTGAAAACAGCCTCGGTGGCCCCGTCGATATCAATCACTCTCACAGTCTCCGGATGTCCGGTGACAAACATCACTCCGCCACGATCGTAACGAAGGTTGAGATGCGGCCCTGTAAGACGCCACACGCCATCGGCAAGCTCCGGGGCAAAGGGTCGCGACGGATCCGTGGGCGAAGGACGCTCGTTGACGGGCGGAACCACGCCGGGGCCGTCACGGTGTGGCGCGTGATGCTCGCAGGCCATCGTCAGAAGTGACGCGAGGACTACCGGCAATAATGTATGCTGACTCTTTTTCATGGCTCTATGATGATCAACACACGGCCGGTCAGGCCCGTGGATTTTGAGGTGAACATGACATCATGATGTCCCGGGCCGATAGCCGCGGCCTCCACAGACGTCCCCTTCACCGCGCGGCCGTCTATGCTCCAGCTGGCATCCGCCGGGGCGGACGGCGTAATGAGATGGATCGTATCTGAAAGACGGTAACGGGAATGGAGAGGCACCGGTTCCCCCGGCTGCACATAGACCTCGCCGGCCTTCTCGCCCCAGAGATACTCGGCATATTCAGGATGGCTCACAAATGGATTCTCATTCCCCTGCAGCCGTGTCATAAGCCGGTTGAGTCCGAACTCCTCCTCAGCGGGAGGATATGCCCTGTGCCATCCGAGAAGCATCTCCACGGCGTATGCCGTCAGTGCGGGATAAGTGTCGCCTGAGAACATCGTGTAGGCCTTGGGGCGCATGGCCGGCTGGGGATACATCACAGCCATATAGAAATAAGCCCTGGCAAGGCGTCCGCGGATACTCTCGGGCGGGGAATAGAACCCGGCCTCGATGGTGCCGAGAAATCCTGTGCCCGCGCTCCACAGCGGAGTCTCGAACTTTGCCGTGGTTACCACACCGGGCGGCAGATCGGCACGGTGGCGCATCACATCGGCCGAAGCCGGAAACCAGTTGGCAAGATCGCGCGTCACGGTATCGCCATACGTGTCAAGCTCACTCCACCATTCCGGACAGACAAGTCCCGAATTCTGATAGCCGGCGGGGAGCCTTCCGGCCTCCACGCTGACCTCGCATCCCCCGAAATGATCGGTGGTGGTGAACGTGAGCTCATCCAGAGCGGCGAGCCGACTGGGCGCGCCCCACACACGGATCACCTCGGCCATCCCCTCGCCCCTTTTACCACTCACGGGCATCTCCACATCCGGGAAACCGGATGCGGGGATGCCCGCAAGCAGCAGGAAGGCTATGAGCTTCCGCTTCATGATGGAGAGATTATATGGGTTTGTCTGAGCTTCTCAGACATAACCGCGGACAATGCCACGGTTGGAATTGCGCACGAAGAGGATGATCTCATCCCGCTCCTTCGATGCCGGGAGCTCGGCCTCGATGCGCGCGATGGCATCGGAGTTGTTGAGTCCGGAAAGGTAGAGATAGCGGTAGATCTCCTGAATGTCGCGGATGGCCTCATTGGTGAATCCACGGCGGCGAAGGCCGATGGAATTGACACCGGCGAAGGCAATGGGCTCGCGGCCGGCCTTGATGAAGGGGGGGATGTCCTTGTTGACGAGCGCGCCACCCTGGAGCATCACGTGCGAGCCGATGTGGCAGAACTGATGGACGAGAGCGCCGCCGCCTATCACGGCAAAGTCATCGACCACCACCTCTCCGGCAAGCTGCACGGAGTTGGACATGATCACATTATTGCCCACCACACAGTCGTGGGCCACATGACAGTAAGCCATGATGAGACAGTTGGAACCCACGACGGTCTTACCTTTCGAGGCAGTGCCGCGGTGCACTGTGACACACTCGCGTATCACGGTATTGTCGCCCACGATGGCGATAGTGTCCTCGCCCCTGAACTTCAGATCCTGTGGAGTGCCCGACACCACAGCACCGGGATGGATTGTGCAGTTTTTGCCGATACGCGCCCCATCCATGATGGAAGCGTTCGACATGATATGTGTGCCCTCGCCGATCTCCACATTCCCGGCTATGGTGACAAACGGATCTATCACAACCGAGGGATGGATTTTGGCATCGGGATGTATGTATGCTAAGGGTTGATTCATGACACTGTGGATTTTTACTTGTTCTTGATAATCTGAGCCATAAACTCACATTCGGTGACAATCTTCTCGCCAACGAACGCATAGCCTTTCATCATGGCGCATCCGCGGCGCAGTTCGGTCATGAATGACACGTGGAACACGAGCGTGTCGCCGGGCACCACCTTCTGACGGAACTTCACGTTGTCGATCTTCATGAAGTATGTGCTGTAAAGCTCGGGATTCTCCACGCCGGAGAGCACGAGGATGCCGCCGGTCTGGGCCATGGCCTCGATCTGGAGCACACCGGGGAGCACAGGCTCCTGGGGGAAATGGCCCTGGAAGAAAGGCTCGTTTGCAGTGATGTTCTTTACACCCACGATGTAGTTTGATCCACGCTCGATGATCTTGTCGACCAGAAGGAAGGGATAACGGTGGGGAAGCAGTTCACGGATGCGGAGATTATCCATCAGAGGCTCCTTGTTGGGATTGTAGACCGGGGCCTGGACCTCCTGGTGCTTGATCTCCTTGCGGATCTTCTTGGCGAATGTCGTGTTGATGGAATGTCCGGGACGGGTGGCGATAATGCGGCCCTTGAGCGGACGGCCGATCAGAGCGATGTCACCAATCAGGTCGAGCAGCTTATGACGCGCGGGCTCATTCTCCGAGGTCAGAGGAATGTTGTTGAGATAGCCGAGCTCGCTCACATCCTTGCGGGGCACACCCATGAGGTCGGCCAGACGGTCAAGCTCGTCCTGCTGCATGGGCGTATCGTAGATCACGATGGCATTGTCAAGATCACCACCCTTGATGAGATTGTTCTTCACCAGAGGCTCCACTTCACGCACGAACACGAAGGTGCGGCTCGCGGCGATGTCAGAAGCAAACTGTCCCACGTGGTCGAGAGTGGCAAACTGGTTGTTGAGCACCTTGGAGTCGAAATTGATCTTCACATCGAGCGAGAAATCATCGTCGGGGAGCACAATGATCGAGGAGCCGGAGGCCTCGTCGCGCACCTCGATGCGCTGCTTCACATAATAGAAATCCTTGTCGGCCTTCTGCTCCACGGTTCCCACCTTGGCTATCGCCTCGCAATAAAGCTTGGCGCTGCCGTCGAGGATCGGAAGCTCGGGGGCGTTCACCTCGATGAGACAGTTGTCTATTCCGGAAGCGTAGAGAGCGGCGAGAGCGTGTTCGATAGTCGACACACGTGCGTCACCCTTCGCGATCACCGTGCCGCGGTTGGTGGCCACGACATTCTCGGCCAGAGCGTCGATCACAGGCTGGTCAGCCAGGTCGACTCTCTTGATTTTATATCCGTGATTCTCAGGGGCGGGAAGAAACCGTGCCGTCACTTCAAGGCCGGTATGGAGTCCCTTTCCGGTAAAGGAGAATTCACCGCTAAGAGTTATCTGATTCATATATCGGTATGCTTATTTGATTTTCTTCTGAAGGTCCTTGATCTGTTCCATGATCTTGGGAATGCGCTTGACATATACAAGCGAACGGGCGAACTCGCCCATATCCACAGCCGGAGAGCCTATCACACGGTCGCCGGGCCGCGTCTCGCGCGTCACACCGCTCTGGGCGCCTATCACGGTATCGTCGGCGATATTTATGTGTCCGACGAATCCTGCCTGGCCTCCCACCATACAGTGCTTTCCGATCTTGGCAGAGCCGGCCACACCGACCTGCGCGGCCATGACTGTGTTGTCGCCCACCACACAATTGTGGGCTATCTGGATGAGATTGTCGAGCTTGACACCCTTGCCTATGCGGGTCGAACCCATCATGGCACGGTCGACAGTCGTGTTGGCACCGATCTCTACATCGTCCTCCACAACCACATTGCCGGTCTGAGGTATCTTCTCATAGCCGTCACCAACAGGGGCGAAGCCGAAACCGTCCGAGCCGATCACGACACCCGAGTGAAGGATGCAACGGTTACCCACCCGGCAATCATCGTAGATTTTCACACCGGGATACAGGATGGTATCCTCGCCGACATGGCATTTCGAGCCGACATAAGACTGGGGATATATCTTGGCCCCCTTGCCAATCACCGCACCGGCGCCGATATATGCAAAAGCACCGATGTAGGCATCCTCCGGGATCTCCACACCCTCGGCAATGAAACAAGGCTGCTCGATGCCTGTCTTCACCACCTTTGTCATCTCCTGCACCATCTCAAGAAGCTTGGCTATGGTGGCATACGGATCATCAACCCTGATGAGAGTGGCCTTCACCGGCTGTTCTGGGACAAAATCACGTCTGACCAAAACAACCGACGAACCGGTGGTATATATGAAGTGAGTATATTTCGGATTGGCGAGGAACGAAAGAGCGCCCTGATGGCCCTCCTCAATCTTGGCAAAGGTACCGATGGTTACGTCACCGTTACCCTCGACCTCACCGCCTATCATGGCAGCAAGCTGCGACGCAGTTAATTCCATTTACAAAATCGGATGTACTGAATTTTCGATGGTGATAATTTAAAAGTGGGCTAAAAAGGGTACATTTAGCCAATTACAATGCAAAGGTACAATAAATTTTCTTAACCGCAATAAAAAAGCAACTATACTGGGAGGTATATAACGAAACAGCCGGGCTTTCGAGGTTGAAAGTCCGGCTGTGGAGGGGGCGGTTATCTAC
>CAJUKP010000039.1 GCA_910587165.1 uncultured Duncaniella sp.
TCTCGACCCACTGATTAAGAGTCAGTTGCTCTACCAACTGAGCTACGGAGTCATCGTTTTTTTATTTTCTCTTTGCTTTCGAGGAGGTGTCTCTCTCAATTGCGATGCAAAGGTAGGGACTTTTCCGTTACCCACCAAATGTTTTGGTGAATTTTTTAATAAAAAAGTAAATTTTATTCCTTTTAGAATGTTTATTATCCTGTTTGGCTGTTAGAGTTTATAATCTCAGCAAGTGAAACCGCCGGATTTCTATAGCTGTATCTGCTCTTTTCTCCACGGTAACGGATGGCTTTTGACGGACAATTGTGGTAACAGCCACCACAGGTGAGACAGTCCGCCCCTATCGTGGGACCCGGACCGGACTCAAATGAGATATTCCCTATCGGACACACACGCTCACACACCCTGCACCCGTTACACACGTCCGGCAAGACATAAAACCGCTTATAAGCATCCTCCCGCTTCGGGAACAGCCGCATATACAGCCCCGCCACACGTCCATATAACGTCGGCGATTCCAATCTCCTCACCCGTGCGGCCACATCGGCAACTATGGCCGATGTCCGCTCCTCCACCCTCTTGCGCGGAAGCTCCCTCACCTGCGCCTCCACATCAAACATCGGGAAATAATTGTCAACAGTCAGCAAAGACGCCACATAGTCCATCTCACACAGCTCTGTCAGACGTCTCACCGCCATCGCCGGTGTTGAGCCGCACGTCAGCAACGCAAACCGGTATGGCGTGTCGAGTATCGCCGACGAGAGAAACCGCTCCACCTGCTCCGGAACGCGTCCGAAATATACCGGACACACCACACCTATTCCTTCCGGATCGGATATATGCCACACCCGACGCTTCAGGAGCTGCGCTATGCTCATAAGCTTCCCGCCGATTTTCTTGGCCAAGGCCAGTGAATTGCCGGTAGTAGTGAAATAGAGAATCGTCATGATCTGAAAAAACTTGTCAACGCCTCACATCCGGAGGCATTGACAAGCACATATTACATTTAGGAAATAGCTTTGGCTTAGATTATACCCTGACCCATCATGGCATTCGCCACCTTCATGAAGCCGGCGATGTTGGCGCCCTTCATATAGTTGATGAATCCGTCGGGCTCGGTGCCGTGCTCGACACACTGGGTATGGATATTGCGCATGATCTCATGCAGACGTTTATCCACCTCCTCGGCACTCCACTGGAGATGCTCGGCGTTCTGGCTCATCTCGAGACCCGAAGTGGCCACTCCACCGGCATTGACTGCCTTACCGGGAGCATAGTTGGTATGCGAGGCGATGAATGTGTCGATAGCCTCGGGAGTACATCCCATGTTCGAAACCTCGGCAACGATCTCCACACCGTTGGCCACGAGCATCTTGGCATCCTCGCCATCCACCTCGTTCTGTGTGGCGCATGGAAGAGCTATATCCACCTTCTGCTCCCAGGGCTTGCGTCCTGCATAGAAGGTTGATCCGGGGAAACGCTCGGCGTATGGAGCGACGATATCCTCGCCTGTGGCGCGCAGATAGAGCATATAGTCGATCTTCTCACCCGAGATTCCGTCCGGATCATAGATATATCCGTCAGGACCGGAGATCGTGACCACCTTGGCTCCGAGCTGTGTGGCCTTGAGGGTAGCGCCCCACGCCACGTTGCCGAAACCTGACACCGCAACGGTCTTTCCCTCGATTGAATCCTTCTTCTCGGCAAGCATACTCTGCACGAAATAGAGAGCGCCGAATCCGGTTGCCTCCGGACGCACCAGAGAGCCGCCGAACGAGAGGCCCTTGCCTGTGAACGTGCCTGTACACTCATTGACAAGTTTCTTGTACATACCGTACATATATCCTACCTCGCGGCCGCCTACACCGATGTCGCCGGCGGGCACGTCGCGGTCAGGTCCGAGATTCTTCCACAGGCAGAGTATGAACGCCTGGCAGAAACGCATGATCTCGGCGTCGCTCTTGCCGCGGGGCGAGAAATCGCTGCCACCCTTGGCGCCTCCCATCGGGAGTGTGGTGAGTGCGTTCTTGAACGTCTGCTCGAATCCGAGGAACTTGAGTATCGAGAGATTCACCGACGCGTGGAAACGGATGCCTCCCTTGTAGGGACCGATGGCATTGTTGAATTGCACGCGGTAACCTATGTTGTTCTGCACCTCGCCACGGTCGTCAACCCATGTGACGCGGAATGTGACGATACGGTCGGGCTCGACCATACGCTCGATGATCTTCGCCTTCTCAAACTCAGGGTGCTGGTTGTAGACATCCTCTACGCATATCAAGACTTCTTTCACTGCCTGAAGGTACTCCTTTTCGCCGGGGTGCTTGGCCTCGAGTGAATTGAGAATGTTGTTTATATCCATGATTGAGTGTTTTTGATGATTGAATGGATGATTTGTTGTGGTTAACAATGCAAATATAGTATTTAATTCCGACATCCGCGATGCTTGGAGGTGAAAAAATTTTTAATTAATTTTGTGGCCGTCAAATATATGTTTTATGGCAGTGATATTAAACATCGAAACCTCCGCGGCAGCCTGTTCTGTGGCTCTGACAGCCGAGGGAATGGTGCTCGCGCATCAGGAAGAACTCGAGAGCCGGTCGCAGGCCGCTCTGCTGAGCGACTACATTAAATATTGTCTCGACTTCGCGGCCGGGAAAGAGCTGAAGCTCGATGCAGTGGCCGTCTCGATGGGACCGGGTAGCTACACCGGTCTGCGCATCGGCCTCTCCGAAGCCAAAGGCCTTGCCTACGCCCTCGATGTGCCCCTGATCGGGATCGACACCCTCCAGCTGCTATGCTGCCAGGTGATGTTCACGGCCCCCGACCTGACAGGCGACGAGATATTTGTCCCGATGGTCGACGCCAGACGTATGGAGGTCTACACAGCCGCCTACGACTTCGCCCTCCTCCCCCTCATGGAGCAGCAACCGCTCATACTCGACGCCGACAGCTACTCCGGACTCATTGCCACCGGACGTCCTGTGCTCCTTTTCGGCGATGGAAGCGACAAAGCCCGCGAGGTCATCAAAGCCCCGAATGTCACATTCATCCCCGACATCCGCCCGCTGGCCATCGACATGATAGCTCTCGCCGAGAAAGCATGGGCTGACCGACAGTTCATCGACACCGCCTACTCCACACCTAATTATATTAAAGACTTCCAGGCCACCATGCCAAAGAAGCTTTTCTGATGGACTTCAACCGACTTCGACTGAAATATCACGGCAACCCTGCCAAGCTCGACGAGATTCTCCAGGCCGAGTGCCGCCACAAGTGCGCCCGCAAGCTTCCTGACCTCCTGTCCATCGAGGGATTCCGCTTCCCCTCCACTGCCCTGGCCGAGATGTCCACATCCGAAGCCGTCGCCGCGGTCCACGCCTCGATGATACAGCCGGGCGAGACCGTGCTCGACATGACACTCGGCCTCGGCGTCGATGCATTCGCCATGAGCCGCCGTGGAGCCATAGTCACCGGAATCGACATTGACCCCGCGGCCACCCGCGAGGCCACTCACAATGCAGTCCTGCTCGGGCTAACCGACATCCGTATCATAAATGCCGACAGCATCGGATGGCTCTCTGCCGACCCCTCCCGTCATTTCGCGGCAATCTTCATCGACCCGCAGCGTCGCGACTCATCCGGACGCCACTTCGCCCTGGCCGATTGCGTCCCCGACATCACCCGTTCCTCATCCATTCTCCTGAGCCGCTGCCGTCGGCTCATCATCAAGATGTCACCCATGGTCGACATCAGCGCCGTCGCGTCCGAGCTCTCCGTGAGCCACTGCCACATAGTCATAATCGGCACCGCGAAGGAATGCAAGGAAGTGGTGATGATAACAGGCAGTGAGATCACCTCCGGCCTTGTCGAGTGTGTCACCATCGGGCATCCCTCGCTCACCTTCACCCCCGGGAGCGGAGAGACAGCTCCCGCCTATGCCACACCCCAACCCGGCCAACTCCTCCTTGAGCCATACCCTTCTGTGATGAAAGGAGCCTCCGCCGGATCCCTCCGCCACATCCCATACCCGAAACTCGCCCCCAACACACACCTCTTCCTGTCAGATACCGTCACCGACACTTTCCCGGGCGAGCGCATGGAGATAATGGAGGTCATGCCATTCTCAAAAGCCGTGATCAAAGGCTTCTCCAAAAGATATCCCGTCATCAACGTGGCCACACGCAATTTCCCCCTCCCGGCACCCGAGCTTGCCCGTCGCCTTAAAGTGCGCGAAGGTGGCGACAGGATGCTCCACGGAGCCACTCTTGCCGACGGCTCCCGTGTGCTCATCGTCACCTCGATGCCCTGCTGACACCCCTCGCTATCCCACACCCCTTTCCTGGTCACCGGAAAGCGTCATAATAACCGGTCAGGAAAAGGATACAAATGGACAAAAGATAAAAAGGAACAAAAAAATCTTTGTATTCAGATTCATCAGACTGAATATCTGAAAAAAAATAAAAAATCTGTTTCTTCTGTCCTTCTGTTCCTCTGTACCCTTGTCCTGAACGGTAACTTTTTACAGCCGACCCGATTTTCCAACTCTTGCACAACACGTATGAAATGGTTAACTTTGCCTCCGTTATGGAAGTAATCTACGAAGACAACCATATTATCATAGTCAACAAAGCCCCGGGAGAGATTGTCCAGGGCGACAAGACCGGCGACACACCTCTCGTCGACATCCTGAAAGCCTGGATCAAGGAGAAGTATTCCAAACCGGGCAACGTGTTCTGCGGGCTCGTCCATCGTCTTGACCGCCCGGTAGGTGGGATCGTGGTCTTTGCCAAGACCTCCAAGGCCCTCTCGCGCCTCAACGAGATGTTCCGTCTCGGAAAAGTGGAGAAAACCTATCTCGCCATCACACGCAACCGCCCCGTCAAGGACAGCGCACGGCTCACAGGCTACCTGTCGAGCGTCGAGCGGACAAACAAGAGCTACCTCTCCCCCACCCCTAAGCAGGGTGCCAAGGAAGTGGCTCTCAGCTACTCCCTGCTCGGAAGCTCCGACCGCTACCATCTCCTCGAAGTGCATCTCGAGACCGGACGCAAGCACCAGATACGACTCCAGCTGTCATCAATCGGATGTCCCGTGAAAGGTGACCTCAAATACGGCGACAAACGAAGCAACCCCGACGGTTCGATATCGCTCCGCGCCCACCGTATCCGTTTCCAGCACCCCGTATCAGGCAAAATGATCGACGTCACAGCCCCGCTCCCACACGACGATACTCTCTGGCAGGCATTCTCATCCATCATCGAAGAGAAAAAAAATGAAGATTGACATTGATGAGGTGCTCCGGCTCAGAGCCCCGGGGGTATGGCGCATACTCCCCCGCTTCATGATACGCGGACTCGAGAAATTCATCTGCCAGGGCAGACTCAACGAACTCCTTGCCGGAAACGCCTCACTCTCCGGAGCCGACTTTGCCGAAGGTGTCCTACGTGATCTTTCCGTAACCTACCGCATAAGAGGCGATTTCGACCCGTCGCAGCGCCGGGTCATATTCGTCTCCAACCACCCCCTCGGCGGACTCGACGGACTCGTGCTCGCTTCAGCCGTCAAACAGCTCTACCTTGGCGACGGCGAAATGAAATTCGTGGTCAACGACCTTCTCACATTCGTCGAGCCCTTGCGGTCCATCTTCCTGGGCATCAACAAGCATGGCGACCAGTCGCGCGATGCCGTCGCTCTGCTCGACCAGGCCTTCGCAGGACAGGCTCCGATAGTCATGTTCCCCGCCGGACTCGTATCGCGCCGTCAGCCCGACGGCTCCATTGCCGACCTGAGATGGCAGAAAATGGTGGTCAATAAAGCGATTTCGTGCCAACGGGATATAATTCCGTTACATTTTAGTGGTGAGAATTCCAAGTTTTTTTATAATTTTGCACATCTAAGAACCAGTCTCGGTCTGAAATTCAACATCGAGATGGCCCGTCTCCCTGCCGAGATATTCCAGCGGGAGGGAGAGACTTTCACCATCACCCTCGGCTCACCCGTCAGGTGGCAATCGCTGAAGGGTGGACGAGACGCCCAAAGGCAGGCCGACGAGTTGCGAGAAACTGTCTATAGCCTCCGCCCTTGACTTTTTATGTAACATCCCATGAATCAACAGATCATCGACCCGATAGACCCACGCCTCATTGAAGCCGAACTCACCCCGGCACGCTTCCTGCGTCCCACCAACAAAGGCAACAACCAGATCTACGTGGTTGACGGCAGGGAATGTCCGGCCGTCATGCAGGAGATAGGACGGCTCAGAGAAGAGTCATTCCGCTTTGCCGGAGGAGGCACCGGCAAAAGCGCCGACATCGACGAATTCGACCTCATGGATCCGCCGTGCCGCCAGCTGATTGTCTGGAATCCCGACGAACGTATCATTATGGGCGGCTACAGATTCATTCTCGGTGAGGAAATCAGACTCGACAGCAACAACAGGCCGCGGATAGCCACAAGCCACATGTTCGACTTCTCACCTGAGTTCATCGAACACTATCTCCCCTCCACGATCGAGCTCGGACGCTCATTTGTCCGCCTCGACTACCAGTCCTCACGCGCGGGCGCGAAAGCGCTTTTCGCGCTCGACAATCTCTGGGACGGACTCGGGGCACTCACCGTGATATACCCGCAGATCAAATACCTCTTCGGAAAGATGACCATGTATCCCGGCTACAACCGCGAGTGCCGCGACATGATACTCTTCTTCCTCCACAAGCACTTCCCCGATCCCGACCGCCTCGTCCGCCCCATAAAAGCGCTCGACACTCAGATTGACGCCTCCCGGATGAACGCCCTCTTCTCCGGCGCCTCATTCAAGGAAGACTACAAGATTCTCAATCACGCCGTCAGGGAGCATGGTTTCAACATACCACCGCTCGTCAACTCATACATGAGCCTCTCACCGACAATGAAAATGTTCGGGACCGCCATCAACGACGAATTCGGCGACGTCGAGGAAAGCGGAATCTTCTTTGCCATCTCCGAGATATTCGAGGAAAAGAAACAGCGTCACATCGGCACCTTTCACCCCGAGACTGACATGAGCCGCAACTCATAACAACCCCCAACATAACTGAGACAAATGAAAAAAGACAGAATACTCGTCACCGGCGGTACGGGCTACATCGGCTCCCACACCGTGGTCGAACTTCAGAAAGCAGGATACCCCGTCGTAATCATCGACAACCTCTCCAACTCTAACGCCGAAGTGATCGACGGCATCGAACGGATCACATCCGTGCGACCCGATTTCGTGGAAGGCGACTGCACCGACATCGAGACTCTCCGCAGACTCTTCGCGTCATTCCCCGACATCAAAGGCATCATCAACTTCGCCGCATCCAAAGCCGTCGGAGAGTCAATGCACAAACCCATCCTCTACTACCGCAACAACCTCAACACACTCCTCAACCTCCTCGACCTGATGGGGCCCAACGGAGTGAAGGGAATCGTATTCTCATCTTCATGCACCGTCTACGGCGAGCCTGACGAGAATCCCGTCACCGAAGCCGCACCCATCAAGAAAGCCACATCACCCTACGGCAACACAAAACAGATCTCCGAAGAGATAATCACCGACGTCATCAACGCCGGAGCCCCGTTCAAGAGCGTCATCCTCCGCTACTTCAACCCCGTCGGCGCACACCCGAGCGCCGAGATCGGCGAGCTCCCCAACGGTGTTCCCCAGAACCTCATACCCTACCTCACTCAGACCGCCATCGGCATCCGCCAGGAACTCAGCGTGTTCGGCGATGACTACAATACCCCCGACGGATCCTGCATCCGCGACTACATCAACGTTGTCGATCTCGCCCAGGCCCATGTGATCGCCGTCGAGAGAATGCTCAACGACATCAGCGACAAGAAGATCGAGATCTTCAACCTCGGCACAGGCAACGGTGTCTCTGTGCTCGAGCTCATCCACACTTTCGAGGAAGCCACCGGTGTCAAAGTGCCTCACAAGATCGTAGGCCGCCGCGCCGGAGATATCGAGAAAGTATGGGCCAATCCCGCCTTTGCCAACGAAGTGCTGGGTTGGAAAGCCACCACATCTCTCGCCGACACCATGCGCTCCGCCTGGGCATGGCAGTGCCGTCTCCGCGAGAGAGGTATCATGTAAACCACTTAGAGGGTGTTTAATAACAAATGTTAAACCAGAGTGGATGTATTTTTGAGGTAAATTATTCATAATCAGAGGGAGCATAGCTGTAGCTATGTGACCGAGGATTAGGGATAATTTAACCAAAAAGACATCCATGAGGCAAAGCATATCTTTAATATTTACACTATTTAAAACTATAATAATATGAGCATTATTGAAGTTACCTCGTCAGCATCCAATCACATGACGTAAACAACCTCATGTGATTGGACTCTGGTTTTAACATTTGTTATTAAACACCCTCTTAATCAATACAATTTCTCAAAAATCATGACCACAAGAAATACCGGAGTTCTCTTCGACCTTGACGGAGTTCTCGTCGACAGCGAAGGCGAATACTCTGTCTTCTGGGGAGGCATGGGCGACCGCTACGGTCTCCCCTCATCCTTCTCGGCCGACATCAAAGGCACCACACTCGGCGAGATTCTCCAGTCGTTCCCCGAAGCCGACCGCGAAGGGATAGTCAGCGAACTCCACCACTTCGAGGACAATATGCTCTATCCCGTCTATCCGGGCGTGATGGACTTCCTCAATGAACTGAAAGCCAACAACATCCCCTCGGCAATCGTCACAAGCAGCGACGATGTGAAGATGGGCTTCCTCTTCCGTCGCCATCCCGAGCTGAAAGAGATGGTCGATGTCATCGTCACCGGAAGCATGGTGACCAAGAGCAAGCCCGACCCCGAAGGCTACCTCACAGCCGCACGCCTAATCGGCCGCGACCCGGCCGACTGCTTCGTGTTCGAGGACTCGATGCAAGGTCTCGAGGCCGGACGCCGTTCCGGGGCCACCGTCATAGGGATAGCCACGACAAATCCCCGTGAGAAAGTAGAGCGGATCGCCCACAGGACCATCGGTGGATTCGACGGTTTCTCACTCAAGGATATGCTTGGCTGACACAGCGTTGTGAAGAATAAATCAGAGCGTAAGGACAGATATGAACAGTGTCCTTACGCTCTGATATTTCTCTGATTTGTATCTTTCCTTTACTTCATGGCCTTGAAGCTCATGTCGAGACCTTTCACCGAATGGGTCAGCGCGCCCACCGAGATAAAGTCGACACCGCATTCGCCATAATCGCGCAGAGTGTCGAGAGTGATTCCTCCTGACGATTCCACCTCCGTGCGGCCATTGATAAGCTCAACAGCCTCACGTGTGCGCGCGGGTGTGAAATTATCAAGCATGATACGGTCAACCCCTGCCTCGAGAGCCTCGAGTATCTCACGGGTGTCACGCACCTCCACCTCGATCTTCAGATCCTTTCCTTTTGAAGCGCAGTAATCCTTCGCTGCCTGGACTGCCTGTTTGATTCCACCGGCGAAATCCACATGATTGTCCTTGATGAGAATCATATCGAAAAGTCCTATGCGGTGGTTGCATCCGCCGCCTATACGCACTGCCTCCTTCTCGAGCATACGCATTCCGGGTGTGGTCTTGCGCGTATCAAGCACCTTGGTCTTCAGACCCTCGAGACGCTGCTGATACTTGGCTGTCTGGGTGGCTATACCGCTCATGCGCTGCATGATGTTCAGCATCACGCGCTCGGTCTGAAGCAGCGAGCGCACCTTGCCCTCAACCTCAAAAGCCACATCGCCGGGCTTCACGTGCGCACCGTCGCCGATGAACACCGTCATCTTAAGCTCCGGATCAAACTTCTCGAACACCTTACGGGCAATCTCCACACCCGCAAGTATTCCCTCCTCCTTCACTATGAGATGCTGCTTGCCCATCTCCGTGTCAGGTATGGTGCTCAGCGTGGTGTGGTCACCGTCACCCACATCCTCTGCAAACGCCAGAGTGAGCAGATCGTCTATTAACTCGTCTTTTGTCTTCATATTCTCAACTGGTTTTATCTTATGAAAATCGTTCTTTTAGCAGTGGGAAAGACTTCCACACCTTATATTGCTTCGGCAGTGGGCGAATACGAACGCCGCATCAACCGCTATCTCCCCTTCGAGATCTCAGTGATCCCCGACCTGAAAAGTTCCCGCGCACTCACCGAGGAGGTGCAGAAACAGCGCGAAGGGGCCGCGATTCTCGCGTCTCTCCAGCCGGGTGACTATATGGTGCTTCTCGACGAGAGAGGACGCGAGATGACTTCGAGGGAATTTGCCGCCGACATTGACCTGCGCATGGTCCGTGGCCTCAAGAGACTCATCTACGTCGTGGGCGGCCCCTACGGCTTTTCACCGGAGGTCTATGCCAGGGCCGACGCCAAGCTATCGCTCTCACGCATGACATTCACCCACGAGATGGTGCGCCTCTTCTTCACCGAGCAGATCTACAGGGCCATGACCATCCTCCGTGGCGAGCCTTATCACCACGACTGATCTCCCCCCTCGTCAGACAAATAGTTTGATGACATAGATCACCACCATCCCGACGAAAGTATAGATGGCCATGCTCCTCAGCATGAGCTGCAGACGGCGTTCGCGACGGGGCGACATCCATGTATAGAGGCCACCCGAGACAATCCCGAACACTATGGCCGCAAGGAGCCAGTAAAGCATATTACCCATGGTCGGTTTCCTCAGCGTTTGGGAGCCTTCGCCCCTTTCACTCCACCCTTCGCGCCACCTGAGAGCGAGAAGATATTCTGGTCATAGCTCACGGTCTTCTGCCCCTGCTCGCGCTTGCGCTTCAGAGCCAGACGCACAAGGCGGTCCATGAGCTTGTCAAACGACAGCCCGGTGGCCTCCCACAGATAGAACGACAGCGAGCCGGGTATAGTGTTGATCTCATTGACATAGATCTCCTTGCTGTCATCGTCGATGATGAAGTCGATACGGCTCACACCATGACATCCGAGCACTCTGAATGTCTCGCCGGCAAGGAAACGGATACGCTCGGTGACATCCTCGGGAAGCTCGGCAGGGATACGCTTCTGCGACGCCTGCATACCCTTCGCGCCCTTAGTGCCGCCCATATACTTATCCTCATACGAGAGAATCTCCGCACTCTTGATAGGCTCCTCGAGCACCGAGCTCTCATACTCGTCACAGTCGCCGAGCACCGAGCAATTGATCTCCTTGAGATTATCCACCATGTGCTCCACTATCAGACGTGACGAATACTTCTCGGCCACCTCGATTTTCTCCACAAGCTGGGCGCGGTCGGCGGCACGGCCTATGCCGACGCTCGACCCGAGATTGGCAGGCTTCACTATCACCGGATAGCCTATCTTCTCCTCTATGTTCGCTATGATCTCATCACGCTTCTTGAACCACTCCTTGTCTGTGAACCACACATAGTCGATCACAGGCACCCCACACTCGCGCAGGATCATCTTCATCGTGATCTTGTCCATTCCGTTGGCGCTCGCAAGCGTGTTGCATCCGGCGTAAGGTATGCCGATTGTCTCGAGCACACCCTCGAAGATTCCGTCCTCCACATTCGACCCGTGGAGCACGGGGATCACCACATCAAGAGTGGTCAGCACCGCCGAGCCGAACATAGGCTTCTTCACACGGTAGAGATTATAGTCGCCATACGAAGGCTCCATATAGACCTGTGTGCACTTCTCGAGCAGCGCCGGCAGATCGCGGTAGTTGGCTATGTCAAACAGCGCGTCACCCGTGTAATACTTTCCCTGCTTGCTTATATATATAGGTGTGACATCATATTTGTCACGGTCAATGGCGTGCATGGCCTGATTGGCTGAGATCACAGAGATCTCATGCTCGGTGGAGCGTCCGCCGAAAAAGACTCCGATATTCGTTTTCATATTTCTTTGATGTTTTTGTTCTATTTGAATGTGTCAGGCAGATCGTTCTCATAGAGCACGGTGTCACCCTTCCCAAGCATCCCCCCGAGGAGGGCCTGGGCATCCTTGAAGGTATCCACGGTGTGCACCTTGGCCACACCCCCCTCCACGCTGCCGATCCCTTCCGTGATGGCATCGCGGTTATACTGCCCTACGATTATGGCCACATCGGCCGACACCGCTATCTTGCGGCCGAACTCCCTGTTGAGTTCCTCCTGCCGCTCACCAAGCTCGATCATGCCGGGTGTCACAACTATCCTCTTGCCGGGACGCATCATGGCAAGCACATCGAGCGCCATCTTCGACCCTGTCGGATTCGAGTTGAAAGCATCGTCGATTATGGTCACACCTCCGGGGGTGCGTTTCATGTTCAGGCGGTGCTCCACCTGCTCTATCTGTCCAACGGCATAGCGTATCTTGTCCACCGGCACCTTGAGATAGAGCGCAACGATGATCGCCGCTATGAGATTCGACACATTGCATTCCCCCACCAGACGGGTGGCGAACTTGTGCCGCTCCCCGTCAGGTCCGGTGAGAGTGAATTCCGTCCCCTGCGGGGTATATGTGATCTCGCTGCCGGTATACGAGGCGTTACCCGGATTGCTCACAGCATAACGCACACATTCCACCCCATCCACCTTACGGTTGGCCACGAAGGGAAAATCATCGTTGATCACGGCAAGACCGTCAGCCGGAAGCGAGTCGATAAGCTCGAACTTGGTCCGCTGCACATTCTCGATCGTCTTGAACGACTCCAGATGCTGCTCACCCACGGCGGTGACTATCCCCACCGACGGATGCACGAGATCGCATATCTCCTTTATGTCGCCCGGTTGCTTCGCACCCATCTCGACTATGAACACCTCATTGTAAGGCTTGAGATATTCCCTCACGGTGCGGATCACACCCATGGTGGTGTTGAAACTCCCGGGGGTCATCATCACATCGAAATGCTCCGACAATATCCGGTTCAGATAATGCTTCGTGCTCGTCTTGCCATAGCTGCCCGTCACACCTATCACCCTCAGGTCAGGCATCGAGGCCAGTATCCGCTCCGCATCCTTGTAGAATCCGCGGTTGATATGCTTCTCCACAGGCTGCAGAAGCCAGTTGGCCGCCAGCACGAACAGATGCGAGAAACAGAACACTCCGAGAGCCACCGCCGGGATATATGTCACAGCGAAAAGCCCCGCGAGAGCCATGGCCATCGACCCCCCGACAACTGCAAGCGCGAGAAAGACCATCACCCCGAGCAGGCGGCGCGCCCGCTTCGTCATCACGAGCGGCTTCTTATACTTGCGGTCCAGGAGAATGAAGATATTGACTATCGACACGATAGCGACAAGATTGACCGACACGAGCGGAACCGACAGTGTGCCAAGCGACGCAAGAACAGCGGCACCTGACACGAGGCGCATGGTCGACGTCGTGTCCTGCGACTGGCCGAGCCAACGGTTGTAACGGTCATTGCGGTAGGAATTCTGCTGGAGCATCATCAGATCACGACGAAACTCAACCACCACTCCGATGAAAGCTATGATTGTAGCGACAATGCTGAATACTAACATATTATCAGGCTTTTAGAAAACTTGTGAGCACAGCGGCGAAGCCCTGTGGATTATCCAGGAAACTGTAATGGCCACAACCCGCGAAGCTCACAAGCCCGGCATCCGGAATCAGAGCCTCCATCTTGCGGGCATCGGCAAGCGGAGTGGCAGTGTCATTCTCACCCCATATCAGAAGAGTCGGGGCCTTGATATCCTTGAGCACAGAGGTCAGATCCTCGTTGACACACTTCGAGAGTATGCGCCTCATCATAGGCGAAGCACTCGCATAGTCGCTTGACCCCGCCTTCGCGCGCTTCACATCCAGGCGGCGCTCCGCCTCCTCTCGTCCGTAGCGGAGATACATCAGCCTCTTGCTCAGCTTGAAGGAATAAACCTTCAGATAATACTTCAGCGACCGCCGCGGCTTGATTCCGGCGGCATCGACGAGCACAAGCTTCCTCACCTCCGGATGGCGCGATGAGAACAGGATCCCCACACGCCCACCGAACGAATGGCCCAGCAGCGAATAGTCGGTGAGCGACAGCGCGTCGACGAATTTCTCCATCAACTGCGTGTAGCGCTCAACACCCCACACCTCCGCCGGCTCGGGTGAACCGCCGAAACCGGGAAAATCAACATTGATCACACGGTAGTCACACGCAAGGGCCACCCTCTCCACCGAGGCGAGCGTCGTATGGTCACACCCCCACCCGTGCATCAGGATCAGGGTATGAGCCCCCCTCCCCGAATCGGTATAGTGAAGCTTCTGGCCGTCAAGTGATATATCCTTGTCCATTCTTCTGTAAAAATCAAGACACAAAAGTAACAAAATCCACGCACATAACCAAAAACACCCGGAGGTTGTTTGTCAAACATTGTCAAACAACCTCCGGGTGTTTTTGTGTCGCAGTTCACATTCCGAGCATCGCGGCGGGAGCGATTCCCAATACAGTGCATATAGCCCGTGCTATCCGGAGCGTTGGCTCCGAACGTCCCGAAATATAGTCGCTGACTCTTGACGGGCTTACCCCTATCTCGGAGGCCAGTTGCTTCTGAGTCATACCTCTCTCCTCGATGGACAGACTGATCAACTCCCCGATCGTCGGTTTGGAGATTGGATAATGTACCTTCTCGTATTCCTCAACCACATCCGAGACAATGGCAAGCTCCACCGCACTTTTATCGTGTGCGGGAGTCTCGTCTGTTACCAGTGGCAGCAGTTCCTCGATTCGGTTGAGAGCGTATTCATATTGTTCTTTTGAGATTTCCATATTCTTCTTAGATGGTTGAACAATCAATTTTGTCATATTCTGTGTGTGTCCCCACGAAGCGGATGAAAATTCTGCTTATTGTGAATTTGATCACGACGACAAGCCTGTATTTATTCCCTCTGATGTCAAAGACATAATGTTGATTGCCGACATAATCAGTGGCAGGGAAGTCATCTTTGATTTCCGATAAGTTATGCCAATCGGCATTGATGGCGGTGTTGTACCAGCGCTCCAATGCCGTCTTTGAATCTTCTCTTCCCGGAGTTTCATAGAATTCCTTCAGCTTTCTATGTGAGATTATATGCATACCCGTTGTTTTCTCCTTGCAAAATTAGCAACAAATTTTGAAATACAAAAGTTTTAACCCGAAAAATTCCGTACTTCACAATACTCCCCCTCTTTCCCCTCATCCGAGAACTTTTCCTGCCATGAAGGTTTTATATATATGTAAGCGTTTCAATTGACAAATCTATGAAGGAAAAAATAATCTGGAGCAGGGACATACTCGGACCGGAGTATGAGATGACCACCGTGAGACAACCTGACGACTATG
>CAJUKP010000040.1 GCA_910587165.1 uncultured Duncaniella sp.
AAAGATACCTCCTCAACGCGAGCTTGCGTTCAAAAGTCTCTTTTAGCTGTTCCTGTGTGATCATTGTCGTGATTGTTGGGAAACGGGGTTAAAAAAATGGGGACGCACTCGGCGGGAAAGCCCGTGGGTGCGTCCCTTTCAGAGGTTATTCTACGTTAGATATTCTGGGCGATTTCCTTGAACTTGTCCAGCGAGACAGTCTCTTTGTCGAGAGTGACAGTGTTCTCGATGGCCTCATAGAGCTTGGATGCGAGCACGTTCTGTGCGATCTGGTTGCGTACCTCGGCCTTCTCGAGCTGCTCCTTGGCATAGCGGGTGATGATCTCGTCGTCGATACCGGCCATACCGTACTGGGCGAACTGGCGGGCGGTGAGCATCTTGGCGGTCTCGAGAATCTCCTCGTCGGTCACCTTGATGTCGAGTGCGGTGAGGAGGTTGGTCTCGATGATCTCATGCTTGATGCCTGCTTCCTGGGCCTTGAATGCTTCGTCGGCGTTCTCGGCGTCGGCGAAGAAGAGCTTCTTGATGGTCTCGGCGGGAAGTGTCATGCCTGCATACTTCTCCATCATGGCCTTGTCGAAGGTGTTGCGGAAGAGGATGTGGCTGTTCTGGGCAAGCTCGTTGGAGATGAGGTCCTTGACAGCGGCGCGATATTCCTCCTCGTTGTGCACCTTGTCCTCACCGAATACTGTGGTGTAGTATTCGTCGTTGAGTTCGGCGGGGATGTTGACGATGATCTCAGAGATGTTCATCTCGAAGTCGCTCTTGATGTCGCCGGCGATAGCCTTGTCGACATGGAGCATGGAGGCGAGCTCGCCGGGGTTGCCGGCAGATGCTTTCCAGGGGTTGAACACCACCTTGTCGCCGGGCTTCTTGCCGTTGAACTTGGCAGCTTCCTCCTTGTCCTTGAAATAGAGGGGGAACACGATGCCGTCGGTCACCTGGATGGCGCCTTCGTTGGTGTTGACGCTTCCGTCCTCGTTGAGCTGCATGAGCGAGCCTTTCACGAGACCGTCCTCGGTCATTTCCTCGCCGGGCTTCTGGGTGCCGAAACGCTTGCGCATATTCTTGTCCTGCTCGTCGATCATCTCCTCGGTCACCTCGATCTCATAGAAGGGATAGTGGTCATCGGCGGTGGGCTTGATGTCGAGCTGGGGGATGAGGGCGAGATCATATTTGAACTCCTGATCGCCATCCTCGAGCACTTCCTTCACTTCCACGGGTACGGGATGACCCATGACGCGGAGGTTGTTCTCTGTGATGTAGTCGATCACGGCACGGTAGACGGTGTCGTTGATCACATCGCTGGTCACGTGCTTGCCGAAGCGGCGCTTGAGCTCGCCGAAGGGTACATGGCCCTTGCGGAAGCCGGGGATCACGTGTGTGCGGCCGATTTCCTTGATTTTCTTGGTGACATCGTCCTTATAGTCGCTCTCATTGATGGCTACGCTAAGACGGAGCTCAACGGGAGAGAGTTCTTCCTTGGTAATGTTCATTGTAGTTTGTAATTATCTGATTTTGTTAATATTTACAACGTGTAGTGCAAGGGAATGTTGTGTCGCGGGGACACAACATTCCTATTCAAGTCGCAAAATTAACAAAAAATGTGCAAATTGACAAATCGTAGATCAACGCACTACATATTTCACCGACAGGCTTCCCTGACGGACAATGTAGATGCCGGGCATAAGTCCCGCTTCGTCGAGCGAGGGGTAGGTGCCGAGGGTGATTCCGGACAGACCGACCACGGTGACGGGAGCCTGCGGGTCGAAACATCCTCCGGAGCCGATGCTGACGTCGGTCAGGCCGCTGTCAGGGTCGCCGCCATAGACGGCAAACGATCCTGCCGGAAGGGTGACTCCCTCGGCCGAGAGGGTGGGGGCACCGTCATAACCGTGGGCGAGCAGGGTATAGCTGCCGTCGGCGAGATTGACTGTCGCTCCTGTCACTGGATCCTTGGGCATGGGTATGGTGGTTGTGGCATTGACCGAGGGATTCACCACAAGGTGGAGCGAGGTCTTGTCGTTGGCCAGCGAGACATATCTGGCGCTCCACTGCTTCAGATCGACAGTGGTGGCCACTCCCTCCTTGAACAGACTGGAGTAGCGGGTGCGTATGTCGCACAGCGCTGCGTATGTGTCGTGCAGGCCGAGGTGATCCTTTGATTTGAGAAGATTCCAGTTGACTTTTTTGGGGCTGGTGTCGTTGCCGCTGTCATTCTTGGTGGTCTGGCTGTTGCCGAGCTCCTCGAACTGCCATATCATGTGGGCTCCTGGGGTCAGGAGCATCTGTGCGGCCAGTGAGCCGAGTCGTTTTGTTATCACACCGATGTTGCCTTTCACTCCCTCGGCTCCGTAGTAGGCGGCTTTGTAGGCCACGCGCTCTTCATCGTGGCTTTCTGCATAGCTCACAGTCGATCCCCACAGACGTGAGTCATGGGGTGCGTAGAAGCGGTTGAGGTCGGCGTTGGAGGGGTAGCCCATCACATAT
Organism: uncultured Duncaniella sp.; assembly: GCA_910587165.1. Lineage (GTDB taxonomy): Bacteria > Bacteroidota > Bacteroidia > Bacteroidales > Muribaculaceae > Duncaniella. The sequence goes on from CAJUKP010000040.1 coordinate 2,491, forward strand.
TCGCATGACTGGTAGTTGATATTGGCCCAGTTGGTCTCGCCGTCGCGAGCCATATCGTTTTCCTCCTCGGCAGAGGCGAGGTTCTCGTTGATGAAGTAGACGTCGGGCTTGATTTCGATCATCTTGTCACGAAGGGCTTTCATGCGGGCCACACGGGTGGCGTTGAAGCGGTTGGTGTTGTTCTCTGACGGATTCCCCCAGGTGTTGGTGGCGGGATCGTATGCGGTCCCATAGCTGTCATTGTCACCGAGGCCTTTCACGAGGTCGAAACGGAATCCGTCGACGTTGTATTCGGTCATCCAGTAGGCCAGCGCATCATGCCATTGCTGCTGCACCATTGCGCAATCCTGGTTCCAGTCGTTGAGCACACTGTAGGAGTGAGGCGCGGAGCTGTTGTAGAACGGTGTGTTGTTGCGGGTGTACATATCATACCAGGGGTGCAGACCGTCTGACTGGTTGAGGACGATGTCCAGTATCACAGCCATTCCGCGCTCATGTGCTCCGTCAATGAATGCACGGTAGTCATCGGGCGTTCCGTATGCCTTGTCGGGGGCCATGTAGAAGTTGGGATTGTAGCCCCAGGAGTTGTTGCCGCTGAACTCCATTATCGGCAGCAGCTCAATTGCGTTGACCCCGAGCTCCTTGAGATAGTCAAGTTTCTCCATGGCGCTTTTGACTGTACCGTTGCCGAGCGCGCGGCCTTCGGAACCGGTGAAGTCGCGGAACAGCAGTTCGTAGATGATCAGATCGTTCTGTGCGGCACCCTTGAAGTCGGGCACTTTCCACTCATAGCCGCTGTGGTCAGAGTTGTAGACAGCCACGGCCACGTTGCCGATGTGTGCCGAGGGGTAGGCGGGCATATCGGGATAGACCTCGGGTGAAATGTAGGTGTCATTCCAGGGATCAAGCACCAGATGCGCGTAAGGGTCGCCCGTCTGGGTGGCTCCATCGACTATGTAATAATATATGTGGTCATTACCTTTCTCAAGACCTGACACTGTGGTCCAGAAATAACGAAATCCGTTGTAGTCCTGATAGTTCATGACATCGTTCGCGCCGGGAGCATATCCGTTCCAGGAGGCGGACATGGCCACGTTGTCCTTGCCGGGAGCTCCGAGACAGAATGTGACACTGCCATCGGCATTCTCGACGGTTCCCATTTTCGGGATGCCGCCCGGATAGTCGGCGGCTTTGGACCGGGGACACCCTGACGGGAAGATGTGGACCATCACGTCGCTTCCGGTTGCGCTCTTTGCAGATACGCTTCCGTCAGAGTTGCGGAACACGAATGCAAGTTCCCTGATCTCCTCGGAGGAATCGGTGATTCCGTAGAAATCGCGTATGTTGTCTATCTTCAGTGTCCATGTGTCCGGACCGGAGGCCGTCATCTTATACTTATCAGAGTTGACGCCCCATGTGGGTGCATACTTCCAGTCGGAGATTCCTGTGCTTTGCGATGTGATCACACCGGTGTGGGCATAGACATCGCCGTTACTTCCGTAAAGGGCTCTGTTGCCGCCGTCGGCATGAAAGGTTACGGTGACTGAATTGTCGGAAGCCGTCAGAATGGCCGGCTCTGTCGTGACAGTCTGGGCGTATGCTATGTGAGCCGAGGCGACGGCTGCTACCCAGATGAGGACATTGTAGAGTTTCATTCGGATTGATTTAAAATAAGTATGATATAAGATTGGAAAGATCGGAAAGAAGAGGTGAGGAGCAGGGGGAGGGTGGAGCTGATGCCGGGTATGGGGCGGTCACACTCTGAAGGGATCGAAATCGTCGGCCGGTATGGCGGGATCGGACTGGAGCCCGAGGATGATGCTGCGCAACGCGGCCTGATAGCCTATGTTCTGGCAGATGAAGGTGATGGGTGAGACCGTGCCTTTCCAGAGATCGTATTTCGAATCGAAGCGCATGAAGCTTTCGAGAATATGGTTGCAGCTGTCAAGAGCTTTCTGTCTCTCGCCGAGTCTGACGAGACTCATCACGTAGGGGATGGCCACCGAGGGGTGGTGTGGCCAGATGTCCACACGTGTGGAGACACAGTTGTCGTAGATATTCTCCGCCTCCTTGTAGCGTCCGGCCAGATAGCAGGCCTCCATCACTTTGGGGATGAGTTCATGTGATGTGTCGTGCTGTGAGGCCACGACGAGTATGGCGGCAGCTATCTCGAAGTTGCCCATCCTTATGTGTTCGGTGGCCCAGTCGGCGAATGATACCTCGGGAATGTCAGCGTAGTGGTCTCTGAGGAATTTCTCACCGGCCTTGATGTCGATGGAAATCAGACAGTCGATGATGTTGCGGCTGAAACTGTGGGAGGATATGTAGCGGATTATCTCCTCCACGGCTCCTTTCTCGTCGTTGGTGGAGCAGAGGGCGTAGGAGAGATAGATGATATCCTGCTCGCTGGCATCGGGACGGGCGACGAGATTGCGGAATGTGGAGATCACATACGGAACCTCCCTGTTGAGCCTGAACAATGAGGAGGCTTTGACCCTCAGGCCTTCGGTAGAGTCAGGGTCGATGGCGAGGGCGAAGTCCGCTGAACTTAGCGCGGCCTCGAAATCTTCCTTGTTATGCTGCACTGTGGCGAGCCTGAGCCAGAAGTCGAGGGTGAACGGTTCCATCATCGTCAGCTCTTCGAAGAGACGTGCGGCGGTGGCGTAGTCGCCACCCTCTTCGGCCCGGTCGGCATATTCGTAGATGAACGTCTGCGGATAGGAGGTCTTGCTCTCCACTTTGCCGCGGTTGGCCTCTACCCAGTCGAGCATACCGAGCTCTGCACACAGATCGACGAGCTGGATCACATCCTCGTCGCCGAACTCCGTGGCGGCCTCGACAGTCTCGTCGAGGCGCGCACGTGTTTCGGGCGTATTGAGCGCACCCTCGGCTCTGAGGGCGAGCAGTTTGTTGAGGACACCTCCGTTACTCACCCGGCGGTTCACCTCGGCAGCGGCTTCCATCTCGCCGAACGACGAGTAGAACCAAGCCCTGCGGGTGGCGAGGGCCTGGCTGTCGGGATAGTGGCGCGCACCGTAGAGCAGCACTTCCATCTTGACGATATAGTTGTCAAGATCCGAGGCATAGTCAAATATCTCGATGAGGTCGTTCTCATCGAAGAAGGCTTCGCTGTTGCCGGCTTTGACTATCTCGGACTCAAACTCGTCAAAAAGGCTCTGGCGTGCATCGTCGGGGGTGTTGTTGTCCATTCGGTTTCAGTGGGGTAAAATGGGGGGATGTTTGGGAGTGCGGAGGATGCAGGAGGGGGAAACTGTCAGCCTTTACGGGCTTCTTTCTCCCATGAATCCTTGAGGGCGATGGTGCGGTTGAACACCGGTGCCTCCGGGGTCGAATCGGGATCGAGTGTGAAGTATCCGATGCGCTGGAACTGCAGGGGCACACCGGGCTTGGCAATCTCGAGGAGATATGGCTCGACCTTGATTCCCTCGATCACTTTGAGTGAGTCGGGGTTGAGCATCTCGCGGAAGTCGCGGTCGGTCTCGGCGGCAGGATTCTCCACGCTGAAGAGTCGGTCGTAGATGCGGGCGGTGGCGTTGACTGCCTTTGATGCATCCACCCAGTGCAGGGTGCCTTTCACCTTGCGGGCGCTTCCGGGCAGACCGCTGCGGGTGTCGGGATCGTAGGTGCAGCGCAGCTCGGTGATGTTTCCTTCGGCGTCCTTGACCACTTCCTCACACTTGATGATGTATGCACCCTTGAGGCGCACCTCTCCGCCGGGAGCGAGACGGAAGAATTTCTTGGGGGGATTCTCCATGAAATCGTCGCGCTCGATGAAGATCTCGCGTGAGAACGGCATCTTGTGGGTACCTGTCTCGGGAGCCTCGGGATTGTTTTCCATCTCCACCATCTCGGTCTGTCCCTCGGGATAGTTGGTGATCACCACCTTGACGGGGTTGATCACAGCCATTCCTCTCGTGGCCACCTTGTTGAGATCGTCGCGCACGGCGTGCTCGAGCAACGAGATGGAGTTGAGCGCTTCATATTTGGTGTAGCCGATAGTGTCGATGAAGTTACGTATGGCCCGGGGAGTGAAACCGCGGCGGCGCAGACCGGAGATGGTCGGCATACGGGGATCATCCCATCCTGCCACGAGTCCCTCCTTGACAAGCTGCAGCAGCTTGCGCTTCGACATCACTGTGTAGGTGAGGTTGAGGCGGTTGAATTCGATCTGGCGCGGGCAATAGCTGTCGTCGGCCAGCTCCTTGACGAAGTATTCGTAAAGCGGACGATGCACCACGAACTCAAGTGTACAGATCGAGTGGGTGACACCCTCGAAGTAGTCGCTCTGGCCATGGGCGAAGTCATACATGGGATATACTTTCCATGTGGTGCCGGTGCGGTGGTGGGGTGTCTTTATGATGCGGTACATGATGGGATCGCGGAAGTGCATATTGGGATTGGCCATGTCGATCTTGGCACGGAGCACACGGCTTCCCTCGTCAAATTCGCCCGCGTTCATGCGCATGAACAGGTCGAGATTCTCCTCCACCGAACGGTTGCGATAGGGGCTCTCGGTGCCGGGCTGTGTGGGAGTGCCTTTCTGGGCGGCTATCTCCTCCGAACTCTGATCGTCCACGTATGCCTTGCCTTCCTTGATTAGACGGACCGCAAGATCAAAGAGCTGAGGGAAGTAGTCTGAGGCGTAGTATTCGCGGTCGCCCCAGTCGAAACCGAGCCATTTGATGTCTTCGCGTATAGAGTCGACGTATTCCACATCCTCCTTCACGGGGTTGGTGTCGTCGAAGCGGAGATTGCAGGTGCCTCCGAACTTCTCGGCTATACCAAAATCCATGCAGATGGCCTTTGCGTGGCCGATATGCAGGTATCCGTTAGGCTCCGGCGGGAAACGTGTGTTGAGCCTTCCGCCGTTTTTGCCGGCCTGAAGGTCTTTGAGAACTGATTCTTCTACAAAGTTGAGACCCTTGGTGGATTCCTCGGGGTTTATGGCGGGAGTTTTATCTTCCATGATCATCTGTTGATTGGAGCGTTGATTCTTCTATTTGATTGCTTCACGGAGTATTCCGAGGGCCGATGACAGGCCGTCCTTGTCTTTTCCTCCGGCCTGGGCGAAGCCGGGCTGGCCGCCTCCGCCACCTTTGATGGCCTTGGCTGCCTCACGCACGATTGCCGAGGCGTTGAGTCCGTTCTTGACAAGGTCGTCGGTGAGGGCCACTGTGAGGAGCGGTTTTCCGGCCATGTCACAGGTGGCTGCGATGAAGGCTGTGTGCTCGGGTGAGAGCTGACGCACCTGGAAGGCTACGTTCTTCACCAGATCGGGTATTCTCGGACCGGCCAGCGAGGCGAGGGTGATGCCGTTGACTGACTCGGAGTGCTCGAGCACCTCGCGTGCCACGTTGCGCACACGTTCGTTGAAGTATTCCTCGGCCTGTTTGCGCAGCTCTGCATTTTCTTCTATCGACTTTTTGAGAGCCTGAAGCACATCGGGAGCGTTGTTGAACATCTCGCTCACGGAACGGAGCGTGTCGGTGAGCTGATCCACGGCATTCTCGGCGGTCTCGGCTGTGATGGCCTCGATGCGGCGGATGCCGGCGGCGATACTGCTCTCCGATACGATGCGGATGGAGCCGATGTTGCCGGTGTTGGGCACGTGGGTGCCACCGCAAAGCTCTACTGAGTCGCCGTAGCGGATCACACGCACCTCCTCGCCGTATTTCTCGCCGAAGAGTGCCATCGCACCCATCTCGCGGGCCTCGGCGATGGGCACACAGCGGTGCTCGTCAAGAGGTATGGCCTTGCGCACGTTAGCGTTGGCGATGTGCTCGACCTTGCGGAGCTCTTCGGGTGTCACTTTCTGGAAGTGGCTGAAGTCGAAGCGGAGCACATTGGGTGAGACAAACGAACCTCTCTGTTCCACATGGCTTCCGAGCACCTCGCGGAGCGCGGCGTGGAGAAGGTGGGTGGCTGTGTGGTTGCATTCGGTGGCGCGGCGGGCTTTTTCGTTGATGACGGCCTCGAATGTCACGGTCGGGTCAGACGGAAGGGTATGGGTGAGATGCACGGCCTGGCCGTTCTCACGCTTGGTGTCATAGATCTCTATCTTTTCATCGCCGTTCACGAGCCAGCCGCTGTCGCCGACCTGGCCGCCCATCTCGGCATAGAAGGGAGTTGTGGTCAGCACCACCTGATAATATTCCTTGCCTTTCTGCTTCACGCGGCGGTAGCGTAGTATCTGTGTGGGGCATGATGTGGAGTCGTAGCCGACGAATTCGGTCTCGCCCTCGCGGAGAGTCACCCAGTCGGTGGCCTCTACGGCGGCGGCATTGCGGGCGCGGGTTTTCTGCGCTTCCATCTCGCTGTCGAATTCCTCTTTGTCGAGAGTCATGCCGTTTTCCTTGAGGATAAGCTCGGTGAGGTCGAGGGGGAATCCGTAGGTATCATAGAGCACGAATGCGTCCTTGCCCGAGATCTCGTTTTTGCCCTCCTTGCGGGCGGCGGAGATGGCGGCGTCAAGTATGGACATACCCTTGTCGAGTGTGCGGAGGAATGAATCCTCTTCCTCCTTGATCACCTTCATGATGAGCTCGCGCTGGGCGGCTATCTCTGGATAGGCCTCACCCATCGAGTCGATGAGGGTATTGACAAGCTTGTACATGAACGCCTGCTTCTGATCGAGGAATGTGTAGGCATAACGCACGGCGCGGCGCAGGATGCGGCGGATCACATATCCGGCCTTGGCATTGCCGGGGAGCTGGGAATCGGCGATGGAGAAGGAGATGGTGCGGACATGGTCGGCGATGACACGCATGGCCACGTCGGTCATCTTATCCTCGCCATATTTTTTGCCCGAGAGACGGGCTATGGTGTCGATGAGGGGTGTGAAGACGTCGGTGTCGTAGTTGGATTTCTTGCCTTGCAGTGCCATGCAGAGACGCTCGAAGCCCATGCCGGTGTCGATCACCTTTGCAGGGAGCGGTTCGAGCGAGCCGTCGGCCTTGCGGTTGAACTGCATGAACACGAGGTTCCAGATCTCGATCACGAGCGGATTGTCGTGGTTGACAAGCGACGCGCCGTCAATTTCAGCGCGCTCCTCGGGTGTGCGGAGGTCGATGTGTATCTCCGAACAGGGACCGCAGGGTCCGGTGTCGCCCATTTCCCAGAAGTTGTCGTGTTTGTTGCCGTTGATTATGTGGGAGGCGGGGAGGTGCTTCTCCCAATAGGATGCGGCCTCGTCGTCGCGGCTGAGGTTTTCGTCGGGTGCGCCTTCGAACACGGTGGCATACAGACGGTCGGGGTCGAGGCCCAGCACGTCAACAAGATATTCCCAGGCCCAGTCGATGGCTTCTTTCTTGAAGTAGTCGCCGAAGCTCCAGTTGCCGAGCATCTCGAACATGGTGTGGTGGTATGTGTCCATGCCGACCTCTTCGAGATCGTTGTGTTTGCCGGATACCCTCAGACACTTCTGAGAGTCGGCCACGCGCTGATACTTGGCGGCTTTGTTGCCGAGAATGATGTCCTTGAACTGGTTCATGCCGGCATTGGTGAACATAAGGGTGGGATCATCCTTGATCACCATGGGTGCGGAGGGGACGATATGGTGCCCCTTTGAACGGAAAAATTCCTTGAAAGACTCGCGTATTTCCTTTGCAGTGAGCATATATGAGTGGTATTATTGTCTAAGAGGTCGTTTAAAAAATCTTGATACTCGGGATGTAGCGTTTCGGCTGCTTCTTCAGGTCGATGAGTATGCTGTCGACGTGGGCGGCCGATGAGTTGAGATTGTTGTAAAGCCCTGGATCGTTGAGCAGAAGGCCCAGCGAGGAGTTGGTGGAGTTGAGCTTCTCGGTGGCGCGGTCGAGATTTGCCGTGATGTTGTTGATATTCTCCATCGTTGAGTCGAGAGGCATATTCTTGAGATCCTCGGAAATCACGGCAAGCGCTGCCGAAACCTTGGTGAGATCCTCGCTCATCTGCTTGACATTGGCCAAAGTGGCGTTGGCGTTGCCGACGAGTGCAGGCACAGATGCCATCGCACGGTTGAGGTTTATGGTAGTGGTCTCGAGGTTAGCCATGATCACATCCATGCGCTGCACCGAGGAGAGGAGAGCCGGATCGGCGGCTATCTTTGTCAGCGATACTATGAGGGAGTCAATATGGGGCATGATCTTGATGGCGGTGGGCATGAGTTCGGAGTTCACCTGATCCATCAGTCCGGATCCTTCCACACCTTCGAGTCTGGAACCCACCTCACAGAATGTCTGTCCGCCGGCAAGCTTGAGGTCCACTGTGGAGGTGCCAAGCATATCGGTGACAATCTCGGCTTTCGAACCCTGGGGGATGCGGAGCTGACGGTCAAGGCTGAGCTCGACGAGAACGTGGCCGGGGTTGTCATATTCATACTCGATGCCACGCACGAGTCCCACTTTATAGCCGTTGAGTGTCACGGGTGCCGACTGGGCGAGACCTGTGACGTTGGTGTATGAGACATAATAATAGTTGGAGGCTTTGAATAGATTGACCCCCTTGAGGTAGTTGATGCCGAATATGAGAGCCACGAGAGCCACGAGCACGGCGATACCTATTTTGATTTCTTTAGCGTATTCTGATTTCATATTTCTGTCCGGTATGGGAATTTGGTCGGTTATTTTATGCGTTTGCCGTCGCGGGTTTTTATCACGAAGGCATCCTTGAATTTCTTTTTTACTTTGGGCAGATCCTTGTTGGCCTCAGCCATGGAACGGTAGGAGCCGTAGGTGAACTTATAGACACCGCCATCACGGTAGCTGTCAACAGGCGTGAGCCCTTTGAACTTTGAACTGCCGCGTGATATTTTGGTCGGATTGGTTAGGAACTGGATTTTATAAATCACCTCGCCCGAGGTCTGTTCCGTGGCTGAAGCGGCGGTGGCAGTGCCGGCTTTACTGTCTGTGGTCTCGGTCTTGTCTGTCCGGGATGGCTTGCGCCCGGATGGCTTTTTCGCTTTGGCGCCTTGTCCGCGGTAGCGCTCGATGCCGTTGTAAATTGCCTGTGCCAGACGGGAGCTTCCGCTTTCCGAGGCCATGAATTTCTCCATGGTAGGGTTGCAGATGAAGTCGAGCTCCACCAGAATGGCCGGCATACTTGTGCGCACGAGCACCCAGAACGGAGCCTGGCGGACGCCGTTGTTCTTGCGTCCGGCATGACGCACGAGCTGGTTCTGGACGGCCTCGGCCAATGCGATGCTCTGATCCATATTCTTGTGCTGCATCATTTCGAACACGATGTAGCTTTCGGTCGATGACGGGTCGAATCCTTCGTAGGTGGTCGTGTAGTCATCCTCCATCTTCATCACCTCATTTTCACGCATGGCCACAGAGAGATTGGTGTCCGTGCGGTCAAGACCGAGGGTGTAGACCGCCGCTCCGTTGACTTTGGTGCGGTTCGGTGACTTGGCCCCCACGGAGTTGGCGTGGATGGATACGAAAATGTCGGCGTGCTTGCTGTTGGCGAAGTCCGCTCTCTGCTGCAGGGCTACAAACCTGTCTCCCTCGCGGGTGAGGTGAACCTTCACATTGTCCATATTATTGCGCAGCAGCTTGGCAAGCTTCTGGGCCACAAGTAGATTCACGCTTTTCTCGTTAGTGCGCTGTCCCAGCGCTCCGGCATCCTTGCCTCCATGTCCTGGGTCGATTACCACCACGAAATCATCGGCTGCCGAAACCTCAGTGATGGCCGACAGCGACAGAGCGATGGCTATGATGAACCGGAAAAGGTATTTTGACATGAGTGTATGTGATTGCAATCGAAATGCAAAATTAGCAAAAGAATGTTGAAAAGTGACCGTCTGAGGAAATTTTTTGGCTTATTTGCTGAAATTTGTCTACTTTTGGGAAAATTAAACACCCAGAAATGCGAAAAATCAGCATCATTCCAATTTGCATGGCTCTGCTGCTCCTCTTGTCGTGTGGCGGCGGGGAGACGGCCGGGCCCAAAGAGATCAGGAGACTTGATCGCGCGCTCATCAGCGGAGATCCGGTAACCGACAGCGTGATGCGCGGAGGAGCCGCGCTTCTGTTCAGAATCTCCGGCTACGGCGAGTTTGACGATTCGTCTGCCATCCGGTATGCCGCCATGCCTTCCATCTCGATCCACACCCGTGCCGTCGACTCGGCGTTCGCCGATCTCGGTGCTCTCGAGGTCAATCTCGGGGATATGCTCGGGCGGGCTGCTACCTTGCTTCCGGGCATAAAGGTGGGAGATGTGTTTGCCATCATATCCCCCTTCAATCAGTCGGTGCTTGTCTCTGATTCGACACTTTTCATCGGTCTCAACCATTATCTGGGCACATCGTATGCTCCATACGCATATTTTCCGGACTATTTAAGAAGCCGCAAAGTCCCGTCGCGTATCATCCCTGATGTGGCTGAGGCTCTGGTGCGTGGGGCATATCCGTTCCAATATGGGGGCCGGACTGTCGGGCGGCTTTTTTATGAAGGTGCGGTGGCCGAGGCTGTGATGCAGCTGACCGGCGAGGATGAGGCCGTAGTGCTCGGCTACACACCTGAACAGATGCAATGGCTTGAGGATAATGAGAGCGATATGTGGAATGCCCTGATAGAGAGGCGCATCCTGTTCTCGGGCAATCCTGACGATTCCCGGGCTCTTGTGTTTCCCGGCCCGGTGACATCATCGCTCCATCCCGAGGCGCCGGGTGCGGCAGGACGGTTTGTCGGCCACAGGCTGGTGCGTTCATATCTTGACAAGCATTCACGTCTTCCGCTTGACACGCTTCTCTCGCCTGAGTTCTATAATTCGGAGGACGCCCTCAGTAATTCACGCTACACCCCGTAAGTTACCGCTCAGGAAAAGGATACAGATGGACATAAGGTCAGAAGGAACAGATTTTTTTAATTTTCATCCAGTCTGATGAATCTGAAAAAATTTTTTTGTTCCTTCTGACCTTATGTCCATCTGTATCCTTTTCCTGATCGGCAACTCTGACACAAACAACAGATCGCCCGGCGGAATCAAGCCGGGCGATCTGTTGTTGTTTGCGTCTATATATTATAGGTGGCGTGTCTTATGAAATGAACTTTCCCCAATTCACATTGCGCATATCTCCGGACGAGAGGAACTCGGTGTGGAATGCGAGTGAAGCCTCGAGAGTGTGGGGAGTCTGTCCTCCGCGGGTAGAGAGCTTGAGGTAGTCGCGGAGAAGTTCGCGGTACATGGGATGGGCGCAATTGTCAATGATGACATGGGCGCGCTGCACGGGATCAAGGCCGCGGAGGTCGGCGATGCCCTGGTCTGTCACGATCACATCAACCGAGTGTTCGGTGTGGTCGACGTGCGACACCATGGGGACAATGTTGGAGATCTTGCCTTCCTTGGTGATGGAGGGGCAGGAGAAGATTGACACGTAAGCGTTGCGGGTGAAGTCGCCAGAACCGCCGATGCCGTTCATCATTCGTGTGCCTGTGACATGGGTGGAGTTGATGTTGCCGAAGATGTCAGCCTCGAGAGCTGTGTTCATGGCTATCACTCCGAGTCGGCGTATCACCTCGGGGTTATTGGAGATCTCGACAGGACGGATCACCAGATGCTCCTTGAAGAAGTCGATGTTTGAGATCACCTCTTCCTCCACCTCGTTGCTCACTGTGAGCGAGCTTGTTGAGCCGAATTTGCAACGGCCCTTCTTCATGAGGTCGATCACGGCATCCTGTATCACTTCGGTGTACATTTCAAACGGGGGGATCTCCTTGGCGTCAGCCAGGCCATAAAGCACGGCATTGGCCACGTTGCCCACTCCCGACTGGATGGGGAGGAACGACGAGGGGATACGTCCGGCATTCATCTCGCCGATGAGGAAGCGGCACACGTTGGCACCGATCATCTGGGTGGTCTCGTCGAGCGGAGTGAATGGCTTCACGCCCTCGTAGCTGTCGCTCATCACGACACCGACGATCTTCTCGGGATCGAGTTTGAGCACGGGAGAGCCGATGCGGTCGGAGGCCTTGAAGATGGGTATCTCACGACGGTTGGGGGGATCGAGGGGGAGGTAGATGTCATGCAGGCCGTAGAGGGCATGGCGCAGTTTCTCGTTGAGTTCGATCACTATGCGCTTGGCATATTGGGCTATGGTGGGGACATTGCCCACTCCTGTGCCGACCACGCAGGTGCCGTCGTCCTGGATATCACTCACCTCGATGATGGCGAGGTCGAGGTCGCCGAGGAATCCGTAGCGGAGCTTCTGGGCGGTCTCTGAAAGATGCAGGTCGTAATAGTGGGCATCGTGCGAGTTGATGCGCTTGCGCAGATCGGGGTGGTTCTGGTAGGGTGTGCGTCGGCCGATGGCATTCGCACGTGCGAGCATACCGTCACATTTGTCCGAAGTGGAGGCTCCGGTGATGATGTTGATCTTGAACGGCTCTCCCTGTTCATGGAGACGCTCGGCTTTGGCGGCGATGGCCTGGGTCACTACTTTGGGCGCACCGGGTGCTGTGAAGCCGGAAAATCCGCAATTGCAGTCGTTGTAGAAAAGGTCGGCTGCCTCTTCGGGAGTGAGAATGGGAAATCTCATGATTCTTTTTCTTAGAGGTTGTTTAAAAACAAATGTGAATACCAGAGTCCAATCTCATGAGGTGGATTCTGTCATGAAAAGAGGGAGCATAGCTG
>CAJUKP010000041.1 GCA_910587165.1 uncultured Duncaniella sp.
AGAAGCCTACCAAAGCAACATCCCCATATCCGAATAATTGGATTCCAAGTATTTTCAAGCCATAAAAAGAGGCTGTTACAGCCCTATGGTACAATAGGGGAACAGTTTAAACCTATAAATGAAACAATATGATTTACCATATTGCGAAAGTGCAGTAAAGCCTACTATACATAAACTACAAACGCCTTACTTATCAGTCCAGTTTACTTTATAAGAAATGGAATTAGAGAAGGCTGTATTATATGATATGGTTTCTATATATTGGTCTATTAAATCCTCATCATTAAATTCGTAAATATAATGGCGAGTTAAATCCAAATTACCGTCTTTATCAAAAATAGATGAGGATTTCAATAGATTATTTGAATTTAACCCAAATACTCCTTGCATAAATAATGGACTATGATGCCAGGAGTTGATTACGACAGGAATGATTACGGGATATGCAACGGCATATGTCGAATATTCATATTTTGTTGTTGTATTAACGATTGATTTTCCGTAAAAATCTTCGTATTCTTTTAGATTGCCGTTTTCCCAAATAAGATAGTTTTCCCAATTCCACGATTTTTCCCAGTCGTTAGCAGTAACATTTTCGCCGACTCCCATAATCTCTGAATGTTTAACGATATTAAGATGATTGTCAGGAGTGTAAGCGAATTCAAGCCGATAAGTTTTTTGAATTAGAGTGACGTCATCTTGTTTACGAAGAAAGGTGCCCTCTGATTTTGAGGCTCTGCCATTCAAAAGCTGAATGGTTTCCTCCCAATATGTTCGAGTATCGAAGAATACTTCTTCCGACTCTATCTTGATTGTATTACCGTTTGGATAAGAATATCGAACGATAACGCCTTCATTTTCCTTGTAATTCAGAATCCACCCTGTAATCTTGCCATAACCATCATATTCAAATGTCTGGTTACCTCCATTTATGTCATCAGATGTGATTGCTGCCGGTTGCTTAAACACAGGATAATTCGGTTCATCGTTATTTGAACAAGATGTTATAATTGCCAATATCAAAATTGGAAACGTGGGAACTTTGAATTTAATAAGCAGCATTTCTTAAACAATAGTAACGGTGGATAATACGTATAGTTAATGCTCGAAGATATCCATTGAAAAAGAGCATTTGGCATCTGAAGGAATATGGCGGACAAGAATTGCACTACGCAAGTATGTGAAATTCTCAATTTCGCCGTCCACATATTCCGAGTCCGTAATACGGTCATAGGTGGTATTGAATTGATAGCGTTCTTCCCAATTATTGTAACACCAACCATATTGATATGTGACAATATCGCCTATGATAAGCTGATATACGATAACAAGAGAATACTCGGAGAAATTGATGTCAGCTCTCACAAAATCCTCGGAGCTGAAATACTTATCGTCGGGCAATTCATCTATGGAATTGACGATAAAGATTTTATCCTTGTATTCAGTAAAGTCTTTTAGTTCCGACAATTTTACAGGCATAGTTTGTGTATTGAATTGTCGATGAATAGTAAGTGGTGTATATTCAGGCTCTCTGTCCTCTTTGTTGCAGGATGTCAATAAAGCGATAGTGAGCAGGATAAGGATATTGAGGATTTGCTTCATAGTGAGTTGATGCTGTTTACAACAATAACGGATATTACGGGGCGTATGCCCAAAAGAAGTATCATGAGGCTTCTTTGCGGTTCACTGCTGCGCGATACGTTCAGCTCCAATAGCCTTTTAGAAATTTAGTGCAAAACTCAAAGCAGGTGTATAATCTGTTTTATTTAAGATTGCAGGAGCGTTAATGGATGATACACCAACATTAAGAGACAATTTTTTAGCTTTATTCCGATAATGATATGCAGAGATCAGTATTGGAATACTTGATAGAGTAAGAGCACCTCCGGATATCGTTACAATCGCACCTGCTGTTCCGGCGCCCGGGGATGCATCCAATGCTACACCGCACAAGAAAAGTCCGACAAGCGTTGCAGGAACGCCTACGCCAAATGCACTCCAGCCGACCGCGCGAAGTGCCTTATATTTGCCCCATTCCTGTGTGTTTTTATAATCAAATGTCTTTACTGAATTTGCGGAATATGCAGAACTTGTAAAAGTTGATGCCATCGAAGATCCGATATGTGGATTTGTTGCATCTTCTGCTCTTAACTCAGTTATTGATATTGGTTTTTCTTGTGATGTATCAAGCATACGATTAATTTCGGCTTGTGGGTATGCACAAATCGAAGTAATAAAGATGCTTAATAAAATAAAAATATATCGTTTCATCATATATGTGTATTAAACATTGAGGAGAGGTATGTGCAAAGTTACACTTAATCAGCACGATATGCTAATTACAATGCATAATATGGCTTAATTTAACAATCTCAATGATATTTTTGCCAAATTTGCTATAATACAGCATGGTATGAACAGAGGCGATTATTATAGGAAAATACTATTGAGTTTCTTGGCATTTGGGAAAGTCTATATAACCCCGATTTCAAACCCCTCGAATTCGAGGGGTTTAGAAAAGAAACGGGCTTAAATGCCTTTACTATATCCCCTAAAAAATGGATTGAAACAACCAATGCTATCGGTTTGATTTCCAAATCAGGACGCTACGGAGGCACTTATGCCCACAAGGACATCGCATCTGAATTCGGATCCG
This sequence comes from uncultured Duncaniella sp., assembly GCA_910587165.1. Classification (GTDB taxonomy): domain Bacteria; phylum Bacteroidota; class Bacteroidia; order Bacteroidales; family Muribaculaceae; genus Duncaniella. The sequence goes on from CAJUKP010000041.1 coordinate 2,657, forward strand.
CAATAAGAGCGCCTTTCAAGTTCCTCAATGACGGAGAAAATGCCCAAAGGTGGGAACTTCTTCATCACGGATTGGCTGCGTAACCGTAACACGCATGAGTTTATCGGTATTTGGGAAAAAGTATATAATCCGGATTTTAATTATGGCGAATTCGCCACAATTAGAGATGACTATGTGTATAAGTATCTTTCCTATTCTGAAATTTGTTTAATTAGAAAAATCGCCCTACCTTTGTAGTGTTGATCCCCGGTAGCCCCTGTATATCAAGCTATCGGGTTTTGTTTTTCTACGGCAAAGATAATGTATTTTTCTGATATATCGGCTATAAAGGCAAGTTTAATCATCATTGGATGAGTGGTGATAACGACCGTAAATTATTGAAGTAAGCATTAAAAAAAGAGGTTGTTAAAAACAACCTCTCAATACTATTTCCGGTACTGGGGGAGTAGCGGGACGGGATATTTGCTGAACAGCACATCGACAGCCTGGACTATTCCTGCCAGATCCCGGAACTGGGTATCACCATTGTCAAGAATAGTAGCGACGGACGATGAATAGAGTGGAGTCTTGGTGTCGATATTGACCATATCCATTGTCAGCACACCCTCCCGATATATACCTGTGATGACCTGGGCATTCGAGTAATAGTCCGGCCAATAGTAACCGCGCGGATACATGAACCATGGGCCGTAGCCTCCGTAATAAGGGCCTCCGCATGGATAAGCACCGGGAGGCAGAAGAGGCTCGGTGGCAATCTCTTTCTTAACTGTCAGACCGATGTTGATGAGCAATGGCGCGGAAGGATCCTCCGTGTAGCCACGGTCAACCATCTGTTCACGGATAGCCGCCGCGATGTTATAATAGGTCACCATAGTCATTCCCGGCGGGAGCTTGCCTTCACCGGGAGTGATGATACGGAATGTCGAATAGTCCCTGAGATCGGCACTGTTGTAGACCGTATCCTGCACAAGACTATAAGGGGAGCATCCGGCCAACAGGAACAGACACAGAAGCCCTAACAGATAGTTTATTTTCTTCATAAAAATGGCTTTTTAATTAATAAAAGAACAACTTGAGTGGGAGTTTGGTTTCACTAAACTATCTTTAACGCTTCAGATTTGGTAGATTCACGACAAAGGTATAAATTTGGCGCGCAATCCACTCTAATCCTGAAAAATTCTTAACCCGATGGAACACATTACTGATTATTTCAATTCACTTCTCAAGGAATACGGCAGCATTGACATAGCCGAGGCTGAGTTTAAGAAACAACTTCATGAAGCTCCGGAACTAAAGGCTGCATATCGGGAGTGGTGTCATGAAGTGGGCAGCAGTGAGAAACGCGGGTTCATGGATTATTGTGAGGAATACTTTGACTCTCAGGACACAATTTGGGAAAATCTGAAAGACGAATATGACGATGACTGACAGGCCCGAAGCGGCCCGCCGGCTTCCTGCAGAATGGGAGGCACATGGTTGCGTGATGATGGCATGGCCTCATGCCGCAACCGACTGGAACTATATGCTTGATGATGCCAAGCAATGTTTCTTCAATATCATCAGCGCGATAGCGCGCAATGAGAAGGTGCTGGTCGTGGGACCGGAACCTATGGATCCGAAATTCATGACGGCACTCTTTGAAAAGGGAGTGCTTGATAATGTTGTATATGTCGATGTGCCTACTGACGACACTTGGGCAAGAGATTTCGGACCGATAACCGTAGAGGATGCTGACGGCACAATCAGACGGCTCGACTTCACCTTCAACGGGTGGGGCGGGAAATTTGAGGCCGGGAAAGACAATTCGGTCAACGCGGCCCTTGAAGGAAAAGGGATGCTTGACGCTGTCTGCAAAGTGAACATGGTGCTCGAAGGTGGTTCGATCGAAAGCGACGGACAAGGCACACTTCTGACCACCTCCCGCTGTCTCCTCGCGCCGACCCGGAATCCACATCTGTCAAAGGCCCGGGTGGAGGAGATGCTGGCCAAAGAACTGGGCACCGACCATATCCTCTGGCTCGATCATGGAGCACTGTCGGGTGATGACACCGATTCACACATCGACACCCTGGCACGTCTGGCACCCGGCGACACCATAATCTATTGCGGCCCCGGAGATGAAAATGACACTGACCATGAGGAGCTGTCGGCAATGCGTGATGAGATCCGCGCACTGCGCACCCGTGAGGGAAATCCATTCAACCTGATAGAACTGCCACTCCCCTCGCCTGTCTATGACAGTGACGGGATGCAACTGCCGGCAACATACGCCAACTACCTCGTCGCACCCGGTCATATCTATATGCCTGTCTATGATCAGCCGGCCAAGGACAAATTGGCCGAGCAGATGCTGAAAATAGCCTATCCCGACCGTGAGATAGTGACCGTGGACTGCCGCGCACTCATTGAACAGCATGGTTCACTCCACTGTGTCACCATGCAATTACCTAAGTATTGAATATGAAAGTAGGAATAATACAACAGCATAACACACCCTCTCCTATCGAAAACCGCCGGCGTCTGGCTGACAAGATAGCCCGTCTGGCCGAGGACGGTGCAGAACTCGTGGTGCTTCAGGAGCTTCATGACTCACTGTATTTCTGCCAGGTAGAGAGCGTAGACAACTTCGATCTTGCCTTAGCGATACCGGGAGAGACCACGGATTTCTATGCCGAAGTGGCCGGGAGATGCGGCGTGGTGCTTGTCACCTCGCTTTTCGAACGCCGTGCCCCCGGGCTCTACCACAACACATCGGTAGTGTTTGAGAAAGATGGCTCGATAGCCGGAAAGTACCGCAAAATGCATATCCCTGACGATCCCGCCTACTATGAGAAATTCTATTTCACACCCGGCGATCTCGGATTCACACCTATCGACACCTCCGTAGGTCGGCTCGGTGTGCTTGTATGCTGGGACCAGTGGTATCCCGAGGCAGCCCGGCTCATGGCCATGGCAGGTGCAGAAATGCTCATCTATCCTACAGCCATAGGATGGGAAAGCTCGGACACCGATGCTGAGAAGGAGCGCCAGCGCGAGGCCTGGATCACAGTACAAAGGGGCCATGCGGTGGCAAACGGCATTCCCGTGATCACGGTCAACCGTGTGGGACATGAACCCGATCCTTCCGGAATGACCGGAGGAATCCAGTTCTGGGGATCGAGCTTCGTGGCCGGGCCACAGGGTGAATTCATCTACAGGGCATCTGATAAAGACGAGACACTCGCCATCGTAGACGTGGATCTGATGAGATCGGAACAGGTGAGACGTTGGTGGCCGTTCCTGCGTGACCGCCGTATCGAGAACTACGGAAATATAACCCGACGTTTCATAGATGACTGAGACAGCCCCTTTCACCACCACTTCAGGTACATATCTCGCCACCCTCATATCCCTCTGGCTTCCGCGCCATGGATGGAAGGTGGCGGTGCCTCTCATAGCTGTGGCAGCAGCGGGCATGATCATTCCTGACGAGAGGCTCATTCTCGTAGCCCTCATGCTGCTCTTCATCGTGATTCCTATGGGGATGAGCTTCCTCTATACATACTATATGCTCACTCCCGAAGCCCGACGTGCCATTCTGCCGAAGAGGATAACAATTGATCCCGGCAAATCCCTGCACCTGCACTACATCTCCGCCGAAGATACGGAGGATAAGGATGAGAATGGCGAGGATGCAAATAAATTTCCCATTCCGGAGGATGAAATCATCTCCTGGAGCGGGATAAAACGGGTCAGATACACGTCACGGGGATGCGTCTATATACTTGACACCCCGAGACTGCAGTTCATACTCGTGCCCTACGAAGCCATTCCACGCGGCAGTGTCCTCGCCCCGTGAGCGCGGTATGTGAGGTTAGAGGAAATCACTCCTCGTCATCATCGTCAAGAAAATCAAAATCCCAGCCATCATCGGCCATGGATTCAGTGAACTGCGCGAGCTCGCGACCTTCCCGCTTGGTAGGACGTCCGAGACCTTTACGACGGTCGATGAATCCGGAAATCTTCACGATATCAAGCAGATCAAGCTCGCTCTTGGGAGTGATGTTCTCCATGTAATCGGGCACAAGTTTGGCTCCGAGGCGATTCTGGGCAAGAGCCTTCACGCGGAATGAATACGTCACCGGTGGTTTGCGCACATCTATCACGTCGCCCACCTTTATTGTGCGGGATGGCTTGACCGCCACTCCTCCCATCATCACACGCCCTTTCTTGCAGGCTTCTGTGGCCACCGTGCGCGTCTTGAACACACGCATGGCCCACAGCCATTTGTCAATGCGGACTTCGTTCATCGCCTTATTTATTGTTGAAATTACACATTGCAGTCTGTATGCCGGCGAGGCAGAAAGTCTTCACGGCATCCACGGCTATATCTATGCGAGCCGGCATCTCCTCCATCTCGGCGGGGGTGAAGTGGCCGAGAACATAGTCGATCTGAGTCCCACGCGGGAAATCGTTTCCAATACCGAACCTGAGGCGCGGATAGGCCTGAGTTCCTGTCATCTGGGCTATGTTTTTCAGTCCGTTGTGGCCTGCATCACTTCCGGAGGGCTTGAGACGTATGGCTCCGAACGGGAGCGCACAGTCGTCGACAATGACGAGCAGGGCCGAGACATCTATCCCTTCCTTCTGCATCCAGTAACGCACGGCATTGCCCGACAGGTTCATATATGTCGAAGGCTTCAGAATGACAAGCTGCGCATTCTTGACACGCGCACGGGCTATATCGCCATAACGCTCGGTAGAGAATGTGGCATTGCAGCTTTTTGCAAGGGCATCAGCCACCATGAAGCCGGCATTGTGGCGTGTGCCCTCATATTCGGGACCGATATTGCCGAGTCCCACTATAAGATACTTCATTAAGATACTTCAGTTATAATCCGGGATAAAAAGTCACAGATTTCCTCCTCGCGTTGAAGCGTTGAGAAAATCTGTGGCAAAGAGGTTATGACCGAAAGAATTGGCCAGAAGATTACTGGGCGTTGGCCTGGGCACCGCGGGCGGCACGGGTAAGGGCAACGGCGCAGACAACGGCATTCTTGGCATTCATGAGTTCGAGACCCTCGAAGTGGAGGTCGCCGATCTGGAGAGTCTTGCCAAGACCGAGGTGGTCAACATTGATGACAACGCGCTCGGGGATTTCGGTATAGATAGCCTTAACCTTGATTTTCTTCATCGAGAGGTTGAGCTTACCACCGGCCTTCACACCTTCGGCGTGGCCTTCGAGCTTGACGGGCACGAGGATGGTGACAGGCTTCTTATCGTTCACCTCGAGAAGGTCCATGTGGAGGATGGTGTCCTTCACAGGGTGGAACTGGATGTCCTTGAGGACAGCCATACGCTTCTCGCCGTTGACGGTGAGCTCGATGGCGAAAATGTCGGGAGTATAGACGAGCTTACGCACTGCGTCCTGAGATACCACTAGGTCGGTTGTGATGAGGCCCTTGTTGTTGCCGATCTCAACGATCTTCTCGCCGGCCTTGAGTGTGCCGGTGTAGGGGAGTTCGATGATTTCGCCACCGTTGAGCACAACGGGAATTTTGTTCTCCTTACGGAGTTCCTTGGCAGCCTTCTTACCGAGGTCGGTACGGGGCTCTGCAGTCAGCTGAAATGTCTTCATTTCCTTGAATTGGTTTAAATTGTGTTACTCAAAATTAAGTTGTTGATTAAAAGCTCCTTAATTTCCCATCACACGGGGATGCTAAAAAGCGGTTGCAAAGTTAACCATTTTTCAGGGCAAAACCAATAGCGGTTATGGTATTTTAACAAAAAAAGAATTCATCCCTGCAACATAGAATTCAGAAGGACATCAGTGAAGTCTCCCGTTCACTGATGCCCTTCTGTAAATTTCAGTCTGTCTATTCCGGTTAATCCAAAGCCTTGGCTGTGGAATCTGTGGAATCTGCGGAATTTCCGGGCTCCTTGCCACAATCGGCGGCATGGACAATCTCGGTAGTGAGTGAGTCAGCGCCTTCAGCACGGGACACCTTGATCTCATCGCCGGGAGTCACCGTGGCATCAATGATAAGCTCCGCGAGCGCATCCTCGAGATACTTCTGGATGGCGCGCTTCAACGGACGGGCACCGAATTGCGAATCATACCCCTTGTCAGCCACGAAGTCGCGGGCCTCGGGTGATATCGTGAGCCGGTAGCCGAGCTCCTCCACCCTGTGGCGGAATCCTGACAACTCAATCTCGATTATCTTGCAGATGGCCTCACGGTCGAGGGGTGAGAACATCACAATGTCGTCGATACGGTTGAGGAATTCGGGAGCGAAGGCCTTGTTGAGAGCTTTCTGCAGCACACCCTGCGACACCTCCTTGTCGTCGGCTGAACGTGCGTTGAAACCGATGCCCCCACCAAACTCCTTGAGCTGGCGCGAGCCGATGTTGGAGGTCATTATGATAATCGTATTCTTGAAGTCGACACGCCGTCCCAACGAATCGGTCAACCGCCCCTCGTCCATCACCTGGAGCAGAAGATTGAACACATCTGGGTGAGCCTTCTCAATCTCGTCGAGCAGCACTATAGAATATGGATGGCGGCGCACTTTCTCGGTGAGCTGTCCACCCTCCTCATAACCCACGTATCCCGGAGGGGCGCCGACGAGACGCGATACAGTGAACTTCTCCATATATTCGGACATATCAATGCGTATGAGCGAATCGGAGGAGTCGAACATATATTCGGCGAGCTTCTTTGCGAGATGGGTCTTGCCTACACCCGTGGGGCCGAGGAACAGGAATGTGCCGATGGGCTTGTTGGGATCCTTGAGACCGATACGGCTGCGCTGGATGGCCCGGACTATCTTGTCGATAGCCTGATCCTGTCCGATTATCTTGCCCTTCAAGGCCGGATTCATCTCCTTGAGCCGTCTGCCTTCAGCCTGAGCGATACGCTGGACAGGCACACCGGTCATCATGGCAACAACCTCGGCTACCTTGTCCTCGTCTACCGTCTCGCGCATCGTGGCGAGCTGCTCCTGCCATGATGCCATGGCTGTGTCGAGCTGCTGCTTGAGAGTCTGCTCGCGGTCACGGTAGGCAGCCGCTTTCTCGAAGTTCTGGGCCTGGGCGGCACGAAGTTTCTCGGCCGATGCCTCGTTGATCTCTTTTTCAAGAGTCTCGATGGCCTCCGGCACGGCAATGTTGGTGACATGGACACGTGATCCGGCCTCATCGAGCGCGTCGATGGCCTTGTCAGGGAAATTACGGTCGCTCACATAACGTTCGGTAAGCGCCACACAGGCGTCAAGAGCACCGGGGGTGAAAGTGACATTGTGATGCTCCTCATACTTGTCCTTTATGTTTTCAAGTATGACACGTGTCTCCTCGCGGGTGGTAGGTTCGACCATCACTTTCTGGAAACGGCGTTCGAGCGCGCCATCATTCTCGATATTCTTACGGTATTCGTCGAGAGTGGTGGCGCCCACACACTGTATCTCTCCGCGGGCGAGGGCCGGCTTGAGCAGATTGGCGGCATCCATTGATCCGGCTGCGTTTCCGGCACCGACAATGGTATGGAGCTCGTCGATGAACAGAATAATGTTGCGGTTCTTCGACAACTCGTCGAGGATACCCTTTATACGCTCCTCAAACTGTCCGCGATACTTTGTGCCCGCGACAATGGAGGCCATATCAAGTGACACGACACGCTTGTCGAAGAGTATCCTCGACACCTTTCTCTTGACAATACGGAGCGCGAGCCCCTCGACTATGGCCGATTTGCCCACACCCGGCTCGCCGATGAGCACAGGGTTGTTCTTCTTACGCCGGGAGAGAATCTGCGCCAGACGCTCGATCTCCACCTCACGACCGACCACGGGGTCGAGCCTGCCCTCCTCGGCTGCAAGAGTCATGTCATTGCCATATTTGTCAAGCAACGGGGTGTCATTGCCGCGGCGCTGTCCCTGAGGACGCTCCGAACGCTTGGAATCGCTGTCGCCACGTCCGGACTGCGATGATGACGACGAGGGGGGAATAGGCCCCGGGGTGCCGTCGTCCTCATCCTCGTCTTCATCCTCGTCAGCATAACCTCCACCCATCGAGGGCGCGGAATTGCCGGGACGGTTGTTGAGCAGACGATAAAGCGACTCGTATGTGATGCCTGAACGGCGGAACGGCTCCATGAACTCGGAATTCTGGGCATCGGAGTTATGGAATATAGCCAGAAGCAGATGCACATCGTCGACCACATTGCTCTTCAACATTCTTGCCTCCAGCACACTCAGTTTGATGATGCGTCCTGCGAGATCGCTTACATCCACATCCGACACGGCCACACGTCCGACGAAGTCATCCTCGGCGGCGGCATTCAGCAGAGCCGTGTCGAGCGCATCCCTGAGCTGGGCTGCGGTGGAGCCATGAGACGTGCGCTCCATGAGACGCGACGGTTCAGACTCACTATCCTTGAGAAGAGACAGGAGAAGATGCTCCGGCATGACATACCTGCTGTTGTGGCGGGCAGCCTGAACCGGAGAATCGCTCACTATCTCCTTGAATTTCTGGGAATAAACTGTTTCCATCAATATTGTTTGCCTTTCTTTTGTGTGTGTTATGTCTACAAAGATAACAAAAAGTGTGCCAAAGTTGTGCGAACGGAAGGGTTTTATTGTTAAATAAGGGTAATTTGTCAAACTTTCACACATTGGGGATGTTGAAAATGAGAAAGACAACACTCCAAAGACATATACATCATGAAACATCTCATACTTCTGCGCCACGGACAAAGCGAATGGAACCTCTCGAACCGGTTTACCGGCTGGACCGATGTCGAGTTATCCGATAAAGGGCGCACCGAGGCCGCCGAAGCCGGCAAGAAAATACTCGCATCAGGCATATTGCCCGACTACTGCTTCACGTCATATCTGAAAAGGGCCATACACACACTCGACATAGCTCTCGACGCCATGAACCGCGACTGGCTTCCGGTGGTAAAGGACTGGCATCTCAACGAGCGCCATTATGGAGCGCTGCAAGGCCTCAACAAGGCGGAGACAGCCAAAAAGTATGGTGATGAGCAAGTACACATTTGGCGACGGAGCTATGATGTGACACCTCCGGCACTTACCGCCGATGACGACCGGTATCCCGGACATGATCCGCGATATGCGTTGCTCACACCGGAAGAGCTCCCGCTCACCGAATCACTGGCCATGACCATCGACCGTGTGCGTCCGTGCTGGGAGGAGCTTATCGTCCCTGCCCTGCATCTCTATGGGAATGTCATGATAGCCGCCCACGGCAATTCGCTGCGCGCCCTGGTGATGATGCTGAACCATCTTAGCCCGGAACAGATTGTAGGCGAAGAGATCCCCACCGGAACACCGAGAGTGTTCACACTCGATTCATCCCTGCATCCCACAGACGACCGGTATCTGTAGACACACAATCCATATCATACCGGCGAAGGCCGGAAATAGCGATTTTTTTCGTACCTTTGCAGCGGTATGAGAAAGATCAGCAATGCGACTGTCCAGCGTATCCTCGAAGCGTCGGACATTGTGGAGGTAGTGAGCGATTTCGTCAGTCTGAAACGCCGCGGGGCCAATTGGGTTGGCCTATGCCCGTTTCACAACGACCGCTCACCATCATTCTATGTATCCAAAGCCAAGGGTGTGTGCAAATGCTTCAGCTGCGGCGAGGGTGGCAGTGCGGTCAACTTCGTGATGAAACTCGAACAGCTCACCTATTACGAGGCTCTGCGCTATCTCGCTAAAAAATACAATATCGAGGTCGAGGAGCGTGAGATGACAGACGAAGAGCGACGGGCCGAGAGCGCGCGTGAGAACATGATGGCCGTCAACGACTTCGCAATGCGTTTCTTCGAGAAATATATGCAGGAGTCTGACGAAGGGCGCAACGTGGGACTAAGCTATTTCCGCTACCGCGGTATCTCCGATATGATGATCGAGAAATTTCATCTTGGCTTCGCTCCCGAAGAACGCGACGCTCTCTTCAAAAAAGCGACATCTCGAGGTTACAGCGAGGAATATCTCGTATCCACCGGCCTGTGCACACGCACTGACGACGGCAAAATATTCGACCGGTTCCGCGGACGTGTGATCTATCCCATCCTCTCACTCTCAGGCAAAACAGTTGCCTTCGGAGGACGAACATTGAAAAAGGAGAAGACGATAGCGAAATATGTCAACTCTCCCGAGAGTGAGATATACTCCAAACGCAAGGAACTATATGGTCTCTACCAGGCCAAACAGGCCATATCGAAGGCATCGAAATGCATCATTGTCGAGGGATATATGGATGTCATATCCATGCACCAGGCGGGAATATGCAATGTGGTGGCATCATCGGGCACTGCCCTGACTGTCGAGCAGGTGAGACTCATCAAGCGTTTCACCACTAATGTCACCCTGATATATGACGCCGATGCCGCCGGTATCAAGGCATCGCTGAGGGGAATCGAACTGCTGCTGCAGGACGGAATGGACATCAAGGTGCTCCTGCTCCCCGAGGGGGAGGATCCCGATTCATTCTCACAGAGCCACAGCGCCACTGAGGTGGAGAAGTTCATAGCCGATAACGAGACAGACTTCATCACCTTCATGGCCGGAATACTCATGAAGGATGCCGGAGGCGACCCGGCGCAGAGAGCGAGAGTGATCACCCGCATAGTGAAGACAATAGCCCTGATACCTAACGAGATCACCCGCAGTGTCTACATCCAGGAGTGCTCACGCATACTTTTCATAGCCGAGGATGTCCTGCAGCGCGAGGTCGGCAAAAGTTTCAACGAACTCGCGCTAAAGAGCCGCGAGGACAAGATGAGGGCTGAATCGCTCACCACTCTCCCACCCGATCCCGCCGCCGAGGCTGAGACCGAACGGGAGGAAGAACAGATCACGCCTGACGGCCATGCCCGTGATCTACGCCCATTCGAGACTGCCCTCATGAGACTCGTGGCCCGTTATGGCCGCTATCCGTTTGCCGAAGGTGTGGACGAGGAGGGCAACTCCGTCCCTCTGACTGTGATCGAATATATAGCCGACGATATGACGGCCGACAATATCACATTGACCAATGCCGATCTGCGCCATTTCTTCAACGAAGCGATAGCCTGCAGCAACCGGACATATCATGAGGACTTCAGGCATGAGGAAGAGCGGCTGCAGGAAATCAGAGCCAAGGAATTTGCCAAAGGAGTGGAGGAAATCCGCTCCAAAGCTTCGGATGTAGGAAGCATATCGGCAATGGAACGTTCGCTCACCGAGAAACTCGATCAGGAATACACCGCCGGGCTGGAGACATACGCTGTGGGATATCTGTCGAGACACCTGTGCTCTTCAGCCGACGACGTGGTGAGAAATCTCGCCACAGAGCTGGTGGTGGAGAAGCATATCCTCAGCAAGATGCATACGAAATATGCCCATGTCGATACCGAACAGGATCTGTTGGGCGAACTCGTGCCACGCGCGCTGCATGAACTGAAGGATGCGATATTGTGGACACGCATCAAGGATCTCCGTGACAATCTGAAGAAAGTGGCCGCTACAGACTATGCCCGCGCCATGGAACTGATGGGGGCCATCAGAGACCTCGAAACCTTGAGATCCGGTCTCGCCAAACTTATCGGCGACCGTGTGATCGCCCCAAAGAAATGAGACAGCGGGTGAACCGGCTGTCTGTCCGGTCCACCCGCCATGGGTTCAATCTATATCATTGTCTTAGCGCTCGGGCTTCATGTCGTAGGAGAGCATTGCAAGGGAGAATCCCCAATAGATGAATGCAAGTGAGGTGAGGAAGCTTGTCATCGCCATATCCTGTACCCAACCGGCCTCAATGAAGAAGAAACCGACAAGGAGAAGCAGAATGCCGTTGATGAGCTGCAGCCACCAGTATTTGCGCTGGCTCTGCTGGACGGCCGCACAAAGTGCGCTGATGCCCCAGAAGATGAAAATGAATGCCAGGAAATAGGGGAACACAGCTTCGGAAAGCACAATGCTTCGTACCATCAGGAATCCGATGAACATATCAATGATGCCACCGGCAAGCCACCAACCCCAGCCACGGCCGGCGTGAGGGCCTGAGGACTGAAGAAGCTGGATGATGCCCACGAGAATGAGCAGCCAGCCGAAAATCTGGGATGCCACGGCATATCCTGCAACGGGCCAGAACCAATAGGCGAAGCCACAGATTACCATCAGGATGCCGGCGAGGAGCACTGCCCACCAATAGCGGGACTCGCCCATAAACTTTGAAAATAGCGCTTTCATAATAGTTGTTTTTATTATAGTTGATTTGTGAAATGTCTTTAGAACTGATTTCATGAATATAACACGCCATTTGCTAAATTTGTTGAAAAGAAGTTGTGATTTTCCACAATTTGACATAATCGAGTAGGAGGTGAACACTAATTGAGGTGTTCACCTCTTTCGTGTTCAC
>CAJUKP010000042.1 GCA_910587165.1 uncultured Duncaniella sp.
GAGCCACGGTGGCCTTACCCTCCACCTCGAGCTTCTCGATGGGGATCAGCTCATAACCTGTGAAGCGATACCAGCAATGGGTGAAGTTGTAATATGTATCCACACAGCCCGGTGTCACATAGAGAGGACAGGCGTAGTAGCTGAAAGTATTGTTGTTGGCCATCGGGGGAGTGAGGGCGGTGATGCTCACGCCTGCAAGCTCATTGGCACCGTCGAAAGCCTTCTCGCCAATCTCTGTGATCTCGCTGCCGATTGCGATGTTCTTGATATTGTTGCCGGCAAAGGCGTTGTCGCCGACGGTCTTCACGTGGGGAGGCAGCACAAGCTCGGTAAGGGCACAGCCGTTGAAGGCATCCACACCGATAGTCTCGATGGAAGTGCCGAAGCTGACGGTGCTGAGTTTGGATCCTCCTTTGAATGCACTATCGCCGATATTGGTTACGGCATTACCGATAATGACACTTGTCAAACCGGGGCAATTAAAAAATGAATTTCTACCAATAGATACTACTGAGTCAGGGATGTCAATACTCGTCAAGCCGAAGCAATCATAAAACGCGTTGTTGCAAACGGATATTACCGAATTGGGAATTATGAACTCTCCTTCGAGATGAATAGGTACGAAATACAATCTTGTCTTATTTTCACTCCATACGCACCCATTCTCATCTATATAAGAGCCTTTTCCAGGATAGCAGATCATTACGCCGCACCCAAAGGGGTTATCTATTGATGACGGATATGCGGATTTTATCAGGCTGTGACAGCCTCCAAACGCATACTCGCCAATATAAGTTACCGAGTTGGGAATGGCAACGCTACGCAATCTGAGGCAACGTTCGAACGCACATTGACCGATTGTAATCACCGAATTAGGAATGACAATGCTTATCAAATCGCGACAACCTTCGAACGAACTGCGGCCTATATCTGTAACAGTATAAGTATCCACTCCATCTGATACAGTTTCAGGTAAAATAAGATTACCACTCACATTGTTTCCAGAACAATTCTCATGATTGTATCCGACACAGGAACCCTCTTTTGTCTGAACGGTTTTGGCATCCTCGTCAAGCACTGTATACGTCAAGGTCTGTCCCTCGTAGGTGTAGTCGAAGTCGCGGGCTGAGAGCTGTGCGGGCAGTAACGCGAGCAGCATCAGCCACATGAGCGTCGGCAATGCCGCGGCTCGGTTGTGTAATTTTTTACTCATTTCTGTGATTCTGATTAGGTATTGTGATTGTGATTCATTCGTAGTATCTCACCGGACTTTGATCGGGCAGAAAATGGCCCGTAAAACGGTTCCACTCCTCTCGTCGGCGGTAATGAATGGATACAAAGAAAGCGTAGGAATCTGTATCTGTTACCGTCCTACAGTTAGAGGCTTCTCGCATTGCCCATCAATAGTCGGACGGCAACGCAGAAGCCCACGCCAGTATATGCAATATGCGCGTCCGGCAGTGTCTTTCACAAGACACCTCGCCGGATGCAGGGTATTACATATCCACGGGCATCTACCGTTGCTCAATCCCTGACTATTGATTGAAATTTTGCGAGAATTTCTAACTGTCAAGAATCAGCGCGGATAAACGCTTTCAAATTATGTTGTTACAACATCCCACCACGCTTTTCCCCGGACCGGGCTTCTGCTATGGCGGTCTGCATCGGCAAAAATACAATTATTTCCGCAAACTACAATGAATTATGCTGTAAAACATATTCAACGGATATATATAGGTACAGAATGGTACAGAAGAAAATAAGGACAGAAGAAACAGATTTTTTTATGAGTTTGTGTTGATGTATTATTGTATGCCCCGGTCGGGGCATTGCAACGGTAGGCCCGGGTGATAACCCGGGTATCGAAATGCACCCTCTGGCAAATTGCGTCGCGTAGCGCCGCTACAAGGTCGAATCCTCGTGGCGGCGCTACGCGACGCAATACGTATGTATGATACCGGAATACCCGGGTTCCACCCGGGCCTACCGTTGCATTACCACTACGTGGCGCTACGGACATACCGCACAAAATATACCCAGACCGCAATGTGCCTACCATTGCATTGCCACTACGTGGCACTACGGACATACCGTCACAAAATATACCCCGACCGCAATGTAGCCTACCGTTGCATTGCCACTACGTGGCACTACGGACATACCGTCACAAAATATATCACACCCCCGGGGCTATGCGGCATACATTTTACCGCAGGCGGTCGGCGCGCTTCACACCCTTGATTTTCATTACCTTGGAGCAGAGGGCGTCGACATCGTCGGTGGTACGCACCTTCACGGTGAGATCGCAGCTGAACACCTCCTCGTGGGCCTGGATGTTCATACTCCGTATGTCAATATCGAGCGCGGTGGATATGAGCCGGGTGAGCTCCTGGAGGATGCCGTGACGGTCAATACCCTCTATGCGCACTTTTGCCAAGAACTTCTCGGTGACACTCTCCCACTTCACGGCAAGGATGCGCGGTCCGTAGCTGGCCTTGAGCACCTGAGCGCGCGGACAGGTGAGGGAGTGGATCTCCACAATCCCGTCATCGTTGATGAATCCCATCACATCGTCGTCGCCGGGTATGGGGCGGCAGCAATCGGAGAGCTTGAAATTGCGCTCGGTGTCGTTGAATCTGAGGATATAGGTCTCCTTGGTGTTGATCTTCCCGGCAGGGGGTGTCAGCGGCTTCGGCTTTGCCGCCTCCTTCTTCTTGCCACCGCCTCCGAAGCCGAGGCGCAGGAGACGCGACACGAGCGAGCGGGCACTGCTGGAGGTGTTGACGTTGAGATAGTCGTCGATCGAAGCCTCGCCGTTGCCCAGACGCAGGAAGAGCTCCTCGCGCGAGGTGACATGATAGGTGCCGAGTATCTTGGTCATCACGTCGTTGTTGAGCGTGATACTGTTCTCCTCGAGGAAATGCTCGAATATCTTCTTGCCTTTGTCGATAAACGGCTGCTGCTCGCGGCGCAGCTCCTTGCGCAGGCGGGTCTTGGCCTTGGCAGTGGAGAGGAATGTCATCCACTCGGGCTTGGGGGTCTGAGACTGTGAGGTGAGCACCTCCACCTGGTCGCCCGAGTTGAGTTTCTGTGAGAGGGGGACAAGCTTGTGGTTCACCTTTCCGGCAATGCAATGGTTGCCGATCTCGGAGTGGAGCGTATAGGCCACGTCGAGCACCGTCGCACCCGCGGCGAGCGTGAGCAGCTCACCCTTGGGGGTGAACACCACGATCTCGGAGGCGAAAAGATTGAGCTTGAGAGTGTCAAGGAAGTCGATGGCATTCGGATTGGGGTCGTCAAGGATATCCTTGATGGTGCGCAGCCACACGGTGAGCTCGCTCTCCTCCTCACCTTCACCTCCTATCTTATATTTCCAATGGGCGGCGAAGCCTTTCTCGGCTATCTCGTCCATGCGGCGGGAGCGTATCTGCACCTCTATCCAGTTGCCGTCCGGGCCCATGAGGGTGACATGGAGGGCCTGATAGCCGTTGGCCTTGGGGACGGCTATCCAGTCGCGTATGCGCTCGGGATGAGGGCGGTAGAGGTCGGTCAGCGCGGCATAGATGCGATAGCACATCTCCTTCTCCCCCACCCCTTCGGGGCAGTCGAAGATGATGCGCATGGCATAGAGGTCATACACCTCCTCAAACGGGATGTGCTTGGTCTCCATCTTGCGCCATATCGAGTAGACCGACTTCAGCCTCGCCTTGGCCTCATAGTGGAGCCCCATGGCGTCAAGACGCTCACGGATAGGGGCGGCAAAGTTGTTGTAGCCCATGGCCCGGTCCTCCTCGCTCCCCTTGAGGAGAGCCGAGATACGGTCATACTCACGGGGATGCTCATACTTGAAGCTGAGATCCTCGAGTTCGGTCTTGATGGCGAAAAGCCCCAGGCGATGGGCCAGAGGGGCATAGATGTAGAGGGTCTCCCCGGCAATCTTGTACTGCTTGTTGGGAGCCATCGAGCCGAGTGTGCGCATATTGTGCAGACGGTCGGCCATCTTGAGGAGCACCACCCGTATGTCCTTGCTCATGGTGAGCAGGAGCTTGCGGAAATTCTCGGCCTGGGCCGAGGCCTTGTCACCGAAAATACCACCGGAAATCTTGGTGAGACCCTCGACGATCTCGGCAATCTTCTTGCCGAAATGCTGCTCGATGTCCCCGACAGTGAACTCAGTGTCCTCAACCACATCGTGGAGCAGGGCGGCGCATATCGAGGTGGAACCGAGCCCGATCTCACGTGACGCGATCTTGGCCACCGCAATGGGGTGGAGAATATAGGGCTCGCCCGAACGCCGGCGCACACCTTTGTGGGCCGACTTGGCAAACGCGAACGCCCGCTCTATGATCTCGACTTTCTTGCGGTGATTGCTCGCCATATATCCGGACAGAAGGTCGCGGAATTCGTTTTCCAACAGCTGCTCCTCCTGCTCGGGGGTGAGGCTGTAAGTTTTTTTATCCATTGCCGTGTTTTTATGGTGATTTCCGGTGTAAGTCAGGTTTTTACAGGTATTTGTCGCCGTAGGCAAGCTTCACATCATTTACCATCTGCTTGATGCGCTGCTCCTCGCTCTTGGGACACACGAGAAGCACGTCGCCCGTGTCGGCCACGATATAGTCGTGGAGTCCGTGGACCACCACAAGCTTGTCGGAATTGACGGCAAAGATGTTGCCGGCTGACTCATAAGTGATCAGCGGAGTGTCGCCCGCCACATTCTCACATTCCCTCTTGGCCGACTGGTCATAGAGCGCGCTCCATGTGCCGAGATCGTTCCATCCGAAGCTCGCACATTCCACGTAGACATTCTCGGCCTTCTCCATCACGGCATAGTCGATCGAATTGGCCGGACAGGCCTCGAAGTTAGCGGCGATGAAATCTCTCTCGGCATCAGTGCCGAAATCAGCCTTGCCCATGTCGAAAAGTGTGGTCAGGTCAGAGTCATAACGGTGCAGGGCGTCGATGATCGAGGATGCTTTCCAGAGGAAGATGCCGGCGTTCCAGAAAAACTCGCCGGAATCGAGAAACACCTTCGCAAGCTCCAGATCGGGCTTCTCGGTGAATGTCTTCACCTTCAGTATGCCCGGCTGCTCCTCCTTGCCTATCTGTATGTAGCCGTAGCCTGTCTCGGGGCGCACGGGCTTTATGCCAAGGGTGAGGAGGGCGTCGTGGGTCTCGACGAAATCGAAACCGCGGGTCACACAATCCACAAACTCATTCTCGGAGGTGATGAGATGATCGCTCGGGGTAACTATCATAGAAGCCTCGGGATCGAGAGCCGATATATGGTAGGCGGCCCATGCTATGCAGGGCGCGGTGTTGCGGCGTGCAGGTTCAAGCAAGATGTTCCGTTCCTCGATGTCGGGAAGCTGCTCGCGTATCAGACCGGCATATCTGGCATTGGTCACAACCACGATGTTTTCCTTTGGAACGATAGGAAGAATGCGGTCGTAGGCCATCTGAAGCAGTGATCGGCCGGTGCCGAAGAAATCAAGGAACTGTTTGGGGCGGTTTTCGCGCGAGTAGGGCCAGAAACGGCTCCCCACTCCTCCGCACATTATGACACAATAACGGTGTGAGGCCATTCTTAGAGTAGATTAACGGTTGTTTGGTTTCAGACCGCTAAGATACAAAAATTCCCGCTTATTTGAATATTTTTAGCTAACTTTGTGTCACCGGTTCCACAAAAGTTAAATATTATAGAAATCCGACCGGCGCCGCCCCCATCCGCAGGGGCGGATTGTTTATATTATAAGGCAAAATCCGGCATCATGAAAAAAACCATAGCCATACTGCTCATGCTTCTGACAGTCATGTCGGGAGCCGCTGCTCCCAGACGCGCGAAAAAGAAGTCACGCAAGGTGGCGAAGACCACCAAGGTAGTGCTCCCTCCGCCACGCACATCCGGGAGATTCGTGACACGCGTCGACGATCCGGAGGCTCCGAAAGGGCTCGACGGAAAGAACATAGCGCTGTGGCAGAGCCATGGCAGATATTATGATGCCAACGAGGACCGCTGGACATGGCAGCGGGCAAGGCTGATGGGCACCGTGGAGGATCTGTTCCCCCAGGCTTTCGTGACACCCTATCTCATGCCCATGCTCGAAAACGCCGGGGCATACGTGATGAGCCCGAGGGAAAGGGATACCTCCACCGCCGAGGTGATAGTGGATGCCGACGGCGGGTTCGCCCAGAACGGATATGCCGAGAAGAACGGACAGAAGAAATGGACACGGGCCTCGGCCGACGGATTCGGATACAAAAAAAACACACTCCTGCAGGGGGACAACCCCTTCCGTATGGGCACGGCGAGAGTGGTGGAGACAACCGATAATAAAAACAAGGTGTCGACGGCCGTATGGACAGCCGACATACCCGCCACAGGCGAATATGCCCTCTATGTGAGCTATATCTCGCTCCCCCAGAGCGCCACAAACGCGCGCTATACCGTCTGCTCCCTCCGCGGCCGCGAGGAATTTGAGATCAACCAGACCATGGGCGGCGGCACGTGGGTCTACCTCGGCACTTTCCCCTTCGCCAAGGGCAAGGATAAGGTGGTGGAGCTTTCCAACCTGTCGGACGAGAAAGGCAAGTTCGTGAGCGCCGACGCCGTGAAGATCGGCGGCGGGATGGGCAACGTGGCCCGCGGAATGCGTGGCGACACGGAAGTGAGCGGCTACCCGAGATTCACCGAGGGCGCCCGCTACTGGCTCCAGTGGGCCGGTATGCCGGCAAGCGTCTATGCCTCGGGAAAGGATGACTATGACGACGACCTGCACTCACGCGGGGCATGGGTCAACTATCTGTCGGGAGGATCCAGATCCAATCCGGCGCAGAATGGCCTCGGCATACCTATCGACCTTGCTTTCGCATTCCACACCGATGCAGGCACAACCTCCGATGCCTATACCACAGTGGGCACCCTTCCCATTGTCTCCACAGCCGGAAGACTCGGCAACGGCAAGGCAAAGACCGCCAACGCACGTCTCGGTACCATCGTGGCCGATCAGATCGTGTCGGATATCCGCGAGCTTCACGATCCGCTGTGGTCAGCCCGCAAGATGAGAGACAAGCAGTATGTGGAGGCTCGCGAACCGGCGGTGCCGACGATGCTGCTCGAGCTGCTGAGCCACCAGAATTTCGCCGATATGCGCTATGGCCTCGACCCGCAGTTCCGCTTCGACGTGAGCCGCGCTGTATATAAAGGTATACTCCGCTATCTCCACGAGGTGGACGGCACACCATACGTCGTGGCGCCCCTGCCTGTGACAGATTTCGCCATCTCCGGCAGCCACGGCGACTACACCCTGACATGGACACCCGTAGCCGATCCCCTCGAGCCTACGGCCAAGGCGGAGTTCTACATAGTCTACGAGCGTATCGACCGGGGCGGATTCGTGGAATATGCCGTCGTTGACGAGCCGCGCATCAGCGTCTCGCCCCGCGACAGCCATATCTACAGCTACCGCATCGTGGCCGGAAACGACGGCGGACGGTCATTCCCGTCGGAGACTCTCGCCCTGTGTGACCTCTCCGGCTCTGATGCCCCACAGGTGACGGTGGTCAACGGATTCACACGCGTCTCCGGTCCGGCCGAGGTCTACCGCGACGGACACATCGGATTCGACTATGCCGAGGACCACGGAGTGCCTTACGTCAGCGACATACTCTTCACCGGTGAACAGACCGAATTCCGCACCGATGCCAAATGGATCAACAATGACGCCCCCGGCCACGGAGCGAGCCGCGCCACCCACGAGACAGAGGTGATAGCAGGCAATACGTTTGATTTTGTCTACGTCCACGGCGAGGCCATCCGCGCCGCCGGACATCCGTTCATCTCGTCGGGACTGAGTGCGTTCGTCAACTCAGAGTCCAAGCCGGGTGTGATAGACCTGATACTCGGAAAACAGAAGGAGATAACACGCGGAGGGACGTCGAAGACTCTCTTCAAGCCGTTCACCGCCGAACTCAAACAGCGGCTGACCGACCTGACATCGTCGGGCACGGCCCTCATGGTGAGCGGAAGCTACATAGGCTCCGATCTGTTTGACAACAGACTGAGTATGCCTTCGGTGGCCGCGGCCGACCGAGAGTTCGGCAACTCGGTGCTCGGCATAACATGGCGTCAGGCCAAAGCCACGGTCACAGGCAGTGTCAAGGAAGTGAAATCGAGATACCGGGAATTCAGCGGACACCTCAGATTCAACTTCAACCAGACCCTCTCGGCTGACTGCTATGCCGTGGAGTCGCCCGAATCGTTCGCCGAGGTCAATCCGGCCCAGGGGGCACCGATACTCCGGTATACCGAGAACTCGCTGGTAGCAGCGACCGCCTTCGACGGAGGCGACCACAGGGCAGTGACCATAGGATTTCCCTTCGAGACAATATCAGGGGAAGGGTCCAGGGAAATGCTCATGAAGTCGATACTCGACTTTCTCACCGCACGGCCCAGAGCCGATATAGAGTTACCACACCGCACGGTGGTCTATCCGGGAGTGTTGATATCCAACGAGGATGACCTCCTGGCCGCCCACAACGGGTGGAGCGATCCCCAGGGAGTCAACCTGCGTGATCCGGCGGAGCTGACACCCGAACAGCGCAATCGCCGCCGCCGTACAAGACGGGACAAATCAGACACATAGGAACGCCATAAAAAAAACTGGCAGATTCCATCTGATCCGCGTGATCGGATAGAATCTGTCAGTTATTTTTTACTGTCATTTCGAGTGGCGGGCATAGGCCGTGGCCATACGGGTATGGTAGGCTCTCCGGGCATAGGCCGGGCCGTTGTAGCCACGGGCGAATGCTGCCCAGTTCTTGGCCTTAAGATGCTTGAGCAATCCGGAAGTGGTGATGAACTCGGCAAAGAGGTTGAGTTGGTCACGCTCGGAACGGCTCATGAGCTCCTCGAATTCCTCGAGACTCGAGCATCCGCATTTCTTCCAGTTGAACCCACCGATCTGGAACATACCCCAGAAAGTGCCCTCGACCGCTGCGTGCGGATTGATGGTGCGCGCGGCGTCGAGCCTTCGGTTGGCCCGTGTCTGCGAACCGCGGTGGGAATTGAACACCACAGCGTGTGATTTGGTGTATCTCGAGAGATTGACCCCCCGCTTGGAAGCAAACCTGCGGAACATTGTGAGGTCAAAGTTGATGAGCGGTTTTCCCGGAGCGGAAAACCCTTCGTGGGTACGGCCGGCCTCAATCTCGACAACGGCCTTGATAGCTGCGACTTCCACACCGAGGCGTTCAGCCACCTCAAGGAAGTCATCTTCAGTCAGAGTCAGAATTGTGTCATTTTGCTCAGCGAGCTTTTGTGCCTCGGCTATCGGGGTCTCCGCGAAGATTTTCTCCGAAGAGTGTCTGACGTTTCCCGAACCATGAGTGAATATCATGGCAGAGAGCATCACCGATACCGTCAGCAGTGCTGCACGTAATCGCATATCAAATGATTTAGTTCAACATATCCCATGCACGCCTGTCGCGGCGTGTCAGGGAGCTTATCTTTCAGCAGGGCCATGCAGCGGCGCACCTTCATTGTGTCGGGGCGGCTTTCTGGCCGGCTGTCGGTAGTCTTCAGGCAGGTCTTTCCTCCGAAAGTTCGTCTGTTGCCGGAAGTGCCTTACGGCCGGTGAAGGGGCATATCCCATGATCTTCGCGGGCCGGAGGGAGAGTACGTATAAGAAACGTGTGAGCGTCCGCCACGGAGGCCACTGACGGGCTCCGGGGCGATTGACGCTGCAAAGGTACGAAAAAAAAGCGAAAGAAGCAAAAATAATTGTCACATTGACAAATATTTAGCTTCTTCCGCCTTATCGGAATCGCTGTCAGAAGTATCTGAGATGCGTTATTTCTTCATGTCGCCCACCTTCTCGAGTATGCGCTTGAGCTGGCCGTAGAAACGCTCTACGGCAGGGATGTTCATGCGCTCGGAGGGGGAGTGGACATCGCGCAGCGTGGGGCCGAACGACACCATGTCGAGGTGGGGATACTTGGTGAGGAAGAGTCCACACTCCAGGCCGGCATGGATGGCCTTGATGGCCGGAGTGATGCCGTAGAGTTCCTCGTAAGCCTCACGGGAGATCTTCATGATGGGCGAGTTGAGGTTGGGCTGCCATCCGGGATAGCCTTCGCCATGGGTCACCTTGGCGCCTGCCAGCAGGAAGTGGGCCTCGACCTGGTTGGCGATGTCCCATTTGCGCGACTCAACCGAGCTGCGCTGGCTGGTGGTGACGACGATAGTGTTGTCTTCGGCCATCTTCACCGATGCTAGGTTGGTAGAGGTCTCGACGAGATTCTCCAGGTCGCGGCTCATGGAGATCACACCGTGGGGTGCGCTGTAGATGGCGCGGATCAGAGCGAGCGATGTGGTCTGGTCGATGGCGAAGTCGGGGGTATCGACACTCTCCATGGTGATCTTGAGTCCGGGTTCGAGACCGGCATACTCATTCTCAAGCTCGGCGGTGTAGACATTGAGGGCGGCACGCACAGCCTCCTTGCGGGATGTGTGGATACCGATCACGGCATGAGCGGCGCGGGGGATGGCATTGCGGAGGTTGCCGCCGTCGATCTCCGACACCACCACCTCATGCTTGCCTGAGAGCTCGAAGAGGAAACGGCAGAGAAGCTTGTTGGCATTGGCACGTCCCAGATGGATGTCACCGCCGGAATGACCGCCGTTGAGTCCCTCGACATTTATTTTGAAATAGAGGAAGTCCTTGGGTGCGAACGAACGCTTGTATGAGAAGAAGGCCTGGGTGTCGACACCTCCGGCACAGCCCACATAGACTTCAGCATCGTCCTCCGAGTCAAGATTGAGCAGGATGCTGCCTGTGATCATATCCTCGCCGAGGTTGAATGCTCCGGTCATGCCGGTCTCCTCGTCCATGGTGAAGAGGGCCTCGACCGGACCGTGCTCGAAGCTCTTGTCGGCCATGATGGCCAGTGATGCGGCAACGCCTATGCCGTTGTCGGCCCCGAGGGTGGTGCCACGGGTTTTCACCCATTCGCCGTCCACGTATGCGGGTATGGGCTGGGTGTTGAAGTCAAAGCTCTTGTCGTTCGACTCACACACCATGTCCATGTGTCCCTGCAGGATCACGGTGGGTGCCTGCTCGTGGCCGGGGGTGGCGGGGATGCTCAGCACCACGTTGCCGATCTTGTCGGTCTTGGAAGATATGCCGTGCTCCTTGGCAAAGTCAAGTATGAAGGCGCGTATCTTCTCCTCCTTCTTGGAGGGGCGGGGGATGCGGGTGATCTGGTCGAAGATCTCAAAGACAGCCTTGGGCTGAAGGTCCTTTATTTCCATCTATTATAGATTTTTTAGTGTTACTCCTGATTTTTTAGATAACTTTAGTGCAAGTGTGAATTAATTGTTAAATAAATCATAATTGCACCACTAAATTATAAAATAAAATCGAGATAAGCGCAATAATCAAGGCAAAATTGCTACATTTGCAGAACAAAACCACCGTCCGATGACAAAAATAGTCACACTCATAGGTCTCAGCGCGCTCCTCATCGGGGTTGCAGTGCTCCTGCTCGGAGTAAAAGTCCTGTTTGTCAAGGGCGGGAAGTTTCCGTCAGGTCACGCCCACGACAATCCCCGCCTCAGGCAGAGGGGAATCGGGTGTCACCGCGACGCCGATTAGCTCAACAATAAAAAAAGTAGAATATACATCCTATCACATTCACCTATCATTTGGCATGAAAAAATCAGCAATGTCAATCTCCTCGCTGCTCGTTGGCCTCGCCGCCATCAGCTTGACGGCCTGCTCGTCGGGCAACGGGAATGAGTCTAATACCGATACAGCACCCGCGGCCAAAGCCGCCGAAACCCCCGGCGCACCTGCCTCGCTCAACATCCGCTACATCGACAGCGACTCACTGCTCGCCAACTACAACCTCGCCAAGGATCTCCAGGAAGCTACAATGCGTGCCGTATCGCGTATCGACAACGCCAGACAGGCAAAAGGCAACGAAATCCAGAAGTTCGCCGCAAGCGTTCAGCAGAAAGCCCAGTCAGGCGGCTACCTGTCAGAAGCAAGCTATAACGCCGATATGCAGAAGCTCCAGAAAATGCAGCAGGATGCCGAGAACTATCTGGCCAACCTGAGCCGCAACGCCGACAACGAGCTCGCACAGCAGCAGATCCAGCTCAACGACTCAATCGAGAGCTTCATCAAGGCTTACAACAAGACTCACGGATATGACGCCATCCTCTACAAAAACGCTGGCGTCTACTTTAACCCCGCCCTCGACATCACTTCCGACGTGATCAAAGGCCTCAACGCCCGTTACAACAAGGTGAGCGAGAGCAAATAACACTCCCTCACTCCGAAATAAACGTACACAAGAGACAATACGACAAGAAAACAGGAAACTGAGACGGGATCCGTCAACAGTTTCCTGTTTTCTTGTCGCGGCCTTATGACACAGCCGTCCGCGAGCCTTATCTATCAAGTAAAATAAATGAGGAGAGAGGAGAATGGGCATTGATCATAATATTGCTCATAAACCATAATATTAAAGACGGCCGCAACCGGCGAAGCCACGGCAGCCGGTTGTTACCTGTAGTCGGCGAACTGGCTCTGGAGTTTCTTGCGGGCGAAGAAAATGCGGCTCTTTATGGTGCCGAGCGGAAGATTCATCTTCTCGGCGATCTCGTTGTACTTGTAGCCGGCCACGTGCATCGAGAAGGGGATGCGGTAGTCGTCTGAGAAGGCATTGATTGCTTCCGTGATCTCCGAAACACCTATGGATCCCTCGGGCGACTCAAGGCCGGAGTCCTGGGAAAGATTCAGATGGTAGAGATCCTCTGTCTGGTCAACAACTGTTGCATTGCGGGTGACGCGGCGGTAGTTGTTGATGAAGATATTGCGCATGATCGTGAAGACCCAACCTTTGAAATTGGTGTTCTCCACATACTTTCCCTCGTTGGACAGCGCCTTGAGCGTTGTATCCTGAAGCAGGTCATAGGCATTGTCACGATTAGAAGTGAGCATAAGGGCAAAGTTCAGCAGATTACTCTGAAGTCCCATAAGTTTTGTCTGAAATTCGTTAGATGCCATAGTCGTAGTTTTTAATGGATTATCTAAATGGTGTTTTGTCGTTCTGACAATTCAAAATTACCACATTTTTTACTTAATGTCAAGAGATGAATGTTTAAAAAAGTCTACTTTTAGATAAAATAAGCCAATAAATTTCGCTATATTATTATTAGTCAATAAATTACGAAATTACAATTATGTTACACAATTGTTACAATAAATCATTATTGTAACTTGATTGTTAAACAATCGTGGGATTGTCTTCCGTCGCGCTCACCCGTCGCCGGAGACAGACACCATGCGGATAACACAGTCGAAACCAAAAACGATTACAGATATGAAACAGGAAATCAAGACCAGAACCATCATCGCACCCCAGCCGGTGCTCATCGTGGCAACATACGATGCCGACGGAGTGGCAGACGCCATGAACGTGGCCTGGGGCGGACAGTGCTGGGACAACGAAGTGGCGCTGAACATCTCAAGCAACCACAAGACCACAGAGAATCTGCGGCAGCAGATGGCTTTCACCCTCAGCATCGGAACAGTCGATACAATGCGCGAGGCCGATTATTTCGGCATCGTGTCAGGCAAGAAGGAGAACAAGATAGACCATCTCGGACTGAAGACCACGAAAGCCAATGAAGTCAACGCACCGCTGATCGACATTTTTCCGCTGGCCATGGAATGTGAGGTGGAGTCGATGACCGACAACGGCGACGAAGGCGTCAGAGTGGTGGCCAGGATCAGACGCACTGTGGCAGACAGTTCAATTCTCGACAAGGACGGAAAGGTGGACTACTCCAGACTCAATCCTATAATGTATGATTCGGAAACACACGCCTACTACTCGCTCGGCGAGAAAGTAGGCCATGCGTTCCATGACGGAGCGGACCTGAAATAACTCCCACATATATAATATGTATAATTGCCAGGCCAGCTCGGTGACACAAAAACACTGATCAGTAAAAAGTCACCCATCAGGACAAGGGTACAGAAGAACAAAGGGACAAAAGAAACAAACTATTTTTAGTTCAGATATTATCATATTGATTATCTGCATCTAAAAAAATAGTTTGTTTCTTTTGTCCCTTTGTTCTTCTGTACCCTTGTCCTGACTGGTAACTGACAGGCCAGACCAACAATCCCGATATTTGCATTTCATCGCAAATACCGGGATTGTTGTTTGTAACGTCAGGTCTGTGTGTCAGATGCATGAATCAAAAATCTCTAATACCAAAAATCAGTACCAATCAAAGTTTTTTCCTAAAATCTCTTTTTTACCATTCGGAAGGTGTGCCTCACGGAAACCTTTTCATTTTATAAACCAATCATCTGCAAAATTACGGGAGGGAGGAGGATGAGTGTATCTTTTATCTGTAATCCGCGAACTGGGTCTGCAATTTCTTGCGGGCGAAGAAGATGCGGCTCTTGACGGTGCCGAGGGGAAGGTTCATC
>CAJUKP010000043.1 GCA_910587165.1 uncultured Duncaniella sp.
GCGCGCCACGTTCGGGACGTGGAGGTCGGAAGTTCGAGTCTTCTCACCCCGACAGAATTTTGAGAAATGGGTTTAACTCAGCGAGTTAAACCCATTTTCAGAATCAAGCCGTAACACACCGGTTTCGCAGACGGTCCGCAATTCATTCCAATAGGTCAATAACACGGTTGTCCAGCCCATCATTAGATTTTAAACCTGATCCACACAATTTTTTACAGACAGAACCGTATTATATATAAATATATATACAATCCACTTGTTCCATGCGCATTTTTTCAAATGTAAACAGATTCCTGTCAGACCATAAGGCTATTGTGGGAGTGGCAGCCGTCGTCATTGCTATCTCCGTGGCCGCCTATTTTTATTTCCGTCCGCGCCATGCGGCCGAGGAGCCACCTACAGTAGAGGTAGAAGAGATAACCACAAGGGATGTGAGCGTCTACGGAGAATATGTGGGCCGCATCCGCGCCCAGCAGTTCGTGGAGATCCATGCCCGCGTGGAGGGTTACCTCGAGAGTATGTTTTTCAAGGAAGGCTCATACATCAACAAGGGTCAGACACTTTTCGTGATAGACCCGAAGCTCTATAAAGCCCACGTCGAGAAGGCCCGCGCCCAGCTCAACAAGGCCCGCGCCCAGGCCAAGAAGGCCGAACGCGACCTGATGCGCATACGTCCGCTCTATGAACAGAACGCCGCCTCACAGCTTGACCTCGACAATGCCGAGGCAGCCTACGAGAGCGCCAATGCCGAGGTGGTGGTGAGCGAGGCCGATCTGACACAGGCTGAACTTACACTCGGCTACACACGTGTCACCTCCCCTATTTCGGGCTATATCTCCGAGCGTTCGGCCGATATCGGCACTCTTGTAGGGCCGACAGGTGGGAAATCGCTTCTGGCCACCATGGTGAAAAGCGATACTGTCAGGATAGATTTCTCCATGACCGCACTTGACTATCTGCGCAGCAAGGAACGCAATGTCAATTTCGGTGTGCAGGATTCAACAAGAAAATGGAACTCATACGTGACCATCACCCTTGCCGACGGCACCGAATATCCCCACCGCGGCCTGGTGGATTTCGCCGACCCGCAGGTCGATCCCAAGACCGGAACATTCTCGGTGAGAGCCGAGATGACCAATCCGGAACACAGACTGCTCCCCGGAGAGTTCACCAAAGTGAAAGTGCTTCTCGATGTGAGAGAGAAGGCTGTGACCGTGCCGGTCAAGTCAATGGTGATCGAGAAAGGCGGCGCATACGTCTACGTGGTGCGTCCCGACAGCATCGTCGAGAAACGCTTTGTCGAGACCGGACCCGAGCTTGACAATTCAGTGATAGTGGAGCGTGGCCTCGCCAAAGGGGAACAGATCGTGACCGAAGGCTATCACAAACTCACCCATGGGATGAAGGTAAAACCCATGAGGGCGGGAGCCGTCAGAAACGATGAGAATGAATCCAAACCCGAATAACGTCAGAGATGAACAAGAATTTCTTTCTCACCCATCCGGTATTCTCGATTGTCATCTCGATCATAATCCTGATTGTGGGAGTGATCGGACTGGTGCTCCTGCCGGTTGACCAGTATCCTCAGATAGTTCCCCCTGTCGTCAAGGTCTCCGCCTCCTATCCCGGAGCTGATGCCATGACCGTCACACAGGCAGTGGCAACCCCGATAGAACAGGAACTCAACGGCACCCCCGGCATGATATATATGTCATCGTCAAGCTCGAACTCGGGCGGCTTCTCGGCCCTCGTGACCTTTGACACCGACACTGATCCCGAGCTGGCAGCTGTGGATATTCAGAACCGAGTCAAGAAGGCCGAGTCGCGCCTGCCGGCCGAGGTGGTGCAGAACGGCATCTCGGTTTCGAAAGAGACCGTGAGCAGGCTCATGACGATCACGATTCTCTCCAACGACCCGAAATTCGATGAGGTGTATCTCAGCAACTACACCACTCTCAATGTGGTGGACCCTCTGAGGCGTATACCCGGAGTGGGCAGCGTCAGCAACGTTGGCAGCCGTTATTATGCCATGCAGATATGGGTATCACCGGACAAACTGGCCAATCTTGGACTCACCCTGCAGGATGTGCAGAGCGCGCTCAAAGACCAGAACCGCGAGTCGGCCGCCGGATCGCTCGGACAGGCACCGGCAGAGAATATCGACATCACCATGCCCATCATTGCCCGCGGACGTCTGTCGTCGGTCTCGGAGTTCGAGGATATCGTGATCCGGGCCGGAGCCAACGGCTCCATCATCCGTCTCAAGGATGTGGCCAGGGTATCGCTCGAGGCATCGAGCTATTCCACCGAGAGCGGAATCAACGGCGGGAATGCCGCCGTGCTTAACATCTTCATGCTTCCCGGCGCCAATGCCGTCGAGGTGGCCGAGGATATCAAGCGTGAGATGGAGACCATCGCGGCCAACTTTCCGGAGGGAATCAGCTACAAGATCCCCTTCGACATGACCACCTACATCTCCGAATCCATTCACCATGTCTACCGCACATTCTTCGAGGCTCTGCTGCTGGTGATCATCGTGGTGTTCTTCTCGCTCCAGAACTGGCGCGCGACCATCATCCCCATCGTGGCAGTCCCGATCTCTCTCATAGGTACATTCGGAGTGATGATGGCTTTCGGCTTCTCGCTCAATATGCTCACCCTTCTCGGACTTATCCTCGCGATAGGCATAGTGGTCGACGATGCCATCGTCGTGGTGGAGAATGTAGACCGCATCATGAACAGCGAGCGTATCCCGCCGGCCGAGGCGACGGCAAAAGCCATGAAGAATCTCGGAAGCGCGCTCATAGCGATGTCGCTGGTGCTGTGTGCGGTGTTTGTTCCCGTGAGCTTCCTGCCGGGAATCACCGGACAGCTCTACCGCCAGTTCACCATCACGATTGCCGTGTCAGTGATCATCTCGACGATAGTGGCCCTGACACTGTCGCCGGTCATGTGTGCCAAGATACTCAAACCGGAATCCCACCGTCGCAAGCCCAGAGTGTTCCGTCTCATCAACTACGGACTCTCGAAGGGCAACCGCATCTACTCCCATGCGATCAGGGGGGCCATCAACCGTCCGCGCACCACCTATACATTGTTCGGGGCGTCGATACTGCTCATCATCCTGCTCAACTATATTGTGCCCAAGAGCTTCATGTCGCAGGAAGACCAGGGCTTCTTCACCGTGGAACTCGAACTACCCGAGGGAGCCACAATCGAGAGAACCCGCAAGGTGACCGAGCGCGCCATAGAATGCCTGATGGGCGATCCTGACGTGGCCGAAGTGCTCAACGTGACCGGATCGTCACCACGTGTGGGCACAAACCCGGCCCACACCTCACTCACCGTGATACTGAAACCGTGGGATGAGCGCGACACTGATGACATCAACGCCATACGCAACCGCATACGCAAGGCTCTGTCGGAATATCCGGAGAGCAATGTCTATACATTCACTCCCCCGGTCATCCCCGGTCTCGGCACTTCCGGAGGATTCGAGATGGTGCTCGAAGCCAGAGGCGATGCCACTTACCAGCAGCTACAGGCAGCTGTGGACACGCTGAAGAAATATGCGGCTCTCTCTCCCGAGATCTCCGACCTCTCGGCATCCATGCAGTCGGACATACCGCAGCTCTATTTCAATGTGGACCGCGACAGAGCCAAGATGCAGGGCATCCCCGTGTCGGATATCTTCTCGACCATGAAAGCCTTCACCGGGTCAATCTATGTCAATGACTTCAATATGTTCAACCGCATCTACAGGGTCTACATCCAGGCAGACGCACCCTACCGATTGCGGCGCGACAACCTCACGATGTTTTTTGTCAGAGGTTCCAACGGAGCCATGGTGCCTGTGTCGTCTCTCGGAACCTCCCGTTACACCACAGGCCCCGGCACCATCTCGAGGTTCAATATGTTCAATTCAGCCACCATCTCCGGACAGGCAGGCTCGGGCTACAGCACCGGACAGGCCATGGACCGTCTCACGTCAATCGTGAAAGACAAGCTTCCCGACAATATCGGGGTGGAATGGAGCGGACTCTCGTATCAGGAGAAACATGAGAGCGGCAATACAGCCCTTGTGCTCGGATTGGCATTCGTGTTTGTCTTCCTTGTGCTTGCCGCGCTCTACGAGAGCTGGACCGTGCCGCTTGCCGTGATTCTCTCGCTGCCGGTTGCCGGACTCGGGGCATACGCCGGTATTCTCGTGTGCGGGCTTGAAAACAATATCTATTTCCAGATCGGTCTGGTGATGCTCGTTGGTCTGGTGGCCAAGAACGCCATCCTCATTGTCGAATATGCCAAGGAGGAGGTGGAACGCGGAGCTGATGCCGTGCGGGCCGCCCTCACAGCCGCCCGCCTGCGCTTCCGCCCCATCGTGATGACCTCGCTTGCCTTCACACTCGGACTCCTCCCCCTTCTGTTTGCATCCGGCCCTGGAGCTGCAGCCCGACGCGACATAGGCACAGGTGTATTCTTCGGTATGCTGGTGGCCATAACCGTGGGCATCGTATTCGTGCCATTCTTTTTTGTAATGATTGACCGTGCCAAGCGGAAGACACGCCGACATCTCTCCAATCTCAAACACACTTCAAAGTAGACCGATGAAACCACTGTTTCCCCTCATAGCACTCCTGATGTTCTGCGCCGGATGTTCCGGGGTGGGACGTCTCACCTCCCCCGACCTTGAGATACCCGATAGAATCACTGACAACAGGGAGGCTGAATATATGTCGATCGCCGACATGGAATGGTATCAATTCTATACTGATTCCACCCTGCGGACCATGATCGGGCGCACACTGGCCAATAACCGTGACCTGTTGTCGGCAGCGGCGAAGGTGGACGAGATGAGAGCCCTCTATGGAGTGACCAGAGCCGAGCAGCTCCCTGAACTGTCAGCACTTGCCGGAGGCAACCTCGAACGCACCGACTATAACGGCAGCGGATGGAGCGGAGATCCGGAATACTCGCTGAAAGCCACACTGAACTGGGAGGTGAACCTGTGGGGTGCCATGTCATGGGCACGGCGCAAGGGGATGGCAGCCTACAAGGCCTCGGTGGAGGACTTCCGTGCCATGCAGATCACGCTCATAGCCAACACGGCCTCAGCCTATCTGCATTATATTGCCATGAACAGCGAGCTGGCAATCGTCAAGGAGACACTCCACACACGCAGTGAGGCTCTCGAACAGGCGCGCATACGTTTCGAGGGTGGTCTGACATCCGAGACCGTCTATCAGCAGGCCAAGGTGGAATATTCGTCCACGGCATCACTTGTTCCCAATCTTGAGCGCCAGATCGCCGTGGCCCGAAACGCGCTCACCATTCTCATGGGGGAATTTCCTGTCGATGAGCTCCCGGTTGGTACTATGTTCCTGGACTACCATCTCCCCGACTCCGTAGATGTAGGCATCCCTTCGGCCATACTCCAGAGAAGGCCCGATATACGCGCGGCCGAGCAACGCCTTGCATCGGCGATGGCCAACGTGGGACTCACATACGCCAACCGCTTTCCCTCTTTCCGCATCAGCCTGACCGGTGGACTTGAGAACGAGGCTCTGACAGATTTCCTGAAGTCGCCATATACATATATCATAGGCAATCTGACAGGGCCGATCTTCGACTTCGGGAAACGCAAGAAGAAATATGAAGCCGCCATTGCCCAATATGAACAGGCCAGGCTCGCATACGAGAAAGTGGTGATGACCGCATTCACGGAGGTCAACAACGCGCTCACGGCATATTCGAAGTATCAGGAGAACTATGCCTTGAAAGTCTCTCTGCGCGAGGCCGCATGGAAATATGTGGAATTATCCGGACTGCAATACCGGGCCGGCTCCCTGAACTATCTCGATGTTCTTGATGCGCAACGCCGCCACTTCGATGCACAGATAGGTGAGTTGAATGCACTGCTCGACCGTTATACGGCACTCATTGATCTCTACAAGGCCCTCGGTGGCGGATGGTGACGACCGCCCATGACCGATTTTGTTGTACTTTTTTTGGAGGGACGGGATGCAATCGTTAAATTTGCACTATCCTTCCTCAATAAACATTCCACTCTCTTCCCTCAATTTAATACCGGAATATCAAATGAATATCATCAGTCATAAGTCACAGATGCTTGCACTGCTCGGGCTGGGTGCGGTCATGTCGCTGAGTGCGGCCGGAAATGTGTTCAATATCCAGGCCAACAAACCCGGCGCTCCCATACAGCCCACAATGTATGGTCTTTTCTTTGAGGATATCAACTACGCTGCCGATGGCGGTCTATATGCCGAGATGATCAAGAACCGTTCATTTGAGTTCCCGCAGAACCTCATGGGGTGGAACACTTACGGAAATGTATCGCTGCACGACGACGGTCCGTTTGAGCGTAATCCCCATTATGTGCGTCTTGCCGCATCGGGTCACAACGACAAGCACACAGGGCTCGAAAACGAAGGCTTCTTTGGCGTGACCTATAAGAAAAGAGAGGAATACCGTTTCAGCGTATGGGCCCGCTCGCCTAAGGGCAAGAAAGCCAACGTGCGTGTCGAGCTGGTCAATACCGCCTCCATGAATAATAGCCATATAGCAGCAGTCAAGACTATTACCGTAGAGTCAACCGAATGGAAACGATATGAAGTAATCCTTAAACCTGAAGAATCGTGCAGCAAAGGCAAATTGCGCATTTTCCTAAGTAAACCTGACGATGTGACTGTCGATCTCGAACATATATCCATGTTTCCGGCCGATACCTGGAACGGTCATAAAAACGGAATGCGCAAAGATCTCGCCCAGGCACTCTATGATTTACATCCCGGAGTGTTCCGTTTCCCCGGCGGCTGCATTGTCGAGGGTACAGACCTTGACACCCGCTATCAGTGGAAAAACACAGTAGGCCCCGTTGAAAACCGTCCTGTCAATGAAAACCGCTGGCACTACACATTTCCCCATCGCTTCTATCCGGACTATTATCAGTCGGGAGGCCTCGGATTCTATGAATACTTCCTTTTGTCCGAGGAAATCGGTGCAGAGCCTCTGCCGGTATTGAGTGTCGGGCTTGCCTGCCAGTTCCAGAACCATGACGCATCGGCCCATATGCCTGTAAAAGAATTGCAGCCATATATCCAGGATGCCCTCGATCTGATAGAGTTTGCCAATGGGGACACAACCACCATCTGGGGCGGCTTACGCGCCGGGATGGGACATCCGGCGCCGTTCAACCTCAAGCTCATAGCCATCGGCAACGAGCAGTGGGGCCCAGAATATCCCGAACATCTCGCTCCGTTCATGGATGCGATACGCAAAGCTTATCCGGATATCAAGATTGTCGGCTCATCAGGCCCCAATTCCGAGGGCGAGCAGTTCGATTATCTATGGCCCGAGATGAAAAAACTCGGTGCCGACCTGGTTGACGAGCATTTCTACCGTCCCGAAAGTTGGTTCCTCGCCCAGGGAAACCGTTATGACAACTATGACCGTAAAGGGCCAAAAGTATTTGCCGGGGAATATGCCTGCCATGGCAAAGGGAAAAAATGGAATCATTTCAACGCCGCCCTGCTCGAAGCCGCCTTCATGACCGGGCTTGAGCGTAATGCCGATGTAGTCCACATGGCGACCTACGCCCCACTCCTTGCCCATATCGAGGGTTGGCAATGGCGTCCGGACATGATCTGGTTTGACAACAGCGACTCATTCCGCACATCAAGCTACTATGTGCAGCAGCTCTATAGTCTCAACAAGGGGACCAATGTGCTCACACTCACCATGGACGGAAAGCCTGTTGCCGGCAACAAGGACCAGAATGGCCTTTTCGCCAGCGCGGTGCTCGATAAGAAGACCGGTGAATATATAGTCAAGGTTGCCAATACATCCGATTCCGCCCAACCGGTGACGATCAACCTCAATGGCCTGAAAAAGAAAGGCCATGAGATAACATTGGCCACTGTCACAACCCTCTCGTCGGCTGATTCCGATGCCGAAAACTCACTC
Organism: uncultured Duncaniella sp.; assembly: GCA_910587165.1. GTDB lineage: Bacteria > Bacteroidota > Bacteroidia > Bacteroidales > Muribaculaceae > Duncaniella. Next base: position 7,981 of record CAJUKP010000043.1, read on the forward strand.
GAGGCTCCCGAAAAGATCATTCCAGTGACATCCGCCATCCCCGCGGCCGAGCTTGGCGCTGTCAACAAGGGTGTCTTTACCTACAACACTACCATTGCGCCCAAAACATTCAGTGTTTATAAATTCTAATCAATGACATCAGGAGGTCGTTGAAAAAATCCGCATGATGAAAGATCTACCCGTCTATCTCGCCAGCCGTCTGCCGTTGCGCTCCAGAACCCGCGGAGGCACGACAGGTGTGGTCGTCGCCGTCACCGGCATAGCTCTGTCGGTAATAGTGATGCTGATCTCGATCAGTGTGATGCATGGTTTCCGCAACGAGATACGATCGAAAATCATCGGATTTGACTCACAGATCACCGTGGCGCCACGTCCCACCCAGTATGATACCGAGGCCCCTACCCTCACGCTGGCCGAGATGGAGGATGTGATCTCTTCATTGCCCGACGGGGCGACTGCGACACTCACCGCCCGCCAGCCTGCAATCGTCAAGACGCCGGACAATTTCTCAGGCGTGATCGTGAAGGGAGTTGATACCGGATATGACTGGAGCTTCATACGCTCAAACCTCGTGGAAGGGACGGTGCCCGACTTCTCGGCTGATTCAACGCTCTATGACATAGTGCTCTCGCGCACACTGGCCGATAATCTCGGCCTGTCACTTGGGGATAAGGTGGATACATATTTTCTCGGCAACAGCACATACCGCACACGCCGTCTGAAGATAGCCGGAATCTATGACACACATTTCGCCGAGTATGACAAGAATGTAGTGTTTGCCACCCTCCCGATGATACGACGGGTGGGCAACATCGACCCCTCGCGTGGCGCATTGCTCGAGATAAACGGTCTGGACTCGGACGATGACATATCCTTACATTCCGGCCAGATCTCCGCCATGCTCATGGACAGGATCTATGCCGGAGAAAACGACCGCTCCTACATAGTGGTGGATATAATGGAAAGCGCGGCGCTGTATTTCAACTGGCTCGCGCTGCTCGACACGAATGTGGCCGTGATACTCACACTCATGGCCATACTTGCATCGCTCACACTTGTCTCCTCGCTCTTCATCCTCGTGCTGAGACGGGTCGGGACCATCGGCATACTCAAGGCCCTCGGAGCCAGGAACCGTCTTGTGCGGCAGACCTTCGTGCTCCTCACACTCAAGCTGCTCGCCATAGGCCTTGCCGCCGGCAATGCCGTGGCACTCGGGCTCATCTTCATACAGAAGACCACCGGAATAGTCCCGCTTGATCCCGAAGCCTATTATCTCGATCACGTGCCGGTGGAGATCTCATGGACATCTGTCGCTATCCTGAATGGCGCCACGGCGCTCATAGCATTTTGTGTGCTTCTGCTCCCCTCGGCCATCATAGCCACCATCAAACCTGCAAGAGTTATTAATTATGAGTAATAAACCAAAAAGAAAATCTAAAAACACTTGACAGGCCTCTGAAAATTCACTAACTTTGCACAACTCCGTGTAAGCACACATAACTACCTGAATAAACACATTATTATAATATCAAATTCTAACCCCTACAAATGAAACGAGTTTATACATTTGGAGACGGCAAAGCTGAAGGCAACGCCTCAATGCGCAATCTCCTTGGTGGCAAGGGTGCCAACCTCGCCGAGATGAACCTTCTGGGTATGCCCGTTCCTCCCGGTTTCACCATTACCACCGAAGTATGTACCGAGTACACTCAATATGGCCGCGACGAAGTGGTGAAGCGTCTTGAGAAAGAAGTTCAGGATGCCATCGCCCACGTCGAGACTCTCACCAACACAAAGTTCAACGATCCCGCCAACCCTCTTCTCGTATCTGTCCGCTCAGGCGCCCGCGCCTCTATGCCCGGTATGATGGACACCGTCCTCAACCTTGGTATGAACGATGCCACCGTAGCCTCACTGGCTGAAAAGAGCGGCAACCCCCGCTTCGCCTGGGACAGCTACCGCCGCTTCGTCCAGATGTATGGCGACGTGGTTCTCGGCATGAAGCCCAAAACCAAGACCGACATCGACCCCTTCGAGGAGATCATGGACAAGGTGAAGGAAGAGAAAGGCGTCAAGCTTGATACAGAACTCTCAGTAGACGACCTCAAGAACCTCGTGAAGCTCTTCAAAGCCGCCGTCAAGGACTACACCGGAAAAGATTTCCCCGACAACGCATGGGATCAGCTCTGGGGTGGCATCTGCGCTGTGTTTGACAGCTGGATGAACGAGCGCGCCATCATCTACCGCCGCATGAATCAGATCCCCGAAGAGTGGGGAACCGCTGTCAATGTACAGGCTATGGTATATGGCAACATGGGCGACAACTCTGCCACAGGTGTTGCATTCAGCCGCGACGCCGCTACCGGCGAGAATATGTTTAACGGCGAATATCTCATCAACGCCCAGGGCGAGGATGTGGTGGCCGGTATCCGCACACCCCAGCAGATCACAATCGAAGGCTCACGCCGCTGGGCCAAGCTCCAGGGCATCGACGAGGAGACCCGTCGCACCAAATATCCCGCCCTCGAGGAGTCAATGCCCGACTGCGCCAACGAGCTTTTCCGCATCTCCGACCGTCTTGAGGAGTACTACAAGGATATGCAGGATATGGAGTTCACTATCCAGAACGGCAAGCTCTGGATGCTCCAGACCCGTAACGGCAAGCGCACCGGCGCTGCCATGGTCAAGATCGCCATGGATCTTCTCCGCGAAGGTGTGATTGACGAGAAGACCGTCATCATGCGTATGGAGCCCCAGAAACTCGACGAGCTTCTCCACCCCGTGTTCGACAAGGCCGCTCTCAAGCGTGCGGATGTCATGGCCAAGGGCCTTCCCGCATCTCCCGGCGCCGCTTCCGGCCAGATCGTATTCTCAGCCGATGAGGCCGAGGCCTGGAGCGAGAAGAAGCGCAAGGTGATCCTCGTCCGTATCGAGACATCTCCCGAGGATCTCCGCGGTATGGCTGTGGCACAGGGTATCCTCACCATGCGCGGCGGTATGACATCCCACGCTGCCGTTGTGGCCCGTGGTATGGGTAAATGCTGCGTATCCGGTGCAGGAGAAATCGTGGTTGACTACAAGGCCAAGACCGTCCAGATGGGTGGCAAGACATACAAGGAAGGTGACTGGATCTCGCTCAACGGTTCGACCGGCGAGGTATATGACGGTCAGGTTCCCACTGTCATGCCTGAACTCGGTGGCGACTTCGGCGCTATCATGAACTACGCCTCCAAATATACCAAGACTCTTGTACGCACCAACGCCGACTCACCCCGCGATGCCAAGCAGGCCCGCACATTCGGCGCACAGGGTATCGGCCTCTGCCGTACAGAGCATATGTTCTTCGAAGGTGACCGCATCAAGGCTGTCCGCGAGATGATCCTCGCCAGCGATGTGGAAGGCCGTCGCCACGCTCTCGCCAAGCTTCTTCCCATGCAGCGCGGCGACTTCGAGGGTATCTTCGAGGCTATGGACGGATATGGAGTGACCATCCGTCTCCTCGATCCCCCGTTGCACGAGTTCGTGCCCCATCAGACAGCTACCCAGAAGGAGCTCGCCGAAGAGATGGGCATCACACTTGAGGAGGTAAAGGCCAAGGTGGATTCTCTCGAAGAGTTCAACCCCATGCTCGGACACCGTGGCTGCCGTCTCGGCATCACATATCCCGAGATCACCGAGATGCAGACCCGCGCCATCATCGAGGCAGCTCTCGCTGTCAAGTCACGCGGCATTGATGTTCACCCCGAGATCATGATTCCCCTCGTAGGCTCCCTCAAGGAGATCCAGAACCAGGCCGATGTGATCAAGATCACAGCCGGAAAGGTATTCGAGGAGCATGGAACCACCGTGCCCTTCAAGGTAGGTACAATGATCGAGGTGCCCCGTGCAGCACTTGTGGCCAACCAGATAGCCGAGGTGGCTGAGTTCTTCTCATTCGGTACCAACGACCTCACCCAGATGACCTTCGGATTCTCACGTGACGATGCTCCCAAGTTCCTCAAGTTCTACAAGGAGCACGGCATCATCAAGACTGATCCCTTCGAAGTGCTCGATCAGGAAGGCGTAGGCCAGCTCGTCAAGATGGGCGTTGAGAAAGGCCGTGCCACTAACCCCGACCTCAAGGTAGGTATCTGCGGCGAGCATGGTGGCGAGCCCTCATCCGTCAAGTTCTGTGCCAAGCTTGGCATGAACTACGTGTCCTGCTCACCCTTCCGAGTGCCCATCGCCCGCGTAGCCGCGGCGCAGGCTGCAATCGAGGATTAATCCCGACAGAATAACCAATACTATTCAGGTCGTAAAGTCGCTTTGCGGCGAGCTTTACGACCTGAATTTTTAAATTTGAAAGATATGACAGAGGCAGAAATGAATTCTTATCGTTTTGGTCGAGGTGAAGAGCCTACAGACGAAATGCTAGCACAAATTATGCACGAGGCAGTTGTGGATGCCACAAAGCGTTCAAAGGAAGCTACTCGAAAATATTTTGAAGAGTTGGAGAAAGGAGCTGCTACAGTTGAAGCCAAATGGGCTGATCGCATAAACCAATTGCGTAATGATTGAAGTAAAACATAAACCTGAATTAATTGTAATTGCTGGACCAAATGGTTCCGGTAAAACTTCTATTACCCAAAAGTTTCTTCACCATGAATGGTCTGAGGGGACGGTTTACATCAATCCTGACCAAATTGCAAAAGATGTTTTTGGAGACTGGAACTCTAAAGAAGCAGTTTTAAAGGCGGCAAACTATTGTGCTGAATTGAGAGAGAAATGTCTTCGCGAACGTAGAAGTTTTGTATTTGAAACTGTTTTTTCCGCACAAGATAAGATAGATTTTCTTATCAAGGCTAAGGAGTCCGGCTTCTTCATCCGTCTATTTTTTATCTCAACCTCACACCCATCCATAAATGCATCACGAATTGCAAATCGAGTAATGGAGGGAGGTCATGACGTGCCTATTTCTAAGATTATCTCACGTTATCAGAAATCAATTCAAAATTGTAAAGCCATTGCGCCGTTTGTTGACCGTTTATATGTTTACGATAATTCAATTGACAATGTCAATGCCCGGCCATTATTCAGACTTACATCAGGAAATTTAGTGAAACAGTATTCCGAAGATATTCCTGAATGGGCGAAAACTTTATTATAGACTATTATATAAAGTATTATGGCTGAACTTATCATTATAAATGTTTAGAATGTGACTTTGAAATTATGTCTACTCCATGAGGCGGTGACGTATATGGTAGCGGATACGGGTACTATTTGTATCTATGTAAACAAAGCCATCGGAGCAGCGGGATCGCGTCCGATGGCTTTGCTGTATGGTGGGGAGATGGTGTGGAATTACCGGTCTTTGTACATTGACTCGTAGTATTTCTCGTATTCGCCGGAGGTGAT
>CAJUKP010000044.1 GCA_910587165.1 uncultured Duncaniella sp.
CATGGGTTCTCACCCATGCCTACCCTTGCAATGCCACTACGTGGCATATCGCGTCACCGGACCGGGTGGTGGAGTACAAAAAAAAAGAACTGTCGGGGATAGAAGGGTATATAAAAAAAGAACACAAGAAACAGACTAAATAAAAAAATCTGTTTCCTATGTTCTTATTTTCTTCTGTACCTTTCAGTCCGATGTAACTATTTCGTTGCCGATGTGTGTGACGATAGATTGCCACGTAGTGGCAATGCAGAGGTAGGCGCGGGTGCTAACCCGTGCATCCCGAAAATATACAAACGTTTGCGTCGCGTAGCGCCGCCACAACAAGGTCGGATCATTGTAGCGGCGCTACGCGACGCAATTTATCGGTGGTGTTTTTTGATACATGGGTTCTCACCCATGCCTACCCTTGCAATGCCACTACGTGGCATATCGCGTCACCGGACCGGATGGTGGAGGGTCCAAAAAAAAGAACACAAGAAACAGACTAAATAAAAATAATCTGTTTCTTATGTCCTTATTTTCTTCTGTACCTTTCAGTCCGATGTATCTTCTCAGGGATTATTTCACGAGGACTTTGGTGGCTTTTGTGCCCTGGCGCTTGATGTAGAGGCCGGGGGTGAGGTGGTCGGCGTTGACGCGGATGCCGTTGAGGTTGTAGTATTCAACCGGGGCATCGCTGCCGTTGACGGTGATATCGTCGATGGCGGTATTGGCGGAGACTGTCACCTCGCAATACTCAGTGTGAGGGCATCCGTAGCTGTCGACAACGGTATAGGTGATGGTGGCAGTGCCCTCGGCAACGGCGGTGACAACACCTCCGTCGACTGTGGCGACTTCAGGATTGGAAGAGGCCCATGTTTCCGAAGCAACAGTCACATCATTGTCCTTGGTTACTGTGGCAGTAAGAGTGGCGGTCTTGCCCTCCTCGATTGAGATGGTTGATTCGCTCAGGGTTATGTCGAATGCTCCCATCTCGCGGTAATCGGTGAAATGGTCCCAGCCTTTAGCTACGAAATATCCATTGAATGATCCTTTTGGTATATATACCACAGCTGTTTTGGGAACGTTCCGGAACGGATCTGAACCACATTCGGGAGGTGTTGTGGGAAGCGCGTAGATTGTTGTCAGGGATGTGCAGCCGTCGAATGAATAGTTGCCGAGATATTCCACTGCGTCGGGAATAGTTACCGAGGTCAGGGATGTGCAGCCGCCGAAAGCATCGTTAGAGATTCTTTTTACGGAATTAGGGATATTTACCGAGGTCAGGGATGTACATCCTTTAAATAATCCATCCGGGATATGGCCCACAGAGTTAGGGAGATTTACCGAGGTCAGGGAGGTACAGCCTTCGAAAACGTAGCCTTGATCAAGCTCATCACCATAACTTCTCACGGAATTCGGGATATTTACCGAGGTCAGAGAGGTGCAACCACTGAAAGTGAAGAAACCGATATTTATCACGGAATTCGGGATATTTACCGAGGTCAGGGATGAGCAACCGTAGAAAGCAAAGTCACCGATATCTGTCACGGAATTGGGGATTTCAAAAGCTCCTTTTTTCCCTCCGGGATAAGTATGGAGTTCAGTGAGGTCGAAATTATATAAAACTCCGTCAACTGACTTATATCTGGAATTCCCCTCCTCAACCTCTATTCCTTGCAAAGACTCGCAACCTCTGAAAGCAGTAGTATAGATTCTTGTCACGGAGTTGGGGATGGTTACCGAGGTCAGGGATGAGCAGTCGCGGAAAGCCCAGCCCTTGATGTCTGTCACGGAGTTGGGGATATTTACCGATGTCAGGGAGATGCAGCCGTCGAAAACCCTGTCCTCGATGTCTGTCACGGTATTGGGTATGGTGACTTTTTCAAGTTTGGTGAATGCCTCATGTTGCCATTCATGAGTGTACTCATAGTTGCCCACATTGTTGAATTTGGAGAACAATCCCTCGCCCAATACAGTGACGAAATAGCGGGAGCCCCTGTATGTGGCATAAGAGGGAATGGTGAGCTCGGTTGCCTCGCTTTCTTCTTTGCCTTGATATTCAATGACAGTTACCTCATGCTCGGCAAAGGGATTGATGTAATATGCCCAGTCGCCATCCACAAACACCTGGATGCGCTGCGCGTAGGCGGTCACGCTGAGCGTGAGCAGCGCCACGAATAGAAGTAGAATCTTCTTCATGTTGATTTGATTGGTTAAAGTTATGATTGGTTATGTTTTTTCAGTTTCGCGCCTTCGAGAAATTCTGCGTATGCTTCGAGAGGTGTGTGGAATATGCAGAGGAAGTTCTCGAGATGGTTGGCGTCGAGCAGGCGGAGCCTGCGATGGAATCTGCGGATGTCAATTCGGCACACGTCGTTCGCTCTGCGTCGCTCTTCAAGCTCGTCGGGGGTGATGGAAATGTAATGCTTGCGCGCTGACCGCGAGATGCGGGCCAAGGCAAGCGCGCCCTTGTAGGCTCCGGCATGGAGGTACACGAAGGCCTGTGGCGATATGCGCGCGTCGCGGTAGTTCCAGCCGAGACGAAGAATGGTGTCGTAGGTTGAGAGTTCGCCTATGCCCGGATGGCTGCGCACCACGGGTGCAAGAGTGTCGTAAAACTTTTCGAAATCACAGCCGTTGAAATCTTCCCACTCCCGTGCGGCGAGGGTATCGGAGAGCAGTCGGATTGAGTCGAGGTCGAGACGGTACTGGTGTCCGTTACGGTCAAGGTGACCGGCACCCGCGTCGATGTTGTGACAGCCGGAGACGCAATCCTGCACCGACCGTTTCATGTCGAGACACCATTCCCAGTCGCGGCGGCAGTTCACCTGATAGCCGTCCACGAGTATGCCGACAAAGTCGACATCGCATGAACAGTGGTGCCTGCACCTGTCGCGGTCAAAAGGGGCGCCGGAATCGTAGGCGTCAGTGAAAATGAATGGCGGATCGAGGGCCATAGGTTTGCGATGTTGTCGCCATGGCTCTCAATCAGGCTGGTAGTAAGTAGATTAGGTAATAAAATGAAATGCGTGAGAGCCGATACTTGTTGCTCGCTCCCACGTATAGAGGCCTTCGCATTGCCCGAATCAATTGGAACGAGCAACGGTGCAGAGGCCTCACGCAAATATGTATCATACTTCCAGAATGATGCTCACGCATCACCCGGAAAGGTAAAAATACATATCCACATAAGCCGCCTACCGTCGCTGCAATCCTGACTGATTCTAAGAAAGTTGCGAAGTTTCTATACGTCAAGAAAGAGCGTAGAGTAAACGCCTTTTCATCATTATGTCTGCCGGGGCCAAAGTGCCCGGGCAACATCCCGCCCCACTGCCCACGTCGGGCCTCTGCGGCGATATGCAGTGGCAAAGATAATAAAAGTTTTTTATTCAAGAAGAATCCCGTAAAAAAAAGTTACATAAATGTGGAAAGATACAGAAGATACATCAGACAGAAGGGTACAGAAGAAAATAAGAACATAAGAAACAAAATTTTTTATTTAGTTTGTTTCTTATGTTCTTATTTTCTTCTGTACCTTTCAGTCCGATGTAACTATTTCGTTGCCAATGTGTGTGACGTTAGATTGCCACGTAGTGGCAATGCAGAGGTAGGCATGGGTGCTAACCCATGCATCCCGAAATTATACAAACGTTTGCGTCGCGTAGCGCCGCCACAACAAGGTCGGATCATTGTAGCGGCGCTACGCGACGCAATTTATCGGTGGTGTTTTTTGATACATGGGTTCTCACCCATGCCTACCCTTGCAATGCCACTACGTGGCATATCGCGTCGCCGAACCGGATGGTGGAGGGTACAGAAGGAAATGTTTGGGATAGAAGGGTACATAAGATGATAAGGACATAAGAAACAAACTAAATAAAAAAATTTTGTTTCTTATGTCCTTATTTTCTTCTGTACCTTTCTATACTATGTATTATTCATGACAGGAATGCATCAATGGCTTTGGCGGTGTCGCGGCCGGCTGCCATGCAGCGCACCACGAGTGACGCTCCGGATGCCACGTCGCCGGCAGCGAAGACCTTCTCCACGCTTGTTGTGTGGGCCGATGGGTCGGTCTTCACATTTCCGCGCTGATCCTTCTCCACTCCGAGAGCGTCTATCAGCCCTTCGCTTTTCGGATTCACGAAACCCATAGCTATGAGCACGAGGTCGGCCCTGAGAGTCTCTTTCTTACCGGTGTGGACGAGATTCATGCGCCCCGTTACGGGATCTTTCACCCATTCCACCTCCTCGACCTCAACCTCGCGCACATTTCCGCTGTCGTCTCCCGTGAGCCGCCGGGTGTCGAGGAGCCACCGGCGCCCGCACCCCTCGAGATGGCTGCTTGAGGTCTTGAGCACCATGGGCCAATAGGGCCACGGGGTGTCGGGGTTCTCTCCGACAGGTGGTTTGGGCATGATCTCGATCTGGGTCACCGACAGTGCGCCCTGACGGTTGGCTGTACCGACGCAGTCGCTCCCCGTGTCGCCTCCGCCTATCACAAGCACGTGTTTGCCCGTGGCGGTGATGCGCTCGTCACCGGCCACACTCTGTCCGGCATTGACGCGGTTCTGCTGCTTCAGAAATTCGAGGGCGAAGTGGACGCCACCGAGGTCACGCCCCTCCACCTTGAGATCGCGGGGCACCTCGGCCCCCATGGCCAGACAGACGGCATCGAAGTCGCGCAACAGCTCATCGGCCGTTATGTCGGTGCCGGCCTCGACGCCACACCGGAATTCCACCCCTTCCTGCCTGAGTATGTCGAGGCGGCGGTCGATGATGTTCTTGTTGAGCTTGAAATCCGGTATGCCGAAGCGGAGCAGACCGCCCGGAGCCTCATCTTTCTCGAACACGGTGACGCTGTGACCCTTCCGGTTGAGCCTGTTGGCGGCGGCGAGTCCCGCCGGACCCGATCCGATCACCGCCACACGTTTGCCTGTGCGGCGGGAGGGGGGACACGGAGTGATGATCCCCTCGGCGAAAGCGCGTTCGGCTATCGCCGCCTCGTTCTCGCGTATGGTGACCGGCTCATGTTCCTTGTTGAGCACACACCCTTTCTCGCAGAGTGCCGGACACACCCTGCCTGTGAATTCAGGAAAATCATCGGTCATGGTGAGGAGCTTGTAGGCCCCCTTGATGTCGTTCTTGAACAGACGGTCCTGCCATTCGGGCTGGCGGTTGCCCAGCGGGCAGCTCCAGTGGCAGAACGGCACACCGCACTCCATGCAGCGCGAAGCCTGCAGACGGCGGTCCTCGGGATTGAGGGTCTGTTCCACCTCGCCATAGTCGGCTATGCGGTCATGCACGGGGCGATAACCAGCCTCTTTGCGGGGAATAGTGAGGAATGCTTTGGGATTTCCCATATATGGTTTCGGTTTTAGAGTTTAAATTTGTCAGTCCACCTGCATTGATGCTATCTTGCGGGCGAGTTCGGCGGCCTTCTCGTCGTGGAGCACTTTCTTGTATTCGATGGGGATCACCTTGATGAACTGTCCCACGAAATTCTCCCAGTCGTCGAGCATACGTGCGGCCAGAGGGGAGCGGGTGTGCTTGTAGTGGGAGGAGATCAGCCGGTGCAGCTCGCGGTTGTCCGCCATCTCCTCGATGAGCGACAGCTCCACCATCTCCATGTTGCAGAAGTAGTCGAAGTCGCCGTGCGGATCCCACACGTATGCCACACCGCCGCTCATACCGGCGGCGAAATTGCGTCCGGTCGTGCCGAGCACCACTGTGCGTCCGCCGGTCATGTATTCGCAGCAATGGTCGCCGACACCTTCCACCACGGCTGTCGCTCCTGAATTGCGCACGCAGAAACGCTCGCCGACGCGGCCGTTGATGTATATCTCGCCCGACGTGGCGCCATAGAGCAGTGTATTGCCTGCTATGATGTTGTCCTCGGGCGCGAATGTCGATCCGGCCGGAGGCACAATTACGATCTTGCCTCCCGAAAGCCCTTTGCCGGCATAGTCGTTGGTGTCACCTTCGAGACGGAATGTGATGCCATGGGCCAGGAACGCGCCGAAACTTTGACCGGCCGAACCCTTGAACTTGCACTCGATGGTATCGTCCGGCAGACCGGCGTCGCCATATCTCATGGCCACTTCCCCGGAGAGCATGACGCCGGTGGAGCGGTTGGTGTTGTTGATGGGAAACTCCAGCTCGACGGGCATACCCTGTGTGATGGCCGGGTAGGCACGGGCGATGATCTCACGGTCGAGCACGAACTCGATGTCATGTTTCTGGCGGCATACGTTGCGGGTGGCGTTCACGGCCGCCTCGTCGGGCACATAGAGAATCTTTGAGAAGTCGAGGCCCGGAGCCACAGCCTCCCTGAGATCCTCATTCACCTCGAGCAGATCGGCACGGCCTATCAGCTCGTCGAGCGAGCGCACCCCTATCCCGGCCATGATCTCGCGTATCTCGCGGGCAAGGAAGGTGAAGAAATTGACAAGGTATTCCGAACGGCCTCTGAACCGGCGGCGCAGCTCCTCGTTCTGGGTGGCCACGCCCACGGGACAGGTGTTGAGGTGACATTTGCGCATCATCACGCATCCGAGCACTATGAGGGCGCTCGTCGCGAATCCGAATTCCTCGGCTCCGAGCATGGCCATCACCACCACATCGCGTCCGGTCTTGAGCTGACCGTCGGCCTGGAGTTTCACCTGCCCGCGGAGATTGTTGATGACGAGGGTCTGCTGTGTCTCGGAAAGGCCGATTTCCACCGGCACTCCGGCATAGTGGATCGAGCTTGCGGGCGATGCCCCGGTGCCTCCGTCGCTGCCGCTGATGGTGATGAGGTCACTCTTGGCCTTGGCCACACCGGCGGCTATGGTGCCCACTCCGCTCTCGGCCACCAGTTTCACGCTCACATTGGCCCGCGGATTGACATTCTTCAGGTCGAAGATGAGCTGTGCGAGATCCTCTATCGAATAAATATCGTGATGAGGGGGAGGGGAGATGAGGGAGATGCCGGGGATGGAGTGGCGTGTCCTGGCTATGATCTTGTCCACCTTGAAGCCGGGCAGCTGGCCACCCTCGCCGGGTTTGGCTCCCTGTGCCACCTTGATCTGTATCTCATCGGCGTTGACAAGATACTCGGTGGTCACTCCGAAGCGGCCTGAGGCCACCTGCTTGATGGCCGAGCGGGCCGACGAGCCGTCGGGACGTGTGGCGAAACGTTCGGGGTCCTCGCCACCCTCGCCTGTGTTAGAGCGCGCTCCGATGGCATTCATGGCTATTCCCATGGCCTCATGGGCTTCGCGGCTGATGGATCCGAACGACATGGCTCCTGTGACGAAGCGTTTCATGATCGAGCGCTCGTCCTCGACCTCTTCAAGAGGCACAGGTGTACCTTTCCGGAAGGTGAGGAAGTCGCGTATGAAGATCGGGTCTCTCTTGTTGTCGACAAGAGAGGTGTATTCCTTGAATTTCTTATAGCTTCCGAGCCGAGTGGCGAGCTGGAGTGTGGCTATTGTCTCGGGATTCCATGCGTGGCGCTCCCCATCCTTGCGATAGGAGTAGTGGCCGGTGAAGGGGAGGGGATCCTCCTCGTCAAAATCCTCTGAGAACGCCTCGTCGTGTGCCGCTGTTATCCCTGCCGCTATCCCCTCCAGTCCCACTCCGGAGATCCTGCTCGCCGTATGCCCGAAGTATCGTCCGCACAGGTCCTCGGAGAGCCCTACGGCCTCGAAAAGTTCGGCGCCTTTGTAGGATGTCAGTGTGGATATGCCCATTTTTGACATTACTTTCAGCAGTCCCTTGTCAACGGCCTTTATGAAATTGCGGCTGGCGGTGTCGAAGTCGAGCTGTATCTCGTGGCGCTTCACCATGTCGTCGATCACGGCAAATGCCAGATAGGGGTTGATGGCAGAGGCGCCGTAGCCCACCAGCAGTGCGAAATGCATCACCTCGCGCGCATCGGCGGTCTCGACTATCAGGGCCGTCTGCACACGCTTCTTGCAGTCTATGAGATGGTGATGTACGGCCGAGGTGGCCAGCAGGGCAGGGATGGGTGCGTTGTCGGCGTCGACGCCGCGGTCGGACAGCACCACATAGTTGCATCCGGCATCGACAGCCTCCTCAGCCTCACGGCACAGCCGCTCGATACCTTCGCGCAGCCCCTCGGTGGAGTCGCTCACCTTGAATGTCATGGAGAGTTTGCGGGTGTTGAAACCCTTGTAGCGGAGGTTGCACAGCAGGTCGAGCTCACGGTTGGTGATGATGGGACGTTTGAGAAGCACCATCTTGCACATCTCGGGTGAGAGTTCCATGAGCGATAGCTTCACGGCCCCGATATAGCTGTCGAGGCTCATCACGAGCTCCTCGCGCAGAGGGTCGATGGGAGGATTGGTCACCTGTGCGAAATGCTGACGGAAATAGTTGTAGATGAGCTGGGGTTCGGACGAGAGCGGAGCGATGGGGGTGTCCTTGCCCATTGAGTTGACCGGTTCCTTGGCATCGGTCACCATCGGCATCATGATTTTCTCCACCTCCTCGCGGTTGTAGAAGAATGAGTGGAGCAGACGTCTGAAGGGTGTCACGGAGTTGTCCACCTTACGGCCCGACGAGATTGAGTCGAGACTGATGCGGTTGCGCGAGAGCCAGTCACGGTAGGGGAACTCGGAGGCGAGTTTCTCCTTGAGTTCCGCATCATGGTAGATGCGTCCCTCCTCCATATCTATCATCATCATCTTGCCCGGGCGCAGGCGTCCTTTCTCCCTGATTTCCGAGGCTTCGAAGGGGAGGACTCCGGTTTCTGATGCGAGCACGACGGTGTCGTTGTGGGTGATCAGATATCGTGCGGGACGCAGTCCGTTGCGGTCAAGCATACCTCCGGCATAGCGTCCGTCGGAGAAGAGCAGTGCGGCCGGACCGTCCCATGCCTCCATGAGTATGGAATGATACTCATAGAATCCCTTCAGTTCGGGCGAGATGGGGTTCTTATCGTTGAACGACTCCGGCACGAGCATGGCAAGCGCATGAGGGAGGCTCATGCCCGCCATCACGAAGTATTCGAGCACATTGTCGAGCGAGGCGGAATCGCTCATGCCGGGCTGGCAGATGGGTGTCATGTCTCGTTCACCGAAGGGGGCGGCCTTGAGCATCGACTCCCGCGCCTTCATCCACAGGCGGTTGCCTTGTATGGTGTTGATCTCGCCGTTGTGTCCGAGCATTCTGAACGGCTGGGCGAGGGCCCATGTGGGGAATGTGTTGGTGGAGAAGCGTGAGTGGACCAGTGCCATTGCCGTGGTGAACCGCGGATTCATCAGATCCGGATAATAATAACGGAGCTGCAGGCTGGAGAGCATCCCCTTGTATATGATCACACGTGATGACAGCGAGACTATGTAGAATGCTTCCTTTCCGGCGATATCGGCGGCGGCCACTTTTTTCTCCACGGCCTTGCGGAGCAGGTAGAGCCTGATCTCGATGGGACGGTCGGACTCCTCGTCGCTGACAAAAATCTGCCGTATGGCGGGCTCGGCGGCGCGAGCCACGGTGCCGAGCTGTTCGTTGTTGACGGGAACGTCGCGCACGGCCATGAGTTTGAGTCCGAGTTCGAGGGCCTCGCGCTCTATTATGTCGAGGATGGTATGCTGTGACTCCACGTCGCGTGGCATGAACACGAGTCCGGTTCCGTAGCGGCCTTTCTCGGGCACCGGAATGCCCTGGAGCAGTATGAACTCATGCGGCACCTGCACCATGATTCCCGCTCCGTCTCCGGTTTTTGGGTCGGCGCCCTCGGCACCTCTGTGGACCATGTGCTCAAGCACCTGGAGTCCCTGTTCGACGAGACGGTGGCTTTTTATGCCTTTCACGTTGACGAGCAGTCCAACGCCGCAGGCATCTCTCTCATAGCGGGGATCATAGAGTCCCCGTGCTTTCATCTGAGGAATAGTAGACATATATGATGTGTGTTAATTTTCTTCTGTTGAACGTATCCAGTCACTCTCCGAGGGCAGTTCCATTGCCACGGCATTGTCATACTCCTCATCATGTTGCGTGAAGTCGAGTCCGAGCCGCTCGTTCCACTTGCTCACACGCATGGGGATGATCTTGTCGGTGAGCCAGTAGAGTGCCCAGCTCATGGCGAATGTATAGACAAACACTCCTGCCATCACGATCACGTGGTTGAGAAAGAATTCGCCGCGGCTGATTGCCAAGTCGCCGCCACGGGCGAAGAAGTCGTAGGCGAAGATGCCTGTGAGAAGTGTGCCGATGATTCCCCCCAGTCCGTGGGTGGGAAATACGTCGAGAGCATCGTCGAGCATACGGGAGTAGCTCTTCCATGACACTGCAAGATTGCAGCATACGGTGATGAAGAAGGCTATGAAGATACTCTCGCCGGCGGTAACCCAGCCGGCGCACGGCGTGATGGCCACCAGACCTACCACTGCTCCGATGGCCGCACCCATGCCTGACGGCTTGCGTCCTCTCACGGCGTCGAGGGTGATCCATGCCACCATGGCTGTGGCCGCCGCGGTGTTGGTGTTGAGGAATGCCGATATGGCTATGCCGTCGGCCGCGAGAGACGAACCTCCGTTGAATCCGAACCATCCGAGCCAGAGCAGGGCAGCGCCGAGCAACACGAAGGGCACATTGGCCGGTTTGTTGGAGTTGCCCGCGTCGCGGCGTTTCCCGAGGTAGATGGCTCCGGTAAGGGCGGCGATGCCCGATGCGGCGTGTACGACGATACCTCCGGCATAGTCATGCACATGGAGCATCCCGAACAGTCCTTCCGGATGCCACGTGCAGTGGGCCAGTGGGCAATAGACAACGACGGTCCACAGCATCATGAAGAGCAGATAGCCCGCGAAATGTACCCGCTCGGCAAATGCTCCGGTGATAAGCGAAGGGGTGATGATGGCGAACTTCATCTGGAAAAGCGCGAAAAGAGCCAACGGGATGGTGGTGGTGACAAGACCGATCTGCGACTGTTCCGACGAGGGATCGGTTACGTTTGCCACCCCGACATTGCGCATCATGAAAAAGTCGGTGGGATCACCTATCACATGGCATATATCGTCGCCGAAGGCAAGCCCGAAACCGAACACTACCCACACCACACTGACGAAACCCATCACGATGAAGCTCTGGAGCATTGTGGAGATCACATTTTTCTTTCTCACCATACCGCCGTAGAAGAATGACAGTCCCGGTGTCATCATCAGGACAAATATTGTGGCTGTGATCATCCAGGCCACATTGGCCCAGATATGGTCACCGGGAAGATCATACAGATCTTCACTGACATCGGTGCTGAGTCCGAGTGCGCTGACAGCTGTGAGTGCAGCCAATACAGCCAGCCAGCCGTAGCTGACATTCCGTCCGTTAAGCTTCATACCTTTTGGAAATTTTATATTGATAATGTACCTAAAGAATCGTAAAAATATTCTAACAACGTCGCAAAAGTAGAATATTGTTTTAAAATATGCAAGAAAAGTAGCAAATTTCTTTTATTGCATTCTTAAAAATAGAAAAAAGTCACAAAAGAGCATGGGGAAGCATATCCCGGCGCCATCCGGTGAGCGGTGGGAAGGCGCCAAATGAAAAATGGATCCCGAAATCAGTTTCGAGATCCATTTTTGTAAAATTCGTCGTGATGCTTGCTTTGATTATTCGCCGGGGATGATAGCGTCGCTGGGGCAAACCTCTGCGCAAGAACCGCACTCGATGCAAGTGTCGGGGTCGATTTTGTAGATGTCGCCTTCAGAGATAGCGTCCACGGGACAAACGGGCTGGCAAGTGCCGCAAGCCACGCAAGAGTCGGTGATTACGTAAGCCATTGTAGTAAGATTTTTTGTTGTTTGTGGATAATTATTTTCGAAAAAAGTCTTTTCGTCTTGCAAATGTAAGTCTTTTCTTTCAATTACAGGCAAAAAAAGTGCAAAAAAAATTCCTGTGCCCGCGATTAAGTGATGCGGGCACAGGAACTATTTCAGCGTATCCCTGTGAAAAAGAAGGGGGTGATGAGCATTATGCTCAGACTTCGATCTTCTTGTAGCGGGGAACAAGGATCTTCATGATGATCCAGCCTACGAGATAGGCCACACCACAGATGCAGAACACGATGAAGTAGCCTGCAGGTTTTCCCTGGAAGCTCATGAACGACATCTGGGTCTGTGCGGCATAGTCGAAGAGAATGCCGGAGCAGTAGTTGATGAGGAATGATCCGAGACCTCCGGCCATACCGCCGATACCGATGATGGTGGCGATGGTCGATTTCGGGAACATATCACCTGCTACAGAGTAGATGTTGGCGCTCCATGACTGGTGGGCGGCACCGGCCACACCGATGATGATGATCGGAAGCCAGGGCGATACCGAGCTGAGAGGCTGGGCCAGAAGTGCCAGGAGGGGGAACACCGCGAAGATGAGCATGGCGCGCATACGGGCTGCGTAGGGGTCGATGTTGATACCCTTGCGGGCCGCACGGTCAATGAAGATGGTCGGGAGCTTGCCTCCGTAGATGGAGAGCATGGTGATCAGGTAGAGCACGAAGATCATGAGCATACCCTCGCCGGACGAGGTGGAAAGCTTGAACACATCGGTGATATAGGCGGGAGTCCAGAAGAGGAAGAACCACCACACGCCGTCGGTAAGGAATTTACCGAAGAACACGGCCCATGTCTGGGGGTACTTGAAGCACTCCCAGAAGGGGATGGTGGCGGTGTCGGAGTCTTCTTCCACAGCTTTCTCCTTGGGAGTCTCGTCGGCAGCGTCGTCGTCCTGCTCGATATAGGCGAGCTCGGCGGCGTTGACGTGGGGATTCTCGGCGGGTTTCTTGTAGAGGAAGATCCAGAAGCCCATCCAGATGAAGCCGAGGGCACCGATGATGATGAACGCCATTTCCCAACCGTTGCCCCAGCCTATGCTCTGGAAGAATTTGGCGAGCGGGCCGATGGTGAAGGGTGCGATGAGGGCACCTACGGCTGATCCTGCATTGAAGATCGAGGTGGCGTAGGCACGGTCACGTTTGGGGAAGTATTCGGCGGTCACCTTGATGGCGGCGGGGAAGTTGCCGGCCTCGC
>CAJUKP010000045.1 GCA_910587165.1 uncultured Duncaniella sp.
TCAGGGACGCTTCCGCGAAGACCTTTTCTACCGCATCAATCTCATCACACTCCGTATGCCGCCCCTGCGCGAGAGGCCTGACGACATTCCCCTGCTCGTGCGCCACTTCGCCGGGCCTGAAGTGGAGTTCTCGCCCGATGCCATGCAGCTGCTGTCGTCACTCCCCTATCCCGGAAATATCCGTGAGCTCAAGAACCTCGTAAGCCGTCTGACCATCATCTCCGACTCCCCCCGCATCACAGCCGCTGAGATACGGAGATCCATCGACATCGCACCCGCAACGCGCCCTGCTGTCTCCGACAAGGCAGCCACTGTCACACTCACCCTCGACGAACTGGAAAAGAAAGCCATCACCGAGGCCCTCGACCGTTTCGGTGGCAACCTCTCACAGGCAGCCGCATCGCTCGGCATAACCCGTCAATCGCTCTACCGGCGTATGGAGAAATTCGGCATACCGCAATGAAAGCCACGCATCTGTTCTACCTTCTGCTCATGGTCACAGTGGCCGTGGGCATCATGCTGCCGTTCAGCATACCTCACGGCAGACAGCTGGCTATTCCCGAAGGGCTGGTGATCGCTGCCATCATCACCGAATGGGTGCTCTACCGCCGCGTAGTGCGTAGCCAGCACGTGGCCGAAATCGGCATGGATCTGCTGCGCGAACAGGACTACAGCACCCGGCTCGCCCCGGTGGGCCAGCGCGATGCCGACAAGATAGTCATGCTCTTCAACGATCTCATCGGCCGTCTGAAAGCCGAAAAGCTTCATGCCGGAGAACAGAATCATCTGCTCAGACTTCTCATAGACGCCTCTCCTCTCGGCATAATCTCCCTCGACCGCGGCGGGCGAATCGAGATCGCCAACGCGTCATCGTTGAAGATGCTCGGAGATGACATCAGAGGCAAATCGCTGGCCGAAATCCAGTCACCCATAGCGGAAAAGTGCGCATCACTGCACAAGGAAGAGACCGCCACACTGCGTCTCGCCGACAATATGGTCTACCGCTGCTCACGTCTGTCGTTCATGGACCGCGGCATCTCTCATCCGTTCTTTCTCATCGAGATTCTCACCGAGGAGGTCCTGCTTGCCGAACGCGACGCCTATGGCAAGGTGATCAGGATGATAGGCCACGAGGTCAACAACTCCATGGCCTCCGTGGGCTCGCTGCTCAACCTCCTCCTCGACATAAAACCATGGGGTGAGGAGGACACGGAGACAACCGAAGCCGTCAGTGCCTGCTCGTCACGCATAGCAAGACTGAGCGAGTTCATCTCCTCATACGCCAAAGTGGTCAAGATCCCGCCCGTCAACAAATGCCGCCACCGTCTTGTCGATTTCATCACCGGTCTTAAACCGTTCCTCGTATCCATGGCAACCGCCGGCGGCGTAGAGCTCAGAATAGTCGAAAAGGAGATCACATCCGGACATATAGGGATAGACGTGCCTCTCATGGAGCAGGTAGTGATCAATATAGTGAAAAATGCCATAGAAAGCATAGCCGGACGCCCTGACGGGATGATAGTCATCACAGTGACCGGTAGCACCAGACTCGAGATTGCCGACAACGGGCGCGGAATCCCACCCGAAGCGGCCGGGCACATATTCACACCGTTCTTCTCCACAAAACCCTCCGGACAAGGGCTCGGGCTTATGTTCGCTGCTGAGATCCTTCGCCGCCACGGGGCCACATTCTCGCTGGCCACATCACCCGACGACGGAATCACACGCTTCTCCATCAGAATGAAGAGAGATGTTTTTTCATGACGGAGGAAGATTTTTAACAATATTATTTAACATTATATTGGAATTTTTCGTACTTTTGTAAAAATTCCCAAATTGTCGTCCTGAGACAACAGTGACGGCACCTCCGGCCATATCTGCCGGCACCTTGAATCAACACGTTTTCAATCACTTATTTATATACCAATTATTATTCACAATCTAATCACCCGAATTCTATGATTAGGAGACTTATTTTCTTAGTGGCCATAGTGCTGACGTGTATGTCAGCCGCGGCCGCTCCGAACGATGTCAAGTGCACAGGTGTGCTTTTGGGTACGGATGGAGAGCCCATCATCGGGGCCACAGTATCGGTTCCCGGCACCTCCCAGGCCACCGCGAGCGATATCGACGGACGTTTCATCCTTTCCGTACCCAAGGGAAAGGATATCCATGTCAGCTATATCGGCTACCAGCCCCTCACCCTGAAGGCAAGCCCGGACATGGGTGAGATCAAGATGGAAGTGGAGTCGCAGATGCTTCAGGACGTAGTGGTGACACAGTCCATCGCGCGCACCCGTAAAACCCCTGTGGCCATCTCGGCCGTCGATGCCATCACCATCGAGACCAAGCTCGGCAATCAGGAATTTCCCGAAGTGCTCAAGACCACACCCGGCGTGTGGGCCACCAAGGATGGCGGCGGCTACGGCGATGCCAAAATCAATATGCGTGGTTTCAAATCAGAGAACGTCGCAGCCCTCATCAACGGTATACCCATCAACGATATGGAATGGGGCGGCATCTACTGGTCCAACTGGGCAGGTCTGTCGGACGTGACAGCCTCAATGCAGACCCAGCGCGGTCTCGGAGCCTCGATCGTGTCGGTTCCCTCTGTCGGCGGCACAATCAACATCACCACCAAGAGCCTCGACGTCAAGAGAGGCGGCAATGTGTTCTACGGCATGGGCAATGACGGGCTCAACCAGATCGGATTCTCCGTATCGACCGGCGTCAACGACAAAGGCTGGGCTGTGACCCTCCTCGGATCTCGCAAATGGGGCGACGGATATGTACAGGGCACCGACTTCAACGCCTATACCTACTTCCTCAACATCTCCAAGCGTATCAATGCCAAGCATCAGCTCTCGCTCACAGCCTTCGGCTCACCCCAGACCCACTACAAGCGTTCGTCGCAGGACGGTCTCTCGATCATGGGATGGCAGGATGTGAAGAACTACATGGACGGTGAGAGTATGTACAAGTACAACCCCACCTTCGGTTACGACAAGGACGGCCAGGTACGCTCATCCAACAAGAACGTCTACCACAAGCCGCAGATCTCGCTCAACCACATCTGGCAGATCAACGAGAAATCATCACTCTCATCGGCTGTGTATGTCAGCCTCGCTACAGGCTACGGCTACTCAGGCCAGGGCCGCGGCACCTACGAAGGCACCTCGCTCAGCAACACAAGCTGGTATGGCGCCACCAACGGCAATCTCAACACCCTCTTCCGCCGCGCCGACGGCACATTTGACTATGCAGCCATCCAGGAGATGAACGCCAACTCCACCACCGGCTCAAACATGGTCATGGCCAAGTCGGGCAACAGCCACAACTGGTATGGTCTCGTGTCGACCTACAAGAACGAGCTGAAGAAGAACCTCAACCTCACGGCAGGTATTGATATGCGCTACTATGTAGGCTTCCACAAGAACACCATCGTCGACCTCTACGACGGCGAGTACTTTATGGACGACAGCAGCCGCAAGGGTGTATCGGCAGCCAACAACGCGGCCGCAGCCGATCCCAACTGGAAATACCAGAAGCTCGGAGTGGGCGACGTGGTCTACCGTAACTATGACGGACACACTGCCCAGGAGGGTCTCTTCGCACAGCTCGAGTACACCATGCTTGACAACAAGCTCACCACAGTTCTGGCCGGAGCATTCTCCAACACCACATACTGGCGCGTGGATCACCTCTACTACGACAAGCAGCATGAGAAATCAAAGACTGTAAGCTTCCTCGCCGGAACAATCAAGGGCGGAGCCAACTACAACATCGACCGCCACAACAACGTCTACTTCAACGGCGGCTACATCACCCGCGCACCATTCTTCTCCGGCGGAGCATTCCTCCAGGCCGCTACATCGAATGCCACAAACCCCAACGCCGTCAACGAGAAGGTCGGCTCTATCGAGATAGGCTATGAGTATCACTCGCCCATCTTCACCGCCACTCTCAACGGCTACTATACCAAGTGGATGGACAAGACCACAACCCGCTCAAGCGATATGGGCGACGGCACAAAATACTTCTTCAATATGGAGGGTGTGGATGCCCGCCACATGGGTGTGGAAGTCAACTTCACTTACCGCCCCTTCCGCTGGCTCGATGTCAACGGTATGCTCTCGATAGGCGACTGGGTGTGGGACAGCAACACCAAGGGTTACTTCTACAACTCCTACGGCCAGCCCATCCAGAACACCAAGGACGGTGCCCTCGCATCAGGAGTCTATGCCTCCGACCACGCCTCGGCCACCCTCAACCAGAAGGGCCGCAAGGTGGGTGGATCTGCCCAAACCACCGGCTATCTCGGACTCAACTTCAAGCCTATAAAGGGATGGCGCGTCGGCGTAGACTGGACATTCAACGCCCGCAACTACAGCGACTTCACCATCTCGTCGAGCGACTATGCCCCCAATGCCGTCATCAACGTCAAGTCACCCTGGGAGATTCCCTGGGGCAACCAGCTTGACCTCCAGGCCAGCTATGACTTTGAGATCGGAGGCCTCAACGCCACAATCTTCGGCAACGTCTACAACCTCTGTGACTACAACTATGTCATGGATGCCTACACCGCATCGGGTGTCGACGGTACCTGGGACAACGCTTACCGTATATTCTATTCCTTCGGACGCACCTACGCCCTGCGTCTGAAAGTGAAATTCTAATTCCACACCACACTCACAAAGATATTTTTTCAAGAATATGAATATCGCATCAAAATATTCCATTCTGGCCGCCGGTGTCCTTCTCGCGCTCACAAGCTGCGATGAGAACGACTGGAACGACAAGCTCGATGGATTCGAGGTGCCACCGGCCTACTCGAAGACCGAGACCGTCCTCTATACCCTCACCACCGCCGACTACAAGACCATAGCCACCTCGAGCGCCAACAAGGAGATAGCCGAGAAGAAAGGCGAGGCTGCAGTGGCCGCCCTCGCTGCAGTGGAGAGCAACTGCGCTTTCGCCTCCGAGGAGGATGCGCGCGCCTACATCCCCGCTCTTCTGGCCAATACATCGTTCCCCTACTTCGCGCTCAACAACGGCTCGTCGGTCAAGGTGACCTACAATCTCGCCACCAACCAGCCCGAAGAGGTGCTCGCCATCAATAAAGCGGGCAACGTGCTCACCTACCGTCTCAAGGAGGCCGACTACCAGACCGCATGGGGCAGCGACGAGGACTTCATCCAGGCCTTCGCCCCCATGACTCCCGCCGATGCCAACCTCCCCGCCATTCTCAAGGCCGCACTTCCCGATGCCGTGGCAGGCAACTATGCCGTCGTGACCTACAACGAGGCTTCGGTCAATCCCGTGTTCGGCAACATCGGTGGCGGTGACACCCCCTCCGACGAACCTGCCGACGGAATCTATCTCGACGCAACATTCGGCGATGACCAGGGTGACTTCACCATCGAGAACACTCTCATGCCGTCACCTCTCACAGCCATCTGGACACATGACGCATACGGCTATATGAAAGCCACCGGCTATCATTCGGCCGACAAGCTGAACCTCGACACAGAATCATGGCTCATCTCTCCCGAGATCCAGCTCGGAGCCTCAACGAATGCCATCCTGACATTCGATCAGGTGTGGAACTTCTTCTCATCGCTCGAGGTTGCCGCCTCCGAGGCCACCGTCAACATCCGCGAGGTCGGTGGACAGTGGGTCAACCTGACTGTCCCCACCGTTCCCGAGGCCTTCGGTTGGAAACCCTGGGTAAGCTCCGGCGACATCAGCCTCGCCGCCTACAACGGCAAGAAAGTGCAGATAGGCTTCTGCTACAAGAGCACCGCCGCCAAGGCCGGAACATGGGAGCTGAAGAACGTGCGTGTGGCCGTCGGCCCCAAGGAAGAGGCAGCCCGCAGCCGCGCCGCAGCTTCGCCCGTAGCTTCAGAGCAGCTCAACGGATTCTACTACTTCGACGGCACCGACTGGACCCAGCCCGCCGGTACAGTGATACTCCAGAGCGCCGACTATGAGGCAATGGGTTCTTCATACGGAAACCTCAGCAACAACCAGCCCGCCGAGCTTCTCCCCATCTTCATGGCACAGAAGTTCCCGTATGCAGCCGACAAGGATGCCCGGATCGTGGTCTACAAATTCTATGCCAACTCCGCCACCAACTATCACGCCTCGCAGCTCATCAAGACCGATGGCGAGTGGACTATGAACACCGGCGCGACCACCGACCAGTTCACCCGTACCGACAACGTGTGGAAATACAATCCCTCAGTGATCATCAATCTCCCCTACTCCCGCAACACCGAGCCCTCCTATTCATATTATATGGAGTGTCTGAACTGGGTGTGGGAGAATGTCACCCTCAAGCTCTATCCCGACTCCAAGCCTGCCGACGGCACCAAGCCCGGCCCGGCGTTCATCGACTACCGCGGCAACGCCGAGTTCTACTCCGGAGCATCCGCCTTCTACGGCAACGTGGATATCCGTGCGGTGACAGCCAAAAACAATGCACCCGAGGGATATACCGGCTATGACGGCCTCTCCGACGAGGAGATCACACTTCTCATCAAGAAGCGCTTCTGCACCGAGACTCTCCCATACGCACTCCGCACCCTCAACTCCGACGCCAAACCCAATCCCGAGATGGAGGTGACCTATACCGTCAACTTCACCGCCTACAGCGAGTCGGCTAACGAGGAATCGGTGGTCTATGTCGTCTCCGGTCCCGGTGAGTTCACCTACAAGAGCAGCACCTGGGTTGAGAAAGGCGAGGACGCCGACTGGAAATAAGAGATTGTAAAGGACACGTAACGGCAGCCCCCGGCTGCCTCCCGTCAGGACACTGACTCAGACGTAATGGCAGCCGAAAGCTGTCATTACGTTTTTCTTTAAAAATAATGTAAAAGAAATGCTAAAAATTGTAGCAAAATGTCTATCTTTGCAGGGTGTTTTCATTCCGATAGGAAAAAATCATTCGAAGACCCGATGACATCCCCAGGCAAAAAAGAAAAAGAGGTGATCAGATTCACCAAGATGCACGGTCTCGGCAACGATTACATATATATCGACTGTATGGATCGGATGCCGGAAAGCATACCGGCCCTCGCCCGCGAGATGAGCGACCGACACTTCGGGGTCGGAGGCGACGGCATCGTCCTCATCTGTCCTCCCGCGGCCCCCGGCGCCCACTTCAGAATGAGGATGTTCAACTCCGATGGCTCCGAAGCCCGGATGTGTGGCAACGCCTCACGTTGCATAGCAAGATACGTCCACGATCACATCGACCCCTCTCTCAACCCCATAAACCTTGATACCCTCTCAGGAATCAAGGTTTTATCGCTTAATATGGAAGGAGAAGAAGTCGTATCGGTGACCGTCGATATGGGCGAACCGGTCTTCGAGGCCTCCGCGGTGCCCGTCATCTCCGGCACGTCAGAAGTGATTGACCGTCAGGTCGAGACCCCCTGGGGCAGCTATGAGGTGACAGCCGTCTCGATGGGCAATCCCCATGGAGTGATATTTGTCCCCTCCATTCCTGACCTTGATTTCGACCGTCTGGGCCCACATCTCGAATGTCACCCGATGTGGCCCGACCGCGCCAATATCGAATTTGCCGAGGTGGTCAATCCACGCGAGATCAACATGAGGGTGTGGGAACGGGGCACAGGAGAGACCCTGGCCTGCGGCACCGGAGCCTGCGCCACAGCGGTGGCCGCCGCGGCCACCGGACGGACTGGGCGTGAGGTGGTCCTGCACCTGCGGGGCGGCGACCTCGGGATCCGCTGGGCCGCGGACAACCATGTCTACATGACAGGCCCCGCCACTGAAGTATTCACAGGTACATATATAAGGAAAGACTGATTGTTTTTATGTTCGCTATCAACGACAACTTCTCCCGCCTGCCCGCCTCCTATCTTTTCAGCGAGGTGGCACGGAGAGTCAAGGCTTACACAGACGCCCACCCCGGATCAGATGTGATCAGGATGGGCATCGGTGACGTCACCCGTCCGCTCTGTCCCGCTGTCATCGAAGCGCTCCACCGCGCCGTCGACGACGAAGGCACAGCCGAGCGGTTTCATGGCTACGGCCCCGAGCAGGGCTACAGATTCCTCGCTTCAGAGATAGCTCTCCATGACTACCGCGAACGCGGCATCCCCATGGACGAGGACGAGATTTTCATAAGCGACGGGGCCAAGAGCGACACCGGCAACATCGGCGACATACTCTCCCCCTCGTGCCGCGTGGCTGTCACCGATCCGGTCTATCCCGTATATGTCGATACAAACGTCATGGCCGGACGTGCCGGACGGCTCATGGAGGACGGCCGTTGGAGCAATATCGAATATCTCCCCTGCACGGCCGGCAACGGCTTCGTGCCCGCGCTCCCCGTCACCGCACCTGACGTCATCTATCTCTGTTATCCCAACAATCCCACAGGCACCGTGCTCACCCGCGGCCAGCTTGAGGAATGGGTGGACTACTGCCGCCGTCATGGCGCGCTGCTTCTGTTTGACGCCGCCTACGAGGCATTTGTCCGCACCCCCGGCATCCCCCGTTCCATCTATGAGATCGAAGGGGCCCGCGAAGTGGCCATCGAATTCCGCAGCTTCTCCAAGACCGCCGGGTTCACCGGCATACGTCTGGGCTACACGATAGTGCCCAAGGAGCTGAAAGGACGCGGGGCCGACGGAGAGGCGGTACCCCTCAACCCCCTGTGGCGCCGAAGGCAGACCACCAAGTTCAACGGAGCCTCATATCTCACCCAGCGTGGAGCCGAGGCCCTCTACACCCCCGAGGGTGCGCGACAGTCACGCGAGACGGTGGACTACTACCTCGGCAACGCCGCCGTGATGCTCGACGGACTCCGCAAGGCCGGCTACGAATGCGCCGGAGGAGTCGACTCCCCCTACGTGTGGATCAAGACCCCAGACGGAATGACCTCCTGGGAGTTCTTCGACTATCTCCTCACCCGCCACAACATCGTAGGCACACCCGGCAGCGGCTTCGGCCCGTCCGGCGAAGGCTACTTCCGCCTCACGGCATTCAACACGCGCGAGAACACCATCCGCGCCGTTGCACGACTCGAAAAATAAAACAAATACATCATATCCATCACTTTAACTTATCGTCATTTATGGCAAGTTTAAGATTCAAAGCTGTTGAAGAGGCATCCAACCGCAAGCCTGTACAGGTAGAGATCCCCAAGGAAAGACCTGTTGAATACTATGCAACCAAAGTGTTCAACCGTGCCAAGATGTACAAGTATCTCCCCATCGACACCTACAAGGCCCTCATCGACGCCATCGACAACAAGAAACCGATCTCACGCAAAGTGGCCGACAGTGTGGCCCGCGGCATGAAACAGTGGGCCATCGACAACGGTGCCCGCCACTACACCCACTGGTTCCAGCCCCTCACCGAGACCACTGCCGAGAAACACGACGGTTTCGTGGAGCACGACGGCAAGGGTGGAATGGTCGAGGAGTTTTCCGGAAAGCTCCTTGTACAGCAGGAGCCCGACGCATCGAGCTTCCCCAACGGTGGCATACGCAACACCTTTGAAGCGCGCGGCTACTCGGCCTGGGATATCTCATCGCCCGCATTCATCATCGACAACACCCTCTGTATCCCCACCATCTTCATCTCATACACGGGTGAGTCGCTCGACTACAAGACACCTCTGCTCCGCGCCCTCTCGGCTGTTGACAAGGCTGCCACGGGTGTGGTGAACTACTTCGACCCCGAGGTGAAACACGTCATCTCAAACCTCGGATGGGAGCAGGAGTATTTCCTCGTCGACGAGGAGCTATACTCCGCCCGCCCCGACCTCGTGCTCACCGGACGCACCCTCATGGGCCACGAATCGGCCAAGAACCAGCAGCTCGAGGACCACTACTTCGGCGCCATCCCCAAACGTGTCGAGGCCTTCATGCTCGACCTCGAGATCGAGGCCCACAAGCTCGGCATCCCCTGCAAGACACGCCACAACGAGGTGGCCCCCAACCAGTTTGAGCTCGCCCCCATATTCGAGGAGACCAACCTGGCCAACGACCACAATATGCTCCTGATGTCGATCATGCACGAGGTGGCCCGCCGCCACAACTTCCGTGTGCTTCTCCATGAGAAGCCGTTCGCCGGCATCAACGGCTCGGGCAAGCACTGCAACTGGAGTCTCGGCACCGACAAGGGCACCGTGCTCTTCGCCCCCGGCAAGACCCCGCTCGAGAATCTGCGCTTCATCACTTTCGTTGCCAACGTGATGGCCGCCGTCCACCGCCACAACGGTCTGCTCAAGGCCTCGATCATGTCAGCCACCAACTGCCACCGTCTCGGCGCCAACGAGGCTCCCCCCGCCATCATTTCCATCTTCGCCGGAAGCCAGCTCGCCGAGATACTCAACAAGATCAAGAATTCCGACAAGGACGAGCTCATCGCCATGGCCGGCAAGGAGGAACTCAATCTCGGAGTGGCCCAGATACCCGAGCTGATGATCGACAACACCGACCGCAACCGCACATCTCCCTTCGCCTTCACCGGCAACCGCTTCGAGTTCCGCGCCGTAGGCTCGAGCGCCAACTGCGCCTCGGCCATGATAGCCCTCAACGCCGCCGCCGCCGAACAGCTCGCCGACTTCAAGAACAAGGTTGACGCCCGCCTCGCCGCCGGTGAGGAACTCAACCACGCTCTCCTGGCCGAGATCAAGGCCCTGCTGCTCTACTCCGAGCCCATCCATTTCGACGGCAACGGATACTCCGACGAGTGGAAGGAAGAGGCAGAGCGCCGCGGACTCGACTGCGAGACCAACCCCGCGCTCATCTTCGACGCCTATCTGCGCCCCTCGTCCATCGAGATGTTCCGCAAGACCGGCGTGATGACCCACGTGGAGCTCGAGGCCCGCAACGAGGTGAAATGGGAGATGTACACCAAGAAGATCCAGATCGAGGCCCGTGTGCTCGGCGACCTCGCCATCAACCACATCATCCCCGTGGCCACACGCTACCTCTCCATACTTCTCGACAATATGGTGAAGATACGTCAGCTCTTCCCCGGCGAGAAGGGTGTGGAGCTCTCGCAGCAGGATTCAGCCACTGTCGAGAAGATAATGCACCACTGCTCGATCATCAAGGACGAGGTGGGCCGCATGGTCAACGCCCGCAAGGATGCCAACCGCATCGACAACGAGCGTGACAAGGCGCTCGCCTACTCCCACAACGTGGCTCCCTGTCTCGAGACCATCCGCTACCATATCGACAAGCTTGAGCTGATGGTGGACAACGAGATGTGGCCCCTCCCCAAATACCGCGAACTCCTCTTCATCCGATAAGGGAATAATGGCGTCCGGAGGTTGACGGTTTTTGATCACCTTTTGCCCCGTCAGGACAGGTGGCGTCCGGAAGTTGACGGTTTTTGACCACCATCGAGGGCGTCCGGAGGACGCCGATTAACAAGTAGCCGGGTACACCGTAGCAGAGCGTAGGTGTGCCCGGTTAATTGTTCGCAAAAAAATCAGCGTCTGAAAGACGCCGGTTATCGTGGCTAATTGGCAAAGCGATTGCGCTAATAGTTCCGATAACCGGCGTCTTTCAGACGCCTCTTCTTTTGGTTTCTTCTACCGGGCACACCTTCGCTACGCTACGGTGTACCCGGCTACGAGTAAACCGGTGTCTTTCAGACACCTTCCCTCGATATAAACGCTACATCGCGGAACTATCTCATCCTTGTTGCGGCGCTACGCGACGCTATTTTCACTTCAAATACACAAAATGCACGGGTTATCACCCGCGCCTACCGCTGCATTGCCCCTAACGGGGCATACGACATCCGGAGGTTGACGGTTTTTGACCACCATCGAGGGCGTCCGTTTACTCTGGATTATGAGGAATATTTCTGAATAAATTATAGTTAAGTA
>CAJUKP010000046.1 GCA_910587165.1 uncultured Duncaniella sp.
TGTCGTAGAGGGCCTTGCTCTCGCGGAGGAATTCGGGGAAGAAGAGGAGGTTGAACTGTCTGACTCCACGGGCGGCGTAGCGGACGTAGAGGCTGCGGCAGTATCCTACGGGTATGGTGGATTTTATCACCATGACGGCGTCGGGATTGACGCTGAGCACGAGGTCGATCACGTCCTCTATGCAGTGGGTGTCGAAGAAGTTCTTGACGGGGTCGTAGTTTGTCGGGGCGGCGATGACCACGAAGTCGGCGTCGCGGTAGGCCTCGGCTCCGTCGAGCGTGGCTGTGAGGTCAAGCTGCTTTTCGGCGAGATATTTCTCGATATACTCGTCCTGTATGGGCGAGCGGCGGGAATTGATGAGGTCGACTTTCTCGGGAATTACGTCGACGGCTGTCACATGGTTGTGCTGGGCGAGGAGTGTGGCTATGCTGAGACCAACGTAGCCGGTTCCGGCCACGGCTATTTTATATTGCTTGTCCATTGTAGGTGTGGGGTTTGTCGGTGTGTGATGCATGATATGGAGGTCCGGGAATGGGGGGTGGACATCAGGTGTGATTAAGGTGTATTGGCTCCAGATCCATGGGGTCGATCTCGCAACGTGCGCAGCCGAGTATGTCGAAACGGACGAGGAGATGGCTTTTCCCTCCGTCGGCCTGCATGACTTCTCCTTCCAGGCCTCTGAGGCCTCCGCGCACCACCCTGACCATGTCGCCTTTGCCGTATGGCCGTCCGGTGAGCTCGACCGGGGTATCGGAGTGGCCGAGCATGAAACGTAGTTTTTCAATCTGCACCGCCGGGATGCGGGCTATCGGCCGTGGCGATCCCGGAGTGGCGGTCGTGGCGGCCCGGTTGGTCAGGAAACGGTTGATATATGGCATTGCGACCACTGTGCGGCGTTCGCGTTCGGTGCAGCGTATGAAAATTGTCGAGCCTATCACCACGCGGTCCACCACGGCCCGCTTGCCGTTCCGCCACACACGTGTCTCTCTCTGTGTGGCCACGAAACATTCATAGCCCTGTTCTGCAAGACGTGAGGCAGATGTTTTTTCTGAATTATGGTTGACTATTGCCACGAACCAATGCTTTTTTTCCACGCCTACGGCGTCGTCAACGTCCACAGACGCCGTCGCCGCAATAGATCTTGTCACATTGATATTCATACGCTTAGGAAGAATCCTATGTACCGCAGAGTAGTAGGTCAACCGCCTGACGGGGAATAACCACGCGCAAAGATAGTGCTTTTTGCGGAGCTATGCAAATCAAAAAACGTTCGGACTGATTTTGGACAGGAATGAAATGCGATCATCGCAAGCTGTCATGCCGCGCATCTGAAGCTCACGCGGTCGCTGCCGTAACTTTTGCATATCAGGCAATATCATACTATATTCACACGTTATATTGCAAACAAATCGAGTGATTATCTTTCAGAGACAATCAAATAGTAATATTCTAATAAGTCATATACATATATCTGAGGTATGATCGAGACTGAACGATTGATTCTCCGCCGATGGAAAACAGATGATGCGGAGGCCCTGTACAAATATGCGTCCGATCCAAGAGTGAGCGAGCTTGCCCTCTGGCCTTGCCATGACTCCGTCAGGATGAGCCGCGAGGTTATCGAGACCATTTTCGCACCCGATCCATATACATTCGCCATGGTTCTCAAAGCTACCGACGAGCCCATAGGCTGTATCGGACTTGTTCCCGACGGATGCGAACATTACCAAACGGGCGCCTCAGAGCGCGAGGTCGGTTATTGGATAGGATATCCATACTGGGGGTTCGGACTGACCACCGAGGCTCTTGGCGCTCTCATAAACCACTGCCGCGACACACTTGGCCTGAAATCGCTCATGATAACCACTGATTGCAGAAACATCGCCTCGGGCCGCGTTGCAGAGAAATGCGGATTCCGCTTTGTGGGAAGATATGAACATGACGGAATATGCGGCAACGCATATAGATTGATCCTGTAAAAAAGAGAGACTGACAATCCGGAGGAACCACAGCCGACCCCGCACCCCTCCGGACTGTCAGGCCGACGTCACAGCGAGGCTATTATCAGAGAATTAGCCTTGTCGACCACGGATGTGTCGAGCGAAGCCAGATATATCCGTGTGGTGGTCTCGCTGTCATGGCCCATCCCCTCTGATATGACACTGACCGGTATCCCCTTGTTTCTTGCCACCGAAGCCCATGAATGGCGTGCGACATATAGCGTGAGCGGAATCTCCACACCTGCCAGACGCGCCACACACTTCAGATTGCTGTTGATACGGCCGGCCATATTGCGGTAGACGTTACGTTCGCACTGACCGTTACACCTGATAATCGGCAGCAGATAATCCGAATCATTTCCCGGATACTTGTCGAGAATCATCTGCATCTCACGAGTCCATTCCACCGACAGGAGCTGCCCGGTCTTGCGCCGGCGGTAGAATATATGGCCGTTCCGCAGATCCTTCTTGCGCAGGAAACTCATGTCGATAAAGCTCATGCCCCTGAGCATGAAGCTCATCATGAACATATCGCGGGCATAGTCGAGCTCCGGGCTGAGCGAAAGATCCAAAGCCTTTATCCTTCTCACCGTCTTGAGAGTCAGAGCCCGCTTTACAGTCTTGTCAACCCCGGTATAGACACGGCGGAACGGACGGCGGTCTTCAATGGCCCCCTCATCCACCGCACGATTATAGACCGCACGCAATATCCTTGCATAGAACGACGTGGTGTTGGGTCTCACACCTCTTTTCTGCAACCATGCCTCATAGTCCTCCATCATATCAGAGTCAAGTCCGTCGAGCATTATATCCGCCCCGTTCCTGAATCTTCTGAAACTTGCCAGAGCCGCCCTGTAAGTCTCGGATGTGCGCACTTTGCCATTCTTCACCAGCCGCCTGATCACAGCCGACATATAATTGAACACTGAATAGGTGACCGCGTATGTCCGGAAAGCCTCAACCAGATCATCGACGGTATATTCCGCCCCGCTGTTCTGCAATCTGCCGGCGATTCTTGTCATGCGGTCGACATCACCCCTGATTCCCTCACGGATCGCCGTCACAACCCTGAGCCGCTCCGGGTCTGACGCCGGGAGCGAGATTGACGAGCGTTTCTCATTCCACTCCTCCACCCTCACATGATACATTGTTGTCAACTGGCGGACTCTTCTTCCATGAATGATCTGATAATAGATTGTCCCCTCACGGCCGACCACCGTAGAGAGACGCAGCTTTACTTTAATGGATGTCATCTTTTATGTTTTTATCGGTTATCAAGAGCACTTACGATAACATCATAACGCACCCGGTCAGGGGTCTATGCGACTTTTCGGCCCCGTGAGTTGTTTACATATAATACGACAACCCCCAACACCATAATATAATAACATACACGAAATGCGACAGATTATCCGACACTTCACTGACGACGATCTCTATAAGTTCACCATGTGCTGCGCCGTCATCGACAACTACCCCCGCACACAGGTGAGATACCGGTTCACCGACAGAGACAACACCATATACCCTCCCGGCTTCGCCGCGCTGGTGGAGGAGCAGATAGCCATGCTTGAGAGCGTGGTCATAACCGACGCCGAGATCGACTTCATGAGGCGAAGATGCAACTACATCCCGAATTGGTTCTACAGCTACCTGAAGGGGTTCCGCTACGACCGAAGATGGGTGAAGGTCCGGCAGGATGAACAGGGCCATCTGTCGATAGAATTCGAAGGTTGCTGGAGCGACACGATTCTCCTCGAGGTGAAGGTGCTCGCCATTGTCTCGGAGCTATATTACATCGTGACCGGCGAGGACAGCAGCTTTGACTATGAGGACTTCGCCGAACGATCGGGCAACAAGGCCGCGAGGCTCATCGGGGCAGGATGCCAGTTCAGCGACATGGGCACCCGCCGTCGCGCATCGTTCAGGGCACAGGACACAGCCATCAGGGCTATGGCCGAATGTGACAGACACATCGCCGGATCGGGACATTTCGTCGGTACAAGCAATGTGTACTTCGCCATGAAATACGATCTGACTCCTATCGGAACAATGGCCCATGAGTTCGTCTGCGCCATAGCAGGAATGTATGGCCCGCTTATGGCCAACCATATAGCCATGACCAAATGGTCAGACACATACCGTGGCGCCCTGGGCACATATCTCTATGACACATACGGGTGGAGGATATTCTCGTTGAATTTCTCCGAGGACTTCGCGAACCTGTTCAAAGGGCTTAGGATCGACAGCGGTGACAATATTGAGCAACTCGACATGATTGTCGACAAATACCGCTCGCTGAACATCGACTCCCGCACAAAGCAGATCATCTTCAGCAACGCGCTTGATGTCGACCGGGCCATCAACATACACCACTACGCCTCATCAAAATGCCTACCGTCATTCGGCATAGGCACACATTTCACAAACGATTTCCCGGGAGTGAGACCGCGCAATATCGTGATAAAACTCACCGATGTGAAAATCACAGAATCATGGCCATTCTATTCCCCTACCTGCAAGCTCAGCGAGGACAAGGGAAAATACACCGGCGACGAGGCCACCGTGAGACGGTTCATGGAGATACTTCACATCAATCCAGACGGTTCAACGCATCAGCAAGCGGAGAAATCTTGAAAATCCGTATGCAATCACTAACTTTGCATCACGAACCAATCTCACACCGCACGCTTATGAACATCGAAGAATTCAGAGAATACTGCCTGTCGCTCGAAGGAGTGACCGAAAAGATGCCTTTTGGCAAGTTTGCCAGACGCTACGATTCGATTCTTGTCTTTTATGTTCTCGATCATATGTTCTGTTTCATAGACATCGACGACTTCACATCTGTCACTTTACGCTCGACTCCCGAAGAGATAGAGGCCCTTCGGAGCGAGCGCTCCTCGGTGGGCAATCCTCTCAACCGGAGTCTCCGGTATTGGATCAGACTTGACTTAGGAGGTGACATATCCACAGCCGAAATCCTCGGGATAGTCCACAGAGCATACGATATTGTGAAGGAGAAATACAGTGGCCGCAACAAGCGGCGTCAGAAGCAGGAGAATCTATCCTAACAGCAGATGCCTCAAAGCCTCGAGAGGATTATGGAGCATCATCCGTGGGCCCGAATAGCGCATCACTGCGGCTATACGCACTCTCATTGACGGGCGATAACAATGCACCTTGCATCTGCGGCAGCTCGTTTTCCTGTCGCCGAAAGGGCATCTGTCAAGACATCCGAGGGCATAGGCCAACAGCTCGCGGCAATCCTCGCACAGCTCCCTGTTACCTTCCTTGCCATGACAGTAGATCCTTATCATCTGCCCGACTACAGCTTTCTCCCTCTCGATCTTTCCCATATACTCGGTTTACGGTTTATCCCATTGCGTCACCGACGCTTACATTTAATGAATCATATTCGGGCATTGGCCGGTTCCACTCTGTCAACAAGCCTTTTGACCGCCGGCGAAAGTGGCTGTATGTCCTGCGGATATTGGAACGGCAGGCGGGAAAAATCATCTCTCATCTCCTTATATTCCTCAATGGTGCAATGAGAGATCTCCACCGGATAGATTTCAAGATAGGCATCCATCTCGATAGGATCTTTTGAGTTGAATATCATTCTGATCCATTTTCCCCGGCCAATAAGATGTATATTATACGTGCCGCATACGAATTCATCAATCCCGACAGTCTTCTGTCCCATGTCCGCAAATGTCATTGACCAGGAGGCGGCATCTATATCCACTGTCATGCCGAGCAGTTTGAACAAAAACGGTGACCATCTCCGGTTCTTGTGTCCGCTCAACACATCTGCCGTCCTGATGAAAAGATTGTTTTTCCTTCTGAATATGAACTGCGGTCCATATTTGCCAAAGATGGTGTCGGCTTCGGCCCCTTGCCTGACAGCGTCAGGCACATCCATCCTTTTATCAGGCAGAAATGCCATGAAATCAAACCATGAGAGATCAGTTATATCATCATCTAATTTCGGGCGGAAAACACTGTCTGTACCATTCATCGTGATACGGGCATAACGTTTAATCCCCTTTGACACAGGCCTCGCGTCACTCTTCCTGTATCCTTTCACCTTTCCATCGACAATAAACGCCTCTGTCATATACTCGCAATAATACTGCATGGTGTCTGTTCCTGTGATCCCGCTGCTGTATTCACGCGCGAAACAGACAACACGTCTTATCGGTCTGTCAACCGGAGTTATCAGGACCTCACCGAGCTGATATGCCGATGGACGGAGCATGACAGTATCATTCTCCGACGAAAGCGCAACAGGCTCATATCCGATACATCTCACTGTGATAGGAAAATCCTTGCTGTCTTTGACCACAATCCGGCCGTCATCATCCGTGACTCCCAGGATGAGACCTGATTTTCCTATCACGGTAGCTCCGGGCACACAGCTATTGTCAGAATCATCAATCACATATACATATCTGTCAGCCATGACACATACGGCAGTGACCATCATGATAATCAGAAAGATAAATCGCCTCATAGATTCAAACCAAGTTTACAGATACTTTATCGTAACGGCATTTCAGGCTGTGGGACAAATTCAAACCACTCAAGAATACCATCACCTTCTGTAGCAGGCCCGAAGGTGTACTTTTCACCGCAACCATTCAATGTGATGCGCCAAGGCTCACATGAAACAAAAGACCAATATATCCCTTCATCCGAGAATGTACAGGCGTTCGGATTAAACTTTGAAGCGTCAATATCTGGCAGATTCTTCAAAAGTCCGTAGTTGTCCGGTGCTGAGTAATGAGTATATTCACCTGTGTTCATGTTCTTCATCATACGGATATTCTGAAGAAAAACCGAGCCCTTATCGGTGTGGCGGAGCGATGCAGCCCGGATATATGATATATTAGGGCTGACCATATACATAAAGGAATTGTTGTTAGTGTCAATCGTCACATGACAATTCTCACCGTCAAGCATCATTATCCTCGAGCCTAACTGCCATTGCTGCAGACAGTCGGCGATGTTTAAAGACGTCGCCTCAAACTGTCTGTAAGGTTTCACAACATTAACAGTCTCGATCAGATACATCGGTTCGCCATTCACAGTCATTGACTTACCGTCAACTTCAATATCCAATGGCTCCCCCTCTCCCATCAGTATTGTATCAGGTGTGAACACCGTTGTGCGGTTAACATTCCGGCTTGGTATAACCAATGTCGCCGACTTGATGTCCAGGCTGTCATCACGCGTGAAGTAGATCATGACCGAATCAGTCTGCACCAGTTCGGAAGATGCGTTAGCCCACACTCCTTTTGCACCGGGATTAAGATGAGGTGTGGCCAAGGCTGACATCATAGCCGACAGCATCAACAATAACATTATCACAGGTTTCTTCATTTGGCAATCTTATTTAGAGGTTGTAGTATCCGGGAATGTGCTGATATCTAACTAAAAATGGGGAATTGTATATCCAAGGCAGACATTTGGCAAAGCAACGACTCCATCTATGGGAGAACATTTCAGATCTCCGATCAGAAGTGACAGTCCGAGTTTCATGAAGAAACCGCTTTTACGCTGGAGCCGATAGCCGATACTTAATGAGCCTATTATATTAGGACGAAAAACATTTTTCTGATAACTTTCATGATGATATCCGTATGTTTCGTCTCCTTCAGTTGGTAAAAATTCTCCCCAACCATGATACTCATCACGTTTGATCAGATATGTGGTAAATCCGAGTCCGATTTCAAACTTACTCGCCCGTTTCCCCATTATCGCGTTAATTTCAAAGGGAATGCTCAGACCTTTACTGTCAACATCCGTATATGCCCCCAATCCATCCACGCCATCATCCCATGAAATACTTGTAAATCCAAGACCTACCGAATATCCAAAGACTCCATTGGACTTAAATCGCGAATCAAGTCCGACTCCAATACAGGTACCAGGCCCGAATAGCTGCCCATAGATATTGTAGCCTTTGTCTGTCTGTCCATACAGCGGGGAGGACGCAACAGTGAGTAACAATAAAACAATGATCTTTTTAATCATGTCCATTATGTATGTTTTGATGGTTTATTATATTGAGACCTGACCATAATGTGACAAATGCAAAGATTTTTTTGACAAGACACATCACATCGGTCGCAAATATACGGATTTTATTTGAGACAGAAAGTACTTGCCTAAAAGAAATTTATGTGAGCTGTCGTTAGATTTTTCTTATCACCTTGCAGGGGTTGCCCACAGCAAGAGAGTTGGCCGGGATATCTTTTGTAACCACACTGCCTGCACCTATCACACAATTATCACCGATAGTCACTCCCGGAACGACAACCACATTGCCGCCAATCCATACATTATCGCCGACTGTGATTGGCTTGGCATATTCCAGCCCTCTGTTGCGCTGCTCCACATCAAACGGATGTCCTGCAGTGTAGAATGCACAGTTGGGAGCGATGAACACATTATTGCCGAATTTTACCTTCGCCTCATCAAGTATCACGCAATTGACATTCATATAGAAGTTTTCTCCCAGCTCTATGTTGTATCCATAATCACAGTGGAAGGGCGATTCTATAATGAACGACCCGTTGGTTTTGCCCAAAATCTTTCGGAACAGTTCATATCGCTTTTCATCCGAGGTGGGCGACAATGCATTGATTTCGTGTAGCACGACCTTGCAATTCTTGCGCTCGGCGATCAGATCCGCGTCATAGTTCGCATCATACAACTCGCCGGAGAGCATCTTTTCTTTTTCGCTTGTCATAGAATAACCATATCTTGTTCATTAACTTTGCAAAGTTAAACAATCTCATTTAAATGCACAATCCGGCAGAAGTTTGTAAAATCATATGCCATTAACTACGCCCCTAAACGCGACAACGGCTATCATTGCCGAATTACGAATGAATAGCCGTCGGTTTTTAATTCATCTTTTCTTTGACAGCATTCGTTTTGGGATAATTCCTTTCATCCCGTCAGACAATCTTTTTACTTTACATCCGTATCCTTCTTCTTTTAGAACAACTACAACATCACCTTGATAAAAATCAATCAGTTTGTCCCAATGAATAGCCGCATAATCATACAATAATTCCGGTTCATTCGGATTCTCCAGTTTTATAGCGTTCAGCGTCTGTGCCGTCTCATTGTCAACAGCTGCTAAAAAGTCTTGTGTGACAACGTATTGAGTTTTCCCATCCGCATTGACTAAGTTGTTGCCAATCCAACTGAAAATATTGTAAAGAATAACCATAATCACAACAATCCCCAGCGCAATTCTCGTTTTGCTATATTTTGCAGGTGTTGATGAATGAGTGATTTTTATATTCGTATTATGGCTCTCATTATTTGTTGATAAGGCACAGTCAATCTTTTCATTCGGAGAATGACATTCCTGAATTGATGGCGAAACATGATCGGCACTGCTAATTACATCAGCCGATATCAGTGATACATCATTCCTGAGTCCCGACAATATCTCACGGAACTCAGCGTTTACCGGATTTGTATTATTTTTAATATTGAACGGAGGATTAAACTTTGCTATCAGCTCAACCTCTGTCAATGATTCCTGTTCATCGCAATAGAGGAACATTAAATTATCCCTCATCCATTCCGATAACATTGTCTCATCAGGTTTGATAAAACGCTTATAACCGTTTGACTGATCAAACTTTAGTCCCATAAGAACTCCTATAGACTTTCGCAAAGTCATTTTATCAGCGGTACCATTTAAACACTGATTCCATATCCGACTCCTCAAATTTACACTGCCGCCAATATAAGCTATGGGATAACACCATTTTCCAATTTCATAATTGCTGAAATCGGGAAACAGTCCTGTTGATTCAAAAATAAAATAATGATCTATCCGTTTCAACAATACAATAAACACACCTTTTGATTCAGGGAGGTTATTTATCGAATCTTGCACAGGATCAAAAATCTTAAATTTCATGGTTTTACATCAAAAATGGCGCTTTTCAGCCCAATGCGCGATTACAGTACTACAAAAGAGGCGTGGGCTGCTATGCCACGCCTTTATGTGAAGGTGGTCGGATTACCTTATGCGAAGTGGTGGAATAAAACAGCTCCACGCCTTATGACGTGGAGACAGTTCTGCCATCTCTTGCGCATTGTGATAAGTTTCCGACGCTTTTCACATACAAGAAGAGGACATAACGTCTCTTATTTTCAATATTTCGAGGATAAACTTACATCTATCCAATTGCAAAGTTACAAAAAATATTTAGATTATAAGACCCCACAAGTCCAACAAATTTGAAATCCAATGCAAAATCACGGTTCTATCATTTAAAATCTCTTGATTATATCCTCAGCAGCCATATCTTATATGACGACCATCAAAAATTTGCAGAAGTAGTTGCAAAATAGAGTAAACAACTAACTTTCAGCTAATTTAGTCTGAGTGGAATTTGTGTAGAGGGATTTATTGTAAACGGCACAATATCTCGCGCAAAAGATACAAGAGATGTCGTTATCGCAAAAAATAATATGGATAAGAATGGTTTCATAAATTCTTGTCAATAGCCTCTATAAGTTTTTCCTCAGAGGGCAAGACAAGTTTATATTTAGATGCAAATATTTGGCGAGCCTCGCTCAATACACTGTACTTCACAAGCGTTTCATCCTTATCTTTGCAGAGTATTATTCCAATCGTGGGGTTATCATCAGACTGACGTTTGAGGTCGTCAAACATTCTGACGTACATTTCCATTTGGCCGATGTCTTGGTGCG
>CAJUKP010000047.1 GCA_910587165.1 uncultured Duncaniella sp.
TACTTAACTATAATTTATTCAGAAATATTCCTCATAATCCAGAGTAAACGGACGCGTCATCCCGCGATTACGGCGGTCGGATGCATTGCCACGTGATGTCCTTGCCGGATTCATTGTCACGGGTGTATTTGCCGGATGTATGGGGGCCTCACGGGGCGGCATATAGGGGATTGTCCAGGGCATGGGCGTGGTGATGCGGAGGGGTGTGTTAAATCTTTGGAAACATTTGCATTGCGGGGTTATTTTTTCTATCTTTGCAGCCACATAAGTCTTAGGAAGCTCTGCATTTACCATTTGTCCGGGCTGCCAGTCTTGTATTTAGCTAACATAAAACAAATATAGTAACCTACACAAGAATTTTCTGATGATGTATAGCAGGCATTTTTACTATCATGCTTGTATGTGCGTCGCTTTACCACTTTTGCTGGCATCCTGTCAGGCTGACAAACTCCAGATTACGGCCAAGGAGGAGTATACCCGCGAGTTTCTGAAGCAATTCGGGGTCCCGGACAGCAACAACGGTTGGAATGCGGCGATGCGCGTCAAGGCTGAGATCTCACCATCACATTTGGACGGCGCAGGGCGCGTGAATGTGTTCACCGCGTGGCCCACGACTCCCGGCAGTCAGTTAGTGGCATCGTTTGATGTGCCGAAGAGCAATTTTGAGTTTGATATCCCGCGTAACACCGGTTTTGTCTATGTCCAGATTCTCGACAGGGATTCCCGTCAGATCTACGGCTCGTATGCCGAGGTCAAGGATGGGGTGATGCGCATTGACGGGGCTGTGCCCTCGCGCGCAGCTGAAGAGCCGGTCTATGCTTACCGGCTCACCGATCACCCGGCGATGGGCACTTTCCCTTTCAAAGAAAGCTATAACAGTGAGTTCTGGAAAAAGACGAAGATATGGGATTTCTATAAACCTGATACGGGTCCTGAGTACTTGGATACGGAGACTGACCACGTTGTCATGAGTGAAGATCTTCAACTGATCAACTACTGGCCTGAACATGAAACTGTGATGAAAGCTTTCAAGGACGCCGAAAGCAACCGCATATCACTTTCCGTAAGATTTGTGCTGTCCGATCGTGGAGATCAAGACCACCGCCAGTTCGTGTTTGGCAATGAATTGATAGCCAGTGGCTTTCTGGCTTCGCCTGCATACGAGGAGGGTAAGGAATACACTCTGAAGTATGATCTCACGAAGGAACAAACCCAACAATTCAAGGATGGTCTTATCATAAAGGGTACAGGTGTTACTCTCAAAGAGATTTCATACAGGAATCTTCCATGGGAAGTAGTAGAAATAGATCGTGGAAATTTCTCCGATGTGTTCAATCTCTATGGTCTTGCGACTACTCCGGTGAGCAACTACACCGATTTCCGCAACAATGCCCTCGGGCCCGATCATTCGCTTGACGTCATCGGTTACTCGGCAGCCGATCTCGTGTCGCTTGTGGGACGCGAGTCGGGAGTGATGCACGAGGAGATTGATGAAAATCCACCCCATCAGTGCAATCTGATCCGTTTCCGTGAGCAGCTGCAACCGGATGCAGGTGTGGACTATATTATGGCTGAGGATGGCCCGGTGACGGTGGACTACTTTTTCGGAAGTGCCAGCACGTTCAACTGTCTCGGATATTTCTATTATTCGGCAGAGGAGGCGAAACTTTATCAAGGTGAGAACGGAGATAATTTCGACTTTGTGAAGATGCTTCTCAAAAAGCCCAAGTTTATCCTGATCTACCGCGCCTGTCCCGGCTATAATATACACGTAAAGCGCACGGAAGATAGCAGTTGGGAAGAGCAGTCGAAGCTGGCTGATTTCATTGACCCGAATACCGGTGACATCAACTATGATAATCTCGCCATGTCGCCGCTCGAGGATGAGGGTAAGGATAAGAAGGACAATTGGGACCACTGCATGGAGTTCACCGATATGGTGGATGATGCCGAGAAGATAATAAATGAGGGTGGCGAGAGGCCGGAGTATCCGCGTATGCGCTCGGCCAACTACCGTCTGTATTATTATCCTGACGACGCCTTCGAGGCCGAGGAAAATTCACCCACCGAGATGTATAAGCTCAAGGACGGGGCCATGCCATCCACCATCTTCCCCAAGGGTACGCATATAGCCTTCTTCGTGATCAACGGCGGCCAATATGCTTTCCGCCGCGATGGCGAGGCCGGATTCAAGCTCGACAGCCGCCGCATCTCATTCTCCCGACCTTTCCTCAACAAGTATCTCGGCAATGTGTTCAATGCCATGGGGCATTCCCATAGTCCACATTCGGATCCGAATATGCCTTCCATCAACAATCCCGGCGCTCATGCCGAAGATGCGTGGACACCTTTCGTGACCTACAACTGGGCCGGACGTGTCACCATGGGTGTCGAGGACTACTTTGCCCGCACCGAGCATCCCTACAACGGTGGCGATCATGACATGAATGATATGATATTCAGTGTCAACGGCAAGTTCGAGCGCGAACGCCCGAAGCTCGATCCCGGCGATCCGGAGCTTCCCTCGTGGATAGTGGCCTGTGAGGATCTCGGAGGCACATACGATTTCGACTTCAACGATGTGGTGTTCGGCGTATCCCATGTGGCGGGTTCAGAGACCGCTACCGTGACGGCGCTTGCCTCGGGTGGCACCCTTCCGGTCAATATCCTCAGCAAATATCCGTCGGTCATTCCTGCCGAGAGCGAGGCTGTCGAGGTCGGAGGCAAGACCATGTATCGTCTCATACCGGAGGGTAGCAATGACGGAGAGTTTCATTCATGGTGGGGCAAAGAACGTCCGCACACCGTCCCCATAAATGTTGACCGTGGCTGGACGGCAGGTGCCACTGTCGCCATAACTGTTCCGGAGGATTTCACCATCAGCAACGGTTCGGCTGAAAATGGCAATGTAGTTGACGGCGATGGCAACATGGGTGGATTCCGTGTGATGGTGAGACGTGACGGCAAGGAGTATAATGTCATCGTGCCTCCGTCGCTCGGTCATCAGGGTGAAGACATCGAGTCACCGCAGATGTTCCTTGTCGACAAGTCGTGGAACTGGCCTGTAGAGCGTCAGCATATAGGTGAGGTCTACAACGGATTCTTCAAGTGGGAGCCGTCGTGGTGGAAAGCCGCCGACGGCCCGTCGAAAGGCAACGTCGTGATCCACAAGTGGAGCCCCGGCGCCATACAGACAATCGACAGATAATCTTCGGATAAGTTACTGATCAAGTTACTGATCAGTGAAGGGTACAGAAGAACAAAAGGACAAAAGAAACAAAATATTTTTTTAAAGATTCAGATAATCAATATGATAATATCTGAACAAAAATAAAAAAATATGTTTCTTTTGTCCTTTTGTTCTTCTGTACCCTTGTCCTGATACCGTCTGATAAGTAATTCTATTTTTTCCAGAAGGATGGGGTGAATATGACGAGCACAGTGAAGAGCTCGAGGCGTCCGGTGAGCATGATGAATGCGAGGAGCCATTTACCGGCATCGGGCACGAGGGCGAATGAACCGCCGTAGCCGGTGACGCCTGACGCGAGTCCGGTGTTGCTTAT
The DNA here is from genome assembly GCA_910587165.1 of uncultured Duncaniella sp. GTDB lineage: Bacteria > Bacteroidota > Bacteroidia > Bacteroidales > Muribaculaceae > Duncaniella. The sequence goes on from CAJUKP010000047.1 coordinate 3,564, forward strand.
GCAGGTGAAGGTTGAGAAAAACGAATCGACCAGCGGCATTCCCATTGCCGTCAGCACGATGCCTCCGACGATGATTATGAACATATAGATGCAGAGGAACGCTGTGACTTTCGACACGGTCTCGTGCGGGATCACACGTCCGCTGACCCTCACGGTGAGGATATTGTTGGGGTGGATGCAGCGGTCAATCTCGTTGCGGCAGTTCTTGAGCATATAGATGAGCCGGTCGAGTTTTGCACCGCCGCTTGTCGAGCCGGCACAGGCGCCGAAATACATGAGGAACATCGACATGGAGATGGCAAATGTGCCCCAGCTGCCGAAATCGCCGACCTCGAAACCGGTGGATGAGATGAGGGAGACAATCTGGAAGAGCGGATCGAGGGTCCACGATTTGAGCGATGTGGCCTGCCCCTTGAAGAAGATGTTGGCCACGAAAAGCACGTAGAAAAACGCTATGATGAAGAGATAGAACCGGAACACATCGTTGCTCCATACGGCGCGGAAATCGCGGTGGACGGCCCTGTAGATGAGCGTGAAGCTCACGCCTCCGATGAACATGAAGAAGGTCGTGACGATCTCGATGTAGTCACTGTGCCATAGGCTCAGCCCCTCGTCGGAGGTGGAGAATCCGCCGGTCGACATGATGGAGAATGCGTAGTTGAGGGCGTCGAATGTCTCCATCGGACCCACCTGGAGCAGGATGAAGAGGATGGCCGTGAGCGTGAAATAGATGAGCCACAAGCTTTTGGCAGTCTGGGAGATGCGCGGACGGAGTTTGTCGTGGGTGATGCCGGTCACTTCGGCGTTGAACATCTGCATACCGCCCGAATGGTTGAGCATGGGGATCACCGCGAGGGTGAAGAGTATGATACCCATGCCGCCGATCCACTGCATGAGCGAGCGCCATATCACCGCGCCGTGGCTCAGATGGCTTATGGAGGTCATGATGGTGGCTCCGGTGGTGGTGAAGCCTGACATGGCCTCGAAGAAGGCATCGTGGACGTTCATGGGATTGACCCGGGCGATGATGAAGGGTATCATCCCGAAAATCGAGAAGAACACCCACACCAGAGCGGTGAGGAGGAATCCCTCGCGTTTCCCCATGGCCGATGAGCTGGGGCGGATGAGTGTCATGGCTCCCCCGCAGGTGAGGGTGATGGCGAGGGTGACGAGGAATGCCCGCCAGTCGTCCTCGCCATAGTAGAGACAGGTGGCGAGCGGGAGCAGCAGGAACACAGATTCGATGACAAGCAGGAGCCCGATGACGCGGAGCACCACCGGGAAGTTGATGAACGGGAGGTTGAGCCTGAAGCGGCGCAGGTCGGTGTTGTTCATGAGAAGAGTTTCTCCACTTTATGAATCACTCCGTTGAGGGTGAACACCACCACGCGGTCGCCGGGCTGGATGAGGGTGTTTCCCCCCACGAGCTGTCCCTTCCCGTCGCGGATGAGACCGGCGATGGTCATGTAGCGCGATAGGTGCAGGTCCTTTATGGGAGCGCGTGTGATTTTCGAGCCCTCGCGCGCCACTATCTCGGCCACCTCGGCGTCGGCCAGTGCCAGACATTTTGATGTGGTGGTGTCACGGTCGAGAAGCATCTGGAAGATGCGCGACGAGGCGAGGAGTTTCTTGTTGACGATGGTGCCGATGTTGAGTCCCTCGGCTTCCGAGATGAACTGTATGTTCTCCACCTCGGCAATGGTCTTTATGACGCCGAACTCTTTGGCCGTCAGACAGGTGAGGATGTTTGACTCACTGCTGTCGGCCAGGGCTATGAATGCGTCGGTATCGGCTATGCCGGCATCGCGCAGGGCGTCGGTGTCTCGGGCGTCGGCGTTGATGATGAGGGCGTCGGGACACTGTTCGGAGAGCTTGAGGCAGACATTGCGGTCGGGGTCGAGTATCTTGAAGTTGAAACGGTCGCCGGCCAGGTTGCACAGGCGCACCGCAATGCGGCTTCCCCCCATGATGATGATGTCGCGTATGCGTCGCTCGGTCTTTCCGCAAAGAGGTATGAGCTGGCGCACATTGGCCGGGAGCGACATGAAATATACTATGTCGTTGGCCTCTATGCGGTCTTCGCCGCCGGGTATGATGGTCTCGTGGCGCCGCTTGATGGCCGCCACGTGGAAGTCGTGGGTGGAACGTCCCAGATCCTTGAGCTTTATGCCTATGAGCGGAGCGCCGTCGCGCAGTTTCACGCCGACGAGTATCAGCTCCCCGTCATGGAGCTCGAACCAATGCCGCACCCAGTTGTGGTTGAGCGCGGTGATGATCTCGAGTGCGGCGAGATATTCGGGATAGATGGTGTCGTCGGCGCCGATGGAATTGAAGAAGTCGCGGTTGGCGGGATCCTTGTATTCGAAGTTGTCCACCCTCGCCACAGTCTTTCCGGCTCCGAGGCTCTTGGCTATCGAGCAGGCCACGATGTTGCGTGTCTCGAACGGGGTGACGGCGATGAACAGGTCGCATTCCTCCACTCCGGCCTGGCGCAGGGCCTTGAACGATGTAGGTCTCCCCTGACAGGTGAGCAGATTGTAGTTGGAGTCGAGCATGGCCAGTTTGGCACGATCCTCGTCCACCACGGTGATGTCCTGTTCCTCGCGCGAGAGAAGTTTGGCGAGGTGGCATCCCACCTCGCCGCATCCGGCAATGACTATTTTCATTTCCTGTCGGTTACGTTGACTATGGTGTTGAATATCCCTTCGGTGTCGAATCCGCAGAGCCTGTGGAGCTCCTCGGGTTTGCCGTGCGGGATGAAACGGTCAGGCACACCGAGGCGTGTCAGGTTGAGGGTATGTCCGTTGTCGGCTGCCCATTCAAGCACAGCCGATCCGAGTCCGCCGTTGACGGTGCCGTCCTCGAGTGTGATGACCGGACATCCTGCCTCGGCCACACTTGAGAGGATCTCCTGATCGAGAGGCTTGAGGAAGACCATGTCATAGACCCCGACATTGATGCCGCGTTCGGCGGCTGCTTTCCCGGCAGCCTCGAGCGCGTCGGCGGCAAGAGGGCCGAGTGTGAGGATGACGGCATCGGTACCCTCACGCAGTCTCTCCCCTTTGCCCACGGGCAGTATGGCGGTGGTGTCGCCGGGACGGTCAGGGGCGTTGCCGCGGGGATAGCGGATGGCGAACGGACCGTCGAAGCCGAGGGCTGTATACATGAGCCGGCGGAGCATATCGGAGTTGCGTGGCGATGCCACCGTGATGCCGGGGATTGACCGGAGATAGGCCAGGTCGAACACACCGTGGTGTGTGGCTCCGTCATCGCCTACGAGTCCGGCCCTGTCGAGACAGAACACCACCGGAAGCCCCTCGATGGCCACATCGTGGATGATGTGATCGTAGGCTCTCTGAAGAAATGATGAGTAGATGGCCACAAATGGTTTGAGTCCGTCCTTGGCCATGCCTCCGGCGAATGTCACCGCATGGCCTTCGGAGATGCCGACGTCGAATGTACGGTCGGGATATTTCTCGGCCATCAGATTCATTGATGTGCCTGAGGGCATGGCGGCTGTGATGCCCACCACGTCGAGATCCTTTCCGGCGATCTCGACGAGAGTGTTGCCGAACACATCCTGCCATTTCGGCGGTTTGGACGGGTCGGCGCTTTTCCGTTTGCCCGATCCGGGATCGAACGGGCCGGGAGCGTGCCACACGGCCGGATCCTTCTCGGCCGGTTCATAGCCCTTGCCTTTCACTGTCCGGAGGTGGAGAATGCGGGGGCCATGATAGTCCTTGATGTCGTTGAGCACCTTTATTATGGTGGGGAGGTCGTGGCCGTCAAACGGGCCGAAGTATCTGATGTTGAGCCCCTCGAATATGTTCTGCTCCTTGTTGATGAGCGATTTCAGACTGTTGTTGAACCGCATTATCCTCCCCTTGCCGTCGGAGGAGAAGTTGAGGAACGAGGAGAGCTTGAAACGCAGGTTGTTGTATGGCTTGGATGTGGTGAGATGTGCCAGATATGAGTTGAGCGAGCCCACGTTCCGGTCAATCGACATATCGTTGTCGTTGAGGATTATGAGAAGGTCGCTCTTTGAGTTGGCGGCGTTGTTGAGACCCTCGAAAGCGAGGCCTCCGCTTATGGAGGCGTCGCCGATCACGGCCACCACGTGGCGACGCGGCTCGTCGTCGTGGAGCTTTGCCGCCACCGCCATGCCGAGTGCGGCCGAGATGGAGTTAGAGGCGTGACCGGCCGTGAAGGTGTCGTATTCGCTCTCCTTTGGCGAGGGGAATCCCGACAGGCCTCCGAGAGTGCGGAGAGACTGGAAATCGTCTCTCCTTCCGGTGAGGATCTTGTGTCCGTAAGCCTGGTGCCCGACATCCCAGACGATCCGGTCGTAGGGGGTGTTGAACACATAGTGGAGAGCCACCGTCAGCTCCACCGCCCCCATCGAGGAGGCAAAGTGGCCGGGACGTGTGGAGAGTGAATTGATGAGAAACGAGCGTAGCTCTCCGCACACCTTAGGCAGCTCTCCGACGGGGAGCTTGCGAAGGTCGGCGGGGGAGTCGATGCGGCTCAGCATTGGATAGCGCGACCCGTTATCGTTCATCTTTTCTTTTTCCATTCTTTATATATTTCTTATATAGAGGTACCCACACCACTATTCCGGATGCTATGGCCACGAACAGCACTCTCAGCGAGAAAGGCTGTGACGTGAAGAGCAGATAGAGCAGCACTATCCACAGTGCTGCCAGGAATACGAAGCGGAGGGTGGTGGAGGAGTCCATTTGTTTTTCTTGCTACCTCTTAGTAACCGGTGTATGAGTGGGGTGTGATGGCGCGCATCCGGGCCTTTACATCCTCGGCCACATCAAGGGTGTCGATGAAAGCCGCGATGCTTTCGCCGGTCACCTTAGTGTTGGTGCGTGTGAGAGCCTTGAGTGTTTCGTAGGGGTTGGGATATCCCTCGCGGCGCAGAATGGTCTGCAGTGCCTCGGCCACAACGCTCCATGTGTTGTCGAGATCGGCGTCGATGGCCTCGCGGTTGAGCAGGAGCTTGTTCATACCCTTCATGGTGGAGGCTATTGCTATGAGTGTGTTGGCCATGGGGACACCGATGTTGCGGAGCACGGTTGAGTCGGTGAGGTCGCGCTGCAGGCGTGAGATGGGGAGCTTGCCCGAGAGATGGCGCAGCACGGCGTTGGCTATGCCGAGGTTGCCTTCGGAGTTCTCGAAGTCAATCGGGTTGACCTTGTGAGGCATTGCCGATGATCCCACCTCGCCGGCTTTGATCTTCTGCTTGAAGTATTCCATGGATATGTACATCCACATATCACGGTCGAGGTCGATGATGATGTCGTTGATGCGGGCGAGCGCGTCGAATATGGCGGCGAGATTGTCGTAGTTGGAGATCTGGGTGGTGTATTCCTCACGCTCTATGCCGAGACGGTCTGAGAGGAAACGCGCACCGAAGTCACGCCAGTCAATCTCGGGGAAGGCGCAGAGATGTGCGTTGAAGTTGCCGGTGGCACCTCCGAATTTTCCGCTCACCCTCACATTTCTGAGCATATCGAGCTGACGGCGCAGACGGTAGCTGAACACGCGTATCTCCTTGCCCAGACGGGTGGGAGATGCCGGCTGTCCGTGGGTCTTTGCCAGCATGGGTATATCGGCCCACTCATCGGCACGGCCTTCGAGATGGTCGATGAGCTCCTGCAGACGGGGATAGTAGACATTCTCCAGGGCATCGGCTATCGACATGGGCACCGAGGTGTTGTTGATGTCCTGTGATGTGAGGCCGAAGTGGATGAATTCCTTGTATTTCTGAAGTCCGAGTGAGTCGAAACGCTCTTTGATGAAATATTCCACAGCTTTCACATCGTGGTTTGTCACGCTCTCGATCTCCTTGATGCGGGCGGCATTCTCGACAGAGAAGTCGGCATAGATCTCGCGCAGATGTCCGAACTCTGCTGTGGGGAAATCGGCAAGCGGTCCAAGGGGTATTTCGCAAAGGGCGATAAAGTACTCTATTTCAACCTTCACACGGTAGCGGATCAGCGCGTATTCCGAGAAATACTCGTCCAGTGTTTCGCACTTTGAACGATAGCGTCCGTCGACGGGAGAGATTGCAGTTAGCTCGGTGAGTTTCATTGTGATTTGCGGATATTTGTTTCTGAATATCCGCAAAATTACAAAATCTTTCCGAGATATATGTCATTTTATATGCTGATATTGGATTTGAAGATTTTGAGAGTGTAAAGAAAAGTTAAATAATTATCCTGTTGCAAAATTGTGTTTTTATTGTAACAACTTTGTAATAATTATGCCTTACCTTTGCATTGTGAACAAACAAAGACTCTCGTAAGAGAAGCTTGAAGATATAAAAATCAATACCAAGCACAGAAAATTACGGTTGCAAAAATAGTTTTTTAGTAGACAAATAACCGAAAACCATTATCGCATTTCTGAGGGGTTGCCGAGCGGCAATCCCTCATACATTATATATTACCGATCAGGAAAGGGGATACAAAATGACAGAAGTTTAAAAGAAACAAAGGTTTTTTTGGGGGATTCAGATTCATCATTCTGAAATATCTGAACTAAATAAAATTTCTGTTTCCTTTGTTCTTGTGTCTTTCTGTATACATTTAACTATTTGGCCGGAGGCTTACGCTGCTCAGAGGTTACAATTCGGTTGCATTATTACAAAATTGTAACAATCAGATGAGATTTTGTGATATTCTAATGTGTTGTAAATTAGGATATTACTGAGGGGTTGAAAAATATTTAAGATACAATGAAAAATTTTTGGTGAAAAAATTCGCATCCCGTGAAAGAGGT
>CAJUKP010000048.1 GCA_910587165.1 uncultured Duncaniella sp.
GACGGCCCCATCCACGCCGACGCCATCTCCTATGCCACCGAGACCGACCGCAACCAGGCCGGAATCGAGATCCACTCGGGACGCAACCGTATCGTGCGCCGCATATTCGAGAGCCTCGGCTACCACGTCACCAAGCTCGACCGTGTCTACTTCGCCGGTCTCACAAAGAAGAATCTGCCCCGCGGACGCTGGCGTTATCTCACCCAGGAAGAGGTCAACTACCTCAAGATGGGTTCATTTGAATAATCAATCATCATATATGAAAAAAACCACCATAAAGCAGCTCCTCTCAACCCCGGAGCTGATAGGCACCGAAGTAGAGGCCCGCGGATGGGTGCGCACCCGCCGCGGCAACAAGCACGTGCAGTTCGTGCAGCTCAACGACGGTTCCTCGATCAACAACCTTCAGGTTGTGCTCGATATGTCACGTTTCACCGATGAGCAGCTCAAACCGGTGACCACCGGATCGAGCATCCATGTCACCGGAAAGCTTGTCGAGAGCCAGGGCAAAGGACAGACCTGCGAGATACAGGCCGAATCGTTCGGCATCTACGGCACCGCCGATCCCGAGACCTATCCCCTCCAGAAGAAGGGACACACTCTCGAGTTCCTGCGCGAGATAGCCCATCTGCGCCCCCGCACCAACACATTCGGAGCTGTGCTCCGTGTGCGTAGCGCACTGGCATTCGCCATCCACAAGTTCTTCCAGGAGAAGGGATTCTTCTACCTCAACACACCTCTGATCACCGCAAGCGACTGCGAGGGCGCGGGAGCCATGTTCCAGGTGACTACGCTCGACCTCAACAATCTTCCCAAGGATGAAGAGGGAAAGGTGGACTATTCGAAAGATTTCTTCGCCAAACCCACCGCTCTCACCGTGTCCGGTCAGCTCGAGGGTGAGCTCGGAGCCACCGCTCTCGGTCAGATCTACACCTTCGGCCCCACATTCCGCGCCGAGAACTCCAACACCCCCCGCCATCTCTCGGAATTCTGGATGATAGAACCCGAGATGGCTTTCTATGACATCACCGACAACATGGATCTGGCCGAGGAGTTCGTGAAATACTGCATCAACTACGCTCTCGAAAACTGCATGGACGACATCCGTTTCCTCGAGCAGATGTATGACAAGGGACTCGTTGAGCGTCTGCGCTTCGTTGTCGACAACGATTTCGTCCGCCTCACCTACGGTGAAGGTGTCAAGATCCTCGAGGCCTCCGGCAAGAAGTTCGAATTCCCCGTCCACTGGGGCACCGACCTTCAGAGCGAGCATGAGCGCTATCTCGTGGAGGAGCATTTCAAGAAACCCGTGATCCTCACCGATTATCCCAAGGAGATCAAGGCTTTCTACATGAAGCAGAATGAGGATGGCAAGACTGTCCGCGCCATGGACGTTCTCTTCCCCCACATCGGCGAGATCATCGGTGGTTCGGAGCGTGAGGAGAGCTATGACAAGCTGCTCGCACGTATCGAGGAACTCAACATCCCCATGAAGGATATGTGGTGGTATCTCGACACACGCCGTTTCGGCACCGTGCCCCATTCAGGTTTCGGTCTCGGCTTCGAGCGTCTCGTGCTCTTCGTGACCGGCATGACCAATATCAGGGATGTCATACCCTTCCCCCGCACCCCGGGCAAAGCTGAATTCTAAACCCTGATCAGAACAACCTATTTAAAGTCCTGACACGGAATAAAGCCATTACATCCGTGTCAGGACTTTTCCATATCAACCTTAACCAATCATGAAACATCTCTTGGCCCTTTCCACAGGGCGGATACTCGCTCTCCTTACAGGACTGTTGCTTACGGCCTGCTCGATCGTACCGTCTATTGTCACCGGGACACTGACAAGCGCCGCCACAAGCGCCGCCATATCAATGCTGCCCGAAGGAAAGCCCGAATATGCCTCCATCGGCATTGGCGAACCCTATTTCACACAGCTCACAACCGATGATAAAGGGAAGCATTACCTGACATACAGAGTGAATTATGAAACCAGCATAAAAGACAAGATACAGCTACCGGTGGTCACATACATTCTCGACAGAGACGGGAAACCCATACTCAACGATGAAGGAAAACGATATCTCAGCTGGGTGGACTACATTAAGGTCAGTAAGAAAGAGCCTTCGGGATTCTTCGAACCACAGATACCTTTCGAGTGGATCCCACGCGGGCACAGCGACTTGAGATTAAGTTACTTTGTGCTTGACCCATACATCAAGGACTCCGTTCTCATCAGATCAGGGATCATAGTCTCTGTCGGGCAGATAATACAGCGTGAGCTCACCGAAAACGGCAAAGAACAACCGGCGGAACTGATGGCCGAGCTATTCGGGACAGACGACACCGAGGGCATTCTCAACATAAAAGACAACGTCTGCACCAGATGTCATGGCGACGGACATTGCCCGGTGTGCAAAGGAGATGTCAAGATCACCTGCCTGGCCTGCGACAACTCAGGCTATTGTTCTCTGTGCGGAGGGCTGGGATTCTTCCTGGATAAATGATCAACCCGATACACGACAACAAAGCTCCGCGTGGAAAAATCCACGCGGAGCTTTGTTTCTATGCTGAGATGCTATGTCGATGCAGTCTTAACGTCCCATCTTGATTCCCTTGTTGTCTCCGGTGTAGACAACAGGCTGCTCTCCGTCGGGGGAGATGAAGCGGCAGAGGGTGAAGGTGGCGTCGCTGACGTTGTTGATGGTCATCGCCGGGCCTGAGTCGGGACGGATCAGCACGTCATTGAAAAGAATATTCTTCGATTCTGACAGAAGGCCTCCCTCGCGGGCGGTGAAGATAGAGTTGCTCACGGTGATATTCTCGATGGGCATCTCGGGAATGCCGTTGAACTTGAGAGCCTTGCCTGAATTGAGGGCTGTGACGTTGCTGATGGTTATGTCCTTGAACTGGGGTGTGCCCTCATCAACCGGAGGCACACCCTGCGGGCCCTTGCCAAATGTCCAGTAATAGAGATCGAAAGTGATGGCATCGCCTGTGATGTCGACCATGCTGATATTGTTGATGAAGATGTTCTTCACCACGCCGCCACGTCCGCGGGTGCTCTTGAAACGGAGGCCCACGTCAGTACCGGTGAACTGGCAGTTCTCGACAGAGATATTGTTGACACCTCCGCTCATCTCACTGCCCACCACGAAACCACCGTGACCATGGAACACACGGCAGTCACGCACGATTACATTCTCGGTAGGGATGCCACGCTTGCGTCCCTCCTCGTCCTTGCCTGACTTGATGCAGATGGCATCGTCGCCCACATCGAGGGTCGAGCGGCAGATGATGACGTTACGGCACGACTCGATGTCCATTCCGTCGCCATTGTGTGAAAAGTAAGGGTTACGGACATTAACCCCATCGAGTATGAGGTTCTCGCACATGAGCGGATGAAGGTTCCATGCGGGGGAGTTCTGGAAAGTGACACCCTTGAGCATGACGTTCTTGCACTGCACGAGGTGGAGCATCACGGGACGGAGATACTGCTTGTAGCTGTCGGCCTCCTCCTTGGTATATTCACGGCGGCGGTTGCCGTTTTTCTTTCCCTCGAGGAACGCCTCGGAGGGGAACCACTCCTCAGTGTCACCCGAAGGACGGATCACACCACCCTTGGCTGTGAGGTTGGTCCATTCATCTTTGGTCATCTGCGTCTTTTTGACCGGACGCCAGCGGTTGCCGTTGCCGTCGATGATTCCCTTGCCGGTGATGGCCACATTCTCAAGACCTGTACCGGTGATGGGAGACTGACGGCGCCATGCCTCGAAACCCTCATAGATCACACGACGCATGGGATAGAGGTCGGGGTTGGGATCGAAAGAAATTATAGCGCCTTCAGACAGATTGAGGTTGATGTTTGACTTGAGTTCGATGGGACCGGTGACCCATACGCCGTCGGGTACGTGAAGGGTGCCACCACCCTGTCCGGAGAGATGGTCGATGGCCTTGGCAAATACCTCGGTGTTGAGGGTCACGCCGTCACAGACTGCCCCGAAGTCGGTCAGAGACACGGTGCGGTCAGGGATGCTCGGTGTGGGAACCTCGGGCATTTCGAACGGAAGATTCTCATAATAAGGGGCATACGCGGGGTCTACTGCCGCTACGCTGAGTGTTGTGCCGACTGCAAGAGCCGCCAAAAACATGGGTAATCTCATGGCATTGTTATTATTTATTTTTACAAAATTACGAAAAAAAATACTATTTTACCCACCAATTATGTAATTTTGCATTCCGAACACTTATTTTAAACAAAACATACCATGTCAACCAAAAAGAATTTCACTCCCGCCGAGGCCCAGGCCTGGGTAGAGACCCGCGAGTGGGCCAACGGTTGGGACTGCAATCCCGACGCATCGGTCAACGCAGTAGCTTTCGCCGAACAGTATCATGCCAACAAGGAGCTCTGGGACAAAATGTTCACATTCCTCCGCGACCATGACCTCCACACCCTCCCCGCCGGCAAGCATGAGGTTGTTCCGGGCCGTCTGTGGTTCAATATGCTTGAATATACCCCCAAGTCACCCGCCGAGACCCGCAGCGAGACCCACAACAAATTCATCGACCTGCAATATACCTTTGAGGGCAACGAGATGATGGGACACCCCAAGGGCGGAAAACCCAACATGGAATATGATCCCGTGAAGGACCGCACCTTCTTTGATCTCGAGGGCGAGACCGACTATGTGCCCGCCGCACCTGACCGTTTCTTCCTCTACTTCCCCGGCGAGCTCCATCAGCCTTCTGTGATTCTCGAAGGCGAGGCCACCCCCTCGCGCAAGATCGTGGGCAAGATCGAATTCGCTGAATAAGCATCCCTCAGTAAAGCCCACAGGGTAAAATAAAAATCAAGGACACAGGAAAACCATCAGTTTCCTATGTCCTTGTTTACTTTATAATACCGGCCTTACAGCAGGAACCATTTCAAGGCCCACACGATGATGAGCGCATAGGTTCCGGCGAGAACATCGTCCATCATCACTCCCCATCCGCCGGGGCATATCTGCTCTATCCGCCGGCAACCGAGGGGCTTGAAAATGTCTATGATACGGAAAAGCCCGAAGCCGAGGAGCGCAAAGATCCATGTGTATTCTCCCGCGGGGGCGACAAGCAGCGGTATCCAGCATCCGACATATTCATCTATCACCACAGCCCGCGGGTCAGGCCCCCAATACTTCTCCATCACAGTCGAGGTCCAGGCTCCGGCCACCGTGACACCAACAATTAGAATGAGCGTCACCACCGTGAGCCACACGGGTGTGAGCACAAGATAGAGAAGATACCATATCACCAGCGCGGTGAAAGCCGCGTATGTACCGGGAGCTCCGGGGAGCAATCCGGTATAGAACCCTGTTGACAGCACCTCATGAAAACGTGGTGCCACACCCAATTTCTTGTAATTATTGTCACTCATCGCTGAAATCCTGATCAAATTCGTCTTTTCCTTCCTCCTCCTGCTTGATACGCTCTTCCCACAGCGAGGCCACCTCGTCGGCCTGAGCCTCCGAGATGGTGACTATGAACGCGATTGTATCAGTGCCGCCCGACCCGGTGATGGTGTAGAGCATGATATACTTCCCGTCGGCCGCCGGCTCTATGAAGATACGTTCGTCAAAACTCTCGTCGGAGAGTTCACCCAGCAGATAATCCTCCTGCACATTATCGAGGATGGCTGTCACAGCCTCACGCTGCGAACTGTTGGGGTGGACGGCGAGCATACCCTCCGGAAAACTGTCCGGAAAGTTGAACATCGAGGCCTGGGCCTTTTCGGTGTCAAATCCCCCGAGGGCTGCAATGCTCTTCCAGGCCGCATCAGCACCTGTTGGCTCCGCCGCCACAGCAGAACCGACGGGCAACATAGCGGCCACCGTCGGCAGCAAGGCAAAAAAAAATTTTCTCATATCGGATGGAAAAAACAGTCGCAACTCCCGTTGCCGGTGTGTTGCGACTGAATGATTGTATTGTGTCGTGTTTCTGACTTGGCTTAAGAAACTCCTGTCAGATTAGTCCTCGTTGAGGTTGACGCGCTTGAAGTCGACAACAACAAGACCCTTTGTGGTGGAGTCGAGGAACTGGCCGACAGACATCTTGCTGTCCTGAACATATTCCTGCTCCATGAGGCATGACTCCTTGAAGAACTTGTTGAGACGACCGTTGGCGATGTTCTGGATCATGGCCTCGGGAAGGTTTGCAGCCTTTGCCTCGGCAGTGGTCTTCATGATCTCGCGGCCCTTGGCAGCGTCCTCCTCGGTGATCCAGCCCTTCGAGATGTTTGACTCGATGTGGTCCTCGGTGTCGAAGTGGTTGGGGTTGAGTCCGGCCTTCTTGAGAGCGGCCTCGACAGCCTTGCGCACCTGCTCGGCCTTGGTCTTCTCGATAGCTACGCTGATCTCGGCGTCGATGGTAGCCTGGGGCACATCGTTGCGCGATACAGCTACGGGGTTCATGGATGCGATCTGCATACAAACCTCACGGCCGATCTGGGCGTCGACACCCTCGAGGTTGAAACCTACGATAGCGCCGAGCTTGTTGTTGAAGTGGGTGTAGGCTGCAGTGGTGGGAGCCTCAACGACGGCGTAGGCACCGATCTCGGTCTTCTCGCCGGTCTTACCGCTCTCCTCGGTGATGAGGTCGGCCACGGTCTGGCCGTCGAGTGTGTAAGCCTTGAGTTCCTCTACAGTCTTGAACTTGTTGGCCATAGCGAGATCCATGAGCTTGTTGGCGAGCTCTACGAATCCGGCGTTCTTAGCCACGAAGTCGGTCTCGCAATTGAGAGCGAGGACAGCTGCGAACGAGCCGTCGGTCTTGGCTATCACCACACCTTCGGAGGCCTGACGGTCCTCACGCTTGGCGGCGACTGCCTGACCCTTCTTGCGGAGGATCTCAACAGCGGCCTCGATGTCGCCGTTGGTCTCGGCGAGAGCCTTCTTGCAGTCCATCAGGCCGGCGCTTGTGAGATTGCGCAGCTTGGTGATTTCTGCCATTGTAACTGCCATAGTCTATATAGATTTTAGGGAGTTGTTTGTTTTGGGAAATTTTTAATTCTGAGGAGAGAGTGATCAGGCGGCCTTCAGTCCGGATTATTCAGCTGCAGGAGCTTCGGCTGCGGGAGCCTCGGCTGCCTCTGAAGCCTCGGGACGACGGGCCACGCGGCGACGCTCGCGGCGGGGTGCGTCAGAACCGTTCTCGGCTGAAGCCTTCTCGTCGGCCTTCTCGACCTTGCGCTCCTCGAGACCCTCGCTGATAGAATCACATACGGTGCCGAGGATAAGCTCGATGCTCTTGGATGCGTCATCGTTTGCGGGGATCACGTAGTCAACGTTGTTGGGATCGGAGTTGGTGTCGACGATAGCGAACACGGGAATACCGAGACGGTTTGCCTCAGCCACTGCGATGTGCTCCTTGCAAACGTCGACAACGAAGAGTGCGGAGGGGAGACGGTTGAGGTCGGCGATGGAGCCGAGGTTCTTCTCCAGTTTGTCGCGCTGACGCTTGATCTGGAGCTTCTCACGCTTCGAGAGGTTGTCGAAGGTACCGTCCTTCTGCATCTTGTCGATGGAAGCCATCTTCTTCACAGCCTTGCGGATTGTGGGGAAGTTGGTGAGCATACCGCCGGGCCAGCGCTCGATAACGTAGGGCATACCTACGCTCTGAGCCTTCTCGGCGAGGATTTCCTTGGCCTGCTTCTTGGTGGCTACGAAGAGAATCTTCTTGCCACCCTTGGCGATGTTGCGGAGGGCTGCTGCAGCCTCCTCAAGCTTGGCCTGGGTCTTATAGAGGTCGATGATGTGGATACCGTTGCGCTCCATGAAGATGTAAGGAGCCATTGCAGGATTCCATTTTCTTTTCATGTGGCCAAAATGGCAACCTGCGTCGAGGAGTTGGTCAAAATTGGGAGTTGACATGGTTTCGTTGTGAAGTTGTTTACGTTCTTTCTGATTTTTACAACCCGGGAGTAGGGAACGTGTCCATCTCAGGGGTTTAGATACTAAACACTTTGCCGTCAAGCCCTCAGGCTCTCAGGCAGAAAAGGGCAATTTTAACGCTTGGAGAACTGGAAGCGCTTGCGGGCCTTGGGACGACCGGGCTTCTTACGTTCAACGACACGGGGATCGCGGGTCATGAAGCCCTCTACGCGCAGTGCGTGCTTGTCCTCGGGATTGATCTTGACGAGAGCACGGGCGATGGCGAGACGGAGAGCCTCGGCCTGACCCTTGTAGCCGCCGCCGTCGAGGTTGACATGGATGTCATACT
>CAJUKP010000049.1 GCA_910587165.1 uncultured Duncaniella sp.
CCGATGCAAAACCTTGAAAATATAGTATTAAGTATTTCTGTCGATGGGATGGTGCCGGTGATTGTTGAGAGATGGTGAAGGGTTTCGCGGAGATGTTCTGCAACGAGGTCGGTTGGCAATGTGCTTTGCAAGGCTGAAATGAGAGCTGCGGTTGATTCCGCGGCAGTAGCGAGAGCGGTTGCCTGACGGAGGTTTGTGATAATGTTGTCAGTTCCGGCAGCAGTGTCTTCATCCATTCTGGTGGTTAGAAGATTGGTCAGTCGGCCAATGCCATCTCCTGATTTTGCAGAAAGAGTGACGATATCATACTTATAGAGTGATGACGTATACTCAATTTTATCAATGACATCCTTGATAACGTCCTCAGACACAATATCAGACTTATTTATGACGATGATCGCGTGTTCGGCTTTTGCATCATAGATAGGGGAGAGGTGTATGTCAGACAACGGTTGTGTCGGATCAATTACCAGCATCAGTATCCTGGCATGGCCGATAGCTTCGTGTGATTTCCGGATACCAATCCGTTCGATTTCGTCAGTTGTCTCCCTGAGTCCGGCGGTGTCTATAAAACGGAACAGATAGTCTCCGATCTCAAGAGTTTCCTCGACCGTATCGCGTGTTGTACCATGTATGTCACTGACGATTGCCCGGTCGTCCTGAAGAAGCGCGTTGAGCAGTGAAGATTTGCCCGCATTTGTCGCGCCTGCGATTGCCACTGGAATACCCTCTTTGATTGCATTGCCATGGCTGAATGTCGAGTGCAAACGCCTTAGCTCGTCGTATATATCGGTGGCAAGTGATATGAGGCGACTACGATCGGCAAATTCAACATCCTCTTCCGAGAAATCCAGTTCAAGTTCAAGCAGTGCTGATATGTCGATCAATGCCTGTCTTAGGGATGAAAGGCGTCGTGAAATTCCGCCTTTCATCTGATTCATGGCTATACGATGGGCTGCCCTTGATGAAGAGGCTATGATATCAGCGATTCCTTCGGCCTGAGTTATGTCAATACGTCCGTTCATCAGGGCGCGTCTGGTAAATTCTCCACGTTCAGCCAACCGGCATCCATGAGAAATAAGTAGCGAGACAGTCTCTCGCTGAATCCATTTGGAACCATGCACGGATAATTCAACGGTATCCTCTCCGGTGTATGAATGTGGTGCGCGGAACACGGTGGCCACGCATTCATCAAGCGGTTGGCCCGGATGGCTCGGATCTCTCAGCTCACCGTAGTGGGCTGTGTGGGTTCTTACCTCGCCAAGAGGTTTGCCATGCCAGATGCTGTCAGTGATCTCGATAGCTTTCGGACCACTGATCCGTATTATTGCTATACCCCCTGTGCCGCGTGGGGTGGATATGGCACATATTGTATCATCGTTGAGATATATCATTCCCCGTCTTTATTTTTCTTCCTTTTTTCTTTGAATAGTTCCATTGCGCGAATTTCTTTTGGCTTTCCAGATCGTTCTCCAGATCGTCCGGAAGAGAATGAAAGAAATCGTGACCGGTGACACGCTCTACTGAATCAATCGAGACAACGCACGCCTGCATACCTCCCTTCACGGATGTATTTGGCATGAGAAATCCGATTCCACGAGGTGGATTGGCGTATGGCGCGATTATCACCTTAAAGAAGCTGTCCGGTACCCATACTCTTGAATCACCGATAAACTCCACCGGCTTTTTACCGATCACAGGGCCGCAAACTATGTATATTTTCTCTTCCTGTTGAGCCCATTGCCGGCATTTTTCCTCAAGAGTGCGCCATGCGCCGACGTTCAGCGCCTTTGTCTGTGGACAGATATTGGTGAGATAAAATGTCTCCTCCATGGCACGACGATCCCATTTCATATCACCGGCAGGTGCCATGTGGCCACGGTCGTAGCCTGAGTATGAATAGTCCCATGTCTCGGCGCATCCTTCCACACTTTCGTCACAGGCAAACTTATTTGTCCTTGGTTCTTTCCCTGTTGTCTCATCAGCAGTGAGTTCCCACGCCACCCAGTTGGGTATATGCGCTTTGGGATTGAACGAGATAGTCATACCGGTATAATCTTTCATCACCACCGGTAGTTCCGGGTTTGTCCGAACATCAAGCAGATTGCCAAAATCGCCATAAATGTCAGTCTGCCTCCCGGAAATATCATCACGTTCTTTGCTGTCGAGATTCTGTGCCAGCCTAACACACGCAAACACGAGTGCTATGATGACCAATAGATTATATAGTTTCTTTTTATATGGTTTCTTTCTCACAATTTCAGATTGTTAATAATTTCAGCTATCTCAGCCGCGTCACTCACCGATGTGCCGGTTGAAATGGGAAGGCTCACCACTTCACCGGCAAGTTGTTCAGTCACAGGCAATGCCTCATGTTTTAGATCAGCATAACATGGTTGACGGTGGGGTGGGGTGGCATAATGGATATCTGTCCCTACGCCATGTTCCGCAAGCTGACGGATAAACTCCTCTCTTTTCCCTGAAGTGATTCTCAATACATATTGATGCCACACATTGTCCGTTACCTCACTTGACATATAGGGAGTCACCACATACGGATGTGATATGTTTCTTGAATATGTCACAGCCCTCTCGAAACGGTCGGCATTCTCGCGGTCTGTATGAGGTAGTTTTACTGAGAGAAATGCAGCTTGCAGAGGATCGAGACGGCAATTATATCCCTTATAGATATTATGGTATCTGCGGTCTGATCCATAGTTGGCCAGGGCCTTGACTGCCTTTGCAAGCTCTTTGTCGTGGGTGGCTACTGCTCCGGCATCGCCGAGTGCGCCGACATTTTTGGTCGGATAGAAGCTGAACGCCGAGGCATCTCCGAGACTTCCGGTGCGCCGTCCGCCATATAGCCCGGCTATTTTCGACACACCACCTATCCCTTGCGCGTTGTCCTCTATGACAAGAAGATTGTTCTTGCGTGCTATGTCAACGAGCGTCTGGTCCCAGGCCACACGACCATAGAGATGAACTGTCATGATGGCCCGTGTCCGTGGTGTCAGAACTCTATTGATGAGATCTGTGTCGATGTTCATTGTCCGGATATCGGCATCGACAAGTATCGGTGTCAGTCCGGCATCGGATATGGCCAGCACAGATGCGACATAGGTATTGGCCGGTACGATCACTTCATCTCCATGATGAAGCCGTCCGATCTCGATATATCCCTTCAGTATAAGCCTTAAAGCATCGAGCCCGTTGCTGACACCTATTATATAAGGTACGCCGGTCATATCTGACAGCATACTCTCAAAATGTTCCACCTCGGGACCTCCGACAAATCTCCCGCTGCCGATCACTCTCGTCGCGGCCTCAGCGAGAGCCTCGCGATATGGCGCATTTACAGTATCAAGATTCAAAAACGGATATCTCATACTTATGCTTTTTCAGAGGCGATTCGTTTGAATTCCTCATAATCCCTGACATAATCCTCTTCCGAGTAAGGTATTGAGGTCAGCACCATGCACACGCTTCCGGATGCAAAATTATCAAGAGTACGCCAATATCCCGGAGGAATGTAAAGCCCTTCGTATGGTCTGTTTAGTGTATATGTGTCCCATGTCTCGCCGTCGAACAGATTGACGTTGAAACTTCCGCCGGTTGCTATGACAAGCTCCTCGGCCACGTGATGGGAATGTCCGCCACGCGACTCTCCGGCCGGGACATCGTATGTCCAGTAGGCGCGGGCTATGTGGAATGGCACCTGGTCGAAGTCTTGCACGAATGTGAGGTTGCCACGTGGGTCGTATATGCGGGGGAGTGTGATGATCTCCGGTTTTTTCCAGTCCATATATAATAATTAGGTATTGTCAAGATGCAAATTTAGCCATTAGTCGGCAAAGATACAATCTTTGGGCCTCCGAAATGTGAAAAGTTGATTAAAAAACGGTTTTATGTTTTATAACACATTCGTTGGAGCGCGTATATTGAAAAAAAATGTCTATTTTGCGGTCGCAATTCAAACAAACTTGCTCCAGAACATTTTCTTCTTACTTTAATCCCCCCTGCGGATGCGCTCTCCCCCCACGGTCTTTTTCCAGCAGACCGTCCGGTATCCGCAATTAATACCAAATACCGATATGAAGGTCTATAAAACCAACGAGATCAAAAACATTGCCCTTCTTGGAAGCAAGGGCTCGGGAAAAACCACACTCGCGGAAGCCATGCTCTTCGAGTGTGGAGTGATAAAACGCCGTGGCACCATCGAAGGCAAAAATACTGTCTCCGATTCATTCCCTGTGGAGAAAGAATATGGCTATTCAGTATTCTCCACTGTTTTTTATGCCGAGTTCCTTGGTAAGAAACTCAATGTGATTGACTGCCCGGGTGCTGATGACTTCGTGGGCAATGCCATCACAGCTCTCAATGTGACCGATACCGGCGTGATGCTCATAAACTCGCAATATGGAGTTGAGGTGGGCACACAGAACATATTCCGTACCACACAGAAGCTCAAGAAGCCGGTTATCTTCGCCCTTAACCAGCTTGATGGTGACAAGGCCGACTATGAGAACGTGATGGAACAGATGCGTGAGCATTTCGGCAACAAGATTGTGGCTATTCAGTATCCTCTTCAGTGCGGAGCCGGGTTCAATGCCATGATCGACGTACTGCTGATGAAAAAATATTCATGGGGCCCCGATGGTGGAGTGCCTGTGATTGAGGATATTCCTGAGGAGGAAATGCCCAGGGCTCTTGAGCTTCATCAGAAACTCGTCGAGGCCGCAGCCGAAAACGATGAGACTCTCATGGATAAATTCTTTGAGGAAGGTCATCTGACCGAGGACGAGATGCGCGAGGGTATCCGCAAAGGTCTCATAGACCGCTCCATCTATCCTGTCTTCTGTGTCAGTGCCGCCAAAGATATGGGTGTTCGGCGCATGATGGAATTCCTCGGAAACGTTGTCCCGTTTGTTGAGGATATGCCGGCTCCGGTCACCACGGACGGTGTGGAGGTTAAGCCTGACAGCGCAGGCCCTCTGTCGCTCTATTTCTTCAAGACAACTGTTGAGCCACATATCGGAGAGGTGAGCTATTTCAAGGTGATGTCGGGCACACTCACACCCGGTGTTGATCTCGAGAATGTCACCCGCGGATCCCGCGAGCGCATCGCTCAGCTCTATTGCGTGTGCGGAAGCATCAAGACTGCCGTTGACCAGCTCAATGCCGGCGATATAGGCGCTACCGTCAAACTAAAGGATGTCCGTACCGGCAACACTCTCGATGCCAAGGATTGTGAATGGCAGTTTGATTTCATCCGTTTCCCCGAACCCAAATACCGCCGCGCCATACGCCCTGTCACCGAAAGTGATTCCGAGAAACTCATGACCATTCTTACCCGTATGCACGAGGAGGATCCGACTTGGGTGATCGAGCAGTCCAAGGAGCTCAAGCAGACCATACTTTCCGGCCAGGGAGAGTTCCATCTCCGCACTCTCAAATGGCGTGTCGAGAACAATGATAAGCTTCCTATCGTGTTTGACGAGCCAAGAATACCTTATCGTGAGACAATCACCAAAGCAGCACGCGCCGACTATCGTCACAAAAAGCAAAGTGGCGGTGCAGGCCAGTTTGGCGAGGTTCATCTTATAATCGAACCATATACCGAGGGTATGCCTGCTCCTGATACATATAAATTTGGCAATCAGGAATTCAAGATGAGTGTGCGCGACACACAGGAGATACCTCTCTCATGGGGTGGCAAGCTCGTGGTTCACAACTGTATCGTAGGCGGTGCCATCGACGCCCGTTTCATTCCTGCCATCGTCAAGGGACTCATGGACCGTATGGAGCAAGGACCTCTTACCGGCAGTTATGCCCGCGATGTGCGTGTCTGCATCTACGACGGCAAGATGCACCCGGTTGATTCAAATGAGATCTCGTTCCGTCTGGCTGGTCGCAATGCATTCTCCGACGCCTTCCGTAACGCTAATCCCAAGGTGCTCGAGCCTATCTATGATGTCGAGGTCATGGTGCCTGGCGATGTGATGGGCGACGTGATGAGCGATCTTCAGGGACGCCGTGCCATCATCATGGGTATGGAGAGCGACAATGGTTTCGAGAAAATCATTGCCAAAGTGCCCTTGAAAGAGATGGGCTCTTACTCCACGGCCCTTTCGTCGATCACCGGCGGCCGCTCGGCTTTCACAATGAAGTTCGCGTCCTATGAACTCGTTCCATCCGATGTTCAGGAGAAGCTTCTCAAGGACTATGCCGAGAAGGCACAGGCCGATGAATGATAATATACACAGACCAACGCATATTACACGATTATATATAGTACTTAAATATTCTTAGACTAAGTCTCAGTAATGATGCAGGGGCGGGTTCATGAACCCGCCCCTGCTGATGTTTATGCCTTAAAAAGGCTTTGGTTAAAGCTTATAGACCTCTGTCCCGGCAAGCAGGAAGCAGCCTGTGCCGTAGTCATCGAAGTCCGGTTTGGAATCAAAGGTCACCGGTTGTCCGTCCGAAGGTTGCTTGCCGGTGCCTTGCACATAGCCCAATGTCCCGTCCGGGCGCACGGTTTCATTCACCATTGCATTCCATGCCTTGGCTATAACCGGAAGATAGGTCCGTCTGTCGAGGAGCCCGTTTCGTACACCCCATGCCATACCATAGACAAAGAGTGCGGTACCGGTAAGTTCCTTCCCGCCATAGTCCGATTCATCGAGTAGGTTCACGTTCCAGAAACCGTCCTCACGCTGGCATTTGCGCAAAGCCTCGCACATCTGTTTGAGGTCATTCTCATAGGCAGATCGCCATGGGTCATCAGGCTGAGCCTCATCAAGCACTCTTACAAGTGCCGCTAACACCCAGCCATTGCCACGTGACCAATAGCAGTTTGTTCCGTTGGGTGACTTGTATGGAGGAACGAAATCGGCATCTCTCCACCACAGTCCCTCCTTGGAGTTGAACAGTCCTCCTCCAATGGAGTCGCGTGTGGTTACATACATTTTGCGGGCTTTGTCGGCATATCGTCTGTCTCCTGTCTCGGATGTCATCTTGGCAAGAATCGGCATACCCATCTGTATGGCATCAATCCATGTCCAGTCGCCGGTCTGTGGTGTGTTGACAAGCATATTCATTGTGCCCTTCGTTTTTGTGAGGCGTTTGGGCTCCGGGCAGAGGCGATAGAGATCTATATATGTCTGCGCGCAACAATAGTTGTCGGCATTGCGCGTAGTGGTCACATCACCTTTCATTCCCCAGTGGAATCCTTCAGCCCAATCGGTGGCATAATCAAGCAGACGGTTGTCAGGATATATGGAATGAAGCGCCATCAACCCCTCGAAGTAGACAGCTCTCGTCCATATATTCGCATCGTAGACCTTTTTTCTCGAATAGTACGGGATAGGCTGCAATGGATCCGGATGATTTTTCAGATACTTGTCGTTTACCCTTATAAGGGTTTTAAGTGTCTCCTCGCGCTGCGGAAGCCTATCCGCCGCGATGACCACGCCGCCGAAAAGCAGCACGGTTAGAAATATGCACGATAAATTTTTCATAGATACAAAAAGAAACGCCCTGAGTGTGAGCGTTTCTGTATTAGTGGGTTGTTGTCTTACCTGGATTCGAACCAAGACAGGCAGAACCAAAAACTGCAGTGCT
>CAJUKP010000050.1 GCA_910587165.1 uncultured Duncaniella sp.
CCCCGAGATTACAAATCACGTGCTCTGGCCAACTGAGCTAAAGAGGCATTAAGTTTATTGTGCTCTTGCTTTGCGGAGGGCTTTCCTCTCAAAAGCGATGCAAAATTACGCACTTTATTTTGAACTTGCAAATCTTTTCGCAAAAATTTGCACTGAAAATTGAATTTTTTCTTGTTTTTGGCTTTTTCGGGCCTTTTTGGCTGCTTTTTTGAATAATATGTGGCCTTCCCGATACCGTTTGTGCAGACTGCGCGGGAAGGCCACGACGAGGCCGTATATTATTAATGCCGTATATTATTAATATTGTATAGGGCTGATTATTCTACTGTGACAGATTTGGCCAGATTGCGGGGCTGGTCGACATCCTTGCCCTTGTTGACGGCTATATAGTAGGCCAGCAATTGCAGGGGGATCGAGGCGACGAGCGGGGTGAGGCATTCGGGCACGGCGGGGATCTGGATGCAGAAGTCGGCGATGTCGTTCATCGCGGTGTTGCCTTCCGATACGATGGCCACCACGGCTCCGCCGCGGCTCTTGACCTGCTGCACGTTTGAGATGATCTTGTCGTAGAGGGAGTCGCTCGGCGCTATTATGACGCTGGGCATCTCGTGGTCTATCAAGGCGATGGGCCCGTGTTTCATCTCGGCGGCGGGATAGCCTTCGGCATGGATGTAGGAGATCTCCTTGAGCTTGAGCGCGCCTTCGAGGGCGGTGGGGTAGTTGTAGCCTCGGCCGAGATACAGGAAGTTGTGGGCGTATGTGAATATGCGCGAGAGTTTCTGCACCTCGGGGTCCACCTTGAGCGTCTCCTCGATGGTGGCGGGGATGGCTTTGAGGGCGGTGGCTATCTGTTCGATCTCAGCGTCGGACACTGTGCCGCGGAGCTGTCCCACCGCGAGGGCGAGAAGTGTGAGCACAGTCACCTGTCCTGTGAAGGCTTTTGTGGATGCCACTCCGATCTCGGGACCTACATGGATGTATGTGCCGGAGTCGGTGGCGCGGGGGATGGATGCTCCCACCACGTTGCAGACACCGTAGACAAACGCGCCTTTCTCCTTGGCTATCTGGATGGCGGCGAGGGTGTCGGCGGTCTCGCCCGACTGGGATATGGAGATCACGATGTCTTTGGGGCCGAGCACGGGGTTGCCATAGCGGAACTCGGAGGCATATTCCACCTCGACGGGTATCTGGCAGAAGTCCTGGATGAGACGCTTGCCTATGAGGGCGGCGTGCCATGAGGTGCCGCAGGCCACGAGGGTGATGCGCTCCGCCTCGAGGAATTTCTCCTTGTTGAGCTCGACGCCCGAGAGCACCACGCGGCGGTTGTCGCTGGTGATGCGGCCGCGGAGGCAGTCGCGCAAGGTATTGGGCTGCTCGAAAATCTCCTTGAGCATGAATGTGTCATATCCCCCCTTCTCGAGCTGTGCCAGCGAGAGCTTGAGCTTCTGGATGTCGATCTTCGAGGGGAGGTTGGAGTTGATGGAGACGATGCTGATGGGCTGGCCGCGCTTGATGACGGCCATCTCGTCGTTCTCGAGATAGATCACCTTGTCGGTGTAGCCGATGATGGGGGTCGCGTCTGAGGCGATGAAGGTCTCGTTGTCGCCCACTCCGATCACAAGGGGTGAGCTTTTGCGGGCCACGACGAGGGTGTCGGGGTCATTGCGCTCCACGACGGCGATGGCGTAGGCGCCTTCCACCTGGAGCAGGGCCTCGCGCACGGCCTCGGCCAGAGTGCAGTTGCTGGTGAGCTTTATGTATTCGATGAGCTGGACGAGCACTTCGGTGTCTGTCTCGCTCTTGAAGGTGAACCCGTGGTCGGAGAGCACTTTCTTGAGTACGGCGAAGTTTTCGATTGTCCCGTTGTGCACGAGGGCGATGTCGCCGCTCTGCGACACATGGGGATGGGCATTGGTGTCGTTGGGTTCGCCGTGGGTGGCCCAGCGGGTATGGGCGATGCCGAGTGATCCGGTGGTGTCACCTGCGGCGGCGGTCTGTTCGAGATTCGCTACTTTTCCCTGCGATTTGTGCACGTTTAGACAGCCGTCAGCATTGACGAGCGCCACTCCGGCACTGTCATAGCCGCGGTATTCAAGGCGTTTGAGGCCTTGTATCAATATTTCATAGGCTCCGTTGGAGCCGATGTAACCTACAATTCCACACATAGATTGTATTTGGGTGTCTTTGAATTAGTGGATTTGGCTTATGCCTGTTTACTTAACGTTAAAAAAGGTTAGGTCCTGTACAATGCATAACGAAGACGGCCGTTGCCGGCTTCGTTATGCATTGCGGACTGCAAATTTAGCGAAAATATTCCTAAATACCTAATAATTTAGAAGTTTTAAGTATTGGCATCCCTCCCGGCAGACCGTCGGGACACACCGCGTGCGACAGGGGGCACAGGTGTGCTGACGGAATGGAGCCGATGCCATATTTTTTATCGTGTGAATGCTGTTTTTTAGCAAAAATGTAAGTTTTGATAGCAAAAAGTTTGAGATTAGGCGAAGATTTGATATATTTGCCATGAAATTCATAAAAGTCATCAATCAACACACGAATATCCATTGAGCTGTCATGGATAAAATAGATAACCTTGACCGAAAGATTCTTGAAATAGTGATGCGTAACGCCCGCATAGCCTCCAAGGATGTTGCACAGGAATGTGGCGTGTCGCGCGCAGCTATCCACCAGCGCATACAGCGCATGATCGACCTGAATGTCATCACCGGCTCAGGCTACAATGTCGACCCCAAGGTGCTGGGCTACCGGACCTGTACATATATCGGCGTGAATCTCGAACGCGGGGCAATGTACCGAGAGGTGGTGCCCGAGCTTGAGAAGATTCCGGAAGTTGTGGAATGTCATTTCACCACCGGACCATACACTATGCTTGTGAAACTCTTCGCCCGCGACAACGAGCACCTGATGGAGCTGCTCAACCACAAGCTGCAGGTGATACCCGGCGTCGTGGGGACAGAGACCCTCATCTCGCTGGACCATTCCATCTCGCGTGTGCTTCCAGTGACATACGACGACAATTAGTATGCCCGCGTCAACCTCCATCCACACATAGCAAAGCAGTCTATAACAATCTACATACCTAAAATCATTCAATGGCATCACTGAAGCCTCTGAAAAACCCAGTGTTTTTCCTCCTTGCCCTTGCTGTCGGTGTGCTGCCGGCACAGGCCGCCATACGTGAGAATATCGACAGAGACTGGACTTTCGCGTTCGGCCACACTGATCCCGCACTCGACTATGGGTGTGGCACGGAGTATTTCAATTATCTCACCAAGGCCAATTCCATCCACAACACCGGACCATACAGCCCGCAGTTCAATGACTCCGCCTGGGTGAAGGTCGATCTTCCGTTTGATTTTGTCGTTGATCTGCCGTTCGACAGTGTGGCCAGCCACAGCCACGGTTACAAGCAGGTGGGTTATAAGTATCCCGGAAATTCCGTCGGATGGTATCGCCGCCGTTTCTCGGTCGACAAGGCCGATCCTGCCTCCGAACGGGTCTATCTGGTCTTTGACGGAATCTTCCGCGACAGCCGCGTGTGGGTCAACGGTTTCTATCTCGGCGGCGAGCCGAGCGGTTATGCCACCCAGCGCTACGACATCACCCCTTATCTGAAGGTGGGTGACGACAATGTGATCACCGTGAGATCTGATGCCACCCTTGAGGAGGGATGGTTCTACGAGGGAGGCGGCATCTACCGTCATGCATGGTTGGAGAAGGCTCCGGCTGTCCATGTCAAGCCCGCTACTGTGAAAGTGACATATTCCGGGGCATCCGGCACCGGTAGTGCTGAACCGGCGGTCAATGTGAGCGGCACCGTAGTAAATGCTTCGCGTGACACCCGCGGTCAGGGTGTCAGCGTGAGAGTGGAGCTGCTCGCCACCGACGGTACTCCCGTGGCAGGCAATTCATCGGCATCCATATCTGTCCCCGGGCCGCTCGCCCCCAAGGGTGAGGCTCAGTGGAATGTCTCCCTGCGTCCTGACGACCTGAAGCTATGGAGCCTGTCGTCACCGTCGCTTTATGATGTGAAGGTGACAGTAGACGGTCCGGACGGACCTGATGTCACAATGGTGCGCACCGGTTTCCGCACTCTTGGCTTCGACCCCGACAAGGGTCTGACCATCAATGGCGAGCCGGTGAAGATGCTTGGTGTGAATCAGCATCAGGATCATGCCGGAGTGGGTGCCGGAATGCCGGATGCGGTGAATGTCTACCGTCTCAAGGAGCTGAAGAAATATGGAGTCAACACCATACGTACATCCCACAATCCGGCCACTCCCGAGATGCTCGCCGCCTGCGACTCGCTCGGACTCCTTGTGGTGGAGGAAAACCGTCTGCTTGGAACCAACGACTATCATATCGGGCAGCTGAAGACCATGATTGACCGTGATTTCAATCATCCGTCGGTGATAATGTGGAGCGCCGGCAATGAGGAGTGGGGTGTCGAGTGGGATCCGCGGGGCACTGAGATAGTGGCCGAGCTGCGCGACATGGTGCATATCCTCGACCCGACACGCCCCATGACAGCCGCCACAAGCGGTGGCCCGACCACTGTGGCCTCGCCGGACGTGGCGGGTTATAACTATATAGTGCAGAATCCGGTGGACAAGTATCGGGCCGAGTATCCCTCGAGGATGGCTTTCGGCTCGGAGGAGACAACGGGCTGCGGCACCAGGGGTGTATATTTCGACGACCGTGCCAACGGCCGTATGGCTTCGAAGAACAGAGTGCCTGACACGGAGCGCGACTCTGTGCTCAACCGCATAGCCCGCGGATGGAAATTCTACCGCGACCGCCCATGGCTGATGGGATTGTGCTACTGGACCGGTTTCGACTACCGCGGCGAGCCGAATCCGCTCAAGTTTCCGGCCACAGGAAGCCAGTTCGGTCTGCTCGACTATGCCGGATTTCCCAAGGACGAGGCTTTCTATCTGAAATCTCAGTGGACCTCCGGGCCGATGGTGCATATCCTTCCCCACTGGAATCTGACCGGTCACGAAGGTGAGACTATCCCTGTATGGGTCTACGGAAATGTCGACGAGGTCGAATTGATTGTCAATGGAAAGAATCTCGGCCGTAAGGCTATGAGTCCCGGCGGTTATCTCTCGTGGGACGCTGTCTACCGTCCCGGACGTGTCGTGGCCAACGGATACAGGAACGGCCGGAAGGTGGTGAGCGAAAAGATCGAGACTTCAGGCCCGGCGTCGCAGGTCAGGGCTGAAGTGGCCCATGAGCAGGATGGAGTCAGCATTGTCAATATCTCGTTGCTCGACTCGAAAGGGCGTTTTGTGCCCGATGCCTGTGATGAACTCACAATTGAGATCCCTGAGGGTGTCCGGCTGCTTGGTGCCGGTAACGGCGATCCGGCTTTCCGGGGAGTGGAACGTCCTGTCCCCGGCACACAGCCGTCGCGGTTCACGTTCCCGGCCTTCAACGGTCATGCCCAGTTCATATTGTCCGGTGCCTCGGATGTGCCTGTGGTAAGCCTGTCATCTCGTCCCGGCGGAGGGAAGTGACGGAGCTTTCCTGAGCCGTTTCACTGTTCCTGACGGAGCGTGATTCTCATGCCGCTCTTCCTCCCTGACAACCTGTGCCGGGGCCGGGAGGGCGGCCGGTGTTTTTGCAGAGTCGGTCTGCTCCCTGGCTTCAGCATGACCGGGGGATGGCTGTATACGGGCGCGGAGCATGGTATCGGCACTGTAGAGCGACCGGCCGCGGTAGAGATACCGGCCGGTGCTGTCGGTGACAATGTAGAACGGCACTGCCGCGACGGACAGATTGCGTATCTGCTGGCCTGCCACACCTCCGGGAACCCACGCCTGTTGCCATGTGGCGCTGTCGCGGGAGATGGCCTGCTGCCATAGGGCTGTATCGCGCGCCAGCGAGATGTCCAGAATGGCCAGACGGCGTGTGGGGATATCTTTGCGGAGCTTGCGCAGGCGGCTTGTGATCGAGTCGGGCTTGCGCGAATCGTTGAACACCAGCAGGCCGTAGCCCTGCATACCGGAATTGAATCTTACCGTGGTATCGCTGCCTGTCCTGATGGCGAGGTTGGGAACTTCGTTCTTCACGGCGGCGGAAAGCTGCACTCCCAGCAGGGAGGCAAAGCTCCCCGAGAGCCAGGTGGGGCGGGCATCGGCTGTGATGGTGTTGAGCAGAGAATCGGCCCTGAGTTCGTGGCCCGGGGTGTGGAAATAATTCATGAGCAGCATTGTGGATGCCATAGAGCCCGGCGCCGCATGAATCTCACGGGTCACCAGGGCATTGATCTCATCCTCTGAGCCGTGGCGCAGGAGCGAGTCGTTGGCAGCCGTGATGCGTGCGTATGAGGCCGATGCTTCATTACCCTCGACTGTCAGTGACGAGGGATCGTCAATCTTCATTTTCACGGTCAGATGGTCGCCGTTCCTGCCTATTATGCAGAACAGACGGCGGTTGTCGAGCGTGAATGCCTCGAGCATGGCCGGACGTGGCAGATCGACACGCATTTCCACCTTACCGTCGACGGGATGGAACGGCAGACGTTTCACCCCGCGGTCGGCATATATCAGTTCGATGCCTTTGTTGCCAAGGCCCTCGATTTCGCAGTTGATCACACATTCGTCGCTGCCGCCGCATCCGGTGAGAGCGGTGAGAACGACCATGATAAGAAGATTTACGAGTGATTTCATAACGCCCGCAAAATTACAACAAAATCCTCCGATTTCCTAAGAGGGTGTTTAATAACAAATGTTAAACCAGAGTGGATGTATTTTTGAGGTAAAT
>CAJUKP010000051.1 GCA_910587165.1 uncultured Duncaniella sp.
GATGATGATGAATGGGGAGCAATACCAAGTATTTCTCCAATCTCTTTATGGGACAATCCGTCCAATACAGCAAGTCGAAACACCTTGCCGTATCCATCCGGCAGTTTGTCGATAATGCTACTAAGTTCGTCCCATGAGAGAGCATTATCAACAGTGGTGTCCTCATAAAGACTTTCACCTGATGTATCTGTCATGGGAACAGTTATGTGGTTTGAAGCCTCACGAAGATATTGCAGCGATAAATTCCGTATTATGGTTGTGAGCCATGACTCAAACTTCACAGGCTCAATCAATTTATCAATAGCAGAGAACGCTATGATGAAGCCGTCATGCAATATGTCCTGTGCAATATCATGATTATGCACACACGCCTCTATGACCTTCATCATTGAAGGCGCACAGAGATTATAGAGAAGACCAAAGGCTTCTCTATCCCCTGATTGGCTTCGTTTTACGAGCTGCGTAATATCCATTCTTTTCAAATATATTAAAAATAGATGAAAAAGCAATGAAAAGACTGCACGTGGAAGGAGTGAAATAGCAAAAAAACGCATGAAAGTGTGTATGCCCGGGGATGTGTTTGCATAATATCGTCGGATGTTTTATCTTTGCACGAGGTAAATTGTTATTTTATGGGCAAAAAGATTTTAACTTTTATAATGCAGGTGTTGGTGGCAATGATCGGCTTTACGTCCTGTATGTGGTTGTTCCAAGTGATTTTCGATAAAGAATCGGGATTCAGTATCGAGCTGCTCGTCCAAGGCTTGATTTTCGCAATAATATATGTCCCTCTTGCCCCTCAGATATCAAAATATAGGAATGCCAGGTAGGTGTTTGCCTTCTGAACTATATATTTAGATTTAAAGGCACTGTTTCTGCCGGTGAATGTATGTGCCGACAGAAACAGTGCCTTTTGTTGTTTGTTTTCCGGAGCTGATCATGCTGACTATGGTTGGATCGGCTCCTGAAAGGTGTTGAAGCGGGGAGATGTCAGTCTTCCATCTCCATTTTCTTGAAGTTGCCGAGTGTGTCGAATGTCAGTTCGATGCCATCCTCAAGTTCGACTTCGAATCCTTTGAGTTTGCGTTCGATCTGGGTGATCTTGACGCCGTCGAAGTTCTTTTTGACGTAGTTGCGGATTGATTTCGGGACGAGTGCGTCGGGGACGGCGCGTGTCTTGCAGTCAACACTGGTCCAGCGGCCGGCGTTGTTGAATTCGATCTTGGTGCCGTTGACGAGTTTTACGTCATAGTCGGTCTTTTTGAGAAGATGGCGGTCAACCTTGATCATAGCCACTTTTGCTTTCGGGAAGTGTTTGGTGAGCATTTCCTGAGCCTGGGTCGGGAGGTTGTCACGGTTTATGGTGTATTTGTCGGCATGGGCTGCTCCGACAGACAGGAGCAACGCCGTTAGGAACAGTAATATTTTTTTCATTTTCACGAGGGTTTTACGATTGAATCGGACGGCCCGTGCTCCGGGATGTCGGAGTGATGGCCTGTCTCGAATGTTATTTTGTTCATTTCCAGAGGGGAGAGCTTTGTGGCTCCCGGGATGTCTGTGTGGGGAATCTTCTTGACGGGCATTGGGCAGAGGTCAGTTTAAAGGCATCCCTGAACGGGACTTGATGAAGTTGTCGAGGCGGTTGATGGCGAGGAGCAACGCCCCGTAGGCGGCTATCATGAGGAATAGCTCGATAAGGAGGGGGAAGATGCGTGTCCACCAGTCGCCGGTGAAGAAGCAAAGGAACTGCAGCCACAGCAGGGCCTGGGTGACAACACAGAGTGTGCACCAGGAGTGGATGCGGAAGCGCTGATACCAGATGCTCCATACAGTGAAGGGGAGGCAGCACCCGTTGATGAGTGCGAGATAGTGGGTGCATTGCGGAAATATGAGCAGTATGAGCGTGCTCATGGCGAAGTAGGCCATTCCGACTTCGCTCCAGCTGACTATGCCGAAGAATGTGGAGGCTTTGCGTGCCAGCACAGTGTCGCAACCGTGGGTCTGGAGTATGCCGCATACGCGGTCGGCTGTATGGTTGCTGACGCTGAGTGTCTTCTGCATGAGCATGAAGGTGACCCATAGGCCGGCGAAGTCGGTGGCGAGGAGCATGATGAGCGACAGATGGGTGAGGACTCCTGAGTTGATAATGCCGAATATGAGGAGGAAGGCGGTGAGGAGTGCGAGAATCCACCTCTTGCTTCTGGCGGCTAGGAGCTGGAGGTGGTGGGCCGGGTAATCGGGCTCGGATGAGGAGCTGTCGGGGAATGCACGGAGGACAATGCCGGACGAGGAGCTGATGAAGTCGTTGAATCCGGCGGTGAACGGCTGATGGTAGGATATGTAATCTACCTCGGATGGTTGACCGGAACTGTCGCTGCGTATGTCTGTCACGATGACAAATCCATCTGTCCGTTGGGCGATGAAAGGTGTCGGGATGCAGGCGAGTGCATTCCGGTCGGTCAGGCGTAAGGATTCGTTGGCAATACCGTAGGCAGTGAGAAGCCTGGAGAAGCCAAACAGGGTCTTGAACGGCATACCGCGGAAGCGGGAGTCGCTGTATGATCCGGTGTGGCGCACGCCAAGCCTTGTCAGAAAATCGGAAAGTATTGATGTCCCGTCCATAACGCCGCTTGTCTTATCAGAGATATTCCTGAAGTTTGGAGGCGAGAATGTTGCCGTCGATCTCTCCGGTGTATTTCCACATCTGCTCGCCATCCTTGTAGATGAAGAATGACGGGATTGATTTGGCTCCGAGCACCTCGGCAAGATCGCTGTATTCGTCTATGTCAAGCTGGTAGAAGTGGACCTGTCCGCCAAGAAGGGCTTTTATGTCGTCAATCACAGGCATCATTTTGCGGCAATGAGGACACCATGATGCGTAGATTTCGACGAGGGCTACACCTTTCTGATCGCGGAGTTTTTCAAGAAGTTTAATATCCATGACTTTTGATTTTGAATTGATGTTATATATGACTAACACCAATCCGGATCAAAAGTTTGGTCTCAACGAGTCACGACTCTGTAGCTCAATGCTCCTCCGGATGTGATGGAATAGCGTTGGAGTCCGTATCCTCTTGATGCGGCGGGTCCGGATACGGGCATTCCTCCGTTTGAGAAGACTTCGTAGGTGCTTCCGCATGAGGGACAGCGTGCGTGAAGCTCACCCGAGGGGATCTCGACTCTGATCTGCGGCGAGCATTCGTAGGGACATGAGAGATCATAGACATGAAGGTCGCCCAGGATGTCGGTTACAATCAACAGTCCGCCATAGCCGGTGCGGTCAAGAGCGGTGTAAGGGAATTCCGCCGGTATTCTTAGGGCCGGCGTGTTGATGTAACGGCAGTAGTCGGCGGCATCGCCCTTCACTCCATAAAGGTTCCAGTCGCCTACGGTCTTGAATGTGAGATGTACCTCGCAATATGGTATGCGGTTATCGTCGACAGAATCGGAGCATCCGAAGAGAGACAACACCGCGGCAAGGATTAACAGAAGTCTGATGGCCATGCCGCGGTGAGGTTATGCGAAGAGTGATGTGAAGATCTGTCCGAACTGGTCGGCTGCCTGCTGTATCTTGTTGCCGATGAACGGCTTGAGCATGGCCGGGATCTGTATGTCAACTCTTGGGGTGATTGTCGTGGTGGTTTCGGCTGTGGCGCTGATGTCAAGAATAAGTTTCAGCGGGATGGGGCATCCTTCGGCGTTGAGCACGACTTTTTTCCCGGGGACGCGCTCGATGATCTTGAAAACGAGTTCGCCTACTCCCGGGGCGTCCATTTTGACGCAGTCTCCACGGAATTCCACACCGGCGAGTTTCTCGCGGTGTTCCTCGGGGATTGCTTCCACGAGAGATTTGTACTGGCCAAGGTCGCTGACCTTGGCGTATATCTCGCTGGCAGGACGCTGGAGCGTCACGGCTTTGCCTGAATAAACTGACATAGGGGGGTGGGTAGAGGGTGATGGGGATCGGAGAAGTTAGTCGGCTATGGATTTGGGAGTCCAGATGGAGGGATCCTTTCGCCATTCGCGGAGGGTCTCGACGTCGGAGTCGCGGATGAAACCGGTCTCAAGGGCGGCGTTGATGAGGGCTGTGTAGTTGGAGAGTGTTATGAGCTTGACATCGGCGTCCTTGAAGGATTTTGTGGCCACGGGGAATTCGTAGGAGAAAATTGCCACCATGCCAACAACCTCGCATCCTGCATTGCGGATGGCCTGGACGGCCTTGAGGCTGCTGCCGCCGGTGGAGACAAGATCTTCGATCACGACTACTTTGCTACCGGGACGGAGATCGCCTTCGATGAGATTCTCGAGGCCGTGGTCTTTGGGGGTGGAGCGTACATATACGTATGGCATTCCGAGAGTGTCGGCCACCATGGCTCCCTGGGCTATAGCGCCGGTGGCAACGCCGGCCACTGCGTCGGCCTTGGGGAAGTTCTCGAGTATGATGCGGCTGAGTTCGACTTTGATGAATGAGCGAACTTCAGGGTAGGAGAGGGTCTTGCGGTTATCGGTGTATATGGGTGAATTCCAACTGGAGGCCCATGTGAATGGATTCTCGGGCTGGAGCTTGATTGCACTGATTTTCAACAACTTTTCTGCGAGAATGAGATCAAGGTGTTTCATGATTCCGATAATTGATATTTGATCTGTTGATTTTGAAAGTGCAAAGGTAGTGCATATAGCAGCGTTTTGCAACTTTTTTTAGTTTACAATTCTTAAAAAGATGTGTCAAAAGTGTTGCAGAATATCTTGAGCGACTGATGATGCCGTGTTGGGACCGATGACCCTAGAGGCGGCTTGTTTCACTTCGTCGAGTGCGTTGCCGACCGCCACGGCGTCATCGGCGATCATGAGCATGGGTATGTCGTTGAGATTGTCACCGTAAGCGGTGATAGTGTCGGCGCCGATCAGCTCCCTGAGTTCGATTATAGCGGCAGCCTTGGAAACTCCGGCTGCGAATACCTCGATGTAGCCTGTGGATGGATTGAATATGTCGGGATAAGCTGTGACCGAAAGTAATCCTGT
Organism: uncultured Duncaniella sp.; assembly: GCA_910587165.1. Taxonomy (GTDB): domain Bacteria; phylum Bacteroidota; class Bacteroidia; order Bacteroidales; family Muribaculaceae; genus Duncaniella. The sequence goes on from CAJUKP010000051.1 coordinate 5,023, forward strand.
GTCTCTAAGCACCCCGGCGAGCGCCATGATGGATTGGATCGGCGCGATGCCGAGCATGAGGACAGGTGTGCCTTCCATCAGGGTGGGGGAGAGCTCGCGCTGAAAGGTGAACCTCTTCAGACGGAGGTGGGCGCGGTCAATGTAGAAGTTCTTTTCCTGCGGGGTGAGTTGCCGTGAATGATATACATTCATGGGGCCAGATGAGGGAAGTGTGTAGACGAACGGTGATATGCCATGGTCGGCGAAAGTCCTGATTATCCATCCGACTGAGCCGTCGGGCATAGTGTGGACATTGAAGAAGCGTTGTGTATCGCGATCCCACATTGCCGCTCCTGTGAGCACGATTGCCGGGATGGATGTGAAGGTATCGGCCAACAGTGGCTCGACTGTGGCGGGTGTGCGGGCTGTGGCTACGGTGATCAAGGCTCCGTCGCGTGACAGACCGCTGATGATTTCGGCGCTAAGGCGGCTGACTCTGGCATCGTTGCCGAGCAGCGTGCCGTCCATATCGGTGATAAAAAGTCGGCTCATGGCTGCAAAAGTAGGAAAAATAGTAGTTTCGCCCAAGTGGCTGACGTGGTGAAGAGGACAGACGAAGTGATTTTTTTAGCTTTTTAACACCTTATATATAGGTGATGTCATAGGGATTGTGTATTTTTGCACAACTTTTTCAACCTTTCTCCCAATCATTTAAAGATATGACACTAATCGAAACCATAGACACGCAGTTGCTCCTCTTGATCAATGGCTTTCACTGCGAATTTGTGGATACATTGATGCTTTACCTTACCAACAGATGGTTCTGGATACCCTTCTATGCTCTCATCCTTGCGTATATCGTGAGGGAAAAACGATCGGTGGTAGCTCTCTGGTGTATTCTATCCATAGTGCTTGCTATCGCTCTTGCCGATCAGATCGGGGCGGGGACACTGCGTGAGAGTGTAGCGCGTCTGCGTCCGGCAAATCTTGATAATCCAATATCCTCAATGGTCCATGTGGTCAATGACTATCGTGCGGGCCGATATGGGTTCCCATCCTGTCATGCGGCTAATTCTTTCGCTTTGGCCGTATCCATGTGGCTGATATTCCGGAAGAAGGCTGTGGCATGGGTGATGTTCCCCTGGGCCGTGCTCCAATGTTATACAAGAGCTTATCTCGGAGTGCATTACCCCGGCGATCTTATTGTGGGTGCTATTCTCGGAAGTTCGTGTGCGGCATTTGTTTATTATGCGCCCCGGTATATCGGACGTATGCTCATGAATCGAGTGGAGTTCTTCGACCTGCTCGTCAGGAAGGGAGTGTTCGGCAAGCTGTCGACAAACTGAGATAAAAATTTTAAAGATAAAAAAGATAGCCTTATATTTGGAGAATTTAAAAAAAAACTCTACCTTTGCAACGTCAAAAACAGAGAGGTAAAAAACTCCGGTTTGAATATAAGTTTTGCACTCTTTTTTGATTTTAAAATAATCTATTGCCCAGGTGGCGGAATGGTAGACGCGCTCGTTTCAGGTGCGAGTGCTGAGAGGCG
>CAJUKP010000052.1 GCA_910587165.1 uncultured Duncaniella sp.
GCGATGGGGTTTGTTTCGTTTGACATTTCAAAGTTACAACCTCTTTCACGGGATGAAAATTTTTTCACCAAAAATTTTTCATTGTATCTTAAAAAAAATTTCATTCACTTCCTAATACATTGATTCGCAACTGGTTATAACAATAAAATTTTTCGTCTGATTGTTACAATTTTGTAATAATGCAACCGAATTGTAACCTCCACACATTACTTTGTGTCGGAAAAGAGAACGATGGAAATATGTAAAATTTACATCCAAGTGTATCCATGGGCGACGGCAGTCCCGGGCCCATAGTATTCATCCCTATCCCTTAAAGTTTTTTCTGAACGGACATATTTTTTATCCACAATTGTTTTCTATTCTCACCTATAATATTTACTTTTGTGAACTATCACTATCTCTAAACCTATCATTGTTTCATGAAAAAGGCTATTGTTTTTATCTGTTCTATAATCCTGTCAGTATTCATCACCTCAGCTGAAGACAAGCGTCCGTCCATCACTATCGAATGTGCGGAGGAGGGCACTATGACAGATCCTGCTATCGACGAGAATGTATGGTTCTATGACCACGTATTTCTCAAAGGCAGATTCAACGCGGATGATCTGAATCTCATCTCACACTCAATGGATGGCCGGCAAATAAAAGTATTGAACTGCAAGGATGCCTGGTTTGTGAAAAGCGGAGATGAGTCTCCATGGACAAACGTCACCTCTATTATTGAAGACGGCACGTTCCCAAGAAATTTACAGATCAACTGTGAGACATTGGTAATGCCAAGAAGTCTGAAGAAAATAATACCTTGGCAATATGTAAACACCTACAACATCATATTGCCTGATGGAATCGAGAGAATCGAACAATACGCCTTCGAATGGGAACGTATCGTGACTATCAATCTACCGCAGACTCTTACCTACATTGGTTCAGGGGCATTCTATAGCTCAGACATCAAGACCCTGAGACTTCCGGACAATCTCAAGGTCATTGAGGATACCTGTTGCTGCGGCATAACAGATAAAATCCATCTTCCGGCAAACCTCACGGAACTGTCATGGCATGGAATCGTTTTCTATGGCCCGACCCTCACTCTCCCGGCCTCTCTGACCCGTATCGCACCAGAAGGTCTCATGGCTCCGAAACTTGAAGAGTTGCATTCGCTCGCACAAAATCCGCCTCTGTGCGACCTCACATTGAAGCACACCGATCTTCAGGGCTTCTCTGTACGGGATGACATGATATTCTCCTGCTGTCTCATGGATGTTGACAAGTCGAAATGTGTGCTGTACGTCCCGAAAGGTTGTGTGGAGAGATACCGTTCAGCCCCTGAATGGTGTGATTTCGCTGACATACGTGAGGAAGCCGACGGCTATGCGGAGGATATGACAGGGTATGATGAATGGAACAATGTCGAATATGAGTATTCCGACATTGCGTCGACAATAGTCATTGAACAGGATAAAAACAATACAACACCACGTTATTTCGATCTCTCCGGACGCGAATATGCCAATCCGGTCAAGGGTGTCAACATAGTGCTCTCATCCGGAGAAGTCAGAAAAGAAATACACAACTGACCGTCATGCTGATCAAAACCTATGGCGCCGCGGTGCAGGGCATCGACGCTATAACCGTCACCATCGAGGCCGTGGCTGAACAGGGAGCGGTATTTTCCCTCGTAGGTATGGCCGACACCGCTGTCAAGGAAAGCTATCAGCGTGTGCTTTCGGCTGTCACACAATCGGGCCACCGCTGGCCGCGACGCCGCATCGTGGTCAACCTCTCGCCTGCCGATGTGCGCAAGGAGGGGGCGGCCTACGATCTGCCGATAGCCATCGGGATTCTTGCAGCCTGTGAGCAGATCAAATGTGTGCGCCCGCTCGAAAGATTCATGATCATGGGCGAGCTGTCGCTCGATGGGTCCGTATTGCCCATACGCGGTGTGCTTCCGATGGCCATAAAGGCCCGCGAGCTCGGATTCGGAGGCATGATAGTGCCGAAAGTAAACGCTGAAGAGGCGGCGGTGGTCAACAATCTTGATGTGTATGGTGTGACATCACTTGCAGAGGTGATAGACTTCATAACCGGTAAGACAGATCTGACACCTACAGTAGTCAACACCCGTGAGGAGTTCGCACGTGCCAATCATGTGTTTGACTGCGACTTTTCCGAGGTGAAGGGGCAGAATGCGGTCAAAAGAGCCTTTGAGGTGGCTTGTGCGGGCGGCCACAATATTCTTCTTGTCGGACCTCCGGGCTCCGGCAAATCAATGATGGCAAAGCGTCTGCCGACGATCCTCCCGCCGCTCACCCTTGCGGAAGCTCTCGAGACCACCAAGATCCATTCGGTGGCAGGGAAGCTAAAGGGGGGCTCCCGGCTTATGACCTCACGCCCCTACCGCTCACCACATCACACCATCTCCCCGGTGGCGCTCGTTGGTGGTGGTTCCAATCCAATGCCCGGCGAGATCTCACTGGCACACAACGGAGTGTTGTTTCTCGATGAATTTCCTGAATTCTCACGTCAGGTGCTCGAGGTGATGCGACAACCGCTCGAGGACAGGCATATCTCTGTATCAAGAGCCAAGTATACCATTGACTACCCTGCCGGATTCATGCTTGTGGCAAGCATGAATCCATGCCCGTGCGGATATTACAACCATCCGACCAAGACCTGCCAATGTGCCCCGGGGGCAGTGATGAAGTATCTCAACAGGATCTCCGGTCCGCTGCTTGACCGGATAGACCTTCAGGTGGAGATCTATCCCGTGCCTTTCGACAGCCTCTCGTCAACCGCACCGGAAGAAACAAGCGATCAGATAAGAGCAAGGGTGATAAAGGCGCGTGAGATCCAGGCGGCCCGGTTCGCCGCTGAAAAAGGAATCCATTCCAACGCCCAGATGAACACGCGGTTGCTCTCAGTCCATGCCGGATTGGATCAGGACTCCATCCGTCTGCTGCGCGATACGATGATACGTCTTGACATGAGCGCACGTGCATACGACCGCATACTGAAGGTGTCACGCACCATCGCCGACCTCGAATATGCCTCGATGCAGCCGGCCCTGAGCCCGGCGGAGGCGGCGACGCGCCCCATACTCATCCATCACCTGCGCGAGGCTCTGGCCTACCGTAATCTCGACCGTGCATCGTGGGGACAGACGGTCAACCCGCTCACATAACCCAACGGAATTATTTTCAAAAAATGATATGATAGACGAGATTCTACGTTACAACAAGGAATTCGTGGCCTCAGGAGGCTACAAACGTTTCATAACATCAAAATATCCCGACAAGAAGATTGCCATCGTCACCTGCATGGACACCCGCCTTGTCGAGCTTCTGCCGGCCGCCCTCGGCCTGAAGAACGGCGATGTGAAGATAATCAAGAATGCAGGAGGCACAATCACAAATCCTTTCGACTCCACCATCCGCTCACTCCTTGTGGCAGTCTACGAGCTTGGTGTGAATGAAATAATGGTGATCGGCCACACCGGGTGTGGCGTCCAGGGAATGAACGCCGCCGAAATGCTCGAACTTATGCGCTCACGCGGAATAAGCGATGAACACATATCGCTCATGAGGCACTGCGGCATTGATCTTGACAGCTGGCTTCACGGTTTTGAAAACACCGACGAGGCTGTGCGCGAGACGGTGGATCTCATCTCCCGCCATCCGCTGATGGCTGCGGACGTGAATGTGAGAGGCTATATCATGGATTCCGTCACAGGCGCGCTGTCGCCACTCTGATCAGGACTATGGGACACAATCTGCTCGGACGCTACGTCTGGCTCGTAGACACCATACGCCGCTACGGATCCATCACCCGCGAGAAACTCGGCGAACTCTGGATCCAATCGCCCTACTCCGACGGCAATCCGCTCCCACGGCGTACATTCTACAACTACCGTACAGCCATCGAGGAACTGTTCAACATCGACATAAAATGCAACCCCTCCACCTATGAATACTCCATAGACGAGGGGGACAGACAGAGGGAAGGACTCACCGATTGGCTTCTCAACTCGGCGGCAATGAGCAATGTGCTTTCAAACGTCTCGGATGTGTCAGACCGGATCTTCCTCGAGGATGTACCGTCGGCCCGGCTCTATCTCTCACAAGTCATATCGGCACTGAAGGAGAAGCACCCGATACGGTTTACCTACCGACCATACACACGCTCAACTCCGACCCGCGGCGTGGTGATAGAGCCGTACTTCCTGAAAATATTCCGCCAGCGCTGGTATGTGACCGGCCGCAACACGGCCGACACCCACATAAAGACCTACGCGCTCGACCGTATGGAGGAGGTGGCCATTCTTCCCGAGAGATTCTCCGACAAGGATTTCGATCTCGACGAATATGTGCGTGATTCCTTCGGGATCATCTTCTCCCAAGGGGAGGCCCATGAGGTAGTGTTGCGCACCGACCCACGGCAGGCGAAATATTTCAGAGCTCTGCCGCTTCATCCCTCGCAACGCGAGACAATCCACGACAGCTACTCCGAATTTCATCTGCGGCTGCGCCTTACACCCGATTTCGTACAAGAGATCCTTTCCCTCGGACCTAAAGTGAGAGTAATGTCTCCTCCCGAACTCCGCGAGATGGTGAAGTCATCACTCCGTGCCACTCTCGATCTCTACTGAACCGGACGTCTGTCCTTGACAAAGTTCACATTGCCGATCTTAATCTCAGCTGTAGCCTCGTCTATGGCTGTAGCCTTGCTTGTATAGACTATGGTGGAATTGTCGACGGTGACACCGTGCACACAGTTCAGTCCGGCCACACCCTCTGCAGCGATACCGGTCTTGCATCCACGCACGGTCACTCCGGTAATGTGGATATCTGTAAACTCTGGAACATTCACCAATTCCACCGGAGCGGCCGGGGATGTCTCTGTGCTTCCGGCAGGACGATCGGCGTATGTACACTCGAACACAATAGCTTCAGAAACAATGTCAGCCATGACTATCGAGGAGATATAAAGATCCTCGGTCTTACCGCCACGACCGATCGCACTCTTGAAACGAAGACCTGTATCTGTGCCTGAGAATGTGCAGTCGCGCACAACAATGCGCTTCATACCGCATATATCCTCACTTCCGATCACAAATCCTCCATGGGCGTGATAGACCGTGTTGTCCTGGATCAGAATATCCTCACAGCCGTTCACGAGAGCCTTCTCCTTGAACGATCCGCTCTTCATGCACAGCCCGTCATCGCCGGCATCAACAACCGAATTGACTATCAAGGAACGGTGGCAGTCGCTGAGGTCGATGGCATCTCCGTTCTGGGCATTCCACGGACAGCGGACTGTTATGCCGTCGATAATCACGTTAAGGCAATTCAACGGATGAACATGAAACTTGGGAGCGTTCTGGAATGTCACACCGGAGACAAGCACATTCTCACAGTTGACCGGACGGAACAGATCATTGCGGCGCTTTTCCTGCTTCTCGGGTGTCGCATCCTGATCCGGATAGCCCGACTTCAACTCCCAGGGATACCACAGCGAACCATTCTGACGCTCCACACCACCCATTGCCTTGAAACGCTTCCATTCCACATCACTCACCTTCGAACGCTTCACCGGACGCCACTGGGCACCGTTGCCGTCAATCACGCCCTCTCCGGTGATAGATATGTTCCGGCACCGGTTGGCACGTATGCAGGGAAGAAAGCGTCCGGCCTTTGGAGAAGGATCGACATACAGGGACTTGTCAGGTGAGAAAAATATCATCGCATTACGCTCGAGATGAAGGTTGACATTGCTTTTCATCTCGATAGGTCCCGTAAGCCAGATACCCTCAGTGAAAACAAGTCGGCCTCCCCCCTTTGAAGACAGCTCGTCTATGGCTTTCTGTATGGCTTCTGTACAGAGTGTCACACCATCTCCCACAGCTCCATATCCGGTCACTGTGACAGAATACTCAGGCAAAGAAACAGGAGTGACAGGTTTCACCTCCACAGGAAGATCCGTGTAATAACGGGAATAATCACCGGCCGACAGGCAAAGTGAGGGAAACAAGAATACGAACAACAGTCCGATAAATAAATTCTTCATGATATATCTGGGATTTAAAACAGATGCAAAGGTATATATTTTGCATATATATACAAAAAAACAGCCGGGCTTTCGTGGTTGAAAGTCCGGCTGTGGAGGGGGCGGTTAT
>CAJUKP010000053.1 GCA_910587165.1 uncultured Duncaniella sp.
TGTTAACCACTGCCTCGCGCTTGTTGAGGGCGATGATGGTACCTTCGATTACATCCTTGTCACGCACGGTATTGAGCGATTCATCATAGGTTTTGGTGAGTTCCTCGCGCGACTTGTCGCCCTTGGCCTCACCCTTTTCGTAAGCTTCCCAATCGAAATCTGCGATAGGGGAGTTTTTTACTTCTTCAGTCATTAAAACTAAATGGGGTTAATAAAATAAGGTTAATTCAATGCCATGTCACCGGGTCGGGTGCACAAAGCGCTGCAAAGATAATAATTATTTTTCAATTAGGCAAATAGAAACTTTTTTTAAGCCGGAAAGTTTGCGCCTTACAACTCAAAGTTGTAATTTTGCCAACAGTATGGAACAACACTCTGAAATCATAGCCCGCCTGCGCCACATAATGCAGCTGCGCCACCTCACCCAGCGGCGCCTGGCCGGGATGCTGCATCTCGATCCGGCCAATCTGTCCAAGGTGATGAACGGCAAACTCAATTTCACCGAGGGGCTCATCAACCGCATCGTGGTTGACCTCGGCATATCCAAGGCATGGCTCACCCGCGGCGAGGGGGTGCCGTTCGCCAAGGGTTGCGATGTGGCCGACCTGCGCATCGACGGCCGTCTCACCCCACGCCCCGTGGCCGAGGGGACGCCGGTCTATGATCTCGATGTCACTGCCGGATGCCGCTCGCTGGCCGAGATATTCGGCGAGGTGAGACCGGTCGGGAGGGTGACTCTCCCGGAGATTCCCGAAAACTGCAGTCTGGTGAAAGTGAGGGGCGACAGTATGGCCCCGCGCATAGCCCCGGGTGGCTACGTGGCCATCAGGCCCATCGCCGATATGCGCAATATTTTCTGGGGGCAGATCTATGTGGTGGAGCTTGAGGAACTGAGACTTGTGAAATTCGTCCGCCGCCACAGCGACCCCTCGAAGATCATACTCCACAGCGGCAATCCCGAATATGACGATATGGATGTCGACCGCGCCGACATCCGTTCCATGTATATCGTGGAAGCGATACTCAACTATGAGATCCAGTGAAACAGGCTATGGCCATCAGCTCGTCGCCATGCCTCTCATAACATATGCCGCACTCTTTTCCGCCGGCCGAAGCCAGGGTCATATCGGCTGATACCTCGATGGCCGATACCGTCAGCTCCGGGACGCGCAGCAGCTTGAAAGCCGCCTCCTTGGCTGTCCAGTAGTGCAGAAGCTCCTCCGTATGGTCGCCTGTGGTCAGATCCATGCGTCCGCGCTCGGCGGCGGTCAGGAATTTCGAGGCCACACGCGCCAGCTGCCTCCGCGGAGCTTCGATGTCGACCCCCACCGGAGCGTCAGACACAGCGAGCAGACACGTGGCCGCCGAGTGGGAGATGGAAATGTGGATTTCGGGATGTCCGTCGATATACGGTGCGCCGTCCGGATGATGGAGCAGACGGGCCTTGAAGCCGAATGCCCTTTCCAGCAATCCGTCAAGAGCGGCGGCCTCGTTGACCTTTCTGCTTCCACTGCCACTGTCGGATATGGCGGAGAGATACAGGGTCAGCATTCAGTGCAGATTTTTTAGCAGGGTCAGCATATCGCGGTCTATCGCGTCGATCACCGGAGCCACCGAGTCGGGATTCGTGCCGGGGCTCAGAGGCAGGTACAGGGTGCCGCTCAGCACCGTGCGTCCGTCAGTGGCCAGTATCTGCACCGGGGTCGACAGCGCGGTGCGGCTCGTCAGCATCTCGCATTCCCATCCGCCTGCCGAGGTGAGTGTGGTGGCGATGCCCGATGCACCGGCCAGATTCAGCTCCATACGCTCGCGGCGGTTGGCCATGACTGCCTCGGCATCCGGCTTTCCGTCTGCCCGCGACAGTGTGAGATACACCCCGCCGTCAGCCACCTGCGGATACGCGAGTGTGACCCACGTGTCGCCGTTCTCCTTGCCGGTCACCTCGGCCACGGCTCCCGAATTGACAGTCAGATCCACCTCTCCGGCCTTCACGGTGGTGAAGGTTGAATCGGGCATCTCGATGCGCGGGAAGGCCTCCGGCTTGGGGACAGGATTGCTCCCCTCCCGGCCTGAACAGGAGGCGATGATGATGGCCATGGCAGCTGCCGGAGCCGTCAGACGGATGGACGGATATCTCATTGGTTGCGGGGAGCCTCGGTGGTCTCGTCGGTCTGGACCTCGGGCATTATCTTGACGCGGATGTTGACGATGCGGTGCTGGCGTATCGACAGCACGAGGAAACGGCATCGGCCGTAGACGATGGACTCCTTCTCCTTGGGGAAGTCTCCCTTGATGGCCAGGAGCATGCCCGCGAGCGTGTCGCAGTCTTCGGTGACGGGGGCATAGTAGTCTTCCTCCTCCTCCAGTCCTGTGATGCGGAAGAAATCGTTCAGAAGTGTCTTTCCCTCGAAGATATATGTGTCGTCGGGGAGCTTGCGGTAAAGCTTCTCCTCCTCGTCATACTCATCGTCGATATCGCCCACGATCTCCTCGAGCACATCCTCGAGCGTGACTATTCCCTGTGTGCCGCCGAACTCGTCGATTACTATGGCCAGATGCACGCGGCGGGTGCGGAAATCCTCGAGCAGATCGTCGATCATCCTTGACTCGGGCACGAAATAAGGCTCGCGCATGAGCGACTGCCAGTTGAAACTGTCGCTTTCCTGCTTGCCTACGTATGGGAGAAGGTCGCGCGAATAGAGCACACCCTTGATATTGTCCATCGAGTCCTCATAGACCGGCAGACGGGCGAATCCGCTCTCGATCACCACCTTCATCACCTCGTCGAACGACGCGTCGGCCTCGAGGCCGGTCACATCCACGCGCGGTGTCATCACCTCCGAGGCGTTGGTGTCGCCGAATTTCAGGATACCTTCGAGTATATCCTTGTTCTGCGACGGATCCACGTCGGTTATCTCGAGTGCCTGCGAGAGGTCGTCGGCGGTCACGGCGGTGTCCTTCTTGGTGACCACCTTGTTGACTATCACCGAGCTCTTCACGAGCAGCGACGAGAGAGGATGGAATATCTTCACCATCGCCGAGAGCGGGGCATCGGCCATCTTTGCCCATCCGAGATTGTTGGAATTGGCATAGAGTTTAGGCAGGATCTCGCCGAAAAGCAGGATGAGGAATGTGAGTATGACCGACTGGAGTATGAAGCTCAGCACAGCGCTCATGCCCTCGAAGATAGGGCCGAGTGCGAAGTTGCAGAGCACCACTATGGCCACGTTGACCAGATTGTTGGCTATAAGGATTGTTGCCAGAAGCCGTTCGGGTATCCCGAGCAGCCTGAGTATGCTCCTCCCCTTGGGGGTGTCCTCGATCTCCTCGCATTGCGCGGGGGTGAGCGAGAAATACGCTATCTCGCTTCCGGAGACGAAGCCCGAAACGAACAATAACAGGATGGCGAGTGTGAGAGCCACTATCTGAGCGCCGCTCATGGGCGACATGGCCAGAAGAGGTAAATTGGTGGTGAATGTGGTCGCTGCGGCCTCTATGGCCGGTAAAGGATCGGTGTCCAAGACGTGATGTGGTTAGTTAGACTTATTTTTTTCGTCCTGCAAAGTTAGTGATTATCTGCCAAACGGCAAAATGCAAAAAACTCCCCCGGCCACACCTGTCTGTCAGGATGCCTTTTGGAAATTGCGGATCTCCCCGATGAAAATGATCGTGTTTGTACGTGTGTCAGTGAGAATATACATGAACGGACGGTCCAATATCAGTTTCGATGGCTCGTGGCGCCTCCCCTCGAAGTCCATGCCTCCTATCATGATTTCAATAGTGGCTGCGGCGGCTTCCGCACCCTGTTCATCAACGATGAATTTGGCTTTCTGTAATATTTCATCCACAAAGAATGGCTTGACGTCGGTTATGCCCGATAAGTCGGCGTCAATATCGAATAGTTGTTTCACTCCGATGTTGATGAGAGGACCGGCAAAAAACAGCTTGGTCTCTATCTCCCATTTTGGCATCTTGATGATATTCCAGCTGACACGGATGGCTTTCTTGTCCCAATCGGTGAAAATCTTTCCGTCCAACTGTGGCAGGCACTCCCCAAGGGATACTCCGGGGTGGGGGTAAACTATGTCAAGTCCGTATCTCGTCGAGTCAAGGGGAAACCTGATTATGTTGAATTTATCAAATCTGACGACATCAAATCCCTCGTCATTCAGTTGCATCATATCACATTCACCATCCGTGCCGTTGAGGTTGTGAAACTTCTCCTTACGGGTGTTCTTTGTATCGAAAGCCTTGTCCCATTTGCCTTTCACATAAATCGTATTCAGTAAAGCTGTCATCTGGACCTCATTCAATGGACCGTCAAGAAGTTGTTTGATCAGACCATTGGTCCGTACCTCCACCCATCTGTTGATCTCATTCTTGGTCTCGACAGAGGAAAGCTTGCGGACATATACGGAAGCATCAAAGTCATCGGTGCATGACTCGATGAAACTTTTCTTTACTTTGAAACCTTTGTTGATCCAGAAAGATGTGTGAAGTGAGGAACTTCCGGGAACGTCAGGATGATTCAGATTGTAATAGACCAGACTGAGCAGGCGGTCAAGGGAGTCAAGAGTCTCCTCGCGCAAATGGCCGAGCACATCGAGTATTTCCTCTCTGGTCTTTCCGGCTGCGCCCGGTATTGTCATTGCGAGATCCACCGCGACACCCAACGGGGAGATTATGTAATTCTCCGTATCGGTGAATTCTTTTCTGGTCTCCAACGCGAGCCTGAGAGAGAAATCGTTCAGCCCCGAGGCTGTGTTTCCGAAATATGCGGAATCAAGCACCGGCTTATTCAGCGCACCGTGATCGGAGGATACGACTGAAGAAGACACCTCCTGTCTATTATCATCAGCCACACTTTTCGTGCCTGAGGACGCCATGCACGAAGTAAAAAACAAGATGATGAATGAGAGAGAATACAGAAGTTTTTGCATAATATCGGCCATATTTGTGATAATTCGCAAATATAAACATATTATTGGTAAACAACAACTTTCTGACCGAAAAATTATATTCATTTTGTTCCGGACCCTGTCGCCGTTACCATAGCCGTTGTTTCTTGTGGAGGTGGCGTTGGGCGGCGCGGCGCTGACGGCGTGTGAGAGGGGGTTGGAAAGGCGTCTTGTCAGGTTGCGGATTGTCCGTCCGGATTTCGGGGCATACGGTCGGTTTTTCCTCTGCCGGGTCATTCCGCTCCTCATCGGGATGCGGCATGGCGGCAGCCTTCGCTTCCCTTCTTGCTCTTGCGCGTTCACGTGCGCGGCGCGAACGCTCCATGGCGCGGTCGAGTTCGGGACGTATCATATTGAATGCGAGCATGGCCAGTGCGTCGGAGCTCTCGGGCAGTGAGCCGTCGAGATAGCCGTTGATCACGCGCATGGTTTCCGAGGCCGAGGCGGGAGAGCCGGAGAGAGCGGTGCTGACACGGGTGGATATGTCGGAATAGACTTTTCTGGAGACTTGGAGTGTGGTGTTCATTGCAGATTGGAGGGGTTATGATTGTTTTTCTGCAAAGTTACGCTGTGTTTCCCCCGGAAAAGGTGCGGTAACGCCGCTTCAAACCGATCATGAAGTTACTGATCAGGATAAGGGTACATAAAAACAAAGGGACAAAAGAAACATAATTTTTATTTTTTGTTCAGATATTATCAGCTTGATCAATCTGACTCAAAAAAATTTTTTTGTTTCTTTTGTCCCTTTGTTTTTATGTACCCTTATCCTGAGGGGTAACTTCCTGATAGGTAACTTCTTTTAGATGAGAGCCTTGCCTGTCATCTCGGCAGGCTGGGGCAGGCCCATGATCTTGAGCATGGTCGGAGCCACGTCGGCCAGACGTCCGTCAGCCACGTGTGCATCCTTGTTTTCAGTCACATAGATGCAGGGCACGGGGTTGAGCGAGTGGGCGGTGTTGGGGGTTCCGTCGGCGTTGATGGCATTGTCGGCGTTGCCGTGGTCGGCGATGATGATCACCTCATATCCGGCCTTCTTGGCAGCCTCCACGGTGTCCTTCACGCACTCGTCCACAGCCTTCACAGCCTTGCAGATGGCTTCGTAGACACCGGTGTGGCCCACCATGTCGCCGTTGGCGTAGTTGACCACGATGAAATCATATTTCTCCTCGCCGA
>CAJUKP010000054.1 GCA_910587165.1 uncultured Duncaniella sp.
GTAGATAACCGCCCCCTCCACAGCCGGACTTTCAACCTCGAAAGCCCGGCTGTTTTTTGTATATACCTATGTAAGAAGAGAACCGGTGGAAGATTGCTTTTGTTATTTCTAATAAATTCTCTAACTTTGCGTCTGTATTGACTCTCCTCAAATTGAATCGGACAATGATTTCCATTAAAAACACAATATTGACATTGCTGGTTTTACTTGCCTCGGCGGCAGGTGCGCAGACTATGCAAACAGATAAAAAGATTATGTCGGAACAGATTAAGAACGAAGGTGACGTTAAAGTGCTCCTTCACACCTCCATGGGTGACATCACTCTCTTGCTCTACGGTGACACTCCGCGCCACACTGCCAATTTTGTAAAGCGCGTGAAGGCCGGCGATTATGATGGAGTGCTATTCCATCGTGTGATCAATGATTTCATGATCCAGACCGGTGATCCCACAAGTAAGAATGCCCCCAAGGGTAAGATGCTTGGTGCCGGTGATTCTGGCGAGCAGATCGAGGCTGAGTTCCTTTTCCCGAAATACTATCATCACCGTGGCGCCATCGCGGCTGCCCGTCAGGGCGATAATGTGAATCCTGAGCGTAAGTCATCGGGATCACAGTTCTATATTGTCACTGGCCGCAAGTTCTCTCCCGCACAGATGGATCAGATGGAACATAAGGCTCAGATGCAGCATAAACAGGAAGTGTTCGACAGTCTGTGTAAGGAAAACCGTGATTCCATCATGTCACTGCGCCGCAACCGTGATCAGGCCGGACTTCAGGCTCTGCAGGAAAAGCTTGTCAAGCAGACAGAGGAGCTTACAGCGGCTGATTCGGTGATATACACTCCCGAGATGCGCGATGCATACGTGAATCTCGGAGGAGCTCCCCATCTTGACGGCCAGTATACCGTTTATGGAAAGGTCCTCGAGGGTATGGATGTGGTAGACAAGATTGAAAAGGCGGAGACAGACGCACATGACCGTCCCGTTGATGATATTAAGATCATTTCAGCAAAAGTGATTGAATGATGGAAGAGGAGAAACTTGAAATAGCCGAAATCTACCGCGCTGCCCGTGTGCTTCGCGATGTCGCACGTCATCCCAGACTCATCGGTCCGACCAAGCTCAATCCGGACTCGGAGATATATCTCAAACCTGAGAATCTTCAGCATACAGGAGCTTTCAAGCTCCGTGGGGCCTATTATAAGATATCACAGCTCACACCCGAGGAGCGGGAGAAGGGAGTGATAGCCTGTTCGGCCGGTAACCACGCCCAGGGTGTGGCTCTTGCCGCCACAGCCAATGGCATCAAGTCGCTGATCTGTCTTCCTGCCGGAGCCCCTATTTCCAAGATCGAGGCCACAAAACGTCTCGGTGCCGAAGTGTGTCTTGTGCCGGGCGTCTATGACGATGCCTACGAGAAGGCCATCGAACTTCAGAAGGAACATGGATATACATTTATCCATCCGTTTGACGATCCTAAAGTGATAGCCGGACAGGGGACTATAGCCCTTGAGATTCTTGAAGAGATGCCTGATGTCGAGGCGGTCATTGTCCCCATCGGTGGCGGCGGCCTCATAGCCGGAATCGCATTCGCGCTCAAGCAGCTCAAACCGGATGTCAAGGTTTATGGCGTTCAGGCCGGTGGAGCCCCTTCGATGTTCCTCTCGATCAAGGAGGGCAAACGGGAGCATCTTTCAACTGTATCTACTATTGCCGACGGTATTGCGGTGAAAGAGCCTGGTGTCAACACTTTTGATTTCTGTTCGAAATATGTGGATGAGATCGTGACCGTCAGCGAGGACGAGATCGCTGCTGCCATTCTGGCTCTTATAGAGCAGCAGAAGCTCGTGGCCGAGGGAGCAGGTGCGGTGTCGGTGGCTGCTGCCATGTTCAACAAGGTACCTGTCGCCGGCAAGAAGACCGTATGCGTTGTGTCCGGAGGAAATATAGATGTCACGATACTCAACCGTGTGATCACCCGCGGTCTGGTGAAGAGCGGGCGCAACTGCACCCTAAAACTCGATGTAGGCGACAAGCCCGGCCAGCTTTCCGAGATCTGCAGCATACTCGGAGCTAACGGAGCCAATATCATATCGGTGACACATGAGCGTAACTCGGATGCAACGTCAATCAACGGATGCATTCTCCGTATCGAGGTCGAGACCCGCAATAACGAGCATATCCTTCAGCTGAAGAAGGCCCTCGGAGATGCCGGACATCATCTCGTGCAGTAACCATAAACACCCAATTCTCTCTCAAAACATGAACAGACTCAGGTTTTTACCTATCATGCTTGCCGGTCTCGCCGGTGGTCTCGCGCTCCTCACGGGGTGCAAGACCACCGAGGCCAACTATCGTCAGGCCTATGAGGCAGCCGTGGCCCACCGCGATGAGTCGACCGGACTCGACTCCACCATCTATTCGCGTATACGCAACAGCGCAACGACATCATCGCTTGTTGTCGATGGAGATTCACTTCCGATGCGCACCGAATATATCGGTGTGACCAAGGAGGGTGGGATCGAACGTTCGGATCTGAAACGCTATAATGTGGTGGTAGGGCAGTTCAAGCAGATATTCAATGCCCGCCAGATGCGGGAACGCCTCCTGAACTCGGGATATGAGGGAGCATTCATAGTCCATACACGCGAGCCGCTTTACTACGTGGTCACAGCGACATCCGACAATCCCGCCGACATCCTTGCCGCATGGCGAAAGGTGGCAGGCGACCGGAGCATAGTGTTACGGGAGCCTCTTCCGTTCGTGCTCCGTCCGGCACATCTCGCGCGTTAAAAGATTTGTTACTTCCTTGAAAAATCATTAACTTTGCGGTGATATTTTACCATGAAGAAAGAAGACGTCACCCATATAGGAGTAATCACTCGGATTTCGGCTGATATGTTGACAATCCGCACCGACGAGGAATGCCGGTGTGACGGATGCGCCGTGGCCGTTCTCTGCAACAAGGACTCCGCCGACGGGCACGAGGATCTTTCAGTCAATGTCGACCATGCCGCACGATTCTCTGTGGGCGACAGGGTGGAGGTGACAGCCTCTTCCTCGTCCACACTGCTCGCCACATGGTGGGCTCTGATTCTGCCGACCGCGATTTTTGTAGGAGTGATTCTTGGCGTGAGATTCGGTTGGCCACAGAGCGGAGGCTGGTCCATTCTGGCCGGATTCGCCGCCTTGGTGATCTACGATCTGTTCCTCTATCTCTTCAGGATCCGCATAGCGCAGAAAGTGAGATGGAAGGTCAGGAAAGTCTGAATCTGTCCATCCCATTCCTTTCGAAATAACCATTCTTGACTATAGGCAAATCATTATTCTCACATTAATACCATGAATGTAATCTTATTATCCATCATCGTCCTGGGGACAATCGGAATTGTTGGTGCCGCAGTGCTCTTTCTTGTGGCCCGCCGTTTCCATGTTCAGGAGGATCCCCGTATTGACGAGGTAGAGGCTCTGCTTCCCGGAGCCAACTGTGGCGGATGTGGCCGCAGCGGTTGCCGCGACTTTGCAGCTGCCTGCGTGAAGGCTGACTCACTCGAGAGCCTTAACTGTCCGTCGTCAGGAGCGGAAATCATGAAGAAAATCGGCGATATAGTCGGCCTGACCCCTGCTGTCACCAAACCAAAGATAGCAGTGATAAAGTGTAACGGCACTTGCGACCTTCGTCCGTCGCTGGCCCGTTTCGAGGGTGGTCCCTCATGTTCAGTCATGGCATCTCTCGGCACAGGAGAGTCCCCCTGTCCCAACGGATGTCTCGGTTGTGGCGATTGTGTGGAGGCCTGTCCTTACGGCGCGATGAAGATGAACCTCGAGACCGGTCTTCCTGAGGTGATCGAGGATAAGTGTGTGGGCTGTGGCGTATGTGTCAAGTCTTGTCCACGCTCCATCATCGAGCTGCGCTATAAAGGTCCGCGTGGAATGAGAGTCTATGTGGCTTGCTCTAACCGCGAGAAAGGCGCACAGGCCATGAAGGAATGTAAGGTTGCCTGCATCGGCTGCTCGAAGTGTGTCAAGGTCTGCACTCATGATGCCATCACAGTATCGGGCAATCTGTCATATATTGATTTCGAGAAGTGCAAGCTCTGCCGCAAGTGTGTCGATGTATGTCCCACTCATGCCATCCATGCTGTGAACTTCCCCGTCAAGAAGGCCGAGGCCGTCAGCGAATAATCCCATCCCTCTCTCAATCTCCAGATACCAAAAGCAATCCATGAAACTTCATACATTTAAAATAGGCGGTGTTCATCCCGCTGAAAACAAGGTAGCCGCCGGCAAACCGATTGTAACCCTTCCTCTCCCTGCCGAGGTGGTGCTCCCTGTGGCACAGCATATAGGAGCCCCGGCAAAGCCGGTTGTAAAGAAAGGGGATAAGGTGAAGCGTGGCGACCGTGTGGCCGAGGCCGGAGGATTCGTTTCGGCCCATATCCACACCCCCATTTCAGGTACGGTGGTCAAGATCGACGTGGCCCGTACTCCTCAGGGAATGCCTGTCGAGGCTATATTTATCAAAAGTGACGAGGCCGACCGTGAGGCTGATGCAGCGGCAATCGCCGGACTGACACCGGCCCGCAGCGATGCCGAGGTGAAGGCCCTCGATGGCAAAGCCATTATCGACCTCATCAAAGAGGCCGGTATCGTCGGTCTCGGCGGAGCCACATTTCCCACCCATGTCAAGCTCATGCCTCCTCCCGGATCGAAAGCAGAGGTAGTCATTATCAATGCTGTGGAGTGTGAGCCATGCCTTTCATGCGACGATATGCTCATGCGTGAGAACGCCCCTGAGATTGTCAAGGGTGTAGGTCTGCTCATGAAGGCAGCCGGTGTCGGAAAAGGTGTCATCGCCATTGAGAACAACAAGCCCGAGGCCATCGCCATCATGACTGACGCTGTTGCGTCTTCTGGCATTTCAGGTCTTGAGGTGATGCCTATGAAGGTGAAATATCCGCAGGGCGGTGAGAAGCAGCTCATAGAAGCTGTGACAGGCCGTGAGGTTCCTTCTGGCGGACTTCCGATAGCCACAGGAGCAATTGTCCAGAATGTGGCTACAGCCTATGCCGTGTATCGTGCCGTATATTTCAACGAGCCTATTCTCGACCGTGTGCTCACTATCCATACCGGCGACGACGGAAAGAACCTCCGTGTGGCTCTCGGAACCATACTGGCTGACATTGTAGATACCGACGACTACGAGAAGATAATACTCGGCGGACCTATGATGGGACGTACAGCATCCACTCTCCAGACCCCCATGATCAAAGGCACATCGGGCATTCTGCTTGACAAGCGTTATGCACACAGACGTGAGATGGAGCCCTGCATCCGTTGCGGAGCCTGTGTCACAGCCTGTCCGATGGGACTTGAGCCATATCTCATCAGCACACTCTCCCGTCTCAAGGAGTATGACGAGGCTGAGAATGAGAAGATCGCCAACTGTATAGAATGCGGTTCATGTAATTACGCCTGTCCGGCCTCCCGCCCCATACTTGACTTTATCCGTGTGGGTAAAGGCAAAGTGATGGCTGCCATACGTGCCCGTGCGGCAGCAGCAAAGAGCTGACACAATATAACTGTACACGAAAAAATAAGGAAAGAGAGATGAGTGGTTTCATCTCTCTTTCCTTATTTTTTCGTGTGGTATCACGTGTAAGTTCAACACTTTTTTATGAGGGCTGGATATGGGAGAATCCGTTACAATTCGGTTGCATTATTACAAAATTGTAACAATTAGAAGGAAAATTGTATTATTACAACTCATTATAAATCAATATATTGGATGGTAGTTGAAATTTTTTTTAAGATACAATGAAAAATTTTTGGTGAAAAAATTCGCATCCCGTGAAAGAGGT
>CAJUKP010000055.1 GCA_910587165.1 uncultured Duncaniella sp.
TTCCGGTTCCAACGATTAGGGTTCGACTCCCTACGGGAATACTATCAAGCAGCCGTGTCATGACCAAAACTCTGACACGGCCGCTTGAATTATTTCCTATTGTCAACCATATTGTCTATTCCTGCATTATGAGAGGAAGACAACGGTTGAGATACTCCCTTGCCTGAGGCCAGGGAGTGTAGATCTCCTGCCGACCGGGGATCAGGGGGACGGGATTCTCATTCAGGTCAACACGTAGATAAAGCGTACCGCTGGTTTTCGACCTAAGCAGTGACATCTGAAGATTGGCAGCCATCGGAACCACATGGAAATCCATCCAATGCTGTCCGACAGTGTCAAAATAATTGGTCATGTAGTAGCATCCCTTCAGTCTCATTATAGCCAGCAGCGGCATCAGAGTCTCGGCATGGCCGAAACGAAGCATGACCGAATATGTCGAATTGCCGTCAACCGCCTGCTGGAAAGTGTCTATGAGATTGAGCAACAATCTTGCAGCGAGATCCATCGGTGCCTGTGACAATGTGGAAGCGGAATGAGTGAGGTAGTGATGCAGATTCTCAATGCTCCACAATGAGTTGTATTCCTCGGATGTGAGAAACTTAGATGCATCCACAGATATGCCGATAGAAGCACATCCGGCTACAATCTTGTAGACATTCATGGCAAAATCCTTGTCCTCACCCTCGGCAAGAGGCATCGCGCCAAGCAATCTCGCGGCTATCGCCGGAGATGTGTTCTTATCAAACCATTCATCATACACTTTATGCCATCCGTCAGAGGCCATGAAGTCCTTATATTCCACGTCATCGGTCCATGGACGCATAAGTGAATTGTTCTGCCGGCCAGACGAGGTGTAGATCTCTATCTTGTTGTCAAGACGCGCAAGCTGATGTGTGAATTCGTCCATCGAGGCAATGCAACGCGGCACATAGGATGATATGGCTGAGATCTTAGTCCCGCTGAACAGCGGCCTGAACGCTGTGAAAGTACGTGAGGCAATAGCTCTCTGCTCGGCCATTCCGAGCGAGTCAAGCGCACCCCAGCGGCCGGCCGTAACATTGATGATTCGTCTGCATAGCGCTTTCAACTCCTTCCCGACTGGCGTGATCGTGCGCAGAGAGTCAGCCCTGTCGAGCATACGGAGAGTCGCCGTTGTGAACTTGGAAGAAGAATAGAATCTCGCGCCATGGCGGCCAACATGGTTCAGGAACACCGGAGTGAGACTATCAGGAATAACACGGGGCATCGCCGGATCAGGATATGGCATTGCCGACCCCTGACACTGGACAGCATTGTAGCGCGTGGATGTAGGATCAGCAGCTCTGACCGATAACACGGATGCCACTGCCAGCAGTGAGAATATAATTTGTCTTACCATTGAAATTTCAAAATGATTTGTGTAGATTTGCATCTCCAAAGATATAGTAAAGATGGCAGATATGCAAATAATAGACGATTTAGTTGCAGACGGAAGGCTCGGGGAGGCAGTGGACAAGCTCACCCGGATGATCGGAGCAGCGCCCGGCGATGCCTCTCTTCTGTTCAAAAGAGGAAAGATTCTATGGCGTATGGGAAAACATTCTGCCGCGATGGGCGACTATGCCCACGCGGCAGAACTTGATCCGTCATCACCGGCCGTCCAGGCTCTCGAACAGGCCCGCGATATAGCTGATTTTTTTAATCCTGACCTCTATAATCCTTAGATAATCCTTAGAGCCGAATCAAAGGGACAGTGTCACCACCGATTTGGCCGGGAGTGTCAGAAGAAGCTTTCCATCCTTGATGCGGGCATCTCTGAAGGGTCGCATGGTCACCTTCTCATCCATGCCGAAATCATTATAGTCATGGATATCATCCGATGTGATTATATTGCCCTCCACTTTTTTGCCTTTCACGGGAGCGCCGTCGAGATTCACGGTCACCTCGACAGGTTCATCAAGGGAGATATTTACCATAGAGATGGTGGTGATCCCATCCTTCTCAGAAGCGGAAGCGGTGACAAGGGGTACTGTGCGGCCTTTGCGGACGGAGAGTGTGCGGGTGTCAACCTTCAGAGGAATCAGACGTGCATCCTGATGGGGAATGTAGCTTTTGAATACGTAGTAGGTCGGTGTGAGCACCATACTGTCGCCGCGTGTGAGCAGCATGGCCTGGAGAACATTGGCAAACTGTGCGATGTTGGCCATTCGGACACGATCGGCATGATTGTTGAACACATTGAGCGATATGGCAGCCACAAGCGCATCTCTCAGAGTGTTCTGCTGATACAGATGGCCGGGATTGGTGCCAGGCTCGACATCCCACCATGTGCCCCACTCATCCACCAACAGACCTACACGCTTCTCAGGATCATATTTATCCATGATCTCCGAGTGCGAGGAGACGAGGGTGTCTATGTCGAAGGCTTTTCCCATGAGCCAATAGTGGTCGTCGTTGTCAAATTCTCTTGCCGAACCTTTGCTGGACCAATTGTCCACGCAATAGTAGTGGAGAGATATGCCATCCATCATGCTTCCGGCCTTCTTCATGCAGACATCAGTCCAGTTGGTATTGTAGGCATCCGCACCGCTGCCGATCTTATAGAGCTTGTTGTCGCCATAATTACGTGAGTATGTGGCATAGCGGCGATATATGTCCGAGTAATATTCCGGTGTCATGTTGCCACCGCATCCCCAGGTCTCATTGCCGATACCAAGATATTTAAGTTTCCACGGTTTCTCGCGTCCGTTCTCTTTACGACGTCTTGCCTGCGGGCCATCCTCGGCTGTCATGTACTCAACCCACTTGGCGAGTTCCTCAACCGAACCGGAACCGACATTGCCACTGATGTACGGCTCCACACCGAGCATCTCACACAGATTCATGAATTCATGCGTGCCGAACGAATTGTCCTCAACGGTGCCACCCCAGTTACTGTTGACCATCCTCGGACGATCCTCCTTGGGGCCAATGCCGTCCTGCCAATGATATTCATCGGCAAAACAGCCGCCCGGCCAACGCATCACCGGGACCTTGAGGTCGCGTATCGCGCCAAGCACATCGTTGCGATAACCGTTGGTATTTGGTATCGGTGAATCCTCACCTACCCAGATTCCGCCATAGATGCATGATCCGAGATGTTCAGTGAACTGTCCGTAGATCTCCTTAGCTATTACAGGAGCCTCACCGGAGGGTTGGAGCGTGATTGTGGCCTTTTCGGTCCCGGCCGCTACAAAAGCCATGTACGGGACAAAGGCAAAAGCCAATAAGCGTTTCATTACAAATGCGATAAATGTTTGAAATATGAGGGATTTGTTTATTTCACAAATGTAGTGTTTTTTTTACGTTTATCCAACATTATATCTCGAAGTCTGCATTATTCTGACCATACTGATTGCTATAAAAGATGGATTTTGCTAACTTTGCCAATAAAAACGACACAAAATCAGACTATCAGATATGGATATAATCTCAATAAGGAATAATCCGGAATATCTCGACCGGGCAATAGCATATTTTCAGGACAAATGGGCTACGGATGATTCAATGGCCGTGTATGATGACTGTATGCGCCATTGCATTGACGCGGCCAATCCGTTGCCTCAATGGTATATTCTGGTTGATAACGGGAGAATCATTGGATGTGCCGGGCTGGTAACAAACGATTTCAATTCGCGTATGGATCTGTATCCATGGCTCGCGGCCCTTTTTATTGAGGAGGATTGCCGAGGGAACAATTATGGCAAGAAATTGATTGACCGTGCTATCGAAGACGCCAGGTCATTCGGATTCAGGTTTCTGAACCTGTGCACGGACCATACCGGATATTACGAGAAATTCGGTTTTGATTTTATCGGCTACTGCCATCACCCTTGGGGAGAACGGACCAGAGTATATCAATATACACTGAGCAAGGCAGACTGACTGACAGCTACAGAATTGAACGAACTGCAATGAAGAAGATTATTGTAATCGGATGTCCCGGGGCCGGTAAAAGTACATTTTCAAGAAAACTCGCTGCAAAAACAGGGATTCCGCTTCACTATATGGATATGTTATGGCACAAGCCAGACAAGAGCAATATCGGTCGGGAAGCTCTATTCAGAGAATTAAAAAATATAGTCACAGGTGACGAATGGATAATCGACGGAAACTATCTGCATACTCTCCGGTTACGTCTCCATTATTGTGACACTGTGATATTCCTCGACTTTCCGGTGGAAGTATGTCTTGAAGGCGCGTTTGGCAGAATCGGGAAAAAGAGAGTGGATATGCCGTGGACCGAGACAGAAATGGATCCCGGGTTCCATCAATGGATACTGAATTTTGCTGAGACACAATTGCCTCCCTTGAACAAACTATTGGAATCATATAGCCAGACGGTTAAAATAATACGGTTCAAATCAAGGAATGAGGCAGACGCGTTCATAGACTCTATATGACATAATGCGGAGTTACTGAACGGTGGGTTGACAACAATTTTCTGACGGAATGATTCCAAAAAATATTCTCAAGCTGAATTCAAGGAGTGATTTCCGCCGGTGGCTGGCAGAGCATCACGCCACCGAGCGGGAGTGTTGGGTGGTGGCCAAACGTGGCAAGACTCCACCCGACAATGCACTATGGTATCTCGATGCTGTTGAGGAAGCACTATGCTTCGGATGGATTGACTCCACTTTGAAGACTGTCGATGGTGTCACACTTCAACGGTTCGGGCCAAGAACCAAATCAGGTAACTGGACAGAACTTAATAAAGAGCGATGCCGCAGATTGGAAAAGCTCGGACTTATGACCGATGATGGCCGTAAGGCTTGCCCCGATCTTTCGGCTGAATTTCAGATTATGCCAGAAATTATCAGAGAGTTCAGGAAAGTGCCTTCGGCATGGGATAATTTTCAAGCCATGCCGGCTCTTTATCAGCGAGTGAGGATAGATAATATCCAAAGGGTAAAATCGAAGCCAATGTTATTCACCAGCCGTCTGGGAAAGTTGATAGAAGCGAGCGCAAGAGGCGAAATAATAGGCGACTGGCACGATTGCGGCCGATTGCTCAACTATTGATTGAGAGTGAAGCAAAGAGATCATGACAATCGTCCGGACAACCTCTTAATATCATTCATCATCGTCTGTATTTATCTGATTCAGACTGCAAATTAATTTATTTTCAAGATAATCATTCTTGAATCTTGTTTATTAGAATAATTCTTTATAATTTTGCGTAATCAATTACGCAATTAAATACATATATACAATGGACTTCTTTGAACGCACAGGGAAAATGGCAATCGGCAGCAGGTTGAGGGTCTTGACTGAAACGCTGACACGCGATGCCGCAAGCATTTACGGACTTTATGGCGTTGACATAAAGCCCAAATGGTTTCCTGTCTTTTATTCGCTGACCGATGAACAGCCCAAGAGTGTAACGGTCATCGCAAGGGAAATAGGACAGTCGCACCCCTCGGTAAGTACCATAGTCAAGGAGATGATGAAAGCAGAACTTATCACGGAAGTTGACGATAAAGCCGACCGCAGATGCACACTCATAACGCTCACGGAATACGGCAAAAGCCTCTCCCAAGAGCTTATCGCCCAACTCCGCGATGTGGAGCGTGCCGTGGAGCAGATCTCATCGGAGTGCGACAATGACCTTTGGGCAGCAATCGCTGATTGGGAGAAAGCTCTCGGACGCAAATCCATACTCGACCGGGTAAGGGAGATAAAGGAGCAGCGTGAAC
>CAJUKP010000056.1 GCA_910587165.1 uncultured Duncaniella sp.
CAAGTATATCGACTACAAGGATCCCGAATTCCTCAAGAAGTTCCTCAACGAGCAGGGCAAACTGCTTCCCCGCCGTATCACCGGAACTTCCCTCAAGTTCCAGCGTCGCGTGGCACAGGCCGTGAAACGCGCCCGTCACCTGGCACTCCTCCCCTACGTTACCGACTTGATGAAATAACTTTAAAAGCTAATCAGGAATTATGAAGATCATTCTCAAAGAAGACATCGCAGGCCTTGGCTACAAGGACGACGTAGTCGAAGTGAAGAGCGGATATGGCCGCAACTACCTCATCCCCACCGGCAAAGCTGTGATCGCATCTGAGTCGGCTCTTAAAGTGCTCGCCGAAAACCAGCGTCAGCGCGCCCACAAGCTCGCCCGCATCAAGGCTGAGGCCGAGGAGGCTGCAAAGGCTCTCGAAGGCGTTAAGCTCACAATCGGTGCCAAGACATCGTCGACCGGCACAATCTTCGGATCGGTCAACGCTATCCAGATCGCCGAGGCTCTCGAGAAGCTCGGTCACAACATCGACCGCAAGCTCATCGTTATCGAGCCCATCAAGGAGGTCGGCAACTACAATGCTACCATCAAGCTTCATCGCGACGTAGTCGTTGAGGTTCCCTTCGAAGTGGTAGCCGAGTAATCCACGACAAACCAAAGTCTCTGATTGGCGGTGAACCGCCGCCAAAGTCGGTATAAAGGATTTCCCGGCCACCGACCGCCCGAAAGGCACGGAGAAGCAAGATAAGAACAGGGAGGCATATTTTTGAATTGAAAATATGCCTCCCTGTTCTTATCCTGCTTCTCTGCTGTTCTATCAATACGCATTCAGCCTGAAACGCGAGGCTCTGGACGGGAGAAGGGTGAGGATGAAGAATACTATCGAGCCTATGGAGGGGATGAGATTGATGAGCAGCCACCAGCCGCTTTTGCCGATGTCGTGCATACGGCGCACGGCCAGGGCGATGTATGGCACTATGCTGGCCAGGAAGAAGATAGTGAACAGGTCTTCTGAGATTATCGCCAAGGCCACGGACAGCAGGCAGAGGCCGAGGATGCTATACCAATATTCGGCTCTGGTGGCACACCCTGTGAAGACGGCATAATTGCGGTAGGTGGAGAGGAGCGCGCTACGGAGTGTGACCGGTGTGGTCAGCCCGAGCGGCGGTTGCTCCATGTAGTCAGATTCAGGCCACTCCTGTTCCGGCGGAGGAGGCGGCGGGAATGGGACTCTCCCCGCGGCAGAGGGACGTGACTGACGCCCGGGGCGCGAAGGACGTTCCGGGCGTGAGGATCCGGCCGGATATAGAGCATCGCGAAGCGCGAGGAATGTAGATTCGTCCTCGGTGTAGAATTTCTTGGCTATGGCGCGGAAATTTTTGCTGTGGATTATCACATCCCTGTTGTTGGAGTGGTATCTGTCGCTGTCGACAAGCACTTCATCATCTCCGACGCCTCTTCGGTCATAACCGGGCCGAAAGATCTGGAACGCCATAGATCCTGAAGCATCCCGACTGCTGTGACCTCTTCGGGCGAGAGGAGATCACGATGCTCGTTAAGATACCTCAGCGACGTGCGCCATTTGTCGACGTAACCCTGCAGAATCAGTGGATTCATGTGTATGCGTGTGTGATAGTGTTGGGATTCGTTGTATTCAGATTGCAAAGATAATACAAATTATCGTCATTCCGGCCGCTGCAAGGTGGTATATATACGCACCTATATACACACGGAACAGCTGAAGCACCGGAAAATGCAATAAGACACTTGGGAAACGAGAAACGTCTATGTCACCCGGCATGGATTTCTTTTTTTGCCAAATAGAATAATTTTTATTTGTTGGTGTCAAGTATTTAACTAATTTTCCTCTAAAAAGTAAAGGCCATCCAACTTGTCTGTCTCACCTATACCAGGCGTTTTATTACCAGAACCAAAGGAGAGATACATAATCGGTTTATCCATACCATTTTGGTGTAGCTTCCGTTATAAGTTTTTAATTTCCTCTTCAGGCTTGATAACCTATGCCGGTGTCCAACACCCATGCCGATTCAATATTTTTGCGAGGCGGCCTCATACGGTACCACAAAGTTACTTATGTTGTCGGTAAGGGAAACCTGTAGCCGCGCGTTCATTGACACCGGGGAGGTTTTATATATGTAAACTTAGTGAGATTTTGAACATTTCGTTTTGATGATTATAAATATCGCTGAATTACGTATTTTCATTTATACTGATGTACCCATTATGTAAAGTCCATAACAACAAAAAAAAGATTATATTGCTTATATTCAGCGATATAATCTTTTTAGATAAGATTCTGTGTGTCCTTGGCAAAGGGCTTCAGCCGTTCCGTAGCGTGTCGGGGCGAGGGCGTCAGAGTGTCTCGTCGAGCATCTCGTCGGTCTTGCGAGCCTCGGCGTAGGTCTCTTTCACAAGTCCGACGCTAATCGCTCCGAGAATCAGGAGCACGCCTGCGAGCACGAGCATATTGACCTGATGGCCTCCGAAGAGTGGGAGGATGAGGCCGCCGAGGGCCGCGGCGCATATCTGGGGGACACAGATGGTGCCGTTGAACAGGCCGAGGTATGTACCCATATTCTTACCGGAAAGTGAGTTGGTGAGGATCGTGAAGGGCATTGCGAGCATCGCGGCCCAGGCGCATCCGATGAGCAGATATGATATGAAGAGCACGTACTGGTTGGTGATGAAGAGCGTGGAGATAAAGCCCACGGCTCCAAGGGCGAGGCTGAGGGAATAGATCACCTTGTGGTTGCGGAACATGGGGATGGCCACGGCCCATACGACTGAGCCGACCGCCTGGACGGCAAAGAGGACGCCAACCCAGTTGCCGGCAGTCTGATATGCCTCGGACTGGACATTTGTCGTGCCCCACACGGTCTCGGCAATGGCTCCGGGTGTGTAGGTCCACATATACAGGAAGGCCGACCAGCAGAAGAACTGCACGAGGCCTACGGTCCAGAATGTCCTGGGGGCATGGCGCAGGAGGGTGATCATTCCTTCCTTATGGCTGTCGGGGGCCTCGGAGATGCCGTGGTAGCGGGCGTATTCGCGCGGCGGCATCTCGCGGATGAACGCGAAACTGTAGATGACGCACAGCACGAGCACGGCCGCGCCGATATAGAATGAATATGTGACGCTCGGGGGCACCTGACCTTCGGGGGCAAGATTGGAGATGCCGATGGCTGTCAGTGTGATCGGGGCAAGATAGCCCACGAGGCTGCCGGCATTGCAGAGAAAGCTCTGGATGGAGTAGGCAAGGCCTTTCTGCTTTTCGTTGACCTGATCGCCCACGAGCATCTTGAACGGTTGCATGGCCATGTTGATGGATGTATCGAGAAACATCAGTGCGACGAATCCGAATATCATCGCTCCGGCCACGGTGAGGCCGAACGAACCGGCGTTGGGCAGGAGGCACATCACCACCACGGCAATGGCGGCGCCGATGAGGAGGTAGGGCAGACGGCGCCCGAAACGGTTCCATGTCCGGTCGCTGGCCGCTCCAACCAATGGCTGGACAATGATGCCCATCAGCGGCGGAAGTATCCAAAAATAACTCAACGAATGGGGATCGGCGCCGAGGGTCGCGAAAATACGCGAGATATTGGCGCTCTGAAGGGCATAGGCTATCTGAACTCCGAAGAAGCCGAAGCTCAGATTCCACAGCTTCCAGAAACTCTGGTCTGGTTTAGTCTGACTCATGATATAATTATAAGTGTAAGTATGAATGTATGTGCGGAAAGAAGAATAAAGCGAAGAGAGAGGCGTGGGAGGCGGAGGCGGGGGCTGTCAGTCGACAAGACTGTAGAGGCGGGAGATCTCCTCGGCCCACAAGGTCTCGTCGGGCGTCTCGAGTATGAGGGGAATTCCGTCCATGCGTGGATCGTTCATCAGCATACGCCAGAAGTCGCCGCCAAGCACGCCTGTGCCTATCGGGGCGTGGCGGTCGACCCTTGACCCGAGACCTTTGAGAGTGTCGTTGAGATGCATTCCCGAGAGATATTTTATCCCGATCACCTCTTCAAACTCGCGCCAGGTGCGTTCGTAGGCTTCCGGAGTGGTCATGTCATATCCGGCGGAATGGGCATGGCAGGTGTCGATGCATACACCCACGCGGCTCTTGTCCTCGACACCGTCGATGATACGCGCTATCTGCGCGAAACTGTATCCGAGGTTGCTCCCCTGCCCTGCCGTGTTTTCTATGACAGCCTTGACACCTTCTGACTGCTCGAGGAGACGGTTGAGCGACTCAGCGATAAGGTCGAGACATTCATCCTCGCCCATCTCGCGCAGATGGCTGCCGGGATGGAAGTTGAGCATGGTGAGCCCGAGCTGCTCGCACCGGCGCAGCTCGTCGAGAAATGCCTCGCGCGATTTCTCAAGCTTGGCCTTGTCGGGCGAACCGAGATTGATGAGAAAACTATCGTGGGGAAGTATCACTTCGGGCGCATAGCCACACTCAACACAGTTGGCCTTGAAGGCTTCGGCCTCTGCATCAGAAATGGCCTTGGAGGTCCATCGGGATGGATTGCGGGTGAACAAGGCAAATGAACGGGCTCCGATCTCACGCGCATTGAGCGGCGCATTGCTCACTCCGGATGAGACCGAAACGTGTGCTCCTATTAATTTCATAATTATATATACGCATTAATTCAATGCAAAATTAACATTTTTCTCCCGACCCTGCAACTTCTGGCCACATATATCAAATGTGTTTTTAAGCATAATCGGGGCATTCCATCATGCCAGACAGAACAATTATTATCCCGAACCTCATAAAATGCAGTTTTCTTGCTAAAAAAGTCATGAAAAATTTGGTGGGGTCACAGAAAGTCCCTACCTTTGCATCGCAAAAGCAAGGAAGGGCGCTTAGCTCAGCTGGTTCAGAGCGTCTGCCTTACAAGCAGAGGGTCGG
>CAJUKP010000057.1 GCA_910587165.1 uncultured Duncaniella sp.
CCTGCACCGAGGAAGAGGAGCGCCTTGAACATCGCGTGGGTGAAGAGGTGGAACATGGATGCCATGTAGCCGAGTCCCTCATGGATGGCCTCGCCATTCTTGGCGGCGACGCCGAGCGATACCATCATGAACGCTATCTGTGAGATGGTGGAGAATGCGAGGATACGCTTGATGTCGATCTGTGCGCAAGCCACACAGGCTGCATAGAAAGCGGTGACGGCACCCACGACAGTGATGAATGTCAGGGCTGCATCCTCAAGCATATAGAGGGGGAAGAGACGTGCCACGAGGTAGACACCGGCCACCACCATGGTGGCGGCATGGATGAGGGCCGACACGGGGGTGGGGCCTTCCATGGCATCGGGGAGCCAGATGTGGAGCGGAAGCATGGCCGATTTGCCCATACCGCCGGTGAAGATGAGCACGAGGGCCCATGTGAGCACCGATGCGCCCATGAATGTGGCGCCGCCGAAGCTTTCGAGCACACCTGCAGGATTCTGGGTCATGGGCAGGAAGTCAAGCTTGCCGGTGTAGAACGACAGGATGAGGATGCCGATGAGGAAGCCGAGGTCGGCGAATCGGGTGACGATGAATGCCTTCTTACAAGCTGCCACAGCCGAGGGGAGGGTATAGAAGAATCCGATGAGCAGGAACGAGGAGGCACCCACGAGCTCCCAGAAGATGTACATCTGGAAGATGTTGGTGGCCACCACGAGGCCAAGCATCGAGAAGCTGAAGAGCGAGAGGAAAGCATAGTAGCGCTGGAATCCTTTCTCACCCTTCATGTAGCCCAGCGAGTAGACGTGGACCATGAACGAGATCGTGGGGATCACAACGAGCAGGAGGGCCGAGATGGGATCGAGGAGGAAGCCCATCTTTATGGCGAGCCCGGATTTGATCATCTCACCGGCCTCGTTGAACACATCGGGGGTGAACTGAAGCCATGTGGGGTTGAATACAGTGTACTGCAGACGGGTGGTGCCGTCGATGAATTCGGGCGAACCGGAGAACCAGTAGGTGAATGCCGTGATGTAGGACAGGACAAGGACGGTGCCCATACCGAGCGTGCCGAGAGTTCCGGCAAGCTTGTGGCTCATCTTCACACCTCCGAGTCCCAGCAGAAGGAACATGAAGAGCGGGATGGCCAATATCAGAACAGGAATTGTAATATCCATAGGTCGCAATTAGTATTTCATGTGGGTAGCGTCGCGGACGTCAATGTTCTTGCTCACGCGGAAAAGGTTGATAATGATGGCGATGGCCAGTGCGGTCTCGGCAGCGGCGATGGCGATGCCGAAGAGGGTGAACATCCATCCTTCCATGGAGCCGGGATAGAGGTAGCGGTTGAACAGCACGAAGTTGATGTCGACCGCGTTGAGCATGAGCTCGAGCGATATGAGCATCGCGATCATGTTGCGGCGGGTGAGGAAGCCGTAGACTCCGCAGCAGAACATCACCAGTGCGGGGACGAGATACCAGATCAATGTAATATCCATAGTAGTCTGAGCCTTGGGGTTAACGTTTGCGGGCCACAACGACGCCGCCGATTATACAAGCGAGTAGCAACACACTGACCGCCTCGAAGGGGAGCAGATACTGGCCGTGGCCTGTACCGAGCATGGCGGTGCCGATTTCCTTCATGGTAGGGTTGGCCATGAGGGGTGCGGAGGTAAAGATGTCGGCACAGCGTGAGCAGAGCGCCCATCCGCAGGCTCCGGCAGCGGCGATGGCGCCGATGATGCCGAGGAGTTTCTTGCGTGATTCGAGCTGCTCACTGTTGTCACCGGGGCGTGTGGTCAGGAGTATCGAGAACACGAAAAGCACCACGATGCCACCTGCATAGACGGCTATCTGCACAGAACCCAGGAACTCGTAGTCGAGCTTGAAGTAGAGGGCTGCTGTGGCGAAGAGCACGAAGAGCAGGTAGGTTGCCGCGCGCAGGATCTTGCGCGTGGTGACAGTCAGTACCGAGAAGATGACAATCGCGAGAGCGATTATCCAGTAACAAATTGTACTTCCTACTGATTCCATTATAGTTTTGCGTAATTATTTTCTTGGTTCATGACAGGCTCGGCCTTATTTGGCTGCACGTGCCTGGGCTGCTTTTATGATGGCGGCGCGCACCTTCTCGAGTTTTGCGGGGTCGGCGGCTGCTGCTGCAAGTGCTTTTTTCTGTGCCTCGCTGAGCTCTATGCCGGCGAGGGGGTCGGCCTCGGCCGCAGGAGCGCCTCCGGCTTCCTGAGCTGCCTTCTTGGCAGCGGCTGCAGCCTTTGCTGCCGCTATCTTGGCCTCTTTCTCAGCCTGCATCTTGGCTATCTGCTCGGGAGTGGGCTTGGGCTCCTCCTTCTCGGGGAGATAGTTGAGTTTCTTGACCAATACCTTGCGGGTGAACACCGCCTGCTCGAAGTCGTTGGAGAATTCAAGGGCGTCTGTGGGACAGTTGGTCACGCAGAGCTGGCAGAATGTGCACGAGCCGAGGTCGTAGTAGTAATTGTCAAGTTTCTTTTTCTTCTTTCCATCCCAGGTCTCCACCTGCTTGATGTCGAGGTTGATTGTTCCGTTGGGACACACTCTCTCGCAGGTACCGCAGGCAATGCACTTGTGGTTGCCCTGGTCGTCATACTTCAGCGTCAGGATGGCGCGGAAGCGGTCGGCCACCGGGAGGTTGTCGCGGTTGTCGGGATACTGTTCGGTGATCTTAGGAGTTACAAACTCTTTGCCGGTTACCGACATACCCTTGACGAGGCTTGCGATACCGGAGCCGAGATTGGTGAAATACTCTTTTACACTACCCATGTGTTGTCGTCGTGAATGATTGGTTTAGTTTTTAACCTGACCGCCCAGAATGTCGAGCAGTTCGGTGGTGATGCTTTGCTGGCGCAGCTTGTTGTATTCGAGCTGCAGCTGTTCAAGCAGGTTCTTTGCATTGTCGTTGGCGCTCTGCATGGCCATGATTCGCGCGGCCTGCTCGGATGCCCTGTTCTCCGTGAATACTTCCTGCATCACGGAGAGGAGAAACATCGGGAGTACCGATTGGAATATGGTCGTGGCATCAGGCTCGAAGATGCAGGGGCGGCAGATGGCCTTGACTCCGTCGCCGCTCAGTGAGGCTGCATCGACGGGGAGCAGAGGCTCGGTGCGCAGACGCTGGCGCGATACCGACTGGAAGTTCATGTAGATGAGTTCCACCCGGTCGGTGTTTCCGGCCTTGAAGCTTTCGACGAGGCTTTTGGTGAAGTCTTTCACCGTGGCCGAGTCGCTCTTCGAGTTGACACCCTCGTGTTTTTCCACCTTGACGGTGGAATCGGCGATTTTGTCGGCGGCCTTGGCTATCTTTTTACCCACGGGGATGATGGTGATCCCTACGTTCTGCCCATACCGGGAGCGGGCGGAGCCGATGGCTTCGACAAGTCCCTTGAATATGTTGATGTTATAGCCGCCGCAGAGGCCATCGTCAGAGCCGAGCACCACGAAAGCCACGTTGTTGACATCGCGTGTCTCGGTGAGCGGCGATGAAAACTCGGCATCGGTGCTGAGAAGGTTGCCGATGATGGTCTCAATCTGCTGCCTGAATGGGAGGAGACGGCGCAGGTCGGCCTCGGCGCGGTGCATTTTCGCCGAGGAGATCATCTTCATGGCTCCGGTGATTTTCTCACTCGAGGCCACGGAGCCGATGCGTCCTTTTAGTTCGCGTAGTGTTGCCATTTCAGTGGTGCCTGGTTGCTATCTGTTTACTTATAGGATGAGGAGATTTCTGCAGCTGCATCTGTGAGCTTGGCGGCGGTGTCGTCGTCGAGCTTTCCGGCCTTGATGGCTTCCATGGCCTCGGGATAGCGGGCATGGACAAGCTGGAGGAAGTTCTTCTCAAATTCTTTTACCTTGTCGAGGGGAACGTCGGCGAGCAGGCCTTTTGTGCCGCAGAAGATCACAGCCACCTCGTCCTCAACCTGCATGGGTGAGTACTGGGGCTGGATGAGCAGACGCTCGTTCTTGCGGCCCTTGTCGATCACGCGGGCAGTCACGGCGTCGATGTCGCCACCGAATTTGGTGAATGACTCGAGCTCGCGGAACTGGGCCTGGTCGATCTTGAGTGTTCCCGCCACTTTCTTCATCGACTTGATCTGTGCGCTACCGCCCACACGCGACACTGATATACCCACGTTGATGGCGGGACGGATGCCACGGTTGAACAGGGCTGTCTCGAGGAAGATCTGGCCGTCGGTGATCGAGATGACGTTTGTCGGGATATAGGCCGATACGTCGCCCGCCTGGGTCTCGATGATGGGGAGAGCGGTGAGCGATCCGCCACCCTTGACGATCTTCTTGAGCGAGTCGGGGAGGTCGTTCATATTCTCTGCCACCTGCTGGTTGTCAATGATCTTGGCTGCGCGTTCGAGCAGACGGCTGTGGAGATAGAAGATGTCGCCGGGATAGGCCTCGCGTCCGGAGGGGCGCTTGAGCACGAGTGAGATCTCGCGGTAGGCCACGGCCTGCTTGGAGAGGTCGTCGTAGATGATAAGGGCATCGCGTCCGGTGTCGCGGATGTATTCGCCGATGGCTACGCCGGCAAATGGTGCGTAGTAGCGTTCGGCGGCCGAGTCGGATGCGGTGGCTGCCACGACCACGGTGTAGTCGAGCGCGCCATGCTGGCGGAGGGTCTCGACGATGGCCGCTACGGTGGATGCTTTCTGTCCGATGGCCACGTAGATGCAATAGACGGGTTTGCCTTCCTCGAATCCTTTGCGCTGGTTGAGGATGGTGTCGATGGCTATCGCGGTCTTGCCGATCTGGCGGTCGCCGATGATGAGCTCACGCTGTCCGCGGCCGATGGGCACCATTGAGTCGATGGCCTTGATACCGGTCTGGAGCGGCTGCTTCACGGGCTG
>CAJUKP010000058.1 GCA_910587165.1 uncultured Duncaniella sp.
ATAACCGCCCCCTCCACAGCCGGACTTTCAACCACGAAAGCCCGGCTGTTTTTTTATATGCTATTTACATTCTTCGGTCCATTTGGCAACTATGGAGTCGTAGCGTTCGGTCTCCTTCAGTTTCCGGATCTGGGTGTCAAGTTTCTCAGCTAACTGCTGCTGGTCTTTATTTATCAGCCATGACTGGAATTGGCTGAACGATATGTGGGTGGATAGTTTGATCTGAGGGTAGTCAATCTGTATTTTCTTGGCCACATCTTCGTTGACCACAGCGCGCGGGATCTTTCCTTTCGCTGTGAGTATCACAAGCTGCTCGGCTGTATATTCTGTGGTAGTTCTTACGTCAATGGAGTCACCGATTTCTCTCGAGAGGTTCTCGAGACGTTCGACAGCCGGCGTTCCTCCGATCACCCATACCTCTTTTCCTGCAAGAGCGAGTGGATTGTTGACGGTTGTGTCGCGGCTCACCAGTACCTGATGGTCGGTGTAGACAGGAGTAGTGAATATGAATCTTTTTTTCAGGGCCGAGGTCATGGGTATATCGGCCACGAGGAGGTCATATTCTCCTCTTTCCAGCGCATCGAGCCCCTCGGCGGCAGATGATATCGGAAAATACTTGAATTTGTCGCCGAATTCGCCGGAGAGTATTCTCAGAAGTTCATAGTTAAGTCCCCCGAGTGAGTCGCCGTATCTGTACATCGACATCGGTGAATAGTGGATGGCCACGTTTATGGAGTCGCCACCGGCCCGCTGGTATTTATATGCGGCTTCCTTCTCCTCGTTCCGGCAGTGTGTGACAGTTGACATCACACCCACTGCAATGAGCGCGACGATGAGAAGCAGAAAGCGTTTGGGGTGTCCGAAAAATGGTTTCATAATTGTTATAGCCTTATTAGCTTACAGGTCTATAACAATTATGAGGCAGGTTTAGTTAGCGAAGTTGACGCTGACACCCATCAGGAACCGCCGGGGATTGAGTGGGTAGTGGGGGAGGGAGAAATAGTCATTGCCACCGATTATCCCTTGGTTCACATGGCTGAAAAGCACGAAGAATCTCGCGCGTGACAACTTCATGTTGACATAAGCGTTCATGTAAGGATAATTGCCGCATTTGATCTCCTTCTGGTTGCAGAATGCCATTGTGGCAGGCTGATAGGACGGGGCGTAGTATCTGGTGTAATAGTCGAGGTCTATGCCGAGCTGGACATCGAGAACGCGGGCTATCTTGAACTGAAGATACAGATTGGAGTATATGGCGAATTTGGGTAGCGGAAGCACCGATTCGTCAGTTGATGTCTGATACACGATGGTGTTGCGCCAGTTGAGCGCGCGCCAGCTCAGGTCCTGCCAGGCTCTTATGGAGAATACCTGCACGTTGCCGTTGTGTTGCACCGGCAGTCCGTCAGAGTTGAAATATATCAGATTCTGGATGTTCTCCACTCCCGCCTGGGCACGGGTGGAAGTGTGGGGAATGTCGAGCTTTCCTCCGAATTTTATACGGCGTGTCTTCCCGAAGTCATTTTTCCAGATGAAATGGTTTGACACGTAGTTGTTCATCAGATATGGGGCGGTGGTGTTGCTGAACTCGCCATATCCCTTGATTGTGACTGTGTCGCCGAGCAGCCGCATACGTGTTGCTATCTCGGCGTCAGCCTTTATCTCGCCTGCAGCCGGGCCCACAAGGCCGAGCTGGACGGTGCCCTTGTAATTGAGGATCTCGCCTTGCTGTTTGGTGAGCTGTGCTCCCGCCCACAGCAGGTTCTGGGTCACTTTTGGCGACAGTTTTCCACTGAACGGGTAGGGTGTGAGTCCGGCAGGACGGTCAGCCCCGTTGATGGGGATGGTGTCCACGGTCTGTTCATATTTCCGGAGTTCGTGGGTCACGAATGCAGCCAGACCGGCCTTTGCATATTTGTTGAAGCCTTCGAGCAGCGAGATGCCGAGCGTGTTGCGCATCGAGGAATAGGAGGTATAGTCGCGTGTGCCGTCTGCCTGGATGTAGTGGTTGGTCCAGAAGTCTTCCTGAGATGAGTTTGTGTTGGTGAACCGGTGTGCTCCGCTGTCGTAGGCGAACGTCCATATAAAGCTCGATACCGGGACAAGCTCCCGGTGGACCACCGAGTCGGTATATACGGAATCATAAGTTTCTTTCCAGAA
Organism: uncultured Duncaniella sp.; assembly: GCA_910587165.1. GTDB lineage: Bacteria > Bacteroidota > Bacteroidia > Bacteroidales > Muribaculaceae > Duncaniella. Next base: position 2,158 of record CAJUKP010000058.1, read on the forward strand.
TCCGACCTTGTAACGGTGATTCATGTAGAACTGTTTACCTTTCACGCGGTTGTGTGAGGCGGTGAGATTGGTCGGTATCACTTTCGGATCGACACTTTCGACGCCGCCGTTCACTTTCTCTGTATCAAGTATCCAGAGATCATCGGTGATACCTCCGTTTTCCTTGTTGACGAAGTTAAAGACATTATAGTATGTCTGTAGCTCATATCGGTCGCCGGTATAAGATGCCGATAATCCCCATGTGAATCCTTTGGCAGCCTGATAGTTGTAGGAGCCTTTTGAGTAGGGGTAGTCCACGAGTGCACCAATCTGCAGTTTCGGAGAGATGTTTCCTGTGAAAAGAAACTTGAAGTAGTCCTGGGCTATCTCACGTCCTCCGCCTGTGTTGTAGCTCACGAGCGACATAGGTATCGGCGTATTGAAGAAACGGGCTTTCTTTTCGGAGGGGAGCCAGAACCTTTTCGCGTCATGGAGAAAGAAGCGGCTCATCGGCTCGCGGTCAAGATAGATCATCTCCTCTCCGGCCGACGCCTGGTTGCCTGTGGTGGCGAATGCCGGTGATATGGCCGACGGGACGGCTGACTGATAGTAGTTGTAGGGCATGGTGTCTATGGGAGCACTCTCTCTCAGACCCAGCGGCTGGAGCAGTTTCCATGACACGTATGGCGCCATCTCAGGTTCGGCTGAGCGGCCGGTTAACGCCAGAGCGGCTATGATTGACAATATGAATGTTCGGATTATAACTTTCATGGGTACAAAGATACGGCTATTTTCTTAATTATGAGCCGGTGTAAAAAAAAATTATCCGTCATCGCGACGAATAATCTTCTTACCTTAAATCTAATACCA
>CAJUKP010000059.1 GCA_910587165.1 uncultured Duncaniella sp.
GATGGCGTTGTAGATGTCGGGCTCGCTCTCCTTGTCGAGGTTGATAACCTTGGCATAGCAGCCGCCCTCGTAGTTGAACACACCGTTGTCGTCCCAGCCGTGCTCGTCGTCACCGATGAGCAGACGCTTGGGGTCGGTGGAAAGGGTGGTCTTGCCTGTGCCGGAGAGACCGAAGAAGATAGCGGTGTTCTCACCCTGCTTGTCGGTGTTGGCCGAACAGTGCATGGAAGCGATGCCGCGGAGGGGGTTGTAGTAGTTCATGATGGAGAACATACCCTTCTTCATCTCACCGCCATACCAGGTGTTGATGATGAGCTGCATACGCTGGGTGAGGTTGAAGGCCACGCAGGTCTCGGAGTTGATGCCGAGCTCCTTCCAGTTCTCAACCTTTGCCTTGGAGGCGTTGAGCACCACGAAGTCGGGCTTGAATTCCTTCAGCTCCTCAGCGGTGGGGCGGATGAACATATTGGTCACGAAGTGAGCCTGCCATGCCACCTCCATCACGAAGCGCACTGCAAGACGGGTGTCGGGGTTGGTGCCGCAGAATGCGTCGACCACGTAGAGAGTCTTGTCAGAAAGCTCCTTGTCGGCGATAGCCTTGAGGGCGTCCCAGGTAGCGGGAGTGATGGCCTTGTTGTCGTTCTTGTATTCGTCGCTGGTCCACCAGATGGTGTCCTTGGACACATCGTCCATAACGAAGAACTTATCCTTGGGCGAACGGCCGGTGTAGATACCGGTCATCACGTTCACGGCGTCGAGATTGGTGAGCTGGGCACGCTCGTAACCCTCGAGGTTACGGTTCATCTCGTCGTAGAAGAGCTCAGCGTAGCTGGGATTGTGGATCACCTTCGCACCGGTGATGCCATACTGGGACAAATCAATTGTACTCATTGGATCTAAAGAGTTTGGTTGATATATTTGGTTTGGTTAATTCTGTATATTAAGCGGAAAGATAGCGCCGGGCGCTTCCAATCCGAGTGCAAAGTTACTCACTTTTTTTGGTAATCGCGCACTCTATTAAAGAAAATTTTCCTTATTAATTATTTTTAAATAAAATGGTAAAAATCCACCGGAAGAGCCTCTCTGTCGCCCTCCGTCACCCTTAACACCAGCGGGTCAAGGAAAGTTTTCCCCCTGACACCCTCTTAACATCTATTCACCGGCCTCACCTTCCTTGCCGGCCAGCATACCGCAGGCAGCCTCTATATCCTCGCCGCGCGAGGCCCGTATGGTAGCCGTGACGCCGAGGGAATTCAGACGGTCGCGGAAAGCCTCCATGGCCTGCTGTGTGGCCGGGGCCCCCTCGAAACCGGGAATGGCATGGAAACGGATGAGATTCACGCGACACGCCGTGCCCTTGAGCAGACGGGCGAGCGCATCGGCATGGCGCATATCATCGTTGATGCCACGCCACATTATATACTCGGCCGACAGACGGCGCTGATGGGCGAAATCATAACCACGTAGCACCTTCATCACATCCTGGATAGGAAACGCCCGCTCGACAGGCATGAGCCCCTCCCGCTCCGACGGGAAAGGCGAATGGACACTGATGGCAACATGAACCTTCGTCTCGTCAAGCAGACGGCGGAGCGTGTCAAGCTTGCCTATGCTCGACACCGTGATGCGCTTCGGGCTCCACGCCAGCCCCCACGGAGCTGTGAGCACCTCGATGGCCCGCAATACAGGCCCGACATTGTCCATAGGCTCCCCCATCCCCATGAACACGATATTGGTCAGAGTCTCGCTCGCCGGGATCGAAAGCACCTGGTTGAGAATACCGGCAGCCGTGAGCGACCCATGGAAACCCTGCTGTCCGGTCATGCAGAAACGGCAACCCATACGGCATCCCGCCTGTGACGACACACATAGAGTCGCCCTGTCATGATCAGGGATATAGACCGCCTCAACATCGTGGCCCCCGCGGCTTCCGCCGGTGAGATAATCCACCTGGGCTGTGCGGGTGGCAAACAGATACTTCACCGTCCCGTCAGCCGACCGGCTCTCCATGCGGGGAGCCTCACGCCCCACTGTATAATTTGCCGCGAGCCACTCGCGGGCCACCTTGGGGAGCTCGGTCATACCGGCCACATCACTCACACGGCCCACATACAGGCGCCGGGCCATCTGCTTGGCGGCAAACGGCCTCAGTCCGGCCTCGGCAGCCACACTCTCAAGCTCCGCAGGAGTCATCCCGAGAAGCACCTTTCTGGCAGTAGAATCCATAATCAACAGAAATTTTTCACAAAATTACAAAAAATCCGCCCAACCGCTTGCATAGCTCAAAAAAACTCCCTACCTTTGCAACGCAAAAGCAACCAAAGGGGTATTAGCTCATCTGGCTAGAGCGCGACACTGGCAGTGTCGAGGTGAGC